>NZ_JBVIGN010000006.1:210515-482882 GCF_055570785.1 Streptomyces sp. NPDC031100
TTCCTTGCCCCCATCCCCCTTTCTTCGCTTCTCCCCCCCCTCCCCCCCCCCCCCCCACCCGGCCGCTGCGGGGTCAGCCGTCGATGCGGTGCTGGGTCCAGAAGGAGGTCAGGTCCGTGCTCGTGGCGGCCTGGGCGGCCGCCTTGAACTCGGCCGTGGTCGAGACTCCGTACCAGTGCGCGGCCGCGTAGTCCTTGAGCAGCTTGGCCATGGCGGTGTCGCCGAGGACGCGCCGCAGGTCGTGCAGGGCGCACTTGCCGTAGCCGTAGACCACGGTGGAGTAGCGGGACGAGTGGGCGTCCCAGTAGGCCATCGAGTTGGTGATCTTCTCGGCGCTGGAGGCCCAGGAGACGCTGCTCCAGCAGTTGCTGCCGCTCTTGCCGAGGGCCAGGTCGGTGGCGTAGTCGGTGAACGCCTCGTCCAGCCACGGGCTGGTGTACTCGTCGTCACCGACGATGCCGTACCACCACTGGTGGCCGATCTCATGGGTGAGCGCCGTGGTGCTGACCAGGTCGAGGACGAACCCCGGGTACTCCATCCCGCCGAACCAGTAGTTGTTGTCGATGACCGCGTCCAGCTCGCCGTAGGGGTAGGCGCCGAAGCGTGCTGCGTGGGCGTCGACGGCGGTCCTGGCGGTGCTGAGCATCGACTGGGCGCTGGAGGAGCTGATCCCCGAGACGGAGTAGATGTTCACCGGGACGCCGCCGGACGAGGTGCCGGAGATCTTGGTGAAGGGCCCGGCGGCCCAGGCGAAGTCACGGACCTTGGACGCGGTGGCGGTGGTCACCGTACGGCCGCTGGAGCCGGGGGTGTCGGTGGAGGTGCCGGTGGCCGGGACCAGCAGGCTGCTGGGGTGGTCGAGGGTGACCTTGAAGTCGGCGGCCAGGGAGTAGAAGGACTCGCCGTTGTTGGTGTACGGGTCCAGGTGCCAGCCGGCGCTGTCGCGGACCGCGAGGACGGGCAGGGCGTTGCCGATGAAGCTGAAGGCGCCGTCGTGACCGAACCGGTCGGCGCCGCTGGGCACGGTGATGCCCAGGTCGAAGCCGATGGTGGCGGTCTGCCCCTGGTTCAGCGGCGTGGGCAGGGTGATCTTCAGGGCGGTGCAGTCCACGGAGAGGGCGCCCGCGGTGCCGCCGGTGACGTTGCCGACCGTGATGGGCATGGCCGAGCAGGTGCCGTGGTAGTTGTCCCACAGCCTCAGGTACACCTCGCTGAGCGCGGTGGCGGAGGCGTTGATGAAGGACGCGGTCTCGTGCCCGTTCCAGACGGTGCCGCTCGTGTCGCTGCTGAGGCTGACGGTGTAGGAGGGCGCGGCCGGGGTGCGCGTCGAGTCCGCCGGGGGCGGGGTGGTGTCGCCGGAGGTGTCGAGGGCGATGTCGTCCAGGACGAAGCTCGTCTGGAGGCTGTAGTCCTCGGTTCCCGTGAACGTGAGGTTCACGGTCTGGCCCGCGAACGACGACACGTCGAACGACTTCTGCACGTAGCCGGTGTTGTCGTCGAGGTTCGAGTAGGTCGCCAGCGTGGTGCTGCCGATCTTGGCCGTCAGCTTGTCGTATGCGGTGGACGAGGTCGTCTCGTCGGTGTCGATGTGCAGCCAGAAGGTGAGGGTGGCGGTGCTGCACCCGCTCGGGACGGTGACGCTCTGGCTGAGGGTGTCGGTGTGGGTGCTGCCGACTCCGTTCAGCCAGGCGAAGGAGGAGCCGCCGTGGGCGCTCTGGCCGGTGCGGCTGGTGATCACGCTCGACGAGGACTGGGTCCAGGGCGAGGTGCCGCTTTCGAAGCCGCCGTTGGTGACCGCCTGGGCCGGAGTGCAGGCGGCGGCCACCGGCTCCTGGGCGGGCTGGGCGGCGGCGGGGGTGACGGGGAGGGAGAGGGCGGCCAGCGCGACGATGGTGAGGGCACCGGCGCCGAGGGCCCTGTGGGGGGTCGATCTCACACGCTACTCCTTTGCGGCGGCCGGGATTTCCGCCTGCTCGAGGCCGCCCGGTCGGCTGGGGTGCGCCGGGGCGGCCGTGGAATGGGGTTGCGCGATCGCTGTACGGGTGGTGCGCCGCGCCCTCATGGGGTCAGGGCGGGGACTGCCGAAAGAGTGACAGATTTGACCGGGGCATGCCAGAAGCACAAGGGAAGTGGGTGACCTGGCTCCTGATGCCGCATCGGCTGACGCCGGATCAGATCAGTGCGTGTCCAGGACCATGAACACCGCCCGCAGGCGCGTGCCGTCCGGTGCCGGCCAGCCACTCGCGACATGGCCGACCACCGGCTCGGCGGGCAGCGGCGGGTTGTCGGGGACGGGCGTGAGGACGCGGTGGAGGTGGAGCGTCGTGCCGTGCGGCGCGGTCGGATCGGGGATGAGGTCCACCCGGGGGAAGGGCTCGCCCGTGTAGGAGCGGGTCACCTCCCGGTCAGGGGTGTCCGAGATGCTCTGGGCCATGGCCTGCGCCCGGCCCTCGATCAGCGCCAGCAACTCCGCCACCAGCACCGGGTCGTGGCAGCCGTCGTAGACCCAGCGCCTGCCCAGCACGCCGTGTTCCATCGTGCCGACGAGCGCGTGCTCGGCCCCGGGCAGCGGCGCACCGCGGTAGGTGAGCGGGACCAGGTAGGCGGTCGGCTCGGCGGTGGAGGTGTCGGTGGCCACCATGATCTCGATCCCGACCTCGCCCGCGGGGTCGTCCAGCCGGAAGCCGCCGGACTTCGTCAGCACGGGGGCGTCCGCACCGCCGCGGTACCACGGCCGGGTGGGCAGCCAGTCGGCAAGGAGTTCCACCTTGGTGGGCTTGAGGGTGGTGTGGTGGATGACGGCCATGCGGGCGGCGCTCCTCGGTCGTACGGACGCGGACCCTCCAAGCCTTTCACACCGTCCGAGCAGGTCATTCCTCCGTCCAGGTCAGCGCGGGCGTCAACCCGGCCCACGGGTTGGGCGGTTCTCCCGTCACCGGTCCGCAGACCGCCGCACCGCGGGCGTGCGCGGTGCGCACGGCGAGGGGGACGAGGGCCTCGGGCACGCCGTAGACGAGATGGCAGAACCGGTCGGGCGGGTGGCGTGCCGTCCAGACCGGTCTGGTGAACGCCGAGACGTACGTGGACCAGTGGCCCTCGAACGTGACGGTCAGGTCGGCGAGCCGGAGGTACCCGGGGGCCGGGTGGACCCCCGGGTTGAGGACGACCGTCCCCGCGCCGAGCCGTCGTACGTCCCGGACCAGGCGCCGGCAGCCCGACAAGCCCTCCGCGGTGGCGGTCGCCCGGTCGAGGAAGCAGCCATCGGCCCCATACCACTCCTGGTGCCGGCGCACGTCCTCGACGACCTCGGCACGGTCCCGGACGCCGTAGTCGGTGTCGACGTACCCGAGCAGCCGGGCGCCCGCGTCCCGGAGCGCCCGCGCGGCCGCCGTGAAGGCGGGGTCGGGGGCGGTCCCGGGACCGCTCGCGGGGTTGAGCACGACCGCGTACGTGCGGGCGGCCGCGGTGATCAGCCGGTGCCAGGCGCCGGGGTCCTCGGCCGGATGCACGTACAGCGGTATCAACAGGCTCATGCCACGGGTCCGTTCACCTCCGTGGCCGCCCACAGCGCGTCGAGGGCGTCGTCCAGGTCGTGGACGGGCCGCCAGCTGAGGGCGCGGTCGGCGGCCGTGATGTCGGAGCACTGCCAGGACACCCGGGCGGAGCGGGCCGAGCCGACTGCGCCTTGCGTGTTCTCCTCCAGCCGCCCCCGGAACTCCGCCCGCCGGGCCAGACCCTGCACCAACTCCCGTACCGGTACGGCCCCTCCGCCGCCGATGTTGAGAACAGGAGGCAGTGGACCGGGAGTTGTGATCGCGAGGGCGACCGCCCGGGCGAGGTCGCGTACGTCCACGAAGTCGCGGTGGGCGGACAGGTCGCCGAGCCGCAGGACCGCCTCGGGGTCCCGGCCGGCCGCCCGCAGCTGGGCCGCGATGCGGCCGGGCAGGCTCGCGACGGGTGCTCCGGGGCCCACCGGGTTGCCGACCCGGAGCACCACACCGTCCAGGGCGGCGGAGGTCACCGCGACCGTGCCCGCGAGCTTGGTCACGCCGTACGGGGTGACCGGGCAGGCGGGCGCCGACTCGGTCACCGGGGTGTCCGGAACGCCGGGCCCGTACTCGGCGGCCGAGCCCAGGTGGACCAGGCGGGCGGTGGGCGCCGCCTCGCGGAGTGCGGCGCACAGCGCGGCCGGGCCGCGGGCGTTGACCTCCGCGAGGGTCACCGCATCGCCCCCGGTCGCGCCCGCGCAGTTGACCACGGCGTCGGGCGCGGCCGCGGCCAGCGTCTTCGCGAGCCGCTCCGGCCGGTCCGTGGCGAGGTCGATGCGGAACCGAGCGGCGGAGGTGCGGCCGCCGGCGAGGACCTGCGCGCCGTGCAGGGCACGCAGCCGTTCTGCCACGTGGCGGCCCAGGTATCCGGTGCCGCCCAGGACGAGAATGCGCATGCGGTACTCAGGCTCCCTTGAGCAGAAGCGACTTGCGGGTGGTGAACTCGGCGTTCGCCCGGTCGTAGTCGTCGGGGCGGCCGATGTCCAGCCAGTACCCGTCGAACTCGTAGGCGTGCGGCGGGTTCTCGGCGGCCAGCAGGTCGAGGACCAGTTCGTCGAAGCCCAGCGGCAGGCCCGGCGTGTACCCGTCCAGAGTCGAGCGGCTGAGGCCGTAGACGCCCATGGAGACGCGGTAGTCCATGCTGGGCTTCTCCGTGAAGGCGACGACCTTGGTGGCGTCCGTGGTCAGCACCCCGAAGTCGATGTGCACCTTGCGGGCGTACGTCGCGATGGTCAGCGGAGCTCCGGAGACCTGGTGCCGGCGCAGGACGTCGGCGTAGTCGAGGTCGGTGAGGATGTCGCCGTTCATGACCAGGAAGGTCTCGGGCAGCCGGTCACGCAGGGTGAGCAGCGGGCCCATGGTGCCGAGGGGGCTGTCCTCGGTCGCGTAGTCGACGGCCATGCCCCACTGGGAGCCGTCGCCGACGTAGGCGCGGATGATCTCGCCGAGGTGGCCTATCGCGATGGTGCAGCGGGTGAAGCCGGCGGCCGACAGCTGGCGCAGCACGATCTCCAGGATGGCGTGCTGGTCGCCGATGGGGACGAGCGGCTTGGGCAGTGCGGTGGTGTAGGGGCGCAGCCGGACGCCCTTGCCTCCCGCCAGGATCACTGCGTGCATGGGGCTCCTCCTTGTCCTTGCCTGACGGGGTCAGATGTTGTAGATGCCGGTCTTGTAGCGGGCCAGGTTGGCCGGGTCGCGGAAGAAGTCCACGGTGTGCGCGAGGCCTTGTTCGAGGGTGTGGGCGGGCTGCCAGCCGGTGGCCGCGGCGAGCCGGGAGGCGTCGGCGACCAGCCGCATCACCTCGGAGTTCGCGGGCCGGATGCGCTCGGGGTCCGCGCGGACGTCGAGGGCGGTGTCCATGACCTTGCCGATCAGGGCGACGAGGTCGCCGACGGAGATCTCACCGCCGGTACCGGCGTTGAAGGTGCGTCCGACGACCTGCTCGGCGGGCGCGGTGCCCACGGCGAGGAACGCCTGCGCGGTGTCCTCGACGAAGGTGAAGTCCCGGGTGGGACGCAGGTCGCCGAGGGTGATGGTGCGCTCCCCCGCCGCGACCTGGCCGATGACGGTGGGGATGACCGCGCGCATGGACTGGCGCGGCCCGAAGGTGTTGAAGGGCCTCAGGGTGACCACGGGTGTGTCGAAGCTGGCGTGGTAGCTGTCGGCCAGCCGGTCCCCACCGGCCTTCGAAGCGGCGTACGGGGACTGGGTGTTGATGGGGTGGTCCTCGGTGATCGGCACGGTCTGCGCGGTGCCGTAGGTCTCGCTGGTGGAGGTGTGCACCAGCCGGGGGGTGTCGAGGGCGCGGACGGCCTCCAGCACGTTGAGGGTGCCGGTGACGTTGGTGTCCACGTAGCTGTGCGGTGCCTGGTACGAGTACGGGATCGCGATCAGCGCGGCCAGGTGGTAGGCGACGTCGGCGCCTTCGAGCAGACCGCGGACCGAGCCGGGGTCGCGGACGTCGCCGAGAACGATCTCCACGTGGTCGAGGACGTCCGGGGCGAGGGTCTCCAGCCAGCCGTAGGAGGAGAAGGAGTTGTACTGGGCCATGGCCCTGACCCGGTGCCCGGAGGCGACCAGGGCCTCGGTGAGATGGGAGCCGATGAAGCCCTCGGCTCCGGTGACGGCGGCGAGCGGTGCGGAGGTCAACTCGTGGGTCCTTCCGGTCGGTTGCTGAGGAGGGAGCGGTTCAGGCGTGCCGAGCCGGCCGGCCGAGCAGCCGCAGCGCGCACGCCGCCAGGCACAGGGCGGCCGCGCCGCAGCACAGCGGCAGGGCGAGCGCGCTGGGTGGCAGAAACAGGACTGCGGTCGCGGCGGCGAGGCAGATGACGGCAGGCGGCCAGGCGGTCCCGAACGCCTGGAGGAGCAGCGCGGTCCACAGGGTGGCGGCGAGCAGGAGCAGGGCGGCGGGTTCGGCGCCGGTGAGCAGCGCTGCGGGCAGCAGCGGGAGGACATAGGCGAGCAGGCAGAGGCCGAGGACAGCGGCGGAGCGCAGGAGGAATCCTGCGGGGGTGGCGGCCGCGCGCAGTGCGGCGACGGACAGGCCCCGGTAGCGGTACAGCAGCCACTCGGCCGGCCCCATACTCACAGTCAACACGATCACCGCGTACGGCGCCTGCCGGCCCTCCGCCAGCACCAGCAGGCCGGCGGCGAGGCCGAAAAGCCCGTACGGCAGGGACCACACCAGGCGGGGTCGTCCGTCCTCGGGAGCGGCCGGGGCGGTGTGGGCACTGCGCAGGGCGTGCGCGGTGACGGCGAGCGTCGCCGGCAGGGCCAGCAGGGGGAGCCCGGCCCGCAGCAGGGTTCCCGGTTCCCACCAGGGCAGTACGCCGGCGCCGGCGATCAGCGGGGTGAGCGCGGCGAGCAGCAGCCGCTCGCGGGCGAGGACGAGCAGCACGCCCGCCGCGGCCAGATACAGCGACTGTGCTGCCGCTGCCAGGATCACCGGGCCGCCGTCGGCCGGCGGTACGGCGGCGGCCGTGGCCAGCGCCGCGCCCACGGGCGCCCCGGTCAGCAGCGTGCGGGCAGCTTCCCGTCGCCCGGTGGCCATCCGTAAGTACGCCCGGTGGCCGAGCCCTTGCCCCCACGCCCAGGAGACCAGCCCCGCGACGACCAGTGCCGTGGCATGCCGGCCGGGGTGCCACAGCGGTGCGGTGAGCAGATAGGCGAGCCCCGGCAGGGCGAACAGGAAGCCGCGCAGCAGGCACCGCACGTGGTCCGGGCGCCAGGGGTCGGCCGCCGGTGCCGGTTCCGGGAAAGTTCGGGGCACCTGCTCGTACAGGGCCGTGGCGAGCGAGAACAGGTTGGGGTGGCCGTACCGTTCCCTGATCACCTCGGCGGACAGACCCTCGGCCTCCAGCAGGGCGGCCACCTCGTAGGGGTGGACGGCGGGGCCGATGCGGTCGGCGAGTTCGGCGGCGAGACGGCTCACCGCCTCCTCGTCCGGGCCCTGCCGCGGCAGCCGGAGGGCGAGGGTGTGGTCGTCGCCGCGGCGGCCGCGTGCGGGGGTCCCGGCGAGCCGGAGGGCCAGTGTGTCCTGTTCCGTTCCGCCCGGTTCGAGTGCCATCGGTCCGCTCATCCGGCCAGGCTCCCGGCATCGGCACGGGTGTCCTGGGGCAGCACGGGCTCGGCTGCCAACGGCCTTGTGAGCATGGGCAGTTCGAGGTAGATGGAGCGGAAGGTGTCGATGGTCCGGCGCAGGGTGAACTGCTCGATCACCCGCAGCCGGGCCGCCTCCCCCATCGCCCGGCGCCGCTCTGGGTCGGCGAGCAGTTCCAGGGCGGCCGCGGCCATGGCGGCCGGGTCGCGCGGCGGGACGACGAGCCCGGCGTCGCCGACGGCCTCCCGTACGCCGCCGACGTCGGTGGAGACGGTCGCCCGGCCGCAGGACATGGCCTCGATGAGGGTGAACGGGAAGCCCTCGCTGATGCTGGACAGCATCACGACGTTGCCGGCCGCGTAGGCGTCCTTGATGTCGTCGACGCGGCCCTCGAAGGTGACGGCGTCCGCGTGTCCCAGCTCGGCCGCGAGCGCCTCGCACCGCTCTCGGTAGGCCTCTCCGCCCCGGGGCGTGCCGCCGAACAGACGCAGCCGCGCCTCGGGTATTCGATCCCTGACCTGGGAGAAGGCTCGTATGAGGGTCTCCAGGTCCTTGATCGGGTCGACGCGGCCCGCCCAGCTCAGCGTGGGTGCGTCGGGCTCGGGCCCGGCCGGCGGGAAGGCGGCGGGGTCCACGCCGTTGTAGACCGTGCGGATCGACTCCGGTGCGGCGCCGCCCTGTTCCTCCCACAGCCGGTTGTAGCGGTTGCCCGGGGTGATCAGGGCGGCCCGCCGGTAGCTCTCCTCGGCGAGCAGCCGGAAGAAGCCGAGCACGAGGGCCTTCACCGGCCAGCGGTAGGGCGCGGTGCGGTAGCCGAGGTAGCGTTCGCGCAGGTAGACGCCGTGCTCGGTGAGGAGCAGCGGGACGTCGTACCGGTCGAGGCCGGCCAGGCCCGGCAGGACGGCGACACCACCGCTGACCGCGTGGGCGACTCCGCCCCGGGGTGAGGGTGCGGCCAGGGGGCGCAGGGCGTGTTCGAGGAGGGCGGTCGCGGTGACCGCGTCGTGCAGGGTGGGCCGGGCCTCGCGGACGGCGAGTCCGGGACGGTTCCACACCGCGGCGAGGATGGCGATCGCCCGGTCGCCGCGCAGGAACGGGCTCAGGGTGCCGTCCGCGGCGGCCCGCGCCATCGTGTACAGGGCGGGTGCGAAGCCGTCCTCGGCGCGCGGGTCGAGCAGCGCGGTCAGGAACCGCTCGTAGGCGGCGGCCAGTCGGTTGCGGGCCCGGCCGCGGGGCGGGCGGCCCTCGGGCGGGGCGCCCCACATGGGGACGGACCGTACGTTGCGGACGTGGGCGGGCAGGTCCCATACGACGGGTTCGCGGCCGGTGCCGGTGACCGCGATGACGTCGAAGTCGAGGTCGGGCATGCCCTGGACGAGTTGGTCGCACCAGACGCTGACGCCGCCGTGGCTGTGCGGGTAGGTGCCTTCGGTGAGCAGGGTGACGCGCGTCGCGCCGGGGCTGCGCGCGCCGTGGTGAACGTGCATTGATGTGCTCCACGCAAAGAAGTGGGGTGGTCGTGCCGGTCCCGGCCGCTGGTGGGCGGCCGGGACCTCGATTCGGTGCGCCGTTCAGCTGTCCGGGGTGTACGGGACCTGCTCGGTCACGCCCGCGGGGACCTTGGCGCGCGGCGCGGGTCGGGTGGCCGGTGCCTTCGCGGCCTTGGCCGCGGCCGGGGCCGAGGTGGTCGATGGCAGGGTGAAGGTGAGCGCGCTGCCGGTGGAGGACGTCCAGCCGGACACCGCGCCCGCGTACGCGCTGCCGAAGGCGGTGCCGCCGAGCGTGGTGCCTGTGGGCAGGGTCGCGGTGACGTCGACACCGTTCGGCGCCTGTACGGTCACGGCGTCGCCGATGCGGTAGGCGGTGATCTGACCGGCGCTCATGGCCCTCTTCCAGGCGGCACGGCGCTGCAGTTCGATGCCGATGTCCTTCATTCTCGGGTTCACCAGCCGGGTGTTGTCCGCGAACAGGGCGTCGTAGCCGTCGAGTACGCCGTTCAGGACCGGGTAGGCGATGCGGTCCTCGGCGAGGTTCGACTGGTGGATGAAGTGCGGCTTGGGGTCGTTGGACAGGACGTGCCCTAGGGCGATGCGGGTCTCCAGCGGCACGATGTAGTCGCCGTAGCCGGTGCTGGTGTTCAGCGGCGCGCTCAGGCAGGTGGTGGTGGCGGGGTTGTCCTCGCAGATGCCGCTGCCGCCCTGGGCGCGGCTGGTGTAGATCCAGTTGTACTCGTCGACCTGCTCGGCGGCCCGGCCCGCGTTGTAGAAGACGTTCATCGGGTAGCGCGAGACGGTGGTGGCGGGGCCGACCGTGCGCTGGTCGGGGTCACGGGAGTTGTCCGAGGCGAGCCAGTCGATGCCGTTGTCCGCGAGGGCCGTGGCGAGGTTGGGGTTGTCGGCGGGCTGCTGCGGCAGGAGCTTGAGGCCGGAGTGTTCACCGGTGACCAACTCGTCGGTCTGGAGGGGCAGTCCGTTGGCCTGTCCCCAGGCGCGGTTGGTGGCGATCTCGTAGTCGATGGTGCTCCGGCTGACCCACTTGGTGCTGCCGTCGGCGTTGGTCTGGCACGTCCAGGGCACCACGGTGGTGTTCTGCTCGCAGCCGAGGAAGGCGTGCGTGTAGGTGTGGTTGACCCAGCGGAACTGGCTGCGGTCGGCGACGAGTTCGTCGGCGAGCTGGTCGACGCCGTTGTTGTCCTCGCGCTGGTCGACGCTGCCCGCGCCGTTGTAGACGAGGTCGAGGGTGAAGTGGTGGCTGTTCTGCCAGGCGGTGGCGTGGTCGACGTCGGCCGCGGTCATGCGGATCGGGTTGGGGGTGCCGGCCCCGCCCGTGCAGTCGACGTCGCCGGGCGTGCAGTTGAGCTGGGTGTCCCAGCGGTCGTCGGCGGCGAAGACGTCGTCCACGTGCACGGCGAAGTAGTTGCGGGCGGCGCCGAGGTGCACGCCGCCGGTCATCCACTCCACGATGCCCCGGGCCAGCAGCCGGAACTGCTGCTGGTACTGGTTGTAGACGAAGGTGACGACCAGCTCGCGCCGCCCGTCGTGGCGGTACTCGCCGACCAGCGAGCCCTGCTTGGCGGTGCCCGGGATGGGCGCCTGGACGTACGGGGTGAAGTCGGCGCCGGCCGCGGGCGTCGACAGGTAGGCGTAACTCTCGCCGACGGAGGGCGAGTTGTCCTCGAAGGGGACCGCACCGTCGAGGTAGCCGAAGGGTCCGGCCTTTCCGGCGGCGGTGACCTGGGCCTGGACGCCGTCGATGCTGCCGGAGTAGCCGCCGAAGACGGGGTACTGCAGGCCTGCTTCGGGGCGGGCGTAGGTGTAGGCGTCGACCTGGGGGACGGCGTACGTCTGCTCGTAGGAGGTGAGCGCGGCCATCTCGGCGGAGCCTGCGGCGAACGGGTTGTCGTTCGGCAGGACGACGGCCTGGTACTTGGCGCGGGGCCGCCCGTCGACGGTGTCGGCGAGGAAGGCGGCGTCGATGGTGGGCCGGTCGGACCGGGTCAGGTCGACCTCGGTGTACGGCGTTCCGGCCGCGTCGAGTTCGGCGGCGATGGCGTCGGTGGCCGGGCCGCCGTCGCCGACCACCAGGATTCTCAGGTCGATGCGAGGTGCCGTGGTGTCGGCCTGGGCCGGTCCGGCCGGCAGTCCGAGCGCGGCGATGAGCGCGCCCACCGTCAGTGCGGTGGTGCGTAAGGTCCGCTTCATGCGGTGAAGTCCCCTCCCCGGGCAGGGGGGAGCACGGCTCCATGGAGCGGACGCACCCCCCTTGCGCGACCCCGGCGCCCCCTCAGAAGCCGGTCGTCGACGCATCCGTCGCGTCACATGGTGATGGCTCTGTGTAGCTTTTGTGGTCGACTTACGAAACATGACGGAAAAGTGCAGGTGTCCAACGGCGGCGCCAGGCAACCCGACGGCCCGTTTTCCCGTCGCCGCCGCGCGGGGATGGCGGCGGTCCGTCGACTTCGGCGTGCTGGTCCGGGCCGTGGACGGCGCACCGGCGGGCCGTGGTGGCCCGCCGGGCGAAGTGCCAGTGGTCCAGACCGGGTGGAGACCTGTCCCGAGCGTCCGTTTCAGGTCACTCGCACCCTGCGTCCGGTTGGTCCGTCAGGCGCAGAGCACCCGCGTTTCGGGCGCGTAGACCGGCCCGGCGCTGGTGTTGGTGCTGTCGCTGAACTCGGCGTAGTAGTACGAGCAGAAGCCGATGTTGCCGTTGCAGCCGGAGTCGGCGGCGACCTGCAGGGTCAGCGTGACGGTGCGGCTCTGGCCGGGCGGGATGGTGGCACCGTAGTTGCCGCCGAGGTTGGCCGGGCCCGTGCCGGAACAGGCGGTGCCGCCACCGGCCGTGGCCAGGCTGCAGCCGGTGAAGCTGTACTTCAGGTCGGGGCGCTGGGTGGTGAGCCAGGTCGGGTCGATGGTCTGGTAGACGAACCAGATGTCGTAGGTCTTGTTGTTGGTGATGGTCATCGACAGGTGCACCGTGCCGCCGGGGGTGGTGGTGGCGCTGTCGGTGTTGAAGCTCAGCGCGGCCGGCGCGGGGTCGGCGCCGGCGGCCGGCGCGAGACCGAAGACGGCGAGGAGGAACGCGAGGACGGCGGTGAGACCGAGGCGTCTCATCAGAGGTGATCGCATGGCCCGGGAGGCTAGGCACGCGGCGGACGCGGCGTCTGCCCCGCCGAAGGCACCCGGCACCCCGATCGGCCGAAAGTGCACGTTTCGTGAAGGTCGTGCGGTGAACCTGTGACGATGTGTTGCGGACCGTAAACGCGCACGATGCGGGCGGGTGACACGAGGTGCACGTGGGGGTCGCCGGACGGACGGCGCGACCGGGCGGTATTGGCGAGGACGAATCCACCGCGGGCGGGTGGAATGCGGTCCACCGCTTGTACAACGGGGGCCTCTCGGCCAAACTCCGCTTTCCGGCCGGGCGTTGTCATTCCGCTGCACCGCCCGGCCGGGCCGGAGAACCGGCCCTGTGGATGCAGGGCCGGTGCCGGTCAGCGGCCCGAGCGGGCGTGTGTCTGCTCGAAGGTCGCGAACGCCGCTTCCTGCCGCCATTCGAGCCGGGCCTTCGCGCTGTCGTCCAGCAGGCGCCGGCAGGCCGCGGATGTCACGGGGAGGCCGGGCCGCTGACCGCGGCAGGCCGGCACCGGACGGTAGCCCGCTGTGGTGGGGTTGCCCTGCCACAGGCTCGCGCCGGGCAGGAAGGCGTACTCCAGGGAGGCGCGGGCCAGGTCCTTGAGCTGGGGGTAGCCCAGGTTGTAGGTGTCGGAGGCGTACTGGTACTCGTGGCTGATGTCGATGCGCGACACGCCGGGGTCGTCGGTGGCGAGGACGACCGGGACGCCGTACCGGAGATAGGTGGCGAAGGGGTGGTCGGCGCCCTTGACGCCGAGGATCTGGGCGTTGCTGGAGAAGGGCACCTCGACGGCGACCCGGCGGGCCGCCATGGTCCGGGCGGTCTGCTGCCAGCCGTCCTCGTGGACGAGGTCGACGCCGTGCCCGATCCGCTCGGTGCGGGCGACGGCCACCGCCTGACCGATGTGGAACTTCAGGTCCTCGGGCTTGACCAGACCGGGCCACAACTCGCCGGCGTGCAGGGTGACATGGGCCTTGGGGTACTGGGTGCGCAGGTATCCGACCATGCGCATCTGCAAGCGGTAGTTGCGCAGCGAGCTGTCCCAGTCCTCCGGCTGGACGAGGTTGACGGCGACGAAGCGCGGGTCGGCCTCGGCCAGCCGCATGCCGAGGGCGAGCTGGGTGAAGACGCGCTCCGGTGAACTTCCCCTGGACGCCTGGGAGATCCAGCGGATCGTGAGCCCGCAGGCGGGGCGGGCCTGTGCGGTGCCGCAGTGCTCGGTGGCGCGGAACTCGGCGTCGCCGTCGTCGGCCTCCTTGCGGGCCTCGGCCACCACCCGGTCCAGCTTGCCACCCTCGATCAGCCTGCGGTGCAGCGCGGCGAGGTCGTCGTCCCAGCCGACCCGGGCGGCCAGGTTCTTCGCACTGTCGGAGGCCGGGGTGACCATCGTCTCCAGATAGGACTGGTTCTGCCCCACGAGGTCGTCGGCGACCCTGGCGAGCAGCTTGCCGCGGTGCCGCCAGGTGACCTCCCCGAACTTGGTGAAGGTGTCGAAGAAGTGGTCGTGGCCGCTCCGGTCGGGCGGGAAGTCCTGCATGGACCAGGCGCGCACCAGCGCGTCGTGGAAGGCGCGGTCGGTGCGGGCGTCGGCCGCCGGGCGGGTGCCCGGGCCGCAGGGCGGGGCGACGGCGGTCAGCGTCGCGGTGTCGACGCACAGCCCGTCCTCGGCGGCCAGCTCGATGAGGTACTCCGTGGACACCGCGCCGGAGAGGTGGTTGTGCAGATCCCCGCCCTTCGGGAGCTGCCGGAAGAAGGCGCGCAGTGCCTCGGACCGGTTCCGGACGGACCGGAGGTAGGCGTCCGTGCGCGCCTCGGCGACCGTGACCGGCCGGGGCGGCGGAACGGCACGCGGGGCGTCCCCCGGCGCCGGCTGCGCGGCGGCGGGCAGGGCGGACAGCAGGGACAGGACACTGAGGGTGCCGAGCGCGGCCGGAACGACCCGGCGGCGTACGGCACTTCGGCGTAGCAGGTTCACCAGGGCATGATCATCGAAGGCTCACGGCCGAACCGATTCGCCCGGGCAAAGGTTCACCGGAGAACACCCGGCCGGGTGACACGGGGGTGCGCGTCATGTCCGCTTGTCGTCCAGGTGTGCGCAGACGCTCCGCCGTCGGATCGCGCACCCGGAGCCCCTCCCCCGCGGGCACGAATGTTCGTTCCCGCTTCTGGTCTGCGAGACCTACCGGACGGTATACAGGCCCAGTTGAACGCGCGGACCTCTTCGGTGCGGGCTCCGTGCGATGTCCCGGCCTCAGGGGGAGGATTCCATGGCGAACGACACGCGGGCGGCAGACGGGGCGAGAGGCCGGCGGCGAGCCGCCGTACTGGGGGCGGCACTCGGGGGCTGCGCCCTCGTCGCCGCATCGACGGTGCCCGCGGCCGCGCACGGCCACGACCTCTCGTACGTCTCCCTCGGGGATTCCTACACCTCGGGCCCGCTCATCCCGAACCAGATGGACACCAACTGCGCCCGCTCCGACCACAACTACCCCTCGCTCGTGGCGGCGCAGCGCGGCGTGACCGCGTTCAAGGACGTGAGCTGCGGCGGGGCCACGACCGACGAGATGTGGCAGCCGCAGGGCACCAACAGCCCGCAGCTCGATGCGCTGAACCGGGACACCGACCTGGTGACGGTGCAGATCGGCGGCAACGACGTCGGCTTCGGCTCGATCATCGGCACCTGCGCCCGCCTCGCCGCCCAGGACCCGACGGGCAACCCCTGCGAGCGCTCGTACAAGGCGTCGGGATACGACCGGCTGGCGCTGACCGTCCTGGAGACGGCGCCGAAGATCGACCGGGTGCTGCGGGCCGTGCACGCCCGCGCGCCGCACGCGCGCGTGCTCCTCGTCGGCTACCCGGACCTGCTGCCGGACGACGGCACCGGCTGCTTCCCCGCGGTGCCGTTCGCGCAGCGGGACTTCCCCTATCTGCGTGACACCGAGAAGCGGCTGAACCTGATGCTGCGCGCGGTGGCCGCCTGGAACCGGGTCGCCTACGTCGACACCTACGGCCCCACGGTCGGCCACGACATGTGCAAGGCGCCCGCGGACCGCTGGATCGAGCCGCTCCGGCCCGCCTCGCCCGCGGCCCCCGCACACCCCAACGCCAAGGGCGAGGCCGCCATGGCGCAGGCCGTGCTGGACCGGCTGGAGCAGGGGCGCGGACGCGGCTGAGCAGGCGCGGCGACGGCCTCCGCGCACGCATCGCGGAGGCCGTCGTACGGTCGTCGTACCGTCCTGGGGTCTCAGCCGCCGAGCGCGGCCTGGACCACGCCCTTGGCCTCCTCCTGCACCCGGGCGAGGTGGGCGGGGCCGAGGAACGACTCGGCGTAGATCTTGTAGACGTCCTCGGTGCCCGAAGGACGGGCCGCGAACCAGGCGTTGGCGGTGGTGACCTTGATCCCGCCGATGGCGGCGCCGTTGCCCGGCGCCTCGGTGAGGATTCCGGTGACCGCCTCTGAGGCGAGGGTGTCGGCGGTGACCTGGGCCGGCGACAACTTCGCCAGCAGCGCCTTCTGTTCGCGGGTCGCGGGGGCGTCGATGCGCGCGTAGGCGGGTGCGCCGAAGCGGGCGGTGAGGCCGGCGTAGTGCTCCGACGGCGTCCGGTCCGTGACCGCCGTGATCTCGGAGGCGAGCAGGGCCAGGAGGATGCCGTCCTTGTCGGTGGTCCACACCGAGCCGTCGCGGCGCAGGAAGGACGCGCCGGCCGACTCCTCGCCGCCGAACCCGAGGGTGCCGCCGGCCAGCCCGTCCACGAACCACTTGAACCCGACGGGCACCTCGACCAGTTGACGGTTCAGGTCGGCGGCGACGCGGTCGATCATCGAGGAGGAGACGAGCGTCTTGCCGATGCCGGCGTCGGCGGGCCACTGCTCGCGGTGCCGGTAGAGGTAGGAGATGGCGACCGCGAGGTAGTGGTTGGGGTTCATCAGGCCCGCGTCCGGAGTGACGATGCCGTGCCGGTCGGCGTCGGCGTCGTTGCCGGTGGCGATGCGGAAGCGGTCGCGCTGCTCGATCAGGGAGGCCATCGCGTAGGGCGAGGAGCAGTCCATGCGGATCTGGCCGTCCCAGTCCAGCGTCATGAACCGCCAGGTGGGGTCGGTGTGCGGGTTGACCACGGTGAGGTCGATGCCGTGCTCCTCGGCGATCCGGCCCCAGTAGGCGACGGACGCGCCGCCGAGCGGGTCGGCGCCGATGCGCACGCCGGCCGCGCGGATCGCGTCGAGGTCGAGGACGCTCGGCAGGTCGCCGACGTAGGTGCCGAGGAAGTCGTACCGCTGGGTCGTGTCCGCGGCGAGCGCACGGGTGTACGGCAGCCGCTGGACGTCCTTCAGGCCGCCCGCGATGATCTGGTTGGCCCGGTCCTGGATCCAGGAGGTCGCGTCCGAGGCCGCCGGGCCGCCGCTGGGCGGGTTGTACTTGAAGCCACCGTCGGCGGGCGGGTTGTGCGACGGGGTGACGACCACGCCGTCGGCGAGGCCGGAGGTGCGGCCCCGGTTGTACGTCAGGATGGCGTGTGAGACGGCGGGTGTCGGGGTGTAGCCGTCCGCGCTGTCGACGAGCACGGTCACGTCGTTCGCGGCGAACACCTCGAGGGCGGTGACCTTCGCGGGCTCGGACAGGGCGTGCGTGTCGGCGCCGAGGAACAGGGGGCCGTCCACGCGCTGGGCCGCGCGGTACTCGCAGATGGCCTGGCTGGTGGCGGCGATGTGGTCCTCGTTGAAGGCTGTTGCCAGGGACGAGCCTCGGTGTCCCGACGTCCCGAACGCCACCCGTTGCCCCGGGTCGGCCGGGTCCGGGTGCAGTGCGTAGTACGCCGTGACCAGCCGGGCCACGTCGACAAGGTCCTCGGGACCGGCCGGCCGGCCCGCTCGCTCGTGCGGCATGAGTCCGTTTCCTCCGCATCGGTGTGTTCGATCGCTCGCGACCCATCTTCCCTTGTCAGAGGGCCTACGTGCGAGTGCACCACCGGCGCGTGGAGCAGACCCGGCCCGGACCCGCCGTCAAGGCCCCGTGACGGCTCGCCCGTTCCGCCCGGTTCGCGGTGGCCGCGGCAGCCGTAGCGGAGGTCTACCGGGCGGTGACTGTGCGCGCGCACGTCCTTCGTCCGCAGGCCACAGCGCTCGGCGACGCTCCCCGTTCCGGGCGCCGTGGACCTGCCGCGTCACTCCTGGGACTGTCAGCCGATGTGGTAGCTGTCCCCGTACACCTTCCAGTCCAGCGGTGTGTTCAGGTCGAGGTTGCCGTTGCGCAGGAAGACCCGCTGTTCGGTGTCGACGCGGCTGGTGTCGCTGTGCGCCTCCTCCTGCTTCATGGCCCACACCCGGGCGTCGAGGAAGGCGCCCAGGTACGTCGTCTCGTTGCCGCCCTGCGCCGGCGGCTTGGCGCTGCGCAGGGCGCGCTTGCGGATGTTGCGGAAGCTGGTGGGGTCGTCGCCGTCGCCGTGCATGACGATGGCGTCGTAGTAGCTGAACTGGCCGAGGGCGCGCAGCCCGTCCGCCTTGGCCTGGGCGACCGCGGGGTTGAAGTAGACGCGGTCGCGCTCGTCGTTCTGCGCCTGCTGGAACGCGGAGTCCTGGGCCGCCCTGCGCCAGTCCCTGGGGTAGTTGGGGTCCAGGCCGTCGTGCGAGTCGCTGCCGTTGACCCGGCGCAGGGCCGGCAGGTACTTGGCCAGGACGTTGCCGGGCCTCCGGTCGGTGTAGAGCTGGACGAGGTCGAGCATGTCGCCGGTGCCGGAGCAGAAGCCGATGATGCCGGCGGTGTAGCCGCGCCCGTCGCCGATGTCCTCGATGTACTTGTACTGGGCCTTCCAGTCGAGCGAGGAGTTCTCCGCGCTCGACACCAGCTTCATGGCGATCTCCTTCTTCGCCGGGTCGTCGAGGCCCGGCGCGGCCGCCCGTGCCTCCGGTGCCGCCGCGACGCGCTCGGCGCCGAGCAGCGCACCGGAGGCGACGGCACCGAGGACGGCTACGACGGTCCGGCGGGAGAGGTGGGCGGAGGCTGCTGATGCGCGGTCTGTGTGCTCCACGAGGACTCCAAGTAGGGGTGGGGGGTGGCGAGTTGGTCCGTACGGGGGACTGGTAGGAAAGTTTCCTATCAGACACTCTGGCGGCCGGTAAGACGTCCCGCGGGAAGTTCGTAGGATCGAACAGCGCGGACCGCCTCCGGCCGATTCAGAAATCCGAACGCTCAATGCCATGAGAGGCAGCGGTTGGACTTACGAATCATGAAGGCGCAGGGTGAGACGAGCCCCCCTCGCACACGACGGGCACCCCTACGGCACCACCCGGAGACGACCCGATGAACCACGTCGCGGACCCCGCTCGCTACGACGGCACCATGCGCTACCGGCGCACCGGCCGCTCGGGACTGGACCTTCCGCTCCTGTCCCTGGGCTACTGGCACAACTTCGGCGACGACCGCCCCTTCGAGACCCAGCGCGAGATCGCCCTGCGCGCCTTCGACCTCGGGATCACCCACCACGACCTGGCCAACAACTACGGTCCCCCCTACGGGGCGGCCGAGATCAACTTCGGCCGGCTCATCAAGCAGGACCTCGCGCCGTACCGGGACGAGCTGGTGATCTCCACCAAGGCGGGCTGGGACATGTGGCCCGGCCCCTACGGACAGGGCGGCGGGTCCCGGAAGTACGTGCTGGCCTCGCTGGACCAGTCCCTGCGCCGCACGGGCCTGGACTACGTGGACATCTTCTACTCCCACCGGCTGGACGCGAGCACCCCGCTGGAGGAGACGATGGGCGCGCTCGACACCGCGGTACGCCAGGGCAAGGCCCTGTACGTCGGCATCTCCTCCTACGACGCCGAGCGCACCCGGCAGGCGGCTGCCATCCTCCGCGACCTGGGCACCCCGCTGCTGATCCACCAGCCGTCGTACAGCATGCTCAACCGCTGGATCGAGACCGACGGCCTGCTGGAGGCGGCCGAGGAGGAGGGCTTTGGTGTCATCGGCTTCACGGCGCTCGCCCAGGGGCTGCTGACCGGCCGCTACCTGGACGGCGTGCCGCAGGACTCGCGGGCCGCGGCGGGCACGTCGTTCGACCCGGGGTGGCTGACCGAGGACATGCGCCGGCGGCTGCGCTCACTGAACGACATCGCCGCCCGGCGCGGGCAGACACTGGCCCAGATGGCCCTGGCCTGGGCGCTGCGCGACGAGCGGGTCACCTCGCTGGTCGTCGGCGCCTCGCGCACCGAGCAGCTGGAGCAGAACGTGGCCGCGCTGGAGAACCTCGATTTCAGCGCCGAGGAACTGGCCGAGATCGACAAGTACGCCACCGAGGGCGGCGTGGACCTGTGGCGGGACGCGCGCCTTGGAAATCTGGGCTGAAGGTGGCACCCAGTGACACCCGTCACTGACATAAGGAAAAAGTAGGACATAATGGAAGCCATCCGGCCAGCGACCCATCATCCCAAGGAGCCGCTTCCCGCATGGCTTACGGAGCCCGTCACCACAGTCCGTTCCCGTCCCCCCGCCCCGACGTGCGCCTCGCCCGCGACTGCACGCAGTGCCTCGGCTGGGGAACCGTCGTCACCCGCGACGGGGATCACGAACTGTGCCGCACCTGCCAGCCCGACCCGGGCAACGACGAGGGCGGCCTCGGCCCTACCCGTTAGCCGGAGTGCGGGGCCGGCACAACCGGACTCTCCGCCTCCTCGACCGTGAGCCATCTGTTGCCCGCATGGGTGTTACCTGTGGGTAATCCCAGGTGGTTTGATGTGCGGCGCCACTCAACCCCCTTCACCCACAGGGAGATCCAGTGACGCTCTTCGCACCTCGCCGTGCCCTCGGGGCGGCCGTGCTCGCCCTCGCCCTGCCCGCGGCGGCACTCGCCGGTTCGGCACCGGCCCAGGCAGCCGGTTCGGCACCGGAGCTGAAGGTCCTGACGTACAACGTCTTCCTCATGAGCAAGAACCTGTACCCGAACTGGGGCCAGGACCACCGGGCCGCCGAGATCCCGAAGACGTCCTTCTTCCACGGCAACGACGTGGTCGTCCTCCAGGAGGCCTTCGACAACTCCTCGTCCGACGCGCTGAAGAACGCGGCCGCGGCGGAGTACCCGTACCAGACACCGGTGGTCGGCCGCAGCAGGAGCGGCTGGGACGCGACCGGCGGGGCGTACTCGTCGACCACGCCCGAGGACGGCGGGGTCACCGTGCTGAGCAAGTGGCCGGTCCTGCGCAAGGAGCAGTACGTCTACAAGGACGCGTGCGGCGCGGACTGGTGGTCCAACAAGGGCTTCGCGTACGTCGTCCTGAACGTCGACGGCACCAAGGTGCACGTGGTCGGCACGCACGCCCAGTCCACGGACCCCGGGTGCGGTGCGGGCGAGGCCGCGGCGATGCGCAGCCGCCAGTTCAAGGCCATCGACGCCTTCCTGGACGCCAAGAACATCCCTGCCGACGAGGAGGTGCTGCTCGCGGGCGACCTCAATGTCGATTCGCGCAGCAGTGAGTACGCGTCGATGCTCGGCGACGCCGGTGTGGTCGGGGCCGACGCGCGCACCGGGCACCCGTACTCCTTCGACACGCAGGAGAACTCCATCGCCCACGACCGCTACCCGAACGACCCGCGCGAGGACCTCGACTACGTCCTGGCCCGTGCCGGTCACGCCCGCCCGGCGGGCTGGCGCAACGAGGTCGTCAAGGAGCAGTCGGCGCCCTGGACGGTCACGAGCTGGGGCACGTCGTACACGTACACGAACCTCTCGGACCACTACCCCTTGCGGGCGTACGTGGGATAGGAGCTCTTCGGGGTGTCGTCGCCGGCGGGGTCGTGGCTTCCGCGCAGGGCGGAGGCGAGGGCCGAGACCAGGGCCATGCCGGTGGCGACGCCGAAGACGATGGTCAGGCCGTGGTGGAAGGGGCCGGAGACCAGCTGGGGGAAGAAGGTGTGACCGGTCAGGGTGGCGTGCTGGGCGGCCGTCAGGTGGTCGGCATCGCCGCTGGAGCCCAGCAGGTGACCGATGGGGTTGTCGCCCAGGAAGGTCGCGAAGAGGGTGCTGACCGGCGGCAGCGAGGCCACCTCGTGGGCGGTGCCGGCGGGCACCCCGTGGGCCTGGAGTCCGCTGCTGAGCGTCGCCGGCAGTGAGGAGGCCAGCCCGGAGATCATCAGCGAGAAGAAGACGCCGATGGACAGGGCCGTGCCCGAGTTCTGGAAGGTGGAGCGCATCCCGGAGGCCACGCCCCGGTGGCGGGCCGGGACGCTGCCCATCACGGACGAGGTGTTGGGCGCGGAGAACATGCCCTGGCCGAAGCCGTTGACGAACAGCAGCGCGGCGAACATCCCGTACTCGAAGTTCACGGGCAGCGCCGGCAGGCCGAGGAAGGAACCGGCGACCAGCAGGAGACCCGCCGTGGAGAACAGGCGCGCGCCGAACCGGTCCGAGAGGTAGCCGGAGACCGGACCGGCGATCAGGAAGCCGAGGGTCAGCGGCAGCATGAAGATGCCGGCCCACAACGGGGTGTCCTCGAAGTCGTAGCCGTGCAGCGGCAGCCAGATGCCCTGCAGCCAGATGATGAGCATGAACTGGAGCCCGCCGCGGGCGATCGCGGTCAGCAGGGCGGCCACGTTGCCGGCGGCGAACGCCCGCACCCGGAACAGGCACAGCCGGAACATCGGCTCGGCGACCCGGGTCTCCACCACACAGAACACCAGGAGCAGGAGGACACCGCCGATCAGGCCGGCGAGCACCCAGGGGTTCGTCCATCCGGTGGGGTGGCCGCCGTAGGGCTGGATGCCGTAGGTGATGCCGGCGAGCAGGATCCCGGCGCCGGAGGCGAAGGTGATGTTGCCGAGCCAGTCGATGCGGCCGCGCCCGCCGGCCGCGGTCTCGCGCAGGCTGAGGTACGACCAGATGGTGCCGGTGACGCTGATCGGCACGCTCACCCAGAACACGGCCCGCCAGTCGACGGCGGCGAGCAGTCCGCCGGCCAGGAGGCCGAGGAACTGCCCGGCGAGCGCGGTGATCTGGTTGATGCCGAGGGCCATGCCGCGCTGCCGGGCCGGGAAGGCGTCGGTGAGGATGGCGGCCGAGTTGGCGGTGAGCATGGAGCCGCCGAAGGCCTGCACGATGCGCCACAGGATCAGCCACAGGGCGCCCGCGCCGGCCCGGAACGGGTCCAGGGACAGCGCGACGGAGGCGCAGGCGAAGACCAGGAAGCCGAGGTTGTAGATGCGGACCCGGCCGAACATGTCCCCGAGCCGGCCGAGCACGACGACCAGCACGGCCGAGACCAGCAGATAGCCGAGGATCATCCACAGCAGATAGCCGATGTTGCCCGCGGCGAGCGGGTCGAGGCCGATCCCGCGGAAGATCGCCGGCAGGGAGATGATCACGATGGAGGCGTCCATCGTGGCGATCAGGACGCCGAGGGTGGTGTTGGAGAGGGCGACCCACTGGTAGCCGGGGCCGGGTGGCGTCTCCCGGCGGCGGGCGGAGCGGGCGAACAGGCGGCCGCTCAGGCCCTTGCCGGGGTGCCCGGTCACAGCCGCTGCGCCAATCGGTCGAGCAGGGGCAGGACGGCGTCCAGTGCCGCGCGCTCCTGCGGGGTGAACTGGTCCAGGGCGTGGGCGAGTCGGTCGACGGACTCGGAGCGGCGCTCCTCCAGCATGGCGCGGCCCGCGTCGGTGATCGACATGATGGCCCGGCGTCCGTCGGCCGCGTCGGGGGTACGGCTGACCAGCCCGCGTTGTTCGAGCCCGGCGAGCGTGGTGGCCATCGCCTGGGGCCTGACCCGCTCCAGGTCGGCGAGCGCGCCGGGCGAGTCCGGTCCGGCGGTGGCCAGCCGGGACAGCACGGACACGCCGGAGAGGGAGACGTCCCCCACGGCGTGCGCCTGGCGCAGTCGGCGCACGATCCGGCCCATGGCCAGCCGCAGCGCGGCGGCGAGGGCCCTCGTCTCCTGGGGCCGGCCCGGGGGACGCCTGCCGCTCACGGTCATGTCCTCCTCGTCCATGACTACTAATCGTAGGTTTATCAGTCTGAACTGTTCAACCAAGTGTTAGTAATCGGGCGGGCCGCTCCGGGCGCGCGGAGCGAGCGCGCCCGTGCCACCCTCGAATGGGCTGAGCCGGAGCGAGGAGGGCAGGGCATGATCCGGAACGACGGCGGCTGTCCGGACGCCCCGCCGCGGATGGGCTTCTTCACCGACACCTCCGTGTGCATCGGCTGCAAGGCGTGCGAGGTGGCCTGCAAGGAGTGGAACGCCGTTCCGGAGGACGGCCTGGAGCTGACCGGCATGTCCTACGACAACACGCAGGGGCTCGGCGCCGACAGCTGGCGGCACGTGGCGTTCATCGAACAGAGCAGGCCGGTCGGCGGGCCGGACCCGGGCGGCACGCACGAGGACGTCGACGTGTTCGCCGCCGCGGCACACCTCGGCCCCGGCACCGGCTCCCCCGCTTCCCCCGACGGCCGCACCGAGTTGCGCTGGCTGATGGCCTCGGACGTGTGCAAGCACTGCACGCACGCGGGCTGCCTCGACGTGTGCCCCACGGGCGCGCTGTTCCGCACCGAGTTCGGCACGGTCGTCGTCCAGGCGGACGTCTGCAACGGCTGCGGCTACTGCATTCCCGCCTGCCCGTACGGCGTCATCGACCAGCGCCGGGACGACGGCCGGGCGTGGAAGTGCACCCTGTGCTACGACCGGCTGGGCGTCGGCATGGAGCCGGCCTGCGCCAAGTCCTGCCCGACCGACTCGATCCAGTTCGGCCCGCTGGAAGAGCTGCGGGAGCGGGCGGCGGCCCGGGTGGCGCAGCTGCACGCGGTCGGGGTGACCGACGCCCGGTTGTACGGCGAGAGTCCGGACGACGGGGTCGGCGGGGACGGCGCGTTCTTCCTGCTGCTGGACGAGCCGGAGGTCTACGGCCTGCCCCCGGACCCGGTGGTCACCACGCGGGACCTGCCCGGTATGTGGCGGCATGCGGCACTGGCCGCCGTCTCGCTCGGCGCCCTCGCCGTGGCGAGTTTCGCAAGGAGGCCGCGATGAGCGGTGCACAGGGTGAAGGGTCGGGACGGAAGGCGTCGACCGGAGGCTCTGCCGGACGCCGTCGGAGCCGTGCCGAGCAACCGATGGTCCCGGCCGCCGAGTTCTCCTCGTACTACGGCAAGCCCATCCTCAACAAACCGACTTGGCAGCCCCTGGACATCGCCGGATACCTGTATCTCGGCGGTCTGGCGGGGGCGTCCTCGCTCCTGGCGGCCGGGGCCGGCCTCACCGGTCGGCCGGACCTGGCCCGCCCGGCGAAGCTGGGCGCTGCCGGGGCCATCTCGCTCTCCCTGGCCGCGCTGGTGCACGACCTCGGCCGCCCGGCCCGCTTCCTGAACATGCTCCGGGTCCTCAAGCCCACCTCGCCGATGAGCGTGGGTTCGTGGCTGCTGGCGGGGTACGCCCCGCTGACGCTGGCCGCCGCGGCCGCCGATGTCGCGGGCCGCTACCGGCTCGTGGGCTCGGCCGCCACCGCGGGCGCCGCCGTCCTCGGTCCGGCGGTGGCGACGTACACGGCGGTGCTGCTCTCGGACACGGCGGTGCCGTCCTGGCACGAGGGTTACCGGCAGCTTCCCTTCGTCTTCGCGGGATCGGCGGCCACCGCGGCCGCCGGCCTCGCGCTGGCCGCCGCACCGACCGGCCAGGCGGGACCGGCGCGCCGCACGGCCGTACTCGGCACCGCGCTGGAACTGGGCGCCTTCCGGCTGATGAAGCACCGCATGGGCCTGCCCGCCGAACCCTACGAACAGGGCAGGCCACGCGGACTGCTGCGCGCGGCGGAGGTCCTGACGACCTCCGGAGCCGCCCTGGCCGTCCTGTCCGGGCGCCTGCGCGACCGGCGCCTGGCCCTGGCGGGCGGCGCCGCCCTGCTCTCCGGCTCGGCGGCCCTGCGGTTCGGCGTGTTCCACGCCGGTGTGGCGTCGGCCGAGGATCCGAAGTACACGGTCGTACCGCAGCGGGAACGGCTGGCGGCACGCGGCCGTTGACCCGGTCGCACCGCGGTGCCGCCGTTCGGCCGGTCCCGGTGCGGGTGCTCCGTGGCCCGCCGGGGCTGGAGATGCCGAGGTCGCGCGGCCGGGCGAGAATCGAGGAACCGAGCGGGAGGAGGAGGCGTGGGCGTACGCACCTGGATCGACTCCTGGCCGGTCTACCGCCAGCTCACCGGGACGGACCCGCTGGGCCGGGGAGCCGCCGCCAAGAGCGGGCGCACCGCGCGGCTCACACCCCGGGTCGCCACCGCCGACCGGGTGGTGAAGTCCGTCTGCCCGTACTGCGCGGTGGGCTGCGCGCAGAACGTGTACGTCCAGGACGGCAGGGTCACCCAGATCGAGGGCGACCCCGACTCCCCCGTCTCGCGCGGCCGCCTGTGCCCGAAGGGCGCGGCGAGTCTCCAGCTGACCACCGGGGACGCCCGCGAGCACCAGGTCCTGTACCGGCGGCCGTACGGCACCGAGTGGGAGCGGCTGGCCCTGGACCGGGCGATGGACATGATCGCCGACCGGGTGATCGAGGCGCGCCGGGCCGGCTGGCAGTGGGAGGTCGACGAGACCCGCACCCGGCGCACGCTCGGCATCGCGAGCCTGGGCGGGGCCACGCTCGACAACGAGGAGAACTATCTGATCAAGAAGCTGTTCACCGCGCTGGGCGCGATCCAGATCGAGAACCAGGCGCGCGTTTGACACTCCTCCACCGTTCCCGGTCTGGGAACCTCGTTCGGACGCGGCGGCGCGACGACCTTCCAGCAGGATCTGCAGAACGCCGACTGCATCGTCATCCAGGGCTCGAACATGGCCGAGTGCCATCCGGTCGGGTTCCAGTGGGTGATGGAGGCGAAGGCCCGCGGCGCGAAGGTGATCCATGTCGACCCGCGGTTCACCCGCACCAGCGCCCTCGCGGACCTGCACGTGCCGCTGCGCGCGGGCTCCGACATCGCCTTCCTCGGCGGGATCGTCAACTACGTCCTGAAGAACGGGAAGTACTTCCGCGACTACGTGGTGGCCTACAGCAACGCGCCCGTCGTCCTGCGCGGGGACTTCCGTGACACCGAGGACCTGGACGGCGTCTTCTCCGGCCTGGACACCGACGCCCGCATGTACGACGACAGCAGCTGGCAGTACGAGGGGACCGAGGTGCGGGCGCCCACGGGCGAGCGGGACCAGGAGTACCCGGGGCGCGCCGACGGCGGCAGGCCGGTGGCCGAGGCCGCGCGCGGCGAGGCCCACGGCGCCGGCGGCGCCGGCATCGGTGCGGGCGAGCCGGAGCGGGACGAGACGCTCACCCACCCGCGCTGCGTCTTCCAGGTGCTGAAGCGGCACTACGCCCGCTACACGCCCCAGATGGTCGAACGCGTCTGCGGGGTGCCGCAGGACCTGTTCCGGCAGGTGTGCGAGCTGGTGACGGAGAACTCCGGACGCGAGCGGACGACGGCGTTCGCCTACGCGGTCGGCTGGACGCAGCACACGGTGGGCGTGCAGTACATCCGCGCGGCCGCCGTGCTGCAGACGCTGCTCGGCAACATCGGCCGCCCCGGCGGCGGCATCCTGGCGCTGCGCGGGCACGCCTCCATCCAGGGGTCGACGGACATCCCCACGCTGTTCAACCTGCTGCCCGGCTACATCCCGATGCCGCACGCCCACCAGGACCAGGACCTCGATGCGTTCGTGCGGGCGCAGGAGGCCCGCAAGGGCTACTGGGGCAACCTGCGCCGGTATCTGGTGAGCCTGCTCAAGGCGTACTGGGGCGACGCGGCGACGGCCGGGAACGACTTCTGCTTCGACTACCTGCCACGGCTGACCGGCTCCCACTCCACCTACGAGACGACCATGGCCCAACTGGACGGCATCTGCAGGGGCTACTTCCTCTTCGGCCAGAACCCGGCGGTCGGCAACGCCAACTCCAAGCTGATGCGCCTCGGCATGGCCAACCTGGACTGGCTGGTCGTACGGGACTTCTCGCTGATCGAGTCGGCGACCTGGTGGAAGGACGGCCCCGAGATCGAGACCGGGGAGCTGCGCACCGAGGACAACCGCACCGAGGTGTTCTTCCTGCCGGCCGCCGCCCACACCGAGAAGGACGGCAGCTTCACCAACACCCAGCGGCTGCTGCAGTGGCACCACCAGGCGGTCGAGCCGGCCGGCGACGCGCGCAGCGACCTGTGGTTCGCCTACCACCTCGGGCGGATCATCCGGGAGAAGCTGGCCGGGTCCACCGACGCGATGGACCGCCCGGTGCTCGACCTGGCCTGGACCTATCCGACGAAGGGCGAGCAGGCCGAGCCGGACGCGGAGGCCGTGCTCGCCGAGATCAACGGCCATGACGCCGGCGGCAACCCGCTCTCCTCCTACGAGCAGTTGAAAGCCGACGGCTCGACGGTCTGCGGCTGCTGGATCTACTGCGGTGTCTACGCCGACGGCGTCAACCAGGCCGCGCGTCGCAGGCCGGGCCGGGAGCAGGACTGGGTGGCCGCGGAGTGGGCGTGGGCCTGGCCGGCCAACCGCCGCATCCTCTACAACCGCGCCTCGGCCGACCCGGAGGGCAGGCCGTGGAGCGAGCGGAAGGCCCTGGTGTGGTGGGACCCGGACAAGGGTGAGAAGGGCGAGTGGACGGGACACGACGTCCCCGACTTCAAGAAGGACAAGGCGCCCGGTCACCGGCCGCCCGGGGGCGCGACCGGTCCCGAGGCGCTCTCCGGCCGGGATCCGTTCCTCATGCAGGCCGACGGGAAGGCCTGGCTGTACGTGCCGTCCGGGCTCATGGACGGGCCGCTGCCGGTGCACTACGAGCCCCAGGACTCCCCGTTCGAGAACCTGTTGTACGAGCAGCAGCGCAACCCGGTACGGCAGGTGCTGCCCGCCCTCCCCGACAACCGCTACCAGCCGAGCGGTACCGAGCCCGGCTCGCAGGTGTTCCCGTACGTGGCCACCACCTACCGGCTCACCGAGCACCACACCGCGGGCGGCATGTCCCGGTGGCTGCCGTATCTCGCGGAGCTGCAGCCGGAGTTCTTCTGCGAGGTGTCCCCGGAGCTGGCCGCAGAGCGGGGCCTGGAGCACACGGGCTGGGCGACGATCGTCAGCGCCCGCGCGGTGATCGAGGCGCGGGTGCTGGTCACCGACCGGATGCCACCGCTGCGGGTGCACGGGCGGACCCTGCACCAGGTGGGCCTGCCCTACCACTGGGGCCCGAACGGCTACACCACCGGTGACGCGGCCAACGAGCTGCTGCACCTCTCCCTTGATCCGAACACCCACATCCAGGAGACGAAGGCGTTCGCCGTCGACATCCGCCCGGGACGCCGTCCCCGGGGCCCGGCGTCGGTGGAGCTGGTGCGGTCGTACCGGGCCCGGGCGGGCATCGACGAGCACACCGGGACGGAGCCCTGACCGGGCTCACCTGAGCACGATCGAGTGGGTCCCGCGCGGCACCAGCTCCCCCACGACCGGCGCCCCGGGCACCTCCCCGGCCACGAGGAGCCCGCCCGAGGTCTGGGCGTCGGCGAGGAGCAGGCGCGTGTCGCCGTCCGCGGCGCCGAAGTCGGTGAACGGCGCGACCCAGTCGAGGTTGCGCCGGGTCCCGCCGCTGACGAACCCGTCCCGTACGGCCTCCCGGGCGCCGTCCAGGTAGGGCACGGCGGCCGTGTCGATCACGGCGGTCACGTCCGACGCCCGAGCGAGCTTGTGCAGATGGCCCAGGAGGCCGAAGCCGGTGACGTCGGTGGCGCAGGTGATCCCGGCGGCCAGGGCGGCGGCGGAGGCGTCCCGGTTGAGGGCCGTCATCGTGGCGACGGCCTGCTCGAACCGCTCCCCCGTGGCCTTGTGACGGTTGTTCAGCACACCGAGGCCGAGCGGTTTGGTCAGCGACAGCGGCATTCCGGGCCGGCCCGCGTCGTTGCGCAGCAGCCGTTCGGGGTCGGCGAGGCCGGTGACGGCCATGCCGTACTTCGGTTCCGGGTCGTCCACGCTGTGGCCGCCGCCGATGTGGCAGCCCGCCTCCGTGGCGATGTCGAGGCCGCCGCGCAGCACGTCGCGAGCCAGGTCGAAGGGGAGCAGGTCGCGGGGCCAGGCGAGGAGGTTGACCGCGAGGACGGGCCGGCCGCCCATCGCGTAGACGTCCGACAGGGCGTTGGCGGCGGCGATGCGCCCCCAGTCGTACGGGTCGTCCACGACCGGGGTGAAGAAGTCGGCGGTGCACACCAGGGCCGCGCCGCCGTGGGCGGCGAGCCCGACGACGGCCGCGTCGTCGCCGGTGGCCAGTCCGACCACGAGCGGGGTGTCGCCGCCGGGAAGTGCCGCGCCCAGGCCGCCGAGCACCTCCTCCAGCTCGCCGGGCGGGATCTTGCAGGCGCAGCCGCCGCCGTGGGCGAACTGTGTGAGCCGGACGGTGGCTTGGCGGGTCTGCGTCATTCCTGTCTCCTGGGGCACTAGCCTGGGCGGGCGGTGGAGGCGTGCGGGTGCCTGGTGGCCCTCCCGGTCTTCAAAACCGAGGTGCCCGAGGATCTCGGGCAGGCGGGTTCGATTCCCGTCCGCCTCCGCTCCCCGGATCGGGCCTGCAGCGGCGGCGCTGATCGTCGACGCGTTCCGTGTACCCCCGGGCGTCCAGGTGCTCCAGCAGCGGCACGGCCACCCGGCGTGTGGTGTCCAGCGCCTGCCGTGCCTCGCTCGGCGTGAACGGCTGCGGCAGCCGGCGCAGTGCGGCGGCCGCCTCGGTGTCCGCGCCGGGCAGCAGCACGATGCCGTCGGCGATCCGCAGCAGGGCGCCCGCCGCCACGGCGGCGGCCAACGCCTTGCGGGTGAGCCCCAGTTCGGCCAGCCGGTGGGCCTCGGGCGCGCGGAACGGCGTACGGGCGAGGTCCCGGCGTACGGCGTCCACCGCCGCCCGGACGGGCGGGGGCAGCGTGGGCCGGAGGGTGTCGGCGGCGTACAACCGGCCCTGTCGGCTGCGGAGTCGGGGCGTGGCCCGGGCGAGTGCGTCCACCAGGGTGCGGTCGGGCAGGCCCAGCAGCCGGCGGGCGGCCTCGGCCGGCAGACCGGGTTCCAGTGGGTGCGCACGGGCGTGCCGGTCGACCTCGGCGGCCAGCCGGCCGCGCAGGGCCGTCCAGTACCTCTCGTCGGCCAGCCACTCCCCGGTCACGGGCTCGGCCGGGGGCGGTGCTCCCATGGCCAGCAGGTCGGCTCTGCGGATCAGCTTGCGGCGGCGCAGTTCGGCGGCGCCGTCGGGGCGGCCGGTCATCCCGGCCAGTTGGGCGGCGCGGGCCCGGCCGGCGCCGCGCCGGGTCAGCCGGGGCGGCCGCACGTCGAGGACGGTGACACCGCAGGGCACCCGGCTGCCGCCCGGCTCGCGCAGCACCGCGCGGTCGCCGATCCGCAGGGGCAGCGGCCGGTTCAGGGTGAGCCGGGCGGTGTCCTCGCCGAGCGGGCGGACGGTCGCCGCGACGGCGGCCGTGCCGAGGTGCAGGGTGACCGAGCGGGGGAGGTCGGCGACCGGTTCCGAGCCGACCCGGACGTCGAGCACCTCGGTGAGCAGCCAGCGGTCGGGGGTCAGCAGCACCTGCCCGCGCCGCAGGGCGCCGTCCGCCGGCCCGTGCACGTTGACGGCGACCCGGGCCACACCTCCGACCTCGGTGCGCTCCTCGTGCAGGCTCTGCAGCCCGCGCACCCGCAGGACGCGCCCGTCCCCCGTGACCAGCCGGTCGCCGACGCGCAGGGTGCCCGAGCCGAGGGTGCCCGTCACCACGGTGCCGTGGCCGCGCACGGTGAACGCCCGGTCCAGCCACAGGCGTACGTCGGCATCGGCGGCGGGCACGGTCAACTCACCGGCCAGCCTGGCCAGTTCATCCCGCAGTTCGGCCAGGCCCGCACCGGTGACGGCACTCACCGCGACGGACGGCACCTTGCCGAGTGAGGTGGCGGCCAGGCGCTCCACGGCGTCCGCGCGTACGGGTTCCGGGTCGGCGAGGTCGCTGCGGGTCACGGCGAGGACGGCGTGCCGGACGTCGAGCGCGTCGAGGATCATCAGGTGTTCCTGCGACTGCGCCTGCCAGCCCTGGTCGGCGGCGACCACGAACAGGACGGCGGGCACGGGCCCGACACCGGCCAGCATGGTGGCGACGAACCGCTCGTGCCCTGGTACGTCCACGAAGGCCAGGTGTGCGCCCTCCGGGCCGAGCCTCGTCCACGCGAAGCCGAGGTCGAGGGTCAGGCCCCGGCGGCGCTCCTCCTCGTGGCGGTCGGGCTCCATGCCGGTGAGCGCCCGCACCAGGGCGGACTTGCCGTGGTCGACGTGACCGGCGGTGGCGAGGACGTGCATGCCGCCTACCTCCCGGCAGCCGGGCGGGCCGCCCGTACTGCCTCGGCCAGCCGCTCGTCGTCCTCCTCCGGGACGGCCCGCAGGTCGAGCAGGCAGCGTCCCGCCGCCAGCCGGCCGACCACGGGGATCCGGCCGGTGCGCAGCGCTCCGGCGTAGGGCTCGGGCAGGGACAGCGCGGCGCTGGGCAGCGTGACGCCGGGTGCACCTCCCCCGCCGACCGTGGCGGCGCTCTCGACGGCGCGTACGTCGATGCCGTCGGCGTTCAGGGCGATGGCGAGCCGGCCGGCTCGCTCCCTGATCCGGGCCGGGTCGGCGGTGAGGGCGGTGGCGGTCGGGGTGGGCGGTCCGGTGAGCGTGGCCTCCAGGGCGGCCAGGGTCAGTTTGTCGACACGCAGGGCGCGGGCCAGAGGGTGCCGGGCCAGGGTGCGGATCAGGTCCTCGCGGCCCAGCATGAGCCCGCACTGGGGGCCGCCGAGCAGCTTGTCGCCGCTCGCGGTGACGAGGGCGGCACCGGCGCGAAGCTGGGTGTCGGCGTCCGGTTCCCCGGGCAGCGCCGGGTGCGGTGCGAGCAGTCCGGAGCCGATGTCGACGACGACCGGGGCGCCCAGCTCGGCCAGCTCGCCGACCTCGGCGGCACGGGTGAACCCGGTGATGCGGAAGTTCGACGGGTGCACCTTCAGCACGAAGCCCGTCTCGGGCCCGAGCGCGGCGGCGTAGTCGGCGGTGGTGGTCCGGTTGGTCGTGCCGACCTCGCGGAGCCGGGCGCCGGTGGAGACGAGCAGGTCAGGAAGGCGGAAGCCGTCCCCGATCTCCACCATCTCCCCGCGGCTGATGACGATCTCCCGGCCGGCCGCAAGTGCGGTGGCGGCCAGGACGAGCGCGGCGGCCCCGTTGTTGGCGATGTGCGCGCCACCGGCCGAGGGCACACGGGCGCGCAGCGCGGCCAGGGCGGAGCGGCCGCGACGGGCGCGTACGCCGGTCGCCAGATCGAGCTCGACGTCCGTGGGCCCGGCGGCCGCCACCACGGCCTGCCGGGCCGCCGCGGACAGCGGCGCCCGGCCGAGGTTGGTGTGCAGCAGCACGCCGGTGGCGTTGATCACCGGGCGGAGCCCGCCGACCGTGCCGGGAAGCAGTGCGACGACGGTGTCCGCAACCCGCTCGGGCGGAACGGCCCCGTCGCGTGCCTGCTCCTGCGCCTGCCGGATCGCCGACTTCACGACACACTCCCCGAGCCGGTCCGCCGCGGCGGCCAGCTTCGGGTCACGCAGGAGCGCATCGGTGCGGGGGATGCGGCGCCGCACGTCGGCGCCGCCGTCCGGGTGCCGCACGGGATCACTGTGGCGGAGTCCGGCCGGCCCGGTCGCCCCTGCGCCCCGGCCGTCCAGGCGCCGTACCGAATCACCGTGGCCGAGTCCGGCCGACCCGGTCACCCGTGCACCGCCGCCGTGCGAGTGCTGTGCCAGCTCGGCATGGCCGAATCCGGCCGACCCGGTCGCCCGTGCGCCGGGGCCGTGCGGGTGCTGTGCCGGCTCGCGGGGAGCGGGGTCGGCCGCCTCGGTCTCCCGGCCTGTCTCTCCGGGTGCCACCCGCTGTTCCATGCCGTCGCTGTCCCTCCGGCCCGACCCCGTACCCGCACGGGCATCGCCCATCGTCTCCCGGGACCCCCGCCCGGCCGTTCGACACGCCGTGACGCGCTTCGGCCTGTCCCTCCCGCTCCCCCGTCCGGAGCCCCGGCGGGCTCTCGTCACGGGGCCTCGTCCGGCCACGGCCCCTCCTCGGGCTCCGCGGTCGGGCGGGGAGGCGGGGGCTCGGCCGCGGTGAGGTGCTCCAGGACCTCCGCAAGTTCCTTGCAGGCCTGTTCCACGGAGCGCCGGGTGTTGCGCTGCTCGGTGATGACGGCCGACAGCAGCAGCGCGGTCAGGGCCATCGCACCGTTGAAGGCCTGGAGCTTCGCCATGACCTCGACCCGGGTCAGCCCCGCGAAGGCCCCGACCCCGTCCGTCGCGGCGACCGTGGCCAGCACGGACGTGAGCAGCGCGCACAGCATGCTGCCCACCAGCTGGAAGCGCAGGGCGGCCCAGATGATGAGCGGATAGACGAGGAAGAGCAGGCTGATCGAGCTGTAGGTGGCCAGCGGCACGACGGCGCAGGCCACGACGGTCAGCGCGGTGGCCTCCTTCCAGCGCTTCATGGGCGGCGGCCAGCGTGCCCTGTGCAGCATCAGGAGCAACGGGGTGACGATGAGGACGCCCATCGCGTCGCCCACCCACCAGGCCAGCCATACGGCCCAGAAGCTCTGCGCGGGAAGCTTGCCCGTGATCAGCAGCAGCCCGACGCCGACGGTCGAGCTGATCAGCATGGCGGTCAGCGCACCGAGGAACACCAGGGCGAGGCCGTCGCGTAACCGGCTGAGGTCGGTGCGGAACCGGGCCCGGCGCAGCAGCAGCACCGCGCACACGGGCGCGGCGGTGTTGCCGAACATGAAGCCGATCACATCGGGCTCGGGGGTGGTCAGGTACAGGATCGCGGAGAACGCCCCGAGCGCGACGCCGGGCCAGCAACCCAGCCCGAGGATCAGCAGAGCGGCGACGGCGACGCCGGTGGGCGGCCAGATGGGGGTGACCACGGAGCCCTCGACGACGAGGCGGCGCAGGAGCCCGAGGCGTGCCGCACCGTAATAGGCGGCGGCGACGGCCAGCACCCGGACGGCGTAGCCGCCCGGCCTGCGCAGATCCTCGAAACCCAGCACAGAGCAATCTCACACCGATGGCCCGCCGTCGGCGAGGCGAGAGGTGTCCGGTCCCGCTCTCCGGCTGAACGCGGGGCGGCCTGCGCGGTCGCTGTCCTCCGGCTACAGGTCCGGCCCGTCGAGGCCCACGACGAGGACGGCGGCGTCGTCCTCGTGCCCCACGCTCGCCGCGCCCTTGATCACGGCTGCGGCCAGCGCGTGCGCCTCCAGACCGGCGACGGCCGCGATGCCCGCGAGCCGCACCACCTGGTCGAGTCCGTCCTCGACGGACAGGGACGGGCCCTCCACCACGCCGTCGGTGAGCAGCACGAAGACGCCGCCCGTGGTGAGCTGGTGCCGGGTCACCGGGTACTCGATCCCCGGCTCGATGCCGAGGGGCGGACCTCCCTCGTCGTCCACGACGCCGGACTTCCCGTCCGCCCTGGCCCAGACGAACGGGATGTGCCCGGCCCGCGCGCTCTCCAGCACGCCGGTGGCCAGGTCCAGCCGCATGAAGGTGCAGGTGGCGAACAGCTCGCTGCCCAGCGAGAGGAGCAGCTCGTTGGTCCGGCCGAGGAGTTCGCCCGGCGCGCTGGTGACGGAGGCAAGGGCGCGCAGTCCGACCCTGACCTGGCCCATGAAGGCGGCGGCCTCGATGTTGTGACCCTGTACGTCGCCGATGGACAGCCCGATTCGGCCGTCGGGCAGGGTGAAGGCGTCGTACCAGTCCCCGCCCACGTTGAGGCCGTAGCAGGCGGGCGCGTACCGCACCGCAAGGTGCAGCCCGGCGGCGGACGGCAGGTCCCGGGGCAGCATTTCGCGCTGCAGCGCGATGGCCAGCTCGACCTGGCTGCGCTGGAGTTCCGCGCGCTCGCGTGCCTGGGCGGTGAGCGAACCGAGTCTGGCCAGCAGCTCGTCGCCGTCGTCCGTGGAGCGCTTGCGGTGCATCGGTCACTTCCGGCTGGGCGGTGGCCCGTCAGGGCAAACACCCAGATTTTACCTTTATGGGAGGATCCTGCCTCAGGGGCCGTTTACGGGGTGACTCACAGCGGGGAGCGGGCCACCACCGTCACATAGGCGCCGTACAGCAGGGACATGACGGCCAGGGCGCCGCCGACGAGCAGGACCTGGGCCGGTCGTACCCGCCAGGTGCGGGCGAAGGCGCGGGCCGGCGGGATCAGCAGGGGGAAGACCGGCAGCAGGAAGCGCGGCTTGGACGAGAAGGAGCCGGAGCCGCCCACCACGAGCAGCACCAGCACCCCCGCGAAGACCACGAGAGCCAGCGGAGCGCGGTCCAGGCAGAGCAGCCCGAAGAGGACGACGCCGACGGCGACGATCACCAGAGCCGCCGGATAGACGAAGCCGCCGCCGTGCAGGAGCAGCCCCCTGAGGAAGCGCAGGGCCCCGGCGCCGAAGTCGAAGCGCGAGTCCCAGCCGCTCTGGACCTTGAAGTAGCCCCCGAACACGTCGCCGGTCCGCCAGCCGACCCACAGCACATAGGCGAGCCAGCCCAGCGGGGCGAGGAGGGCGCCGGCCCAGAGGGTCGCCGGTACCCGGCCGCGCTGCCGCAGCACCTCCTGCGCGGCGGCGAGGCCGACGGCAGCAGCGACCGCGAATCCGGTCGGCCGGGACAGGCCCGCCAGCGCGGCCAGTGCACCGGCCCACAGCCAGCGGCGCCGGAGCACGCAGTACAGGGACCAGACGGCGAGCGCGGCGAAGAGGGACTCGGTGTAGGCGATGGTCAGTTCGACGGCGTGGGGCAGTACGGCCCACAGGCCGACCAGTGCGGTGGCGACGGCACGCCCGTACAGGCGGTGGCCGAGGACGTAGATGCCGTACGCGGCCGTGCCCGCGGCCGCCCAGGCGATCAGCAGCGCGGCCTGGCCCGGGGTGAACGGGAGAACGGTGATCAGGGTCCGGACGAGTCCCGGATAGAGCGGGAAGAACGCCCAGTCGGCCTGTACGCCGCCGCTCTGGCTGATCCAGATGAGGTGGCCGTAGCCGTGCGTGGCGATGTGCAGGTACCAGCGGGAGTCCCAGGAGTGGGCCAGGCTCTTGACCAGCGGATGTCCGGTGATGTGGTTGGCGACGATCACGGTGGCGATCCCGGCGAGCCGGACCGCCGCGAACAACGCGAGGGCCCGCAGGGCGCCTTCGGGGATCCGGTACCGGGCGACTCGCGGCAGTGCGGGGCGGAGAGGAAGGGACGGGGCGGCCGGCTCGGGCCGGGGTACGGAGGACGTGCTCACCCTCCGACCATGATCACGCCGGTGCGGGCATGCAATCCGCGACCCGGCTTTCTTACGGTCTTCCACCCTGATTCAGGAACAACTACAGACCCCCGCCAAGATCAAAACATGGTGCGGTTACCATATGAGCGCTGCCTAGCTCGAAAGATGGATCCGTGACTGTCAACGACGACTCGTTCACCAACTGGAAGAACCGCGAGGAAACCGCGGAGTCGATGATCCCGATCATCGGGAAGCTGCACCGCGAGCGGGACGTGACCGTCCTGCTGCACAGCCGCTCCTTGGTGAACAAGTCGGTGGTCAGCATCCTGAAGACGCACCGCTTCGCCCGGCAGATCGCCGGCGAGGAGCTCTCGGTCACCGAGACCATGCCGTTCCTCCAGGCCCTGACCGCCCTGGACCTCGGGCCCTCCCAGATCGACCTGGGCATGCTCGCCACCACCTACAAGGCCGACGACCGCGGCCTGAGCATCGCCGAGTTCACCGCCGAGGCGGTCGCCGGTGCCACCGGCGCCAACAAGATCGAGCGCCGCGAGCCGCGTGACGTCGTCCTCTACGGCTTCGGCCGCATCGGCCGGCTCGTCGCCCGCCTCCTGATCGAGAAGTCCGGCTCCGGCAACGGCCTGCGCCTGCGCGCCATCGTCGTGCGCGGCGGCGGCGGCCGGGCCGCCGACGACCTTGTCAAGCGCGCCTCGCTGCTGCGCCGGGACTCCATCCACGGCCAGTTCCACGGCACGATCACCGTGGACGAGGACAACAGCACGATCGTGGCCAACGGCAACGCGATCAAGGTGATCTACGCCGACGATCCGAAGTCCGTGGACTACACCGAGTACGGCATCCGGGACGCCATCCTCATCGACAACACCGGCAAGTGGCGCGACCGCGAGGGCCTGTCCCAGCACCTGCGCCCCGGTATCGACAAGGTCGTCCTGACCGCGCCCGGCAAGGGCGACGTCCCGAACATCGTGCACGGCGTCAACCACGACACGATCAAGCCGGACGAGCAGATCCTGTCCTGCGCCTCCTGCACCACCAACGCGATCGTCCCGCCGCTGAAGGCGATGGACGACGAGTACGGCGTGCTGCGCGGCCACGTGGAGACCGTCCACTCGTTCACCAACGACCAGAACCTGCTGGACAACTACCACAAGGCCGACCGCCGCGGCCGCTCGGCGCCGCTCAACATGGTCATCACCGAGACCGGCGCCGCCTCCGCCGTCGCGAAGGCGCTGCCCGACCTCAAGGCGAAGATCACCGGCAGCTCGATCCGCGTCCCGGTCCCGGACGTCTCGATCGCGATCCTCAACCTCCAGCTGGCCCGCGAGACCACCCGCGAGGACGTCCACGACTACCTGCGGAACGTGTCGCTGACCTCGCCGCTCAAGCGCCAGATCGACTTCACCACGGCGCCCGACGCGGTCTCCAGCGACTTCATCGGCTCGCGCCACGCCTCGATCGTGGACGCCGGTGCCCTCAAGGTCGAGGGCGACAACGCGATCCTCTACCTCTGGTACGACAACGAGTTCGGCTACTCCTGCCAGGTCGTCCGGGTCGTCCAGCACGTCTCGGGCGTCGAGTACCCGACGTACCCGGCGACGGCGGTCTGACGCCGGGGACCCGCCCGACACGTACGGCCGCCGACCGGGATTCCGGTCGGCGGCCGTACTGCTCGGGTGCGTGCGGTCAGGCCGCGGCGGGCCTGGCGCAGGCACCCCCGGCGCACGCCGTGAGCCACTGGTCGAAGTCGGCGTCGTAGCGGGTGCCGATGCCGTCGTGGTAGACGGCGTATCCGCCGGTGTAGTCACCGACGCGGAATCGGGCGAGCATGCGCTGGATGTCGTCGGGATGCCGCTCGACCATGTAGCGCACGGCGAGATAGCCCCACGGGTAGGTGCGGGTCACGTCGCTGTTGTCGTAGGTGTTCTCGAACAGGGTGCTCAGCCGGTAGGTGTGCTTGCCGGCCTCCTGGATCGCCTGGTCGTCGGCGAGGCCCCGGTAGCTGTAGGAGACGTACTCGGCGATGCCCTCGATCCACCACACGTCCGGCACCGAGATCTGGTGGGCGAAGTCGCCCTTCATGTCGTCGCGGCCGTCGAGGAAGTGTGTGTACTCGTGGTTGAGGTTCCAGATCCGGGCCACGAAGCCGTCGTCGTAGTTCTTCTGGTACATGATCGACAACACCTGGTTGGCGGGGTTGGACGGGTCGCCGTCGAGGGTCATGCCGCCGTTGTCGGTGCTGATGCCGTAGATCGCTCCTGCGTAGGTCTGGTAGTCGGTGCGGCTGGTGAAGACGACGAGCTGGATGGTCGAGACGTACTGGCCGGGTATCGCGCCGTCGGCCTTGACGGTGCCGCGGAAGTAGGCGCTCTGGTTCAGCACGCTGTTGCACGCGGCGGCGAGGTCGTCGGCGGTCAGGGACTGGGAGCGGATGCTGACGTTCGCGTCGCACTGGTGGGTGACGGGCAGGACGGCCTTGGTGAGCTTGCCGGGCAGGTCACAGACGTCGTAGTACGCGCAGTTGACGCTGTCGTAGTAGTTCGCCTGCGTGGCCACGGCGACCCACAGCCCTGCCGTGGGTCCGGTGATCTCGGTCTGGTCCAGCAGATCCCTGGTCAACGGCCGGACGGTCTCGCGCAGTTCCGGGTGCTCGACGTAACGGGCCAGGTTCATCCCGGCGTTGGAGTCCAGGAAGGCCAGGCTCGTGCCGAGCTGGTCGGTGTTGGCCAGCGCGAAGTCGTACAGGGTGTCGATGATGCGCGGGTCGGCGTCGACCGCCTGCACGTACGCCGGGTTCCAGTTGCCCCGCCACAGCGGCGTGTAGACGTTGTTGACGGCCCTGACCATGCTGTCGACGGCGTCGTAGGAGCTGTCGTAGTCGCCCAGCAGCCGCCGGTAGACGTACAGATAGCGGCCCTGCTGGTCGGCGCTGTCGGTGAGGGTGACCGTCTCGCCGAGGATGGCACCGTTCGCGGCCGTCACGTCCCGGGAGTGGGAGCGGGCGAAGAAGGTGTCCAGGCCGCCCGTGACGGCGGTGGTGAGCCGGGAGGTGTACGACCCCACGTCACCGGGGTGGTTGAACTGCACGTAGTAGCCGGCGCGCAGGAAGAGGACGAGCTGCAGCAGGCTTCCTGAGTTGTCGCCCTGGTACTGCCCGGCCGTCCGCGTGAACGCGTTCGCGACGGTCAGCATCTGCGCCTGGCGGAAGATGTCGCGCGCGTCCCTGCCGGTGACCGAGAAGAGGGTGTTCACGCAGTCCGTCGTGGAGGCCTTCACGAACGAGACGAGGGCGGATCCGGTGCGGCTGCCGAAGTCGGCCGGGGTGCAGGAGGCCGCCCTCGCGGCACTGCGCGGGCCGGTCTCCATACTGCGGGTGGACATCGTTGCCCGGGGCGGGAGTTGGGCGGGGCTGAGCCGCCTCGCCCGGGCCGCGGGACGTTCGGTGGCACCGGTGGTCCGGCCGGTGGGCGGGGGCGCGGAGAGGTGCTGGGCGGGTGTGCGGGCCGTCGTATCGGCGTGCGGCCGAGGTGCTGCCAGCGCCGGTGTCGACAGCAAGCCGGCCACGGTGACGCAGACTGCGGCGGCGCCGGCCAGGCGTCTGGGCAGCGCGAAGCGATAGCGCATCGGGATTCCTCCACGAAGGGATGCGCCTCGGTGGGGTGTTGAGGCGTGTGAGGCACTGTCTCGCGCTCCACGCGCGCCAACAATGGCGTGTGACATAGCACATGGCACCGCCCGCCCATAACATCGCGGCTGGCTCCGGCAGGCAGACCTACGCCCCGGCGATGCTCCAGGTGCGGGACGCCCATGTCCTCAAGTGCGGTGCCTGGGCGACCAGATCGCGATAGGCGCCGAGGGCCGACTGGAACAGCGCCTCCACCACGTCGTCGGTGACGGTGTCCGGCCGCCAGGCCAGCACATAGCGGCACCACAGCGGTGAGCCGGCCAGCGGCTTGATCGTCACGTGCGGGATCGGGCGCAGCGTCGGCTGCACCAGGGACACGCCGAGGCCGTCGGCGATCATGCTCTGCAGCTGCGTCTGGTCGCCGAGGAACTCGTGGACGGCGACCGGGGTGAATCCGGCCGCCGCGCAGGCGTCGTAGAACACCCCGGGCCAGCCGGCGCCGTCGTCCGGGGTGACGAACCAGTCGTCCTCGGCCAGGTCGGCCAGCTGCACTTGGGCGACCTGGCGCAGGCGGTGACGCGCGGGCAGTGCGATGAACGTCGGCTCGGTGACGATCCCGCGGTGTTTCACGGCGGTCGAGTGCCGCAGCTCCATGCCCGGGTAGTCGGCGGCGATGGCCGCGTCCACCGCGCCCTCCTCCAGCAGTTCGACGATGCGCGAGGAGGCGTAGACGCTGGTCACGGTGAGGGACAGTTCCGGGAGCCGGGTGCGGACGCGGGACACCGTGCCCGAGAGCATGGGCGAGTTGGTCGCGGCCACGCGCAGGGTGCGGCGCGGCCGGGCCCCGGCCGGGCGGTGGCCGATGGCGTCGGCGCGGGCCAGGACGTCCCGGGCCTGGGCGACGACCTCGGCGCCGTACCGGGTGGGCCGCACTCCGCTCGCGCTCCGTTCGAAGAGCGGCTCGCCCAGGTGGCGTTCGATGCGTCGGAGCTGGGTACTCACGGCGGGCTGCGAGTATCCGAGGTGCGCTGCGGCTCGGCCCACGCTGCCCGCGTCGGCGATCGCGCACAGCACCCGCAGATGCCGAAGCTCCAGCTCCATTCGGTCCACTCCCCGTTCCGTCCCACGACCCGGCTCCGGGAGATCGTCCGTCTCCCGGGAAACCGGTGGTCACAGCTGTCACCGGCCGTGGTCGCGACCGGCGGAGGGAAGCGTTCCATCGCACGGACGTACGCACAAGTCGCAGGTCCGGGTCCGTTACGTTCCGTCCGCTCGCCGGCACAGGGAGTCGGCCCACCGGCTCCGGGAGTCGACCTGCCGGCCCGGGAAATCGACCCAGCGGACCACGGAGTCCACCTCTGAGTCGGCCCATCGGCCTGGGCAGTCGACCCACCGGCCCAGGGAGTCGACCTGCCGGCCCGGGAAATCGGCCCACCGGCCCGGGCAGTCGACCTGCCGACCCGGGACAGACCCGGCGGACCACGGAGTCCGCCCGCGGGCCGAGGGAGTCGCCCCCACCCGGCATCAGTGCCGGCCCAGCACCTCCGCCACCCGGATGAAGCCGTCCGTGCCGTGGCCGAGGCCGATGACCCGGCGGGCCATGCCCTCCGCGGCGCGCATCACGCCCGCGTCGATGCCGTGGGCCTCGGAGAGGGCGACGACGTGGGACATGGTCGAGACGGCCGAGGTGATGGGGTTGATCGCCCCGGAGTAGCTGCCGCTGTCGGCGTCCTCGGCGAACTCCGCGAAGAGCGGCGGCAGGATCGCGCCGATGCCCTGGGCGAAGGGGGCCAGCTCCTTGGCGGTGACACCCTCCACCCGGGCGATCGCGACGGCGTGTGCGTAGCCCGCCATGGCGGTCCAGAAGATGTCGAGCAGGGCGATGTCGTAGGTGGCCGCCCGTCCGATCTCCTCGCCGAGGTGGGTGTGCGTGCCACCCAGAGCCTCCAGCAGGGGCAGGTGCTCCTGGAAGAGGTCCTGCGGGCCGCTGTGCAGGAAGACGGCGTCCGGTGTGCCGATGCTGGGGGCGGGGGTCATGATGGCGCCGTCCAGGTAGCGGATGCCGTGGGCGGCGGCCCAGTCCGCCGTGTCCCGGGCGCGGTCCGGGGTGTCGGCGGTGAGGTTGACGACGGTACGGCCTTTCAGGGCCCGGGTGACCGCGTCCGGCCGCAGGACGGCGTCGGCCGCGTCGTAATTCACGAGGCAGACGACGATCAGGTCGCTCGCGGCGACGGCCTCCTCGGCGGTGGCGGTGCCGGCCGCGCCCTGTCCGATCAGCTCGCGGTCCCTGCCCGGCGTACGGTTCCAGACGGTGGTGCGCAGCCCGGCCTTCAGGAATGCACCGGCCAGCGAACGGCCCATCGGGCCGAGACCGAGAACGGTGACCGTGGGCTGTCCGGAAAATGTGGACATGAGTGAACTCCCGTGTGAGTAGAGGAAAATAGCGAAAGTGGCCGAACGGCCAGGCAGAGAAGCGAAGAGGACGAGGATGACGCGCAGCCGTGCCCAGGATCCGAATGTGTGCGGAGTGACCTCCGCGATCGCCGTGATCGACGGCAAGTGGAAGACGTCGCTGCTGTGGCTGCTGGAGTCCGGCCCGCACCGGCCCGGCGAACTGCGGCGCCGGCTGCCGGGGCTGAGCGAGAAGGTGCTGACTCAGGCGTTGCGCGAGATGGAGTCGGACGGGTTGGTGCACCGGGAGGTGCACGACGTGCTGCCGCCGAAGACCGTGTACTCGTTGACCGGGTTCGGCCGCGACCTGGCCGAGGCCCTGGGTCCCCTGTCCGACTGGGGCCACCGCCGCCTGGAGCGGCTCGTCGAGTCCCGGCCCGCCTCCTGACGCACTGTCAACCTCACCTCCTGTTCTCCTGCCCGGCAGCCCCTGACCTCGTAGAACAGCCTCTCCCGGCGGGGCGGGGCTGCCAAGTACCCACAAAAAAGTGGGTGTTCCCGCTTCGGCTGCGAGGCCATCGCGCGCACTTCTCCCATTTGCCTAAAGCCTTTAGGCAGATACATAATTGTTTTCGGCAGATGGGAGCATGCACATGGCGCGAGCGGGCCTGACCACCGAGCGCCTCGTCCGGGCGGGCGCGGAACTGGCCGACGAGGTCGGCTTCGAGCAGGTGACGCCGTCGGCACTGGCCCGGCGGTTCGACGTCAAGGTCGCGAGCATCTACTCGCACCTGAAGAACTCCCAGGACCTGAAGACGCGCATCGCGCTGCTCGCCCTCCAGGAGCTGGCCGACCGCGCCGCCGACGCGCTCGCCGGCCGGGCCGGCAAGGACGCGCTCAGCGCCTTCGCGGACGTCTACCGCGACTACGCCCGCGCCCACCCCGGCCGCTACACGGCGGCCCGGCACCCTCTGGACCCCGAGACGGCGGCCGCGAGCGCGGGCGCCCGGCATGCGCAGATGATCCGGGCCGTCCTGCGCGGCTACGACCTGGCCGAGCCCGAGCAGACCCACGCGGTGCGCCTCCTCGGCAGTGTCTTCCATGGGTACGTCAGCCTGGAGGCGGCCGGCGGATTCAGCCACAGCGCCCCCGACTCGCAGGAGTCGTGGACGCGGATCGTGGATGCCCTCGACTCCCTGCTGCGCACGTGGCCCACCCCCTGACTCCCCCGAACGCAGGCCGACATGATGCACACCACCCCCCTCACCGCCGACCTCGTACGCGGCGCCCTCGACCTGGAGCGCACGGAACACGGGCTGCTGCCGCACCGGCTGCCCGCCCGGGCCCGCGCCCAGTGCGCCGACCCGCAACTGCACATGGTGGAGTCCCAGCCCTCCGGCGTACGGCTCGTCTTCCGCACCCGCGCCACCGCCGTCGAACTCGACACCCTGCCGACCAAGCGGGTCTACGTCGGCGTCCCTGCCCGCCCCGACGGCCTGTACGACCTGCTCGTCGACGGTCGTCCGGCCGGCAGCGCCTGCGTCACCGGCGGCAACACGCTGACGATCGACATGACCACCGGCACCGCCGAACAGCGGCCCGGACCGGTGGGCACCGTGCGCTTCACCGGCCTGCCCGCCGAGGTGAAGGACGTCGAGATCTGGCTGCCGCACAACGAGACCACCGAACTGGTCGCCCTGCGCACCGACGCTCCCGTCGAACCGGTGCCGGACCGGGGCCGCAGGGTGTGGCTGCACTACGGCAGTTCCATCAGCCACGGCAGCGAGGCCGCGAGCCCCACCACAACCTGGCCCGCGCTCGCCGCCTCGCTCGGCAGGGTGGAGCTGATCAACCTCGGCCTGGGCGGCAGTGCCCTGCTCGACCCGTTCACCGCGCGCACGCTGCGCGACACGCCCGCCGACCTGATCAGCGTCAAGCTCGGCATCAATCTGGTCAACACCGACCTGATGCGGCTGCGCGCCTTCGGCCCCGCGGTGCACGGCTTCCTCGACACCGTCCGCGAGGGCCATCCCGACACCCCGCTGCTCGTGGTCTCGCCGATCCTGTGCCCCATCCACGAGGACACGCCGGGCCCGAGCGCCCCGGACCTCGACGCCCTGAGCGACGGGCGGTTGCGGTTCCGGGCCGCAGGCGATCCGGCGGAACGGGCGTACGGCAAGCTCACCCTGGAGGTCGTCCGGGCGGAGCTGGACCGGATCGTGCGGCAGCGGGCCGTCGAGGACCCGCAGCTGTCCTACCTCGACGGCCGTGACCTCTACGGGGCGGACGACGTCGCCGAACTGCCGCTGCCCGACGACCTCCACCCGGACGCCGCCACGCACCGCCGCATCGGCGAGCGCTTCGCCGCGCTGGCCTTCGCCCCGGGCGGCCCCTTCACGGACCGCGCCGAGTGACCCGTACCGGGCGGCGCAGGCCTCACACGAGGTGGGCGAAGACCACCAGGTTGTCGGTGTAGTCCCGCACCGAGTGGTCGTAGTCGCCCGCGCAGGTGATGAGCCGGACCTCGGGGCGTGCCGTGTCGGCGTACACCTTCTTGCTGGGGAAGTCGTCCTTGGCGAAGGTCTCCTTGTCGTCCACGACGAAGGTCGCCCTCCGCCCGTCCGCGCGGTCGACGGAGAAGCGGTCGCCGGGCTCCAGTCGGTCGAGGTTGGCGAAGACGGCCGGTGAGGTCACCGTGTCGACGTGCCCGGCGATGATCGAGGTGCCTGCCTCGCCGGGCGTGGCGCCCTCGGCGTACCAGCCGACGAGATTGGTGTTGTCCGACGGCGGGGGCTGGATCTGGCCCGAGGCGCCGAGGGAGAGGGCGGCGAAGGGAGCGTCCACGGCGATCTTCGGGATCAGCAGGCGGATCGGCACCGAGCGGGGCAGCGCTGGGGCGGAGTCCTGGGTACCGGTGTGCGCGGCACCGGTCGCGCCCGAGGCGCTGGGTGCGTCCGGGGTGTCGTCGGATCCGTGGTGGCCGCCGAACAGGCTGACGGCAAGGACGACGATCGCCACGCCCCACAGGGTCAGCCGCCCGCGGCCGGGGCTCTGCCCGTTCGTCGCCGGTTCGTCGGTGGGCTGGGCGGGGGGATCTGCTGCCATCGGACACCACCTCACTCGGGCACGGCAGCACGGGGATCGAGGCTCGGATCTCGCCACTCAAGGCGCAGGGCTGGGGGCTCGGAACTCACGGCTCGAAGCTCGGAGCTCGGGGCTCACAGTTCGGGGCTCAGGCCCGGGGCTTGGGGGGCGGGCCGCCGGCACGGTGTGCGCCGGCGGCGGCCGCATCCCTGGCATGGCGGGGCCGGTCAGTTCGCCGGCTCGGCGGTCTTCTTGCGGCGCAGGGCGTACGCGCCGGTGGCGCCGACCGCGAGCACGGCCAGCCCGCCCGCGGTGACACCGGGCTCCGCGAGGGCGCCGCCTCCGGTGTGCATACCGCCACGCGGCTTGTCGTGGTCGCCGCCGCCGCTCCAGTCGTCCCTGTCGCTCCCGCCGTCGTCCCTTCCTCCGCCGTCGTCCTTCCCTCCGCCGTTCTCCTTCCCCCCGCCGTCGCCTTTGTCCTTGTAGGTCTCGGGGTCGAACCGGCTGTCGTCGCTGTTCGAGCTCCAGTCGTCGTCACCGCGCACGGCGGCGAGGGCACCGCCGCCCGTGTGCATTCCGCCGCGCGGCGAGTCGTGGCTGCCGCCGTTGTCGCGGTCCGTGCTGTAGTCGTTGTCGTGGTCGCTGTCCGACCCCGTGTCGTGATCGCGGCCGGAGCCCTTGTCATGGTCGGAGTCGCTGTCACGGCCGGAGTCGCTGTCGCGGCCGGAACCGCTGTCACGGCCGGAGTCACTGTCACGGCCGGAACCGCTGTCGTCGTCCCTGCTGTACGACGAGTCGTCACGGCCGCCGTCGTCCGCCGCCGGTACGGCGAACGCCGCGCCGGGTGTGGCGAAGGAGAAGGCGGCGGTGGCGGCCGCCGTGGCGAGCAGAATGCGGGCAGAACGCATATCAGTTCCTTCCGCCGTGGCCGGGCAGCGGATACGGCATCGGCTGAATCGACCCGGCCTCGGCATGAACCACCGTCAGGCAGGCGGTTGCCGCGCACCATCCGGGCCGCCCAGCCGGGTCAACGCTCCACCCGTCTGTCCCAGCGACACGCCGAGACGCCCCCCATCCGGGTCAGCACCCTTCACCCGGTGGCACGCCGGTCGGCCAGCACCCGCCCGATCGCCGCCCGCCCCGCGGCCCCCAGGCCGGCTGTCCACCGGGCAGTCCTCGTTCCCACGCCCGGCCGATGCACATGAGGACGAGACCGTGCAGGACGGCCCAGCCGCGGGCGCGCCGGATCGTCGCCTCGTCGACCTGCCCGTACGCCCCGAGAAAGCGCGGGCACGCCCCTTCGGGCAGGAGCAGCCGGCCGGCCGCCAGGTCGACCGCCGGGTTACCCGCGCAGAGGTCGCCGAAGTCGATCACGCCGGCGAGGGTGCCGTCCGCGACGACGACATTGGCCGGATGGAGGTCGCCGTGCAGCCACGTCGGCGCCCCTCGCCTTCCGGGCGCCGCCACCGCCTCTTCCCAGACGGAGCGCACATCGGTGACGTCCGCCTCGGGCAGCGTGGCCGCGACGTCCCGGAGCCGCTCCTCGAACACCTCCCGATGGCGGGAGAGGGGCGCGGCGCGTGCGGGGTTGTCCGGAGCCGTGGCGGGCGCGTCGGCGTGCAGCGCCCGGAGGAACCCGGCCAGCCGGTCGGCGGCGTCCTCGCCCCGGGTGACCGGCGAGCGGTCGCCGGGCTCTCCGGGGACCCAGGTCACCACGGCCCACGGCTGCGGGAACCCGGCCGTGGGTACGCCGGTCCGCACCGGGAGCGGTACCGGCAGCGGCAGCCGTGGGGCCAGCCCGGGCAGCCACTGCCGCTCCTTGAGCAGCAGGGCGGGGGCGCGCGGGGTGCGCGGCAGTCGTACCGCCAGCTCCTCACCGAGACGCCACAGTTGGTTGTCCCAGCCGGCCGGTACCGGGCGCAGGGGGTGCCCGGCGAGATCCGGGTGCTGCTCCCGCAGCAGGGACCGCACGAGTGACGCGCCGACGGTCACGGCCGCACCCCTCACACCCCTCCCCGGCGCCGGATCCGGCGCCGGGCCTCAGTAGCCCACGAAGAACGTGGCGTCCTGCTGGTCCGTACTCGTGGAGATCGGGTCGATGCGCAGGACGTAGTCGGAGTGCCGAATGTATCGGGTGGGGTAGTTGTACGAGCGGAACGACGCCCAGCCGGCGTCGGCGAGGCCTGCGGTCCGGTAGAAGGTGGCGTCCTGGGCAAACGTCGAGGTGCCGTCGTTCGCGTCGAGGCGCAGTTGGTAGGCGTAGTGGCGCAGGTAGCGGGTCGGGTGGTTCACCGACTGGAAGGAGACGCCGGCGCTGTCGGCCAGGCCGGGGACGAGTTTCCACTGGGAGTCGGTGTACGGGTCGAAGGGGTAGGCGTCGATCCGGCCGATGAAGTCGGCGTGGCGGATGTAGCGGTCCGGGTGGTTGTAGGACTTGAGCCGGTTCCAGGCGGGTGCGCCCCACTTGGCCACGAGGTTGGTGTACTCGGTGGTGGTGAGGGGCTGGACGGTGCCGTGCTTGGAGTTGACCGGCTGGGTGTAGGTGCGCTGGTCGAGGGCGCTCCAGGTACCCGAGGCCAGGTCGGTGCTCTGCCAGGCGTAGAAGACGCCGTTGGGGGTGTAGGTGTCTCCCCACAGCCACCAGTCGTCGGAGGTCCGGGACTTGACGAGGATGGGGGCCTCGGTGCCGCCGTGGCGGACCGGGGTGCTGAAGACGGCGAAGCTGCCCGGGTCGAGCGAGGCGGACTTCGCACCGACCAGCGCCTGTGCCGAACTGCTCTTGAAGTAGAGGTAGTTGACGCCGTCGACACCCACGGCCAGGTCTCCGTCGATGACGTCGTAGCCGGGGTCGAAGAAGACCTGCGGAGAGGACACGGTCCGGAAGTCGGTGGTGTGGTTCACCATGATCACGTTGTGTCCGCTGGAGTTCACGGACGAGTAGATGATGCCGTACCGCCCCCGTCCCGCGTCCCAGAAGGCCTCCGGGGCCCAGCTGTGGGTGTTCATGTCGTGCAGCTTCAGGCGGCGGTAGCCGGTGAAGGTGCGCAGGTCGGCGGAGTCCCAGACATGGATGTACTGGCTGACGTAGCTCCAGTCGGTGCCCTTGAGATCGGTGGCGAGGACGACGAAGGTGCCGTCCTGCTTGCGCAGGATGAACGGGTCGCGCAGACCGCCGGCGCCTTCGGTGGGGGTGACCACGGGGTTGTTCTGGTTCAGCGGCATCCAGCGCAGGCCGTCCGTGCTGACGGCGAGGTGGAGGCCGTAGTCGGTGCCGGTGCCGTTCGGTGACTCGGTGAAGTACCCCATGACGTAGGCGGAGTCCGCGGCCTGGGCGGGGCGGACACTCAGGGTCAGGTCGGTCGCTGCGGCCAGCGGCACGGCGGCGGCCATGCCGAGGAACAGCCGGCGCGAGGGCAGGCCTTGGCGGTGGGGGGTTGCGCTCATGAGGTCTCCCGGGGCTCCGGCACTGTCGGTATTTCGAACACAGTTCGGTAAATCGGTCAGAAAGTAGAGGTGCGTGCGGGGCGCGTCAATGCTTGTGACAGCGAGGGGCTGTGCATACGGGTCTCACGCCCGGTGGAGCCGCCGTCCCCCTTCCGGGTCCATCCGGTCGTACGGCTGCGGGGGCATCCATAGCCTGAGTCCGACGATCCCTCACCTTGCGGCGGCGCTCCCGTCCCTCGCCCCGCCGGGAAGGAGCCGCTCCATGTCCGGCACGGCCCTGCTCAGACGCGGCGGCCGCCGCCTGCTCACGGCGTCGCTGGGTGCCCTGATCGGCGTCGCCGCCGTCACCGCCCCTGCCCGGGCGGACACCGACGAGGTGACGCAGTATCCGATCACCACCACGGCCGACAGCCTCCCCGCCGGCATCACCGCCGGACCGGACCGCGCGCTGTGGTTCGCGGCGTCCGGAGTCGGCCGGATCGGGCGGATCAGCGTCGACGGCACCGTCACCGACTTCCCCACCTCGAGGCCGGACAGCCTCCCCTTCGCCATCGCGATGGGCCCCGACCGCGCGCTGTGGTTCACGGAAGGGAAGGCGAACAGGATCGGTCGGATCACCACCGACGGACACCTCAGGGAGTTCCCGGTGCCGACGCCGGACAGTTTCCCGGCCGGGATCGCGCCCGGGCCGGACGGCGCCCTGTGGTTCACGGAGGAGAACGGCAACAGGATCGGCCGGATCACCACCGCGGGCCGCATCACCGAGTACGCGGTCCCCACGCCCAGCGCCTCTCCCTACTCCATCGCGGCCGGCCGGGACGGCGCGCTGTGGTTCACCGAACTGACCGGCAGCAGGATCGGGCGGATCGGCCCCACCGGGCGGATCACCGAGTATCCGCTGCTCCGCCCCTCCGACGTCCCGGACGACATCGCGGCCGGCCCCGGCGGGATGTGGTTCACCACGTCGGGCTCGCACTCCGTCGGCCGGATCGGCCCCACCGGACACGTCACCCGGTTCCCGCTGCCCGCCCCGGACAGCGACCCCAGCGGCATCGCCGTCGGGCCGGACGGGCAGGTGTGGTTCGCCGATCAGGGCGGCCGGATCGGGCGGGTCGACGCGACGGGAAGGATCAGCGCTTTCCCGGTGCAGGGGGGTGCGGACCAGGTGCCGTTCCGCATCACCGCCGGTCCCGATCGCGAGGTGTGGTTCACGGACCTGCTCGGCAATGCCGTCGGACGCGTCCGCACCGGGTCCCGGTGACGGGCGAGCGGGACCACGCTCGCACTCGGCCGGAGATGTGAGCCGTACCCGCTTGTTATGACAGCAGTCATAGAGCAGGCTGGTGCCGACAACACGCAGGCCGAGGCGGTGGGAGGACACGGTGACGGGCGGGACGGCGCGGCGGATGTGGGAGCGCTACGAGCCGGTGCACGACCTCGTCTACTTCGCGCCCGAGGCGCGGCAGGCGGCGGACGAGCTGGGGATGCGCGGGTTCTGGATGGGGTACTTCGCGCTGCGGGCGGCCCCGCTCGGCGCGGTGTCCCCGTCCGTGGTGACGAGCTGTTTCTACGTCTTCCACCCCGCCCGGGTGGCCCGCGCACTGCCCGACGCCTGGGGGTACGCGGCCCCGGACCAGGTGCTGGCGGCCCGGTGGGAGGCCATGGACGCGTCGATGACCCGCCTGTTCGGGCCGGACGTGACAGGGTCGGCGGAGTTTGCGGAGGCGGCCGATCTCGCGTGGGAGGCGGCGGCCGCGGCGGACACGCCGGGACGGGTCCTGGCCGCGGCGAACCAGGCGCTGGGGCGGCCCGAGCGGCCGACGGTGCGGCTGTGGCAGGCCGTGACGACCTTGCGCGAGCACCGGGGCGACGGGCATGTCGCGGTCCTGGTGGGCCTGGGGCTCGGGCCGGTCGAGGCCATGGTGCTCAAGGCGGCCGCCGGGGAGTCGGACGGGGCCTTCCTGCGCGAGACCCGCAAGTGGGCGCCCGAGGACTGGGAGGCGGCCGAGGCCGCCCTGCGCGAGCGGGGCTTCCTCACCGAGGACGGATCACTGACCCCCGCAGGCGTGGCCGGGCGCGCGCTGGTCGAGGACCGGACCGACGAGGCGGCCGAGCACCCCTGGACCGCGCTCGGCGCGGAGCACACCGCACGCCTCGCCGAGCTGCTGGAACCGCTGGCCCGCACCGTCGAGGAAGCGGGGCTGCTGCCGCCCGGAAACCCGGTGGGGCTGACCCGGTAGCGGCTTGCGGGGCGTTGACCGCTGCATACGTCGGCGTCCCCGCCCGGGGTGCCGGGCCGGGGACGCCGTACGGAACGTACGGAGGGCCTCGGGGCTACCAGGTCACCGGCAGCCGCTCGGGGATCCGCTTCATGAACCCGGTGCGCCACACGAGTTGGCTGGGCGGCACGGCGAGCGCGAGGTTCGGCAGGCGGTCGAGCAGGACCTCCAGGGCGATCCGGGCGTGGACGCGGCCCAGGGCGGTGGCGGGGCAGTAGTGGGCGCCGCCGCCGAAGGAGAGGTGGTCCGCGGTGTTGTCGCGGTGGATGTCGAAGCGGTGCGGGTCGGGGAACTTCTCCGGGTCGAGGTTCGCGCCCTCCACCAGAACCAGGACGAGGTCGCCCTTGCGGACCTCGACGTCGCCGAGCCGGGTGTCCTCCAGGGCGAGGCGCGGCAGCGCGTCGCCGATGGAGAGGTTCACCCGCAGCAGCTCCTCCACGCCCGGGCCGATCAGGTCGGGGCGGTCCCTGAGGAGGTCACGAGCCACGGGGTGGGTGAGCAGGTAGACCAGGGCCATGGCAAGGAAGCCGGAGGTGGAGATGGTGCCGGCACCGAACATGGTGACACCGACGGTGGCCAGCATCTCGTCGGTCAGATGGGCGTAGTCGGGGTCCTCGCGCAGGGCGGCCAGCTCGCCCATCAGGCCGTGCGTGGCCGGGTCGTCGAGCAGGGCGGCCATCCGGGCGATGTCCCGGTCCCAGTTGATCCTCGCGCCGGTGATCGGGCAGGGCGAGTTCATGAAGGCGATGTCGAGGCTGCGCAGGAAGGCCGGAGCCTCGGTCTGCGGGATGCCGAGGATGCGGCAGTGCATGCCGGCCGAGTACGGCTCGCAGAACGCCCCGCGCAGATCCGCCGTCGGCCCGTCGGCCTCCATCAGGTCCACCAGGCGGTGGGCGTCCTCGCGCATCCAGTCCATCAGGCCGGGCGACTTGGGGTTGAGTGCCTTCATCACCGCCCGGCGCAGTCCCGCCCCGGTGATGTTGCCCATGTTGTTCACGACCTCGGGCGGGATCGTGAGCGCGTACTGGCGGGGGACGCCGGGCGCGGAGGTGTCCTTGAGGGAGAAGCGGTCGTCCTTCAGGACCTGTTCGCACAGCTCGTAGGAGGACACCAGCCACGCCTCGTCGCCGGCGATGGTCCGCACGCGCCGTACGGGGGTGGCGGTGCGCAGGTCCTCGACCTCGGCGGGCACCCGGGTGCCGTCCCAGGAGAAGGGGAAGTCCAGCAGGGGCAGGTCCTGGCGGACGTCGGGGGCGGTGGTCATGCCGCGGCTCCTTCGGGGGCGGCGGGCGTCACGATGGCGTGGCCCTGGTTGCGGGAGGCGCGCAGACCGGCGCCGCGGGAGTACAACAGCTCGGCCATCGGGAGCAGTTGGTGGTAGCAGTTGAGGGAGGAGGGCACCTTGAGGATGGCGGGGGTGTCGAGGAACAGCGGGGCCTCGGCGCACACGTACTCCAGGCACACCTCGCGCTGCAGCTCGCTGGCCGCCTCCCCGCGGGCCTCCAGGAATCGGCTCACCAGGGCGTTGCAGACGGCTCTGAAGTCGCCGTCGGACTGCAGCCTGTCCTTCAGCTGCCGGTGGATCTCCTGGTAGGCGGGGTTGGTTCTGAAGACCGACATCGGGTGCCAGTCGAGCCGGGTGCCGTCCGGGTCGGCCGCGGTCACCGCGTCGCGGACCTTGGCCCGTACCCCCCGCAGATTCTTCACCGCCTTGCGGCGGGCCTCGTCCGGCGCGTAGCCGGATGCCTCGTACATCTCGGCCACGTACAGGTCGGTGTAGACGAAATCGACCCTGTCGAAGTGGTCCAGCCCCCAGCGGGCGAGGTCGTGCAGGCGTCGGGCGGAGAAGTAGCTGTTGCCCGGGGACACACCGATCACGGCATGTGTGCCCTCGCCGAAGATGACTTCGCAGTGGGGGGTGTAGGGCTGAACCTCGAAGACGTCGGCCATCAGCACGGATGCTGTGGTCACGTAGGTATTCCTCCGCCGCGCGCTAGTCCCGGCAGGGCCCTGTGCCCCTGGTGTGGCGACGCGGCGCCCTCACGCTAGTCGTACGACGTCAACACGGGTAGTTACTGCCTAGGTTTGGCCGAAAACAGTCGTATCAACGGTCGAAGCACCTTCAGGGGAACCTCATTCGGGGGTCGTACGCTGAGGCCGTGGTCAACCGAGACGAGGATCCTGGGCAGGTGGCGTCCCGGCTCACCGGGCGCCGGGTCACGGCTGCGCGGACGGGCTCCGGGTCGCCCGCCGAAGTGACGCTCGAGGGCGGTACGGCGGTGATGGTCAAGCGGGGCGACGCCCCCGGCGCGGTACCCGCGGAGGTGGCCGGTCTGCGCTGGCTGGGCGCGGCGGGTGCGGTGCGGGTGCCCGCGGTGCTCGGCCACGACGAGCGGTGGATGGTCACCGAGCGGGTGCCGACCGGGCGTCCCGACGGCGCGGCGGCGCTGCGTTTCGGCCACGCCCTGGCTGCCCTGCACGCGGCCGGAGCACCGGCGTTCGGCGCGCCGCCGCCCGGCGGGCCCGAAAAGGCGTACATCGGCCTCGCGCCGATGTCCAACGCACCGGGCGCCGACTGGCCCACCTGGTACGCCGAACGCCGTGTACTGCCGTACCTGCGCGGCGCGGTCGACGCCGGCACCGTGCGGTCCGGGGAGGCCGCCGTGATCGAGCGGGTCTGCGAGCGGCTCCCGGAGCTGGCCGGGCCGGCCGAGCCGCCCGCCCGGCTGCACGGCGACCTGTGGAACGGCAACGTCCTGTGGGGTGCCGACGGGGAGGTCCGGCTCATCGACCCGGCCGCGCACGGCGGGCACCGGGAGACCGACCTGGCGATGCTCCAGCTGTTCGGCTGCCCCCACCTGGACCGGGTGCTGGCCGCGTACCAGGAAGCGGCACCGCTGGCCGACGGCTGGCGACGGCGGGTCGGACTGCACCAGCTCTTCCCGCTGCTGGTGCACGCGGTGCTGTTCGGCCGCGGCTACGCCGAACAGGCTCTGGCCACGGCGCGCGAAGCTTTCACGGAATGAACGGCACCGCGCAACTCCTCTCGTCCGAGGGTCGTCCTCCTTCCTGACGCCCCCCGAACGACCCCTCTCCGGACCCCGGTTACGGAGCGTAAGGAAACCAACCACCCGTTCGATTCGTATAAGGACGTGAAAGCCGAATCAGGGAGAGACCATGCAACCGTTCACGCTCAACTACGCGCGGCCCGCTGTGCAGTTGGACGTCACCACTCCGTACGCGTACGACTCCGGACTGCAGTTGAACGTCCTCTCGGACGGTCGGATCGCCGCCACTGACCACGCGACCTTGAGAGCACTGGGGACAACAACCTCCACGGCCGGGTCCAAGACGCACTTCGACGACTGAACGCGGCCCGCGCAAGATGACCGTGCTCATCCTGACCAGTGAAGAGGACGTGACGGCGGACATGGTGGTCCTCCGGCTGGGCGAGGCCGGCGTGCCCGTCGTCCGGCTCGACCCCGCCGACCTCACCAACGGAGTGGCTCTGTCGGGCGAGTACGTGCAGGGCGCCTGCCGTGGACATCTGTCCGTCGGCGGGCGCCTGGTGAGCATGAACGGCCTGCGCTCCATCTGGGTGCGCAGGCCGGGTGAGGCGGCCGTACGCGCCGCCCAGCCGTCCGCCTGGCTGACGGAGGAGTCGTCCCAGGCGCTGTTCGGCATGCTGCGATGGACGGACGCGCGCTGGATGAACCACCCGGACGCGGCCCGCCGCGCCCGCCACAAGCCCTGGCAGCTGTGGCTCGCACAGCGCTGCGGACTCGCCGTGCCGGCCACGCTGATCACGACGTTTCCGCAGGCGGCCCGGGAGTTCGCCGAGCGGTTCCCGGACCTGGTGGTCAAGCCCGTCTCCGGCGCGCATCCGCAGGAGCCGCCGCGGGCGGTGCCCACCAGCCGGGTCGCGCCGGACGCCGACTTCTCGGCCGTCGCCTTCGGGCCGACCCTGCTGCAGCGGCGGGTCCCGAAGCGGGCCGACATCCGTCTCACGGTCGTCGGCGACCGGCTGCTGGCGGCCCGCAAGCCGGCCGACCCGGACGGCCACCCGGACGACGTGGACGTCCGCTTCGCCCCGTCGGTCTCCCCCTGGCTCCCGGCGGACGTGCCGCCGCGCGTGGCCGAGGCCGTCCACCGCTATATGACGGAGGCAGAACTCGCCTATGGTGCCTTCGACTTCGCGGAGGACGCGGACGGGATCTGGTGGTTCCTGGAGTGCAACCAGTCCGGCCAGTTCGGCTTCGTCGAGATGGACACCGGCCAGCCGATCGCCGCAACCATCGCAGGGTGGCTGGCCGGGCGCGGGGACCCGGCAGCGCCGTACGTCGGCGTCGACCGGGGCTCGGCATCGTGATGCCGTGGCGACCGGTCCGGAGAGGGGAACGCGACATGCGCATCGGACTGCTGGGCACGGGCCCTTGGGCCCGGGCGGCCTACGCCCCCGCCCTCGCCGGGCACACCGGCTTTGACTTCGCCGGGGTGTGGGGCCGCCGCCCGGAGGCGGCCGCCGCGCTGGCGGAGCAGCATGGCGTGCGGGCGTACGGCGACGTGGACGCGCTGCTCGCCGATGTGGACGCGGTGGCGGTGGCGCTTCCGCCGTCCGTGCAGGCCGAGTTGGCGCTGCGCGCGGCGCGGGCGGGCCGCCATCTGCTGCTGGACAAGCCATTGGCGCTGGGGGTCGCCGAGGCACGGGCCGTCGCCGAGGCGGCGGAGCGTTCCGGGGTGGCCTCGGTTGTGTTCTTCACCACACGCTTCCAGCAGGAGCCGGAGGCCTGGATCGAGGAACAGGCCGCCGAGGCGGGCTGGTTCACGGCGCGGGCGCAGTGGCTGGGGGCGGTGTTCACGAGCGACAGCCCCTTCGCGGCCTCCCCCTGGCGGCGGGAGAAAGGCGCCCTGTGGGACGTGGGGCCGCACGCCCTGTCCGTGCTGCTGCCGGTCCTCGGCGACGTACGGCAGGTCCTGGCGGCGGCCCACGGCCCCTCCGACACCGTGCACCTCGTGCTCGACCATGCCACGGGCGCGTCGAGCACGCTCACCCTGAGCCTGACGGCACCGCCGGCGGCGGCCGGGGCCGACCTCGAACTGCGGGGCGAGGCGGGCGTGTCGCTGCTGCCGAGGAGTGCGGAGGGGGCGGTGCCCGCCCTCGCCCGCGCCGCGGACGCCCTGCTCGCCGCCGCGCGCACGGGCCGCCCGCACGCCTGCGACGCCGCGTTCGGCCTGCGGGTCACCGAGATCCTCGCGGCGGCTCAGGACCGGCTGGACGGGGCGCCGGGGGATCAACAGGTGTGACGGTAGGGGATGTTCGGGAGGTAGGTCCTCCAGTCGGACCGGGAGAGGCCTGAACCGGCGCGCTCGCAGACCGTGGTGACCAGGTGCTCGGGGGTCAGGTCGTACTTCTGGACGGGGACGTTCATGCCGGCGGCGTACAAGGTGTCGTCGTCGGCGCTGAAGGCGAGTGCGAGCGCCTGATCGCCCGGCGTCGGCAGCGTGGAGCCGAGGAGCCGGGAGGAGGCGACGTCCCAGAGCTGCACGGTGCCGGCGTCCCCGGCGACCGCCAGGGTGCCGCCGTCGTGGGAGAAGGCGAGCGCGCTCACCGAGCCCACCGTGTCCGCCTCGGCGTCCGAGGAGTTTCCGTCCAGCACACCGAGGCGCTTGCGGAGTGTGCCGTTCCAGAGGGTGACCCGGCCCAGGTGGTCGCCTGCGGCCAGATACCTGCCGTCGGGGCTGAAGGCCGCGGCCGCGGTCGTGTCCTCACCGAGGAGGCGAGGCTCGACCCCTCCTCCCGCGCGTAGTTCGGCCACCACGCCCTCCGAGGTCACCAGCCTGTCTCCGGCGGGGTGCAGAGCCACGGTGACGCCGGAGGAGCTGAAACTGGTGGAACCGGTGACCTGCCCGCCGCGCACCGAGCGCACGCGCTTCCTGCCGCTCAGGTCCCAGACCTCGGCGGACAGCGGGTCCGTGGCCCGGTACACCACCAGGGTGCGGGCGTGGGCGTCGAGGGCGAGCCCGCTGACGCCGAACGCCCCCTCCTCGGGGCGGATTCCGACCGTGGTGTGGGCGCGACGGGTCCGGACGTCCCAGACGGTGACCCTCACCCGGCTCGCAGAACCCTGCCCGGCGGTGTCCCAGCCCCGGCTGTACGCGACGTATCTGCCGTCGGGGCTGAGCGCCATGAGGTCGGCGCAGTTCACCCCGTCCTCGCGCTCCAGGGCGGGGCACGTGTCTTCCGGGGGCTCGAAGACGACCCTCCCGCTGTGGGTGTCCACGACCTGGAGCCTCAGGGCGCCGTCCACCGTGCGGAAGCGGGCCAGTACCCGGCCGTCACCGGAGAGTTGCGCCGTGTAGGTCAGCTGCTTCTCCCACCGGCTCGTCGTCGACCGTCCCAGGGCCAGCGACCGGACCACGGTCCCGGCCTCGTTGAGATAGCGCACGGCTCCTGCCGTCCGGTCGAAGGCGAGGTCACCGAGTGACCCGGCCGGCAGCCGGTGGGTCAGCACCGGCGTGTCCTGGTGTGCCGACCGCCACATGAGCAGCGCTCGGGTCCCCATGGCCACGAGGAAGTCGCCGTTCGCGCTGAATCGCACATCGCTCGGCTGGTCCGCCTCCAGGGTGGTCAGCTTCCGCCCGGTGCGCAGGTCCCATCGGCGGATGCCGTCCTCGACGAGGAATGCGAGCGTCCGGCCGTCCGGTGAGACGGCGAGCGCATCCGAGCCGCAGTCGTCGTGGCGCACCCGCGCCGCCCAGGGCGCGGACGCCTTCCGGCCACGCGTCGTGTCCCAGATCTCCAGTCCGCGCTCGGCCGTGCACAGGGCGAGTGTGCGGCCGTCGGGGCTGAGTGCGGCGGACTGCAGGATCTCCTCGCCGTGTTCCTGGATCCGCAGCATCCGGTGCCGGCTGCGCAGGTCCCAGACCTGGACGGACTGGTTCCCGTCCTGGCTCCAGTCCTCCGCGACGAGGGTGTGCCCGTCGAGGCTGAAGGACGCCTCTGCCAGCGGGCTCACGCCGGCGAGGGTCCCCGTCACCCGCGCGGTCCGTACGTCCCACAGTTTGATCTCTTCGCCGGTCGAGACCGCGAGTGTCCGGCCGTCCGGGCCGACATCGGCCGGGAAGCCGGCGTCCATCAGGCTTCCGGGCCCCCGTGCGGAGAGCGTGAGTCGGTGCGTGCGCAGGTCCCAGATCCGTACCCGGTCCGCCGTGACGGACACCACGGACCCACCGTCCGCCGTCAGTCGGCGCACCTCGTTGCTGGACTGGTCGTTGGGGCCCGAATCCGCCCCCGGCACCGTGAACACGTCCTCCTCCCGCTGGGCCATCGCCCCGATCAGCGCCGATCGTGTCTCCGTCGTGTCGGCCAGCCGCCACGCGGCCACGCTGAGCTTCATCGCCGTGACCGGGTCGGAGAACCGCATGCTGTCGGCGACCTCGGCGACGCGGCGGGCCTCGGACTCCACCCGGCGGCGGTCGCTGGTCCGGCCCTGCTGCCAGGCCACGACTGCGGCGACGAGGGCGAGCACCACCAGCACCGCGAGGGCACCGGCCAGCCCGCGCCGCCGGCGGAGCTCACCCCTGCGTGCGGCGCCGCTCGCGGTCAGGAACGACCGCTCCAGCGGGGTGAGCGAGGCCTCGGCGAGCTGCTCCTGGGCCGCGGCGAGCCGGGTGCCGCGGTACAGGGCGCCCGTGTCGCGGCCGAGTTCGTCCCAGGCGCGGGCCGCCTCGGTCAACCGCCGGTGCACGCGAAGCTGTTCGCGTTCCTCGTCGATCCAGCCGGACAGCCGCGGCCAGGCGGTGATCAGCGCCTCGTGGGCGAGGTCGACGGTGTCGTGGTCGAGGGTGATCAGCCGGGCGCGGGCCAGGCGGTCCAGGACGAGGGAGACGTCCGCGGAGCCGGCCCCGTCGGCGAAGTCGAGCTCGGAGCGGTCCACCGGGCGGCGGGTGTCCTGGGATCCCTCGCCGGGGGCGATCAGCCGCAGCAGGACGAGGCGGGCGAGCTCGGCGTGTTCGGCGGAGAGTCCGGCGTGGACGTTTTCGGCGGTCTGGGCGATGGCGCCGTGGACGCCGCCCGCGGCCTCGTACGCCTCCATGGTCAACGCCCGGCCGCGGCGGCGCCGCCAGGTCTCGCGCAGGACGTGCGACAGGAGCGGCAGGCCGCCCGGTTCGCCGGTGATCTCGTCGACGAGGCGGGCGGTCAGGGTGCGTTCGACGATGAGGCCCGCGGCCTGGGCCGGTTTGACGATCACTTCGCGCAGCTCGGCGGGGTCCATCGGGCCGACCAGCAGGCCGGCGTTGCCGAGGGCGTCGGCGAGGCCGCGGTGTTCGGCGCAGCGCCCGTAGAAGTCCGCGCGTACGGCGACGACGACCCGCAGCCGGGAGTCGGGTTGCCGTGCGGCGAGCAGCAGGTCGATGAACTCCCTGCGTTCGTCCGGGTCCCGGCAGAGGGTGAAGACCTCCTCGAACTGGTCGACCACGATCACGGTGTCGCCCGTCTCCGCGGGCCGGAGTGCGGCGGCGTGCGTGCGGGCCGGGTGGTCGCCCGGGGTGAGGATGCGGATCGCGGCCAGTTCGGGTTCGGTGCGCAGGGCGGGGATCAGTCCGGCGCGCAGGAGCGAGGACTTGCCGCTTCCGGAGGGGCCGAAGAGCGCGGTGAACCTCCGGTCGCGCACCAGGTGCGTCAAGTCGGTGACGAGTCGGTCGCGGCCGAAGTACCGCTCGTGGTCGTCGGGTTCGAACCGGGCGAGGCCCTGGTACGGCGGCTCGGCGCCGTCGTCCGCACGGGCTGCGGCGTCCCGGACCTCCCGGTCCGCTTCCTGCCAGAGCCGCTCCCACTCCTGCTCGTCTCCGTCGCAGGCCCGGACGTAGGCCAGGGTGACCTGGAGGGAGGGCAGTTGTTCGCCGGCGGCGGCCTGGGAGAGCGCGGTCACCGAGTAGTGCGCCCGGCGGGCGAGCTCACGGTAGGTGATGCCGCCGGCCTCCTGCCGGAGCTTGCGCAGTTCGTAGGCGAAGCGCTGCACCGGTCCGGCGGCCGGATCGACAGGGGTCTCCCGACGGCCCATTCCGTCCCGTCTCCCCCCGTCATCCGCCTGCGCGCTCGCGGCGTAGGCCCCCCTTGGACGCCGCCACCCTAGGGAGCCGCCGGGGCCCACGCAAGGCGGCTCCCTGCCAACTACCAGGCATCTTCGGATTGTTCAGGGTGGCGATCGGTGGCTGCTGAACAACGCGCCGGCCGCTGAACTCGTCTCCACGGGCCTCGCTGCGAGGGCCGCTCCGCATCCTGCGGATCCCGACACGCAGACGCCAGGAGAGGGCGAACATGACGATGACGATGAGGGCGACGACCCGGGCCGGAGTGCTCATGGCCACCGCGGCGCTGGCGCTGGGCGCGCTGGCCGGGCACGCAGACGCCCGTAGCGCGAACATCTCCAGCTGGAACAGCAAGTCCGACTGCGACGCCGCGAGCCCGTACACGTTCTGCCTGTACTACTCGCCCGACGCCAAGAACGCTCCGTACCGGAGCACGGTGACGAAGATCGGCGACCTCGGCACCAAGAAGTTCACCGGCACCCGGGCGGGCCACGGCCTGAAGGTCCGCAACAACGCCGCCTCCGCCCAGAACGGCACCGGATGCAACGTGGGCATCTGGTACTCCCCGAACTACCGCGGGGACTCCAACTGGCTCTCGCCGTACAAGGGCGGGAACTTCACCAGCTGGCTGCGCAACAACGAGGCGTCGATCGCCGTCTCGGACCACACCCGCTGCCCCGGTATCGGTCACTGAGCCGGTCCGTCCTGTGATCACGCGGTGCCCCGTCCTGGGCGGGGCACCGCCTTCCGAGGAAGCGATGGCCATGGTGCACGTCTGCACTCCCACCTCCGTACGACGAGTACGACGAGCACGACGACTACGGCGAGCTGCGATCGCCGGCGGCGCGCTGCTGCTGGCGGCCTCGGCCGCCTGCTCGTCCCCGTCGTCCGAGCAGACCGAGCCGCCCGCACTGGGCGGGATACCGCGCACCGTCGGGGTGGAACGCCTCCATCTGCCCGTCGAGCGCTACATGCTGGCCCCTCACCAGGCGCTGGACTTCGACCAGGTGAGCGACGCGGCCGTACGGGCCTGTATGCGGCGGTTGTCCGTGCCGTATCCGCCCGCGACCCGGTTGCCGGCCGGATCGGCGGCGGAGCGGGGGGCGCTGGACGCGTACACGGTGCTGTACCGGCGGTACGGGCTCACGGACGCCGCGGAGGCCCGGATCTGGGGGTACCACGCTCCCACCGCCGAATCCGCGGGAGCCACCGGCGCGAAGGAGTCGAGGCCGAAGCCCCCCTCGCCGGCGGCCCGAGGTGTCCTCACGGGGGTGGACACCTCGGGCACGCCCCTCACCTCGTACCGCGGCCGGCCGGTCCCGCAGGGTGGATGCCTGGGCGAGGCCGAGCGGCTGCTCGGCGCCCGCGGTGCACAGGGGCCGGGCACCGACCCGGACGGGATCGTCGCCCGCATCAAGGCCGACAGCTTCGAGCGGTCCATGGCCGACTCCCGGGTCACGAAGGTCTTCTCGGCGTGGTCGGCGTGCATGCACGCCCGGGGTTTCCGGATGTCCACCCCCATGGACGAGGTGCCCTCGGCGAATGCCGCGCGCCCGTCCCCGCAGGAGATCGCCCAGGCACGGGCGGACGTCGCCTGCAAGGCGCGCACCGACCTCGTGGGCGTCTGGTTCGCGGTCGAGTCGGCTTATCAGAAGGCCGCGATCGAACAGCACCGCGCTGAGCTCGATCAGGTGAGGGCGGCCCGCGACACCACGATCCGCACCATCGACCGGCTGTCGCACAGCCATGAGAAGGGGGAGTCATGAAAGCCACCGCACGGCGGCTGCTCGGCGGCGCGGCGCTCGCCGTGACCGCCACGGCGGCGATGGTCGCCGTCACCCTGCCGCTGAACGCCACCGGGGCCGACCGCCCCACGGCCGCACCGTCGTCCTCCGCCGCACCGTCCTCAGACGCACCGAGCGTCACAGGCCCGGGCTCGTCAGGCGGGGTGGGCACCGGCCACGACCCGCTCACGGACGAGGAACAGCAGCGCGCCACCCGGCTCGTGCTGGCCGGCGACCGAGCGCTGCGCAGCACGAGCCGGGACGTGCACGGCCGTACCGGGGCCCCGCAAGTGCTCGGCATCCAGCTCGCCGACGGGGGCGGCGCACGGCGGGCCGAGGTGTACCTGTACGACTACGGCCGCGACACGCTCGTCCACAGCACGGTGAACCTCACCTCGGGCGCCGTGGAGCACACCGAGCGGACGACCGGCGCCCAGCCGCCGCCGTCCGCGGCGGAGGCCCGCGAGGCCCTCGGCATCCTGCTGGACGGCGCGCTCGGCGACGGGCTGCGGCAGGACTACCGCGCGGCCACCGGCCGGCCGCTCACGGATCCCGCGCACCTGTCCGTGGTGGGCGGCACGTACGTCAGCCCGCCCGGCCGCTCGGGACCGGCCGCCGTCTGCGGAGAGCACCGCTGTGTGCGGCTGTTCACCCGGGTCGACGGCGGCCCGTGGATCGACACCCGCGCGTTCGTCGTCGACCTGAGCGACCGCGCCGCCCTCCGGCTGCCCTAACGCCGGACACGCCACCCACCACGGAGGAACCCACACCCATGCGCGCACTCCTGCGGCGCCTGGCCCTCACCGGGGCCTCGGCGCTCCTCACCCTGCCCGCCGGTCTCGGCGCCGCCGCAGACGCGGCCCCGCACGCCCCGCGAGCCGCCTGCAGCCCCGCGTCGACCGTCGAGAAGAAGCTGCCGAACGGCACCGTCTGGCGGATGTGCTGGCGCAACGACCCCGTCGCCGGGCTGGTCCTGGCCGACGTCACGTATCAGCCCCGGCACGAGCGCACGCCGATCAGGGTGCTGGCGAATGCACGGCTCGCCCAGATCAACGTGCCCTATGACAACGGCGCGAACGAGTACAACGACGTCACCGAGTACGAGTTCGGCAGCCTCGCCCTGCCGATCAAACCGAAGGACTGCCCGTCGGGCACGCTCAAGAGCTTCCAGGTCCCCGACGAGGAGACCGGACGCCGACGCTCCGTCAAGGGCCTGTGCGTGACCGTCCAGCACCGCGGATTCGCCTACCAGGGCGACAGCGGCGACGTCGGCGAGCATCCCTCCCGGCGCGACAGCGCCCAGGGCGACGACCTGGTCCTTTACACCGTCAACGCGGTCGGGTACTACCACTACATCACCCAGTGGAACCTCGCCGACGACGGCACCGTCACCGCCCGCGAGGGCGCCACCGGCAACCTCTCCCCCGGCGACTTCGACGCCTCCGACAGCACCGGCCGGCCCCTCGGCCGGGGCGCGTCCGACAAGGCGACCAGCCATCACCACAACGTGTTCTGGCGGCTGGACTTCGGGCCCAGCAGCACCACAGGGGCCCAGGTCGAGCAGTACGACACCCACGCCGACGGCACCTCCGCCGACGGCTACCCGCGGGTGCGGACCACCCACCGCACCATCGCCAAGGAGCTGGCCGGGGACCGGGCGAACAGCCGCTGGTGGCGCATAGCGGGTACGGCGGGCAGGAACGCCGACGGGCACCTGCGGTCCTGGGAGATCGTCCAGCAGCACACCGACAGTTACGCGCCGCACCCCTACACCCGCCACGACGTGTACTTCACCCAGGACAAGAACTGCGAGAAGTACGCCAGCCAGAACGCGATCAGCGGCTCGGCCTCCTGCAAGAGCACGGTCGACCGGTTCGTGAACGGCCAGCGGCTCACCCATCCGATCGTCTGGGTCAACGTCGGCTTCCACCACGTCCCGCGCGACGAGGACCAGACCCCCATGCCGGTCCACTGGCAGGGCTTCCAGATCGTCCCGCGCGACGTCACCGCCATGAGCCCGCTCACGCCCGACCGGCTGCACACGCCGGCGCACAACGGCGATCCCCTCGACTGAGGCGGGATCCGGCCTACCGGTCCGCCGTCACCCCGGCTCCTCGAACGGCTCGCCGCTCCACCGGAACCAGGCCCGGTCCCCCTCGATGTGCAACAGGACCTCGCCGTCGAACCCCATGACCCCTCCCCCGTCCCGCTCAGATCAGTGCTCCGTCAGCATGTCACCCGGCACTGACAACGCCGTCGGCCCAGAAGCTGATCCGCTCCCGTACGACGGGGTATCCGGCCCGGGCGAAGTGCGCGGCCATGGGGAAGTTGCCCTGGTCGGTGGCGCCGGCGATGAACTCGGCGCCCTGTTCGGCGAGGAAGTGGGTGCACTCGGCGAGCAGGTCGTACGCGTAGCCGTGGCCGCGGTGTTCCGGCAGGACGCCGATGAAGCCGACGCACGGTCCGGACGGATTGCGGGCGGGGATGTGGAGGCCGGCCGTCTCGCCCTCGGGCGTGCGGGCGAGCTGCCACCACTCCCGCGGTGACGGGAACCAGTGGAAGAGGTCGAGGTCCTCCCGCGCGGCCTGGTCCACCCCGCCGTGTGCGATGGCCCGGCGGGCGTGCGCGTCCAGGGTGCCGGCGTGGATGCGGCGCAGGGCGTCGAAGAACACGGCGTCGTCGGGTTCGGCGGCGAAGACGAGGCGTCCGGGGCGCTCGGGCAGGCCGTGGTCCGGGGTCCAGCGGTACAGGAACCGTTCCACCAGCGGTTCGTATCCGGCCTTGCGGGCGGCTGCGGTGCGGGCGGCGACGGCGGCCGTCAGGCCGGGCAGATCGCGCCAGCCGGCGGTGAGGTCGAGTTCGAGTTCCCCGGTGTGCCAGGGCGCCGTCCGCAGGAGTTCGGCTCCGGCGTCCTCCTCGCCCTCGGCCACGTCGAACCAGTTGATCACGAGCGGCTCGGGGTCCTCGGGCCGGGCCCACCAGGCGGCGCGGGCCACGACCCGGCCGTCGCGCAGGGCGACCCGCTTCCAGTCAGGGCGGTACCGGGTCCGGCGGTGCTTCTCGTGAAAGCCCAGCGGGTCGGGCAGGGCATCGAACAGGTGAGCACTGCTCTCGTCGAGCGTGCGGACGACCACAGCGGTCATGGATTCCTCCGGGATGCATGCTGCGTGCTGTGTGCAGCGGGGTGCGCTCCCGGTCGGATCAGACGTGCTACGCCCGGGTCATGGGAAGGCGGGAGCGCTGGACGACTGTGGACTGCATGACGCTCGCCTCCTTCCGTATGTCTTCGGGCGTGCCGCACACGCTAGACGGCGGTCCAGGCAGGTGTCGACCCGTTTTCCGCGGCGCGGCCACCGGGGCCCGGGATCTTCCCGCCTGCCGCTTCGCGGGACCGCGGCCAAGGGGAGGCACCCCCTCCGGGCGACGGCGTAGCGTGGGGATGTGAGGTCGGTGCGCGGCTGGTCGTCGCGTCGGAACCGGGAGGAACGCGGCTGGCTGCAGGGCGCGCCGCCGCCGCGATGGTTCCGGGTGCTGCCGGTGGCCCTGCTGGTGGTGGTGACCGGGGCCACGGTCGCGACGCCGCACGCGCGCGATCTCGGCTTCCTGCTGGGTGCGATCCCGCCGCTCGCCGTCCTGACGTACGGACCGCTGGCGACCGCCGTCCTCGGCGCTCTGGTCGTCGCGGCGCTGAACGTACCGGCCACGCACCTGAACCGTCCCGGCGACACCGATCTGCTGACCATCGTGTTCGTCGCCATGCTGAGTGTGTTCCTCTCCTATGTGCGCAGGCTCCGGGACGCCCAGCTGGTCATGGAGCGGGCGATCGGGGAGGCCGTGCAGCGGGCGGTGATGCCGCCGCTGCCGGAGCATGTCGGGCGGGTGGGGTGTGCGGGCTTCTACCGGGCCGCCCAGGACGGGACGCTGGTGGGCGGGGACTTCTTCGACGTACAGGCCGGTCCGTACGGCGTCCGGGCGGTCATGGGGGACGTGCAGGGGCACGGCCTGTCGGCGATGACGACGGTGGTGTCGCTGCTGGGCGCGTTCCGCGAGGCGGTGCTGGACCAGCCGGACCTGGAGTCGGTCGCGGCCCGGATGGACCGCAGGCTGGCGGTGGACTCGGCGGGTGTGCGGCATGCGGAGCTGTTCGCGACCGCGGTGCTGCTGGAGTTCACGCCCGACGTACGCGCGGTGCGGGTGGTCGCCTACGGGCATCCGGCACCGGTGCTGCTGCACGGCGGGCGGGCCCTGGAGGTGACCGTCACGTCGGCCGCCCCGCTGGGCCTGGGGCTGTCCGGTGCCGATCCCCCCAAGGAGGTCACCGTGCCGCTCGGGGCGGGCGACCGTCTGCTGCTGGCCTCGGACGGGGTCTGGGAGGCGCGGGACGCCTCCGGCGCCTTCTATCCGCTGCCCGAGCGGCTGGCCGACTTCGCCGAGACCGCATCCGCCGAGCTGGCCGGCGCCGTCTGGGCCGACCTGCGGCAACGGCACTTCGAGGTCCGCGACGACGCCACCCTGCTGGTACTGGAGCCCGCGCCGGCGGTCGCCTGACCTCGGCATCCCGTGCCCCTGCGGGCACGCACGTCAGCCCACGTCCCACAGGAAGCGATGGGTGTGGATCCCGAAGTACGGGAAGGACTGGATCTCGCGCACGCCCTCGATGGGCCGCACCACGTCGTTGACGAAGTCCAGCAGGTCCCTGGGGCCCGGCGCGACCACCTCGGCGAACAGGTCGAACCCGCCGGAGGTGAGCACCGAGTAGACCACCTCGGGGCGCTCGGCGAGGGCGTCCGCGACGGTGCGCGGGTCGCCGTCGACGCCGATGCCGAGCAGGGCCATGGCCTGCCCGCCCATGGCCATCGGATCGGTGACGCCGACGACCTGGACGGCCCGGGAGTCCAGCAGACGCTGCAGGCGCTGGCGGGCCGCCGAGGCGGACAGCCCGACCTTCGGGCCGAGGTCGGCGTAGGCGATACGGCCGTCGGTCTGCAGCTCGCGCAGAATGGCCCGGTCGATCTCGTCCACGACTCTCCTTTCGTGCCGGTGCGCAGGAACGTCCCGGCTCAGCCGGTCAGTTCGGCCAGGGCCGCGGCGAAGACCTCGGTGTGCGTGTCCACGTCCTGCTCGGTGGTGTCGGGGCACATGAGCGCCATGTTGTGGAACGGGGTCAGCAGGACGCCCCGGTTGGCGAGGTAGAGGTGTAGGAAGTCCTCCAGCTCCGGGTCGGCGGCGGCCGCGGACTCGGTGCCGGTCCTGGGCGCCGGTGCGGTGAAACGGTACTCGGTGCGGGCGCCCAGGCGGCTGACCGACCAGGGCAGGTGGTGGGCCTCGATACCGGCCCTGACCCCTGCCTCGAAGCGTTCGGAGAGCTTCGTCATCCGGGCGAAGGCCTCGTCGGTGAGCACGTGCTCGAGGGTGGCCCGGGTCGCGGCGACCGACAGCGCGTTGCCAGCCAGGGTGCCACCGACGCCGCCCATGTCGACGAGGTCCAGGTCGGCGCGGCCCAGCAGCCGCTCGGCGAGGTCCGCGGAGAGCCCGTAGGCGCCGGCCGGGATGCCTGCGCCGATCGCCTTGCCGATGGTGAGCAGATCGGGCTCGAGGTCCCAGGCGGCCGTGCAGCCCCCGGGGCCCGCGGAGAAGGTGTGCGTCTCGTCGTTGATCAGCAGCGTGCCGTACCGCCTGGTCAGCTCCCGTACGCCGGCGAGGTAGCCGGGTTCGGGCAGGACGATGCCGATGTTGGTGAGCGCCGGTTCCATGAGGACGGCGGCGACGTCGCCGTGGGCCAGCTCGCGCTCCAGCCCCGCGAGGTCGTTGAACTCGGCGACCCGGCTGGTCAGGGTGACGTCGCAGGGGGCGCCGACATTGCCGGGCCGGGCGGTGCCCCGGCCGTCCGGGCCGACGACGATCAGCGACTCGTCGACGCTGCCGTGGTAGCAGTAGCTGTTCACCAGGATCTTCGGACGCCCGGTGACGGCGCGGGCGAGCCGGATCGCCCACCGGTTGGCGTCGGTCGCGGTCAGCGAGAAGCTCCAGCGGGCCAGGCCGAAGCGGCGGGTCAGCTCGGCACCGACCCACTCGGCGTCCTCGGTGGGCAGCATGGCGGTGGCCCCGCCCAGCTCGGCGTACCTGCGCTGCACCGCCTCGGTCACGGCAGCGGGCGAGTGACCGGCCATCGCGCCCGTGTCCCCGAGGCAGAAGTCGATGTACGCGTGTCCGTCGACGTCGACGACCCTGGCGCCGCGCGCCTCGGCCAGGTACCGGGGGAAGGCTCCGGCGGTCTTGTTCATCCAGGTCATCGGCACCCGGCCGAAGAGGTGGTCGGCCCGCGCGTATGCCGCCCGGGAGCGTGGGTTGCGGCGTTCGGCGTCGGCGCTCTCCCGGGCGAGGAGGGCGTGCAGGCGCGTGCGGTCCATGGGGTTACCTCGATGGATACGGACGACGGAACAGTGAGAGCGTACGAGTGAAAGCGTGTCAATATCAACAGATGGCGCTCGAATCTGTTGTAGTCACGATTGAATCAAGCGCTGACCGGATGCACGGATGCCATGACACTCGCGCCCGACCGACGAACCATTGCCCGGAGTTCGAACGCGATGCCTTCAACGCCAGGGTTCGCCACCCCTTCCGTCATGTAGAAATATCTACGAGCATGCATATGCCGGGTTGGTGTGCAGGATCACGCGGAGCAGTGCATGACGAACACGATGTGGATGCGGGGCGTGGAGTGGCTCGCCGCGGCGGCGGTCGATCCGCGCGCGTGCAAAGGGGCCTGGGACCACGGCGAGGGCATCGCGCTGCTGGAGGCGGGCCGCTTCTGGGACGTCCTGAGCGTTCCCGACCGGCTCGGCCTGCTCACCCTGGACCTGCTGTGGCGGCCCTCGCTGCCCGTGCCGGGGCCGACCCTGGTGGACACCGCCGCGGGGCGGGTCGGGTTCTTCCTCCCGCCGGATCCGTGCGGCGGCTGGGTCGGCGCCGGGCTGCGGTACGCGACCAAGGGGTCCTGGGTGGCCGTACCGCCGCCGTACCGGGCGGCGCGTTCCCTGGAGTGGCTGGTCCCGCCGGACGGCACCGGCGCGCTGCACGCGCCCGGCCCCCTGGAGGCCGCGCTGCGGCAGGCCAACGGCACGCTGGCGGTCCTCGCACCGCTGTGCGGGCGGTGACGGGTCAGGAGCGTTCGGGTTCGGCCCGGGTGCACAGCGTCACACCGGCGAGGCGGACCCACGGCACGCGACGAGTTGGGCGTAGATCGGCTCACGGGTGCGGTCCGCCGGGGCCCTGCGGTGGGTCCGCTCCCTGAACCGGGTCGGGTGAGCCCACCCCTCGAACGCGGCCTTCCGCCCGTCCGACAAGCATCCCGCAGCGGGGCGCCTCGGCCGACAGGCGCAGCGCAGTGAGCGCTCCTATATTGAGGAGACAGGGCTCCGACGTCTCGCCCACCGCACGTTCGGCTCTCACGTGCTTGGAGTCAGCCCATGTCGCTTTCGTCCGCACGCCTGCGCAGGGGGGCCGCGGTCATCGTCGTGGCGGGGACGCTGATGGTGCCGCTCACCGGCACTCCCGCAGGAGCGGCGCCGACCTCCGCGCTCGCCGCCACGTCGCCCAGCCCCTCCCCCTCGGGACCGGACGTCCGCGCCCTCACTCCGGCGGTGGCCCGCCAACTCGACAGCGCGGTGCAGAACGTGATGACGGAGGCGAACGTGCCCGGGGTGACGGTCGGCATCTGGACGCCCGACCGGGGCAGTTACGTCAACTCGTTCGGTGTCGCCGACAAGAGCGACGGCCTGCGGATGACGCCGAACCTGTACATGCGGATCGGCAGCGAGACCAAGACTTTCACCGTGACAGCGCTCCTGCAGCTGGTGGACCAGGGCAAGGTCGGCCTGGACGACCCGATCGGCAAGTACCTCGACGGTGTGCCGAACGGGGACAGGATCACGCTGCGGCAGCTCGCCGGCATGCGCAGCGGTCTGTTCAACTACTCCGAGGACGACGACTTCTACAAGGCACTCACGTCCGATCCGCAACGTGCCTTCACGCCGAAGGAGTTGCTCTACTACTCGTTCAGGCACCCGGTGCTGTTCCCGCCGGGAGAGAAGTTCTCCTACTGCAACACCAATCTCATCCTGCTCGGCCTGGTCGTCGAGAAGGAGAGCGGACAGCAGCTCGGTGACTACATCCGCCGGCACATCCTCGGCCCCGCCGGGATGCCGAGCACGCTGTTCCCGGCCGGTGCGGAGTTCCCGGCCCCGCACGCGCAGGGCTACACGGACCAGACGGCCAGCGGCAAGGTCGAGGACACGGCCGACTGGAACCCGTCCTGGGGCTGGGCGGCCGGCGCGATGATCTCCAAGCTGGAGGACCTGCGGGTGTGGGCCCGGACGGTGGCGACCGGCCAATTCCCGGACGGCAGGCGGATGGTCAGCCCGGCCGTGCAGAAGCAGCGGCTCACCACACCGGCGACGCCGATCCCGGGCGCCGGGTACGGGCTGGGCATCTTCGATGTGCAGGGCTGGATCGGCCACAACGGCTCCCTGCCGGGCTACGAGTCCCTGACCGTCTATCTCCCTTCGGCGCAGGCGACGTTGGTGGTGCTGCTCAACACCGACATCGACCACGACGACCAGGAACCGAGCACCCTGTTCGGCCAGGCGATCACGGAGATCATCTCCCCTGACCACGTCTTCAACCTGCCGGCCGAACCCGCGGCCAGGTGAGGTTCCCGCCTGGTCGGTTTTCGGCCACGCATCGAGGATGCGCTGTTCGCTCCCGGCCGGCGACGGTGTCTACTGGGCGACGACTGCCTCGCGAGAGCCCGACCAGCCAGGAGAGCCGTCGTGACCGTCACCGACCGCATCCCGCTCGACCCGTTCGGGACCGACATCGCTGCGGAGAGCGCCCGGCTGCGCGCCCTCGGCCCGGTCGTCCCCGTGGAACTGCCCGGCGGCATCCCCGCCTGGGCGCCCACCGGGTACGACGTCCTCAAGGAACTGATCCTCGATCCCCTGGTCAGCAAGGACGCGCGCCGGCACTGGCGGCTGTGGCCGCAGACCGGTGAGCGTCCCGCCTGGAGCTGGATCGTGACCTGGGTCGGCGTGGTCAACATGCTGTCCACCTACGGTGCCGACCACACCAGGCTGCGCAAGCTGGTGGCACCGAGCTTCACCCACCGACGCACCGAGGCGCTGCGCCCGCGCGTGGCGGCCATCACCGACGACCTGCTGGACGCGCTGGCGGCCGAGGGCGCCGACGGCCGCGCGGTCGACCTGCGGGCCGGGTTCGCCCATCCGCTGCCCATGCGCCTGATCTGCGAACTGCTCGGTGTGCCGGACGAGTTGCGCGCGGACGCCGCGCGGCTCATCACGGACATCTTCGACACCTCCGACCCGAACCCGGAGCACGCGGCGTCCGTGCAGGAGCGGATCGGCACGGTGCTGGGTGCGCTGCTCGCGTACCGGCGGAAGGAACCGGGCGACGATCTCACCACGGAGCTGATCCGGGTCCGGGACGAGGAGGGCGACCGGCTCTCCGACGAGGAGCTGCTGCACACGCTGCTGCTCGTGGTCGGTGCCGGGTTCGAGACGACCGTGAATCTCATCGGCAACGCGGTCGTGGCCCTGCTGACGCACCCGGCGCAGCGGGCGGCCGTGCGCTCCGGGGAGGTCGGCTGGGAGGGGGTGGTGGAGGAGACGCTGCGGGTGTATCCGTCGATCGCCGCGCTGCCGCTCCGGTTCGCGGTGGCGGACCTGAAGGTCGGGGAGGTGACGATCCCGGCCGGGGACGCGATCATCACGACGTACGCGGCCGCCGGCCTGGACCCGGCGCGCTACGGGTCGGACGCGGCACGTTTCGACGCGGCGCGCGGCGACGACGACCATCTGGCGTTCGGGGTCGGTGTACACCGCTGCATCGGTGCCCCGCTGGCCCGTATGGAGGCGCTGAGGGCGCTGCCCGCGCTGTTCGCCCGCTTCCCGGGGCTGCGGCTGGCGGTCGGCGCCGACGAGCTGCGGCAGGTGCCGTCGTTCATCGCCCACGGCTGGCGGGAGGTGCCGGTCCGGCTGGGCGCCTAGAGGCGTACGGGGCACCGACCGGTCCCCCGTTCCGGTCGTGCCCCGCAGCTGCTGAACTTAACGGCGGGGCACGGCCGTGGGTATCGCGTCGGTGCCCCTTGGGGCGCGCAGAGGACTCACCTGTGCACAGGTGAGTCCGGTTGACCCCGGTTCGCCCCGTCGAGGGCGCGTGCGGCGAGGACGCCGGTGGCGAGATGAGCGAGGACGACCTCGTACAGGTCGCTGCCCGCGGCCAACAGCTGGCGTTCCAGGACCGGTTCGGCGGCCCGGACGTGCTCGCGCACGGTCTGGGCGTGCACGCCGAGGTCCCGGGCCGTGCGTTCGGCGTTGGCGCCGGCGGCGATCCAGGCGCGCAGGGTGCCGCGCAGGTCGCGGCCGTCCGCGTCGAGGCGGCCGAGCAGGTCCTCGGCCCAGGAACGCAGCGCGGCCGAGGTGAGCAGCTCGCCGAGCCGGACGGGCGCAGGTGCGTGGGCCGTGCCGTCGGCGTCGTACGAGCCCTGCACCGCCTCGGTGTTGAGCGCGAGGTGGGCGGCTGCCCGGATGGTGAGGTCGGAGAAGTCGCTGCCGATCAGGGACTCGACGCGGTCCATGCGGGCGCGCACGGTGTTGCGGCTGACGCCGAGCACCTTGGCCGCGTTGACGGCGGTGAACTCCAGGCCCAGCCGGGTGGTGGCGAGCAGTTCGGCGCGGATGTGGTGGGGCAGCGTGTCGAGGGGCCTGAGGAAGCCGGCGGACCAGGCGCGCAGGGCGGCGGGGTCCATGAGCCGTTCGGGGTGGCTGCGTTCGGCGTAGACAGCCGTCTGGTCCGGGCGGAAGCGGGCCACCGCGAGGGCGCTGATGGCCTGCCCGTAGGCGGTGGCGGTGCGGGCGAGACACTGGCGCAGGCTGCCGCCGAGAAAGGTGCCCGGCCGGCCGTGGAGGAGGGTGCGCAGCCTCTCCCCCGCGGCGGGCCCGGGACCGACGACGATGACGTGCCCGTCCATCGCGGGGCAGCGCACGACGAGTGCCTGGCCGGTGGTCACGTCCGCGCACGCGTCGGCGAGTTCGTCGCGCTCGGCGGGGGAACCCTCCACGACGTACACGCGGGCGGTGTCCTCCTCGAGCAGGCCCGGCCACAGGCCGGCCGCGACCCGGCGGGCGGAGACGGTGTCCTCCACCATCAGCAGCTGCAGGATGGCCAGCCGCAGGTCGGATGTGGCCCGCCGCAGCCGGCGTCCGGCGTTCGTCAGCTCCCTTTCCCTCAGGAGCAGTTCGAGCACACAGGCGGTGCGGTTCACGATCTCGGCGGCGCGCCGGTCGAAGGGGTCCGGGCGGGCCACCACCAGCACCGCTCCGGCCGTCGGGCCCTCTCCCCGTCGGCGTACGGCGACCATGCGGACGTGGTGGCCGCCGTCCTCCAGGGCGGCGGAGGAGAGCCTGCCCGTGATCAGGTCGGCGAGCACGGTGCCGTCGAGCGGCAGGGGTTCACCGGCGAGGAGGGAGCCGTGCCCGTCCTGGAGGGAGACCGTCGCCCCGACGGTCCTCCCGAGCCAGGTGACGACCCGGCGCGGTGCGCGGCCCGGGGGACGCAGATGGTCGAGCAGCTGCTCCGCCCAGGCGGTGTCGGTGTCGTGCGGCTGCTGGGGGTGGGGGCCCTCGTCGGCTCGGGCGGCCACGTCGTCCGTCTCCTCGTCGTCCGGTTGACCTCGGCTTTCGAACGTGGACGTTACCCCAGGGCGACCAGGACCGCCCCCGGTGGCGGCGGGCGCGGCTGAGCGGCGGTCCGGACGGGAGTGCCCGGCCGACGGGGCGGCGGGGCACGCCTGAGGTGCGCGCGACGCGTGAGTACGGCATAAGCTCGCCGGGTGGCGAAGTACTTCGACGTGCACCCCGAGAACCCGCAGCCGCGCAGCATCGGCCAGATCGCCGACGCGGTGCGGTCGGGGGCACTCATCGCATACCCGACCGACTCCTGTTACGCGCTGGGCTGCCAGATCGGCAGCCGGGACGGCATCGACCGGATCCGCTCGATCCGCCATCTGGACGACAGGCACCACTTCACGCTGATGTGCCGGGACTTCGCGCAGCTCGGCCAGTTCGTCCGCGTCGACAACGACGTGTTCCGGGCCGTGAAGGCGTCGACCCCCGGCAGCTACACGTTCATCCTCCCGGCGACCCGTGAGGTGCCGCGCATGCTGCAGCACCCCAAGAAGAAGACCGTGGGCGTGCGCATCCCCGACCATGTGGTCACCCAGGCCCTGCTGGCCGAGCTGGGCGAACCGCTGCTGTCCAGCACGCTGCTGCTGCCGGACGAGGAGGAGCCGCTGACCCAGGGCTGGGAGATCAAGGACCGGCTCGACCATGCGGTGGACGCGGTGGTGGACTCCGGGGACTGCGGCACCGAGCCGACCACGGTCGTGGACTTCTCCGGCGGCGAGGCGGAGATCGTGCGGCGGGGCGCCGGGGACGCCTCACGGTTCGAGTGAGGACGGCACCGGCGTCGCCGTGTGGATCTTGCATGGCAGCATGAAACATGTACGTGCCACCGAACCCGCCGCCGATTCCTCAGGAGGCTCCGCAGCATGACTGCCGTACGGGGAACAGAAGTCGACATCCCGACCGAGGACGGCACCGCCGACGCCTACCTCGCCCACCCCGCGGACGGGAAGCCGCGCCCGGGCGTCCTCCTCTACCAGGACGCCTACGGTCTGCGCCCGCAGCTGAGGGCGATGGCCGACCGGCTCGCGGGCGCCGGTTACACGGTTCTGGTACCGAACGTCTTCTACCGGCACGGCCGCACCCCGATCGGAGAGGTTCCGGAGTTCATCGACCCCGCGGCCAACCCGACCATCTGGGAGCGGATCGGCCCGGTCATGGCCTCGCTCACCCCCGAGCAGACCAAGCGGGACGCGGACGCCTATCTGGGCTGGCTGGCCGACTGCCCCCTGGTCACGGACGGCCCGGTCGCGCTGACCGGTTACTGCATGGGTGCCCGCCTGGCGCTGCGTACGGCGGCCACGCACCCCGAACGGGTGGCCGCCGCGGCCGGCTTCCACGGCGGCCGGCTGGCCACCGACGCCCCGGACAGTCCGCACCTCGGCGCCGAGCGCATCACCGCGGAGCTGTACTTCCCCACGCCGACCAGGACCGGTCCATGCCCGAGGAGCAGATCCGGCGGCTGGAGGACGCGCTCACCGCCGCCGGCGTACGGCACACCTGCGAGGTCTACCCGGATGCTCACCACGGCTACACCCAGGCGGACACCCCCGCCTACGACCGGGAGGCCGACGAGCGGCACTGGTCGGCACTGCTCGACCTCCTCAAGCGCACCTTCTGAGGCCTGCGGGCGTCCGCCCTGCGGCGGACGCCACCCGGATCCGGTCCCTCTCATTGACATGCACTCGCCCGACCGCGACGCTGAGAGCGCTCTCACACAGGTACGGACCAATACCCGTACGACCCCGACCCCACACGGAGGTGGAGAGTGCTCACCAGCTTCACGCGCCCGGCGCTGCCCCTGGCAGCCGCGGCGGCCCTGGTCGGCGGCCTGCTCGCGCTGGCCGCACCGGACCGCGCCGATGCCGCGGTACCGGACACCATCTCGCTGAAGATCACCAACAACTCGGGCCGCTCCGGCCCGGTGTACGTCTACGACCTCGGCACCCAGCTGTCCACGGGGCGGCAGGGCTGGGCCGACGCGAACGGCACCTTCCACGCCTGGCCGGCGGGCGGCAACCCGCCGACTCCCGCACCGGACGCGGCGATCGCCGGACCGGCCGCCGGGCAGTCGACGACGATCCGGATACCGAAGTTCTCCGGTCGGATCTACTTCTCCTACGGCGAGAAGCTCGACTTCAGGCTGACCACCGGCGGCCTGGTGCAGCCGGCCGTGCAGAACCCGTCCGACCCCAACCGGAACATCCTGTTCAACTGGTCGGAGTACACGCTGAACGACTCGGGCCTGTGGCTCAACAGCACCCAGGTGGACATGTTCTCGGCGCCGTACGCGGTCGGCGTGCAGCGGTCCGACGGCAGTGTCAGCAGCACCGGGCACCTCAAGTCCGGTGGCTACACGGGCTTCTTCAACGCGCTGCGCGGCCAGCCGGGCGGCTGGGCGAACCTCATCCAGACGCGACCCGACGGCACCGTGCTGCGCGCCCTCTCCCCGCTGTACGGCGTGGAGACCGGGGCCCTGCCGGCGAACGTGATGGACGACTACGTCAACCGGGTCTGGCAGAAGTACGCGACGTCGACCCTGACGGTCACGCCATTCGGCGACCAGCCGAACACCCGGTACTTCGGCCGGGTTTCGGGCAACGTCATGAACTTCACCAACTCCTCGGGTGCGGTCGTCACGAGTTTCCAGAAGCCGGACGCATCCAGCATCTTCGGCTGTCACAAGCTGCTCGACGCGCCCAACGACACCGTGCGCGGGCCCATCTCCCGCACGTTGTGTGCCGGTTTCAACCGCTCGACGCTGTTGGTCAATGCCCACCAGCCGGACTCCTCGGCGGCGAACTTCTACCAGGACGCCGTGACCAACCACTACGCGCGCAAGATCCACGCGCAGATGGCCGACGGCAAGGCGTACGCGTTCGCCTTCGACGACGTCGGCAACCAGGAGTCGCTGGTCCACGACGGCGGCCCGCAGCAGGCGTATCTGACGCTGGATCCGCTGAGCTGACATGCCACGGTCCCGCACCCCGAGGGGTGCGGGACCGCAGCGTGTGGGTCAGCCGGCCGTCAGGGCAGTTGGGTCAGCCGGTCGTCAGGGCGGTGTCGTCCACGACGAAGCTGGTCTGGAGCGAGAAGTCCTCGACTCCGTTGAACTTCAGCGTGACCGTCGAGCCCGCCAGCGAGGACAGGTCGAAGGACTTCTGGCTGTAGCCGGAGGCCGCGTTGAGGTTCGAGTAGGTCGCCAGGGTCTTCGAGCCGGCGGTCACCGTCAGCTTGTCGTACTGGGTGCTGCCGGTGGTCTCGTCGGTGTCGATGTGCAGGTAGAAGGTCAGGGTCGCCTTGCAGCCCGCGGGGATCGTCACCGACTGGGACAGGGTGTCGGTGTGCGAGGAGCCGTAGCCGTCGAGCCAGGCCTTGTAGGAGCCGCTGTGGGCGGGCTCACCGGTGCTGTTGTCGATGACCCCGCTGGTCGCGGTCCAGCCGGTGCTGCCGGACTCGAAGCCGGGGTTGGTCAGCAGCTGGGTCGAGGTGCAGCCTCCGCCGACCGGGTTGACCGTCCAGCTGAAGGTCGCGGTGCCGGTCGCGCCGGTGGAGTCGGTCACCGTGACGGTGGTGCTGGAGGTGCCCGCGGTGGTGGGCGTGCCGGAGATCAGGCCGGTCGAGCTGTTGATGGACAGGCCGGCCGGCAGCCCGGAGGCACTGTAGGTGAGCGCGCCGCTGTTGGTGCTGCTCGCCTGGATCTGCAGGCTCACCGCGGCGCCGACGGTGGAGGTCTGGCTGCCCGGGTTGGTGACGGTCACTCCGCTGCTGGGCGGGTTGATGTGGCCGCCGACGTTGATGCCCGCGAAGGCGTTGCCCACCCCGGCGTACTGGGTGGAGTTGGTGCCGTAGAGCGCGGCCGCCGCGTTGAGGGCCGCGGTGCGGGCGCCGGCGTAGTCGGTGGTCGACGTCATGTACGTCGTCAGCGCCTTGTACCAGATCTGCAGGGCGGCGGCCCGGCCGATGCCGGTGACCGCAACGCCGTCCGAGGTCGGGCTGTTGTAGGTCACGCCGTTGATGACCTTGGTGCCACTGCCCTCGGAGAGCAGGTAGAACATGTGGTTCGCGGGGCCCGAGGAGTAGTGCACGTCCAGGTTGCCGACGCCGGAGTACCAGCTGTCGGCGGATCCGCCGTCCTTGCTCGGCTTGTCCATGTACCGCAGCGGCGTGCCGTTGCCGTTGATGTCGATCTTCTCGCCGATGAGGTAGTCGCCGACGTCGTTGGAGTTGTTGGCGTAGAACTCCACGCCCGTGCCGAAGATGTCGGAGGTCGCCTCGTTCAGACCGCCGGACTCACCGCTGTATTCGAGACCGGCGGTGTTGGAGGTGACGCCGTGGGTCATCTCGTGGCCGGCGACGTCCAGCGAGGTCAGGGCGTGGGTGCCGCCGGAGCCGTCGCCGTAGGTCATGCAGAAGCAGCTGTCGTCCCAGAACGCGTTGACGTAGCTGTTGCTGTAGTGGACGCGCGAGTAGGCGGCGACGCCGTCGTTCCTGATGCCGCTGCGACCGAAGGTGCTCTTGTAGAAGTCCCAGGTCTCCTGCGCGCCGTAGGCGGCGTCGGCGCCCGCGGTGACGCTGTTGGAGCCGGTGCCGTCGCCCCACACGTCGTTCGAGCTGGTGAACAAGGTGCCGGTACCGGACGTGCCGTGGTTGAGGTTGTACGTCTTGTGACCGCCGCGCGTGGTGTCGTACAGCTGATACGTCGAGCCCGACAGCGTGGTGCTGAGGCTGACCGTGCCGCTGTACTGGGTGTTGCCGGTGCCCGTCTTGATCGCCTGGTAGCGGTACAGCTCCTTGCCGGTGGTGGCGTCGGTGATGACGTGGAGCTGGCTGGGGGTGCCGTCGTCCTGGAAGCCGCCGACCACCGTCTCCCAGGCGAGCTTCGGGGTGCCGTTGCCGGCCCAGATCACCTTGCGGGCGCTGTCGGTGGTGGGGCTCTTCGCGTCGAGGGCCTTGGCGGCCTTGAGGGCCTTGGTCTCGGCGGCGGACTTGGTGTAGGTCGCGGTGGTCGACGTGACCTTGATCTTCTGCTTGTTGTTGTACGTCGTGCTCACCGTGCCCGCGGCCAGGGAGGCGGGCGGGGTGTGCACGATGAGGTCGCCGCCGAGGACGGGCAGGCCTGCGTAGGTGCGCTCGTAACGAGTGTGCAGGGTGCCGTCGTTGTCCTTGACGACGTCCTTGACGACCAGCTTCTCCTTGGCGCCGAGTCCGAGCGTGCGGGCGGTCGCGGCGGTCTTCGACTGGGCGCTCCTGACGAGCGCGGAGTGCTGGGCGGGGGTGAGCTTGGCCTCCATGCCTCCGGTGCGCAGGGGGCTGGGGTGGGGGCCCGCGGGTGTGGCGGTCGCCGGAACCGACTGGATGCCGACGGCGAGGAAGGCGGCGGTGGAGACCAGTGCGGCTCCGACCGTGGCCCGTCTGTGGGGAAGACGTCTCACTCGTACTCCTCCTGCTGCGGCCGCCGGGTCGCGGCCGGTGACAGACCCGGGCAGACGGGTGTGCTGTCCGGGACGAGCTGAGCTGTGCGGGGACCGTGATCCGTGCACACACCATGGGAGATTCCGTGTGCGGGGGGAGGATTGCAGCTTGTCCCGCACATGCCAGCCATCACGGGGGCAATCGAGGGTTTTCCCTATGCAGGTAGGGCACCCCGGGCTCCGGGTCGACCTTCACGCATGGGTCAATGCCTACGGACTGCCGAGCGCACCCCAGGCGCTCGTGAACGCCGTTAGCCTGACAGGGAGTTCAGAAGGGGAGACGCGATGCCCGCACCCTCGGCCACCCGGCGCGCACCCACGCCGTAGGCGTCCGCGCACGTCGGCGGGACGTCCTCGTCCGTCGGATGCCCTGACCGGCGGCGCCCGCCGAAGCCCCGGAGCAGGGTGCCACCTGACCATCACCATGCCAACTTGTCTGGTCAAGTTTGGTCTTGGTTCTTCCGCCTGACAGCACAGACCGATACCCATGTCCCGTTCATCGTGCACAGCCGGGCCACCTGGCCCGCACCCTCACGACACCCTCTTCACACGGGACGAGGTACACGAATGCGCTTGCGCTGGAGATCCCTCGGCGGGCTGCTCGCCCTCCTCGGCGCACTGATCGTCTGCACTCCCCCGGCACACGCGGCCGGGAGCAGCGGCAACCTGATCGTCAACGGCGATGCGGAGGCCGGCGGTTACTGCACCGACGACTGGTCCGCGGCCACCACCGTGCCCGGCTGGACCACCCAGGCCGGCGGGCCGGACGTCATGTGCCACACCGCCGGCTCCTTCGGGCTGCCCGGCGACGGCAAGGCCCCCGGCAAGGCCTTCTTCGGGCCCGGCAACTTCGGTGACGGCTCGATGACGCAGACCGTCGACGTCTCCTCGGCGGCCGCGGCCGTCGACGGCGGCGGTGTGAGCTACAACCTCTCCGGCTGGCTCGGCGGCTGGACCGCCTACAGCGGGTACGTCGCCGTGGGCCTGCACTTCCACGATGCGAGCGGCCGGCCGCTCGGCACGACCGCCAAGCTGCCGACGGTCTCCGCGTCCGACCGGGGCCTGGCCACCAAGTTCCTCTCCCGCAGCACCACCGGCCCGGTCCCCGCGGGCACCCGGTCGATCCAGGTCGAGGTGCAGTTCCTGTCGACGTCGCACGAGACCGGCTACCTCGACAACCTCTCCCTCACCCTGAACACTCCGGTCACCGCACCGGCCCCGCTCACCCCGCCCGCGTCGAAGGTGCCGGGCTACGACCACGTGTTCATGGTCATGATGGAGAACACCGACTACTCCGCGATCATGAACGATCCGGCCGACACGCCCTACATGCACAGCCTGATGGCCCAGGGCGCGACGCTCACCGACTTCCACGGCGTCTACCACCCGAGCGACGAGAACTACCTCGCCATCGCCGGCGGCGACACCTACGCCAAGGGCGCCACCTACTGGCCCAACATCAACTCTCCTCAGCGCAACCTGGGCGACACCCTCGAGGAGGCCGGCAAGAGCTGGAAGGCCTACGAGCAGGGCATGGGCACGCCCTGCAACACCAAGAACACCTACGACAGTTACTACGAGCCCGACGACGCGCCGTTCATCAACTACACGGACATCAGCGGCAACGCGTCCCGGTGCACCGCGCACCTGTTCGACACCACACAGCTCACCACCGACCTCAAGTCGGCCTCGACCACCCCCAACTTCTCCTGGATCGCCGCCGACGACTACTACGACGGCGAGGCCTCCGGCAACGGCAGCGTCACCAGCCTGAAGACCCAGGACGGCTGGCTGAAGCAGACCCTCGCCCCGGTGCTGTCCTCTCCCGCCTGGACCCAGCAGCGCTCGCTGCTCATCCTGACCTGGGACGAGAGCAACAGCGAGGCGTACAACCACATCGTGACCACGGTCGTCGGCTCCCAGGGCACCGTCCCGGCCGGGACCAGCAGTCCGGTCCACTACGACCACTACGGCATCGGCCGGACCATCGAGGAGGCCCTCGGCCTGCCTGGCCTGACCGCCAACGACACCTATGCGACACCGCTGAACGCCGCCTTCGCACCGTCCACCGCGACGGCACCGACGCTCACCGGCGACCTGAACGCCGTCGCGAACGGCGGCAACGTCACCTTCCGGTACACGGTGCCGTCCGCCGCGCAGGTGAGTGCGAAGAACTGGATCGGCATCTACCCCGCCGGTGTCACCCCCGGCCAACGGTCCTCACTGGCCTGGGCCTACACCCCGAACGCCAGCGGCGCGGCGGCCTTCTCCACCGGCAAGCTGAGCGGCCCGAGCCGGTACGACGTGTACTACCTGGCCAACGACGGCTACTCGGTGCTGGCAGGTCCCCTCTCGCTGACCGTGGACTGATCCGCAGACTGCGGCAGGCTCCGGGTCGCACGGTGGCAGGCCCCGCCCGACGAGGCGGGGCCTGCCCGTTGTTACCGTGCACCGCGTGACTGACTCCTCACGCGACACCGCAGAGGGCGCCGGTTGGGGCCCGTCCGAGCGCGGCGCCTACCGGCAGCTGGTGCCCGACCACGTCGAGAAGCTGTCGTGGCTGAACCCGAAGACCCTGTGGGTCGCCCGCAACGGGGTGCTGGCGTCCTGGTTCGGCGACCCGACGGGCCGTACCCGCAGCCGCCTGGCGGCCCGACAGGCCGAGGCGGGGGCACCCGCCGACAAGGTGATCCGGCGGGAGGTACCGGATCGGTTCTCCTTCATGGTCATCGGGGACACCGGCGAGGGCGACGACTCCCAGTACGCCGTCGTGCCGGGCTTTCTGAAAGCAAGTCAGGACACGGACTTCGCGGTGATCGCCAGCGACGTGATCTACCCCGTCGGCAGCGCGGACGACTACGGCACCAAGTTCTTCCGGCCGTACCAGGACTACCCGGCGCCGATCTACGCGATACCGGGCAACCACGACTGGTACGAGGATCTCGGCGCGTTCATGCGCGTCTTCTGCGCCGACGCCCCGCCACCGGCCCCCGAGCCCGCACCCCGCCCACTCACCCGCGCCTGGTGGCGCGCCCTTCTCTGGCACCGGCCCCGCCCGACCGACGGACAACACCTCGCCGAGGCACGGAAGTTGCGCTCGGCGCCCGGGCAACAGGCCGTGCAGCCGGGGCCGTACTGGGCGATCGACGCCGGACCGGTGCGGATCGTCGGCATCGACACCGGACTGCTGGGCACGATCGACGCCGAACAGGGCGCGTGGCTGCGGGAGATCTCCCGCGGGCCGCGGCCGAAGATCCTCATCACCGGCTCGCCTCTGTACGTGGACGGCGAGCACCACCCCTGCGCCATCGAGGGCGGCGGCACGGTGGACGACATCGTCCGCGACCCGGAGCACCACTACGTGGCCGCGATCGGTGGCGACATCCACAACTACCAGCGCTATCCGGTCGACGTGGACGGGCGGACCGTCCAGTACGTGGTGGCGGGCGGCGGCGGTGCGTTCATGCACGCCACGCACACCATCCCGCGGGTGTCGGTCGGACACGTCACCGAGCGGGACTTCCGCTGCTATCCGCTGCGCGGCGACTCGCTGGCCTTCTACAGCCGCCTGTACGGCCACCGGCTGCGCCTGCGCCGCTTCTTCACGCTCACCGAGTCCGAGGCGACGGCCGTCGTCGCCGAGCGGCTCGGCATCGAGCCGGGCCGCGCGCCCGGCCCGGACACCCGGGTGACCCGGCGCATCCGCCTGGTGGCGAGCCTGCTGGGGACCGGCGGCCGCCCCGACCGCACCTCCCGGTTCCGGCTGCCCGTGCGCAAGATCTACACCCAGCTGTTCTCGCCCGCCTCCGACACCTACAGCCCACCCTTCTTCAAGTGCTTCCTGCGCCTGGACGTCACCCCGGAGGCGGTACGGCTGCGCTGCTACGCGGCGACCGGCAACCGTGTCCAGGAACTCGATCCACCGGTCGAGGACGAGGTCACCATCCCGCTGAACTGATCACACGGTTGTCACACTCGCCTGCGAGAATCGGGGCAGAGCCGACGTACGACCGTTGGAGGAGCCCGTGCCGTCCACTCCCCGCCCGCTGCGCAAGCTGGGTTTCCTCACCATCGGCCTGTTCGACGCGGCCGACCCGGGCCGGGGCCACGAGTCCACGCTGGAGATCATCGAGCTGGGCGAGCGGCTGGGCCTCGACAGCGCCTGGGTCCGCCACCGTCACCTCCAGTACGGCATCTCCTCCCCGGTCGCGGTGCTGGCGGCGGCCTCGCAGCGCACCCGCCGCATCGAGCTCGGCACCGCGGTGATCCCGCTGGGCTGGGAGAACCCGCTGCGGCTCGCCGAGGACCTGGGCACCGTGGACATCCTGTCCGGCGGCCGTCTGAACCCGGGTGTCAGCGTGGGCCCGCCGATGCACTACGAGCAGGTCAAGGAGGCCCTGTATCCGGACACCGCGGACACCGAGAACTTCGGCTACGAGCGGGTGCAGCGGCTGCTGGACTTCGTGCGCGGCAAGCCGGCCACCGACTTCAGCGGGGTGGACGGCTTCGACGCCACGCGGCGACAGCCGCACATCGAATACAGCGCGGACGTGGTCCAGCCGCACTCCCCCGGACTCGGGCGGCGGCTGTGGTACGGCGGCGGCAGTCTCGGCTCGGCGCGCTGGGCGGGCGAGCACGGGATGAACTTCCTGACCAGCAGCGTGGTCAAGGCCGAGGATCCGGAGGGGCCGCTGGACTTCGCCGAGATCCAGCGGTCCCTGATCCGCGCGTTCCGCGCCCACCACCCGGACGGGGAGGCGGCCCGCGTCTCCCAGGGGCTGGTGGTGATCCCCACCGACTCCGCGAGCCCCGAGCAGCGGGCCAAGTACGAGGAGTACGCGGCGAAGCGCCTGCCGCGCACGGCCGCACCACAGGGCCCGGGGCGGCTCCTCTTCGCCCCGGACCTGGTCGGCCCGTCCGAGGAACTCGCCGAGCGGCTGCGCGCACACGCCGCCTTCCGCGAGGTCGACGAGGTGGCGTTCGCGCTGCCGTTCACCTTCGAGCACGAGGACTACGTCCAGATCCTGACCGACCTGGCGACGAAGCTGGGCCCCGCGCTGGGGTGGCGGCCGGCGGCCTGACTCCCGGCGCAGGTCGGGCAGCCCCACGTCCTCGGGCCGGACCAGCGCCCGGCGGGCGCGCAGGAACCCGCCGAGCGTGTTCGAACCGTCCGTGAGACCACCGTAGGGCCGTCCCGGTGACCGTGACTGGCCCTGTCACTCCCAGGAACGCGGGGGCACTGCCACCGGGGGTGTGTCCGGCGCACCGTGGAGGCAGGGCACCGGACGTACCGGTGGCCCCGGCACTGCGCGAGAGGTACGACATGAACGCACAGCTCGGTGGCACCGTCACCCCGGCCGACGGCCACCGCGCGCAGCACCGCCACGGCTCCTCCCTCAGGACGCGGCCGCGAAGCTGGACGGCATGATCGGCTGAACGGCCCGTACCGGGGTACTCGGCGGTGTACGCAGGAAAGGAGCCCCAGGTGGCGACGGAGGACCGGCTGCGGACCTACCGCGGCAAGCGCGACTTCGAGCGGACCGGTGAGCCGTCGGGGAAGGCGGCGGCCAGGGAGGGTGAGCGGCCCCGGTTCGTGGTGCAGATCCATGACGCACGCCGGATGCACTTCGACTTCCGGCTCCAGGTGGGGGACGTCCTGAAGTCCTGGTCCGTTCCCAAGGGTCCGTCGACGGATCCCGCGGACAAGCGGCTGGCCGTGCCCACCGAGGACCATCCGCTGGAGTACGAGGACTTCGAGGGCGTGATCCCGAAGGGCGAGTACGGCGGCGGCACCGTGATCGTCTGGGACCACGGGACGTACGAGCCGCTCAGCCACGACCGCCGGGGCCGCCCGGTGGACTTCACCGAGTCGCTGGAACGCGGGCACGCCACCTTCCGGCTGCACGGGGACAAGCTGCACGGCGAGTACGCCCTCACCCGCTTCCGCAGCGGCCAGGACGAGGAGGAGGCCTGGCTCCTGGTCCGCAAGGGCCCGGCCCGCGCGAAGGGGCACGGCACCCCCGATCCCCGCCGGGCTCGCTCGGTACAAACCGGACGCACCCTGGCCCAGGTCGTCGCCGACGCCGGCCAGGAGTGACACCTGGGCTCGGGTGCGGGCATCCGGATCACCGGGTTCCGCCCCCAACGCGCCCGCTCTGCCTCCCTGTTCGCGGCGGTATCCGCTCGCGTCCCTGGAGGCTCACGCACGCGCACCGCACTCCGCACGGCCGTCACCGGCGTGGTGACCGCCGCGACCTTCTGACCTGCGGCGCCGCCGGGGCGACCCCGGCGGGATCCGGCGTGACGGCCCGGATCCTCGCCCAGACCACCGTCGGCGGCACCGACTACACCCTGCGGGAGATGACGATCCCGCCTGGTCAGAGCAGCGGCTGTTCCGCCCAGATCGTCTTGCCGCTGCCTGTCTGCCGGCTGCCCCAGCGCTGGGTGAGCTGCGCGACCAGCAGCAGTCCGCGGCCGCCCTCGTCGTAGGCGTGCGCGCGGCGCAGATGCGGTGAGGTGGAACTGCCGTCGGAGACCTCGCAGATGAGCGCGCGGTCGCGGATCAGGCGCAGTTGGATGGGCGGTTCGCCGTAGCGGATGGCGTTGGTGACGAGTTCGCTGACGACGAGTTCGGTGACGAACGCGGCCTCCTCCAGTCCCCAGGCGGCCAGTTGCTCGGTGGCCGCCTGCCGGAAGTGGGCCACTTCGGCCGGGTCGGGCGGTACGTCCCAGGTGGCGACGCGGTCGGCGCCGAGGGCGCGGGTGCGGACCATGAGGAGGGCGACGTCGTCGGTGGGCTGTTCGGGCATGACGGCCTTGAGGACGTTGTCGGTGAGGGCCTCCAGGGAGTCGGCCGGCTCACCGAGGGCGCGGCGCAGTTCGTCGGTGGCGCGATCGACGTCCCGGTCGCGGTCCTCGACGAGTCCGTCGGTGTAGAGGGCGACGACCGAGCCCTCGGGCAGGTCGAGTTCCATCGCCTCGAACGGGAGCCCGCCGACGCCGAGGGGCGGTCCGGCGGTCATGGGGACGAACTCGGCGGTGCCGCCGGGCAGGACGACGGCCGGGGCCGGGTGGCCGGCGGCCGCCAGGGAGAGACGGCGGGAGACGGGGTCGTAGACGGCGTAGAGGCAGGTGGCGCCGAGCTCGGCGACCTCCTCGCCGCTGTCGTCCGAGACCAGGTGGGTGACCAGGTCGTCGAGGTGGGTGAGGAGTTCGTCCGGGGGCAGGTCGACGTCGGCGAGGGTGCGTACGGCGGTGCGCAGCCGGCCCATGGTGGCCGAGGACTGGATGCCGTGGCCGACCACGTCGCCGACGACCAGCGCGACCCGGCTGCCGGAGAGCGGGATCACGTCGAACCAGTCGCCACCGATACCGGCCAGCGACCCGCACGGGCGATACCGGTGGGCGACCTCGACGGCGGCCTGTCCCGGCAGTCCCCGGGGCAGCAGGCTGTGCTGGAGGGCGTGGGCGGTGGTGCGTTCGCGGGCGAAGCGGCGGGCGTTGTCGACGCAGACGGCGGCGCGGCTGCCGAGTTCCTCGGCGAAGACGGCGTCGTCGGGGCCGTAGTCGTCCGGGTGGGCCATGCGGACGCACACCGCGACACCGAGGGTGGTGCCGCGGGCGCGCAGCGGCACCGCGATCATGGAGTGGACGCCCTGGCGGTAGGGGCGGCCCTCGGGCGAGCGCATGTTGCGCTCTTCGAGCCACTGGATGAACTCCGGCTCGCCGGCCTGGGCCAGCACGGCACGGCCCTCGCGCAGGGCACGGGCGGGTGGTGAGGCCGGCTCGTACGTCTGCGTCTCGCCGAGTTTCACGGCCGCACCGGGATTGCCCTCCCGGGTGGAGCCGTGGGCGACGCGGTGCACGACGACACCGTCGTCCGGGATCATCGGCGGCTCGTCGGCGCCGAGAACCCAGTCCAGCAGGTCGACGCTGGCGAAGTCGGCGTACCGCGGGACCAGCACTGCGACGAGTTCCTCGGCGGTGCGCACCACGTCCAGGGTGGTGCCGATGCCGGTGGCGGCCTCGTTCAGCAGGGCGAGGCGGCGCCGGGCCCAGTACTGCTCGGTGTTGTCGAAGGCCGCGAGGGCGATCGCGGTCGGCTCGCCGGAGTCGTCCCGCAGGGGCCACATCTCGATGCTCCACAGGTGTTCCCGGTTCAGGGAGGGGGCGCCGGCGAAGCTCTCGTAGCGGACGGGCATGCCGGTCTCGGCGACCTGGCGTAGGTGGCGCAGGAAGCCCCGGTTGTGCTCGACGTCCGCCACGGTGTCGGGGAAGAACCGGCCGAGCAGCGTCTCCTCGGGCACGCCCATCACTTGGCAGGCGGTGTCGTTGAGGCGCAGGTATCGCTGCTGGAGGTCGAAGACGGACATGGACATGGAGGCCTGTTGGAAGGCCTGGGCGACCAGCGCGGTGTCGGGCGGGACGGGCGGGGCGGTGGTGACCACGTATCCGGTCGGCGTGCCGTCGGCGCCGAGGGCCGGGCAAGCGGTCAGGGCCAGCTCGACCCGGTGTCCGTCGCGGTGCCGCAGGGCGAGGGTCCCGGACCGGGTGGCGAAGGCGTCGTCGGGTACGTCCTGCGCGAGCAGATCGGTCGCGGGCCGTCCGACGACCTCTTCCGGTGCGTGGCCGGTGAGCAGCCGCGCACCTTCGCTCCACCCCGTCACCATGCCCTGGGCATCAATGATCGCCGCGGCCGCGACACGCTCCATACGCCCAAGGATGATCCGAATGTTCCGGGGCATCAAGCGCGGACGCGGCCGGTCTCAGCCCTGGTGGGTGCGCAGTACGGCCAGGGCCCGGTCGGCGTGTGTGTTCATCCGGAATTCGCTGCGGACGACCTCCAGGACCGTGCGGTCCTCGGCGATGACGTAGGTGGCCCGCTTGGTGGGCGCGAGCGTGAAGCCCCGCTTGACCCCGAACCGCTCGCGGACCGCTCCGTCGGGGTCGGACAGGAGTGGCATGCCGAGGGTGTGCCGGCCGGTGAACTCCTGCTGCCGTTCGACGCTGTCACCGCTGATCCCGACCGGGCGGGCGCCGACGGCGGCGAATTCCGCGGCGAGATCGCGGAAGTGGCAGGCCTCGGCGGTGCAGCCGGGCGACAGGGCGGCCGGGTAGAAGAAAAGGACCACCGGGCCCTCGGCCAGCAGCTCGGTGAGCCGCCGGGTGGTGCCGGTCTCGTCCGGCAGGGCGAAGTCCTCGACCGTGTCCCCGACCTCGATGGGTGCGGTCACGAGCGTCCCTCCTGGTTCCGTGCGACACCGCGGGCCCACAGCACGAGGGGCAGCTGCAGGGGCAGCCGGGCCAGGGCCGCGTTCCGCTGCGGTGCGGGCCGGTGCCGCCAGTCGACGGCCATCTTCACGTTGGCGGGGAACACCCCGACGAAGAAGGCGGCGGCCGCCTTCGCGGCCACGGCACGGGTGCGGGGCGCGGCGATCCCGGCCGCGAGCGCCAGCTCCACGACACCGCTGCCGTACGTCCATGTCCTGGGCGAGCCCGGCAGCGCCCGGGGAATCGTCGCGTCGAACTGCCGCGGGACGGCGAAGTGGGCGACCCCTGCGGCGGCCAACAGGCCCGCGAGCAGCAGGGGTGAGCGTTCGGACCGGGGCACGGTTCCTCCTCTGGTGACCTGCCGCCGGATATTACTCGACGGTAGAGAGCGGTACTGCCGCTTCGGAGCGATCACCCAAGACCGTCTTTGCTGTCACGCCGTCGCCGCGGGGGCGTCGGCCTCCTGACCGGACTCGTCGTCGACCGCGAAGGCGAGGAAGTCGTCGACCATGCGGTGGAAGAGCGCGGCCAGCTGCCGCAGCTCCTCGGGCTGCCAGTCGGCGAGGGCGAGCTGCATCCCACGGGCACCGGCCTCCCGGACCCGGGCCACGGCCTCCCGCCCGGCGTCGGTGAGCTGGATCCGCTGGGCCCGGCGGTCGGCCGGGTCGGGAACCCGGGTGACGTACCCCGACCGCTGCAGTTGCTGCACGGTCCGCGTCACATGGGAGGCCTCCACGCCCAGGCGCTGGGCCAGCTCCCCCGGCCGGAGCGGATCGGAGTCGGCGACCTGGCGCAGCAGCGCGACCGCGGCCCGGTCCAGCGGCACACCGGCGAGCGCCATCAGCCGCTCGTGCCGGCGGGCACGGGTGCTGAGGTAGGTGATGCGCGTCAGGGCACGCTCGATCTCGATGGCCTCGGGAGAGGCGGGCGGGACGTTGAGCAGCGGTTCCGTGGGCATATCCCGAGTTTTGCATATAGTTGCGTAACTCAAGTAAGTTACGGCCGTCGTCCCGGGGAACGTCCCCGGCGTCCCACGGAACGCGGGGACGGCATCCTGGCGGCCCGTCGCGGCAACGCTGGCTGTCGTGATCACGATGCGTGGTCACGAGAACGACAGCCGGAGGTTTCCATGATCCGACGGACTCTCAAGAGCGGTCTGCTGGCCACGGTCGCGGTGTTCGCGTTCCTGCCCGTGTCGGCCGGGGCCGCACCGGCGAGCGCCACCACCACGACCCCGCGTCCGGCGCCGCCCGCCACGGCCCAGCACCCCGCGCACCACGTCAAGCACGGCACCCACCACACCAAGCGCGTTCGTCAGCACCGGCACCACATCCGCTGCGTCCACCACTTCGTCGTGCCGGGCCTGGGACGGACGATCACGCAGGGCATGTCGCACCGCCGCACCCTGCCCGTGCTCGGCCGGGTCTCCACGCACGGCGCCCGGCTGAACGTCCGGTCCGGCCCGGGCACGAACTACCGGGTGATCGGGCACCGGCACGCACGCCGGCACCTGCACCTCACCTGCAAGACGTACGGCACCGGGGTGTACGGCAACCACATCTGGTACCGGCTCCCGCGGCACCACGGGTACGTCTCCGCCCGCTACGTCCGCACCGGACACGCCGTGCCGTGGTGCTGACCGCTGCGGAACGCCGTACGGCCTGACGGTCGAGGGCCTGTTCGGGAACTCCCCTTCCCCGAACAGGCCTTCGACGTGCAGATGCCTCACCGTCCTCCTACCTCACCCGGTGTTGCGGACCCCGGTCTCCAGGGAAGTCATTCCGACAACAGGGGCGAAAGTGCCCATAGCGGAACGGGAGTCGAGGGACGCACGATGCGGCATCCCCAAGGAGCGACCACGCCGGACGAGCCACTGGTGGTGAGACTGCGCGAACTGAAGGACGGTACGGGGCTGAGCCTTGCGGCACTAGCCGCGCGCACCCCGTACAGCAAGTCGGCCTGGCACCGCTATCTGACCGGCACCAAGCGGCCCCCGCGGTCCGCGGTGGAGGCACTCAGCCGACTGGCCGGCGCCGATCCCGCGGCCGTATTGGCCCTGTGGGAGGCGGCCGAGGAGCGGCCGGCACCGAGTCCACCGAAGGAGGAGGACCGGCCCCGCGCGCGGCTGCTGCCGTTGTCGGTGCTCGCGCTGCTCGGCACGGCCGCCGCCGTGGTCACCGCCGTCACCGTGTCCGGTCGGCAGGGTGCCCCCGCTCCGGCCTCGCAGACCTTCCTGACCGTGCCCCGCTGCCACGCGCGCTCCTGCCAGGGCCAGTTGCCCGACGCCTCGGTGTGCGCGCGGGACGCCCAGACCAAGAGCACGGTCACCGACTCCGGTTACGACGTCCGCCTGCGCTACTCGCCCGCCTGCGGCACCGCATGGTCACAGGTGCATGTGCGCTCCCCGCAGGCGCGAGAGGTGTCGGTGCGGGCAGGTCAGGACGTGCTGTCAGCGAGCTATCCGGCGAGCGACTCCGCCGGGGACACCAGCCCGATGCTCGCCGTCAGCTCACCCAAGGGTGTGGAGGCGTGTGCCGAGGTGGGCGGGAAGCTGGCGTGCACGGGCCTGGACGTGGAGCCGCCCGGCCAGTGAGGAGACGGCCGGTGCCGCACCCGGGTTCCGGGCGCGGCACCGTGGTGGTCACTGGGCGGGATGAGCTGCTGCTCCGCCGAGCTGCGCGCCGACCGGCGGCCCGAGCGCAGGGCCGCGATGCCGATGAAGACCATGGACGACACGCCGGCCGGGGCGAAGGCGATGAAGCCCCGGTCGCCGTTGCCGGCGGCGAGCAGCTGTCCGCCGAGCCACGGGCCGAAGACGGCGTCGAAGCGGCTCATGCCGGAGATCCAGCCGACGGCGGTGGCGCGGATGTCCGGGGTGGAGCCGATGGAGACGGTCGCGTAGATGATCGTCTGGGCGCTGTTGAGGAGCACACCGGTGAGGAAGACGACCAGGAAGGTCACACCCAGCGGCATGTGCACGCTGAGCAGGAAGACACCGGGTGAGCCGTCGGCGGGGCGTGCCGGGCAGCGGCGGTCAGCCCACCGGCGGTGTGCCGTGCGTGTGGAAGGACTCGATCGTCTTCAGGCCCCAGGCCTGCCCCCTGGCCCGCTCGGCCTCGGTCCAGGTGATGAGCGGCCAGTCGGGGGCCAGGACGAGCCGGGTGAGCGGGTTGCACAGCTCGATGCGGTTGCCGCCGGGCTCGTAGACGTACAGGAAGAACGTCTGCTGGATGGCGTGCTTGTGCGGGCCGGTCTCGATGAACACGCCGGTGTCGATGGCGAGATCGGCGGCGCGCAGGATGTCCTCGCGGGTGTCGGTCGCGAAGGCGATGTGGTGCAGCCGGCCTCGTGAGCCCGTCCAGTCCTCCGTGTACACGACGTCGTACGACTTGTGCGTGTAGGTCAGCCAGCGGGCCGCGATCCGCCCGGTGTCGAGCCGGACCTGCTCGGTGGGGCGGGCGCCGAGCACGTGTTCCTGGAACTCGGCGCCGGCGAGCACGTCGGCGGCGAGGAAGTTGACGTGGTCGAGCCGCCGTACGCCCACGCCCCGGTTGGGCTTGGCCTGCGGCTGGTTCTTCAGGGCCGGTTTCAGCTCGTCGGGGGCCTGGTAGTACTCGCTCTCCCAGTACAGGGCGTGTTCGTGTCCGTCCGGGTCGGTCGTGACGTACAGCGCGCCGAGACCGGGTTCGTCCTCGGCCCAGCGTCCCTTGCCGCCTGCCGCCTCGACGGCCCTGATACGACGGTGAAGGGCCTCCTCGCCGGAGGTGCGCAGCGCGAGCCGGCCGAGGCCGGGCTGGTCGCGGGCGGTGAGGACCAGGCTGTGGTGCTCGTAGTCGTCGAAGGTGCGCAGGTAGACGGTGTCGGTGTCCTCGCCGTTGACGGTGAGTCCGAGGTAGTCGGTGAAGAAGGCGACACTGGCGTCCAGGTCCGGGGTGAACAGCTGGGCGTGGCCGACATGGGCGATGTCACCGAGGGGCGGAGCCATCGTTGCCTCCAGAGGGGTGTGCGGGTGCGTGGGCGGTGGCGCGTGGGAAGACGGATCCGTCGATGATCTTGCGGGTGGTGCGGATCACGGCGGTACGACGCGCCGCCGGAGGGGTTGCGGCCGGGTGACGGCCTGGCCGCCACCGCCGCCCTCTGCGGCGACCGGGAGCTGACCGGCACCCGGGTGCTGGTCCTGACCGCCTTCGACGCCGACGAGTACGTCGTCCGGGCGCTCAGGGCAGGGGCGAGCAGCTTGCGCGGATCGCCGCGCTCACCCGCCCGGAACGGGAGGTGACGGCGCCGGCGGTGCAGAGCCGGTCCCACCAGGGGATCGCGGCGCGACTGGTCGTGTCCCCGCTGAGCGTACGCAGCCATGTCCACCGGGCGATGACGACGCCGGCGGCACGCGGCCGCGTCCAACTCGTGGCGCCGGCTTACCAGTCGGGCCTCGTGGCGGCCCGGGGCGAGGCCCGGCAGACGGGCCCGTTCAGGGGAACCGGCGCCGAAAGGCGCGTGAGGGCGACCGAAGCGGTCGACACCTTCAGCCGTGACCGCCGTGACCCTGCCGCTGATCGCGCCGATGCTCGCCACCCCCGGCAGGCTGCCGCCCGCATCCCAGGACGAACGGTGGGCGTACGAGACCAAGCAGGACGGCCAGCGGGCGATGGTCTACCTGCCCGGCGACGGCAGTGTGCTGCTGCGCGCCCGCTCCGGCGAGGAGATCACCGCCGCCTACCCCGAACTCCGGCCGCTCGGCCACGCTCTGGGCACCACGGCCGCCGTCCTGGACGGCGAGGTGCTGGCCCTCGACGAGCGGGGCCGGGCGGACTTCCAGCTGCTGCAGAGCCGGATGGGCCTCGCGCACTCCCCCGCGCGAGCGGCACGCCGGGCCGCCCAGGTGCCGGTCCACCTGGTGCTGTTCGACGTGCCCTACCTGGACGGGTCATTGCTCAAGGTCCCTTACGCACGGCGGCGGGCGCGGCTGGAGGAGCTGGGTCTGGCCGGACCGCACTGGTCGACGCCGGCCGCGGTGACCGGGCACGGCGCCCAGGCGCTGCGCGCGACCCGGGAGCACGGTCTGGAGGGGCTGGTGTGCAAGCGGCTGGACTCGGTGTACGAGCCGGGGGTGCGCTCCCGCGCCTGGATCAAGATCCGCAACCTGCGCAGCGAGGACGTGATCGTCGGCGGCTGGCTGCCCGGCAAGGGCCGGTTGACCGGGCTGCCGGGCGCGCTTCTGGTCGGCCAGCGGGCCGGCGGCCGGCTGCGGTACGTCGGCGGGGTGGGCACCGGCTGGAGCGAGGCGGAGCGGACGGAACTGGCGGCACTGCTGCGGGCCGCCGCGAGCAGCCGGTGCCCCTTCGACCCGGTGCCGCGGATCGCGGGCGCCCGCTGGGTGGTGCCCCGGCTGGTCGGTGAGGTCAGCTACAGCACCCGGACCCGGTCCGGGTTGCTCCGCCAGCCGTCGTGGCTGCGGCTGCGCCCCGACCTGGCACCGGAGGACTCGGCGGCGGATCTCCCCGAGGGCTTCGGCTGACCGCAGGTGTTCTGCGGGGCTTCACTCGTGGGACGCCTGTGACCTCTTGGCAGCGCGACGCCCGCCCGGGATGCTGAACCCCCTTGCGCCCCACCGCTGTTGGAGGTTCCCCCATGTCGTCGTCCGCTTCCCGGCTCCGGCGCGGCAGATGGCTCGCCGTACTCGCCGGTGCCGCCGCCCTGGTCGTCGCCTCCCCCACCGCCGCCTACGCCGCGCCGCCGCAGGCGCTGCCCGGCAACGCCGAGCCCGCCGAGCTGACGTAGCAGCCGGCCTTCGACTACGACACGGACGGCTGCTACCCGACGCCCGCCATCGGCCCCGACGGCACGATCACTTCGAGGGCAGCCACCCGAAGATCGTGTACCACAAGGACGGCATCAGCACGCACTGCTTCCGGCTCGCCAACGCGAACGACGAGCCGCCGGAGAACCACAGGCACACCTGGCAGTACCCGCCGCTGGTCGGCTGGAACGGCTATCCGGCGGGCCTGCGCGACAAGCTGAGCGGCTACGACGTCGGCAGTGCCAACTTCGGCCTGAAGGACGCGAACTTCGCCTCCCACCTCGCCTCGGCCAAGCCGTCCGGTATCACCTTCGACCCGAACACCTGGCCCGCACCCGAACATCCGATTCTGTTCGGGGGACATGACGGACCATCGCACCCGAGGGTCTATCGTGTCCCCCATGTCCGTCCCGGAACTGATCCGTATCGTCTCCCGCGACTCACCGATGGCCCTCGCCCAAGTCGAGCGTGTGCGCGCCGAGTTGGGGGCCCTCCATCCGGGGGTGCGCACCGAGGTCGTGCCCGTGAAGACCACGGGTGACAAGTGGCTCGGCGATCTGTCCAAGGTCGAGGGCAAGGGGGCGTTCACCAAGGAGGTGGACGCGGCCCTGCTGGCCGGGGAGGCGGATCTCGCGGTGCACTGCGTCAAGGACGTGCCCGCCGACCGGCCGCTGCCCGCCGGGACGGTGTTCGCCGCGTTCCTGAAGCGGGACGACATCCGGGACGCGCTGGTGCACCCGGGCGGGCTCACCCTCGACGCACTGCCCGCCGGCACCCGGATCGGCACCTCGTCGGTACGCCGGGTCGCCCAGCTGGCCGCCACCCACCCCCATCTGGAGTGCGTGCCGTTCCGCGGGAACGCGAACCGCCGGCTGGAGAAGCTGGCCGCCGGCGAGGCGGACGCACTGCTGCTCGCGGTGTCCGGTCTGGAGCGGATCGGCCGCACTGACGTGATCAGCGAGGTGCTGTCCACGGAGGCGATGATGCCGCCGATCGGCGCGGGCATCCTCGCCCTGCAGTGCCGGGAGGGCGACACCGAGCTGATCGACGCGGTCAGCGGGCTCGGCGACCCGGCCACGCACCGGGAGGCCACGGCCGAGCGGATGTTCCTGCATGTGCTCCAGGGCCACTGCAACAGCCCGATCGCCGGCTACGCGCGCGTGGACCGCAGCGGCGAACTCTCCCTGCGGGCCTGCGTGTTCACCCCGGACGGCAAGACACGACTGAACGCCCACGAATGGGCGGGCCGACTGGACGCGGCCACCCTCGGCACCTCGGTCGCGGTGGCACTGCTGCGGCAGGGGGCGCGCGAGATCATCGACGGCATCCCGCACTAGGGGCCGGCGTCAGGCGCTGTCCGGCTCCGTCTGGTCCTTCAGGAAGGCGCTGACCTGGTGGGCCAGGCTGCCCTGGGCGGTGCCCGCGGGGGCGGCCGCCGCGGTGCCCTCCAGGACACCGATGCCACCCGCCCACAGCCGGCGGTCGGTCCATTCCTCCTCGACCCGCAGATGGACCTGTACGTCCACGTGGGTGAGGGCGGCTTCGGGGGCGGCCGCGTAGATCACGGCGGTGGCGCGGCGCAGCGGATAGACGTCGAAGCCCTCGATGAACTGGGAGCTGCGCCAGTCGATGAAGGCGCCCTCCCCGTCCGGGCCGACCCGGACGTCGATCTGACCGTCCTCGAGCTGGATGCCGTAGTGCCGCGCGCCGCGGTTCTCGACCGTCACCCGGACACTGAAGTACGTCAGCCCGGCCGCAGCGTCCTCACGTCCGCGCGGCGGCTCGGCCGCCTCCAGGCGGTGGACGCGGACCCGCAGACCGGCATGCTCGTCGTACTCGTGCCAGTCCCCGACCACGTTCGGCTCGTACACAGTGCCCCTCTCGACCTCAGAGAGCTGCTGTCTATCTGTGCGCTCAGGGCACTGTCAAATGAGCAGAATGCGCTGTGGCCAGGGGATTCGCCCGCTTTGATCGGCGATCAAGCGTTGCCCAGGAAGAATCCCCTCACCGGGGTCCGGGGCGGGGTGCGGGTGCGTGCCGCACATCACGTCCGGCGACAAGATCAGCGGGCCGGTCGGCCCAGCAACGCAGGGCGTCGACCTGGTGGCGCGATGCGCGCACATGCGCCCCTTCGAGAGTGCGTGCATCCTTTAAGGGCTGGATTGTTTTGGTATGCCCGAGAGCGGCATTCCGACCTGAGTGCTCCTCCCACGGTGTCTGTCGATGCAGCACCTGCCGAGAGAGGTGCGCGCGATGCCTGCCACTGGTACGAAGCCCCACCCCCATGACGACGCCCCCGACACGGCCGAGTCCTTCGAGCGGCTCGCACGGTTGCCGGACGGTCCGGAGCGCCGGGCGCTCCGCGACGAGCTGGTCCGGCTCTGGCTGCCCATGGCCGAGCGGATCGCCGTACGGTTCCGGGGCCGCGGGGAGTCCTTCGAGGACCTGTACCAGGTGGCCGCGCTCGGCCTGGTGAAGGCCGTCGACCACTACGATCCGGCCCGTGGCCGCGCCTTCGAAGCGTATGCGGTGCCCACCATCACCGGCGAGATCAAGCGGCACTTCCGTGACCACATGTGGACGCTCCACGTGCCGCGCCGTGTGCAGGATCTGCGCAACCGGGTCCGCAGCTCCCTCAGGGAAATGGCGCAGACCACCTCGGGGCAGCCGCCCACCGTCGCCGAGATCGCCGCCCATACGCGGCTCAGCGAGGAGGAGGTGCGCACCGGTCTGGAGGCCCTGGAGTGTTTCTGCGCGCTGTCCCTGGACGCCGAGCTGGCCGGGACGGAGGGGTACGCGCTCGGGGACTCGCTCGGCGAGGAGGACCTCGGCTTCGACCTGGTGGTCGACCGCGCGGCGGTCAAGCCGTGCCTCCAGGCCCTGCCCGAGCGTGAGCGCACCATCCTCTACCTGCGGTTCTTCGGCGGAATGACACAGAGCCGGATCGCCCAGCAGCTGGGCATCTCGCAGATGCACGTGTCGCGGCTGCTCAGCGGCTGCTTCGAACGGCTGCGGGAGGAACTGCGCGCCGAGGCCAGCTGACCGCCGGCTCTTCCCCGCGCCGGTCCTCCGTCGCCCCCACCCGCCTGGCCCCCGCCACCCGGGGTACTCGACAGGCACGGGACCCCTTCCCGGTTGGACACTGGTGCCAGAACGGTGGCCGCCGGGCCCCGAGACCAGGACGCGACTGCCATGAACGATGACAAGCCTGCCAGCGGTGGACCGAGGACGAGGGACATCATCTCCACGCACTCCGTCTTCGGCGCCCCGTGCTGGGTGAGCCTGACCAGCCGGGATCTGGGGGCCACCCAGGAGTTCTACTCGGCTCTTCTCGGCTGGCGGTGGCGCGGCGCCAAGCTCGGCGAGCACTTCCGGATCGCGCTGGCCGACGGTGTGCCCGTCGCCGGGATCGCCGCGGTCGCCGCCATGTGGCAGATGGCGGTGGCCTGGACCCCGTACTTCGCCGTGCCCGACGCGGACGAGGCCGTGTCACGGGCCCGGGAGCGCGGCGGTACGGCGGCGGTCGGGCCGCTGTCCTTCCCGCCGGGGCGGGCGGCGCTGCTCGCCGACCGGGACGGGGCCACCTTCGGGATCTGGGAGGGAGAGCTGGTCGGCAACTGGGAGGCCTGGCGGCGTGCGGCCCCGACCTTCATCCGCCTGCACACCCGCAACGCCTTCGACTCCGCGCTCTTCTACGGCGAGATCCTCGACTGGGCCTCCGGCAAACCGGGCTGCTGCGAGGTCGAGTACGAGGGCGGCGAGGTGGTGCTGCGCAGCAGGGGTGACGTGGTGGCGCGCATCGACTCGGGCGCGGTGGAGGCGGCCTGGGACCCCTCGGTACGGCCGCACTGGCAGATCCACTTCGCGGTGACCGACGTGCCGGGCTGCGCACGCACGGCCGAGAAGCACGGCGGCAGCGTCCTGAGCGAGGAGGAGGACGAGGCGATCCTTCGGGACCCTGACGGCGCCCAGTTCACGGTCACGTCCCGCCGCTCGCGCTGAGAGGCCCAGTCTCAGCAGGCCGGGCCGACGCGGCCGGTCCACATCGCCGACTCGGCAGACGCCTCCCAGGTCACCCCGACGCCGGAGCCACCGGCCAGGTCCCCGAGCAGCACGGCGCCAGCGGCCTTCGCCGCTTCCGGTCCCGCCTCGGCCGGCACGCCGTCGAGACGTCCGCAGAGCATCCCGCCGCCCGCGGTACGGATGCTGTGGCGCCAGCCGTCCGGGGTCGCCAGCAGGACGATGCTCTCGGGCACGCCGCGCAGTGGCTTCTTCGTCTTGTGCCGTTTCGCCATGCGGCCATCCAACAGCACGGTGTCTGCCGGCCTATGCCCGACTGCGGGACGGCCGCGACAGCAGGATCAGGCTGCGGGACTCCACACGGAGCCGGGTGCCGGCCTTGCGTTCGCGTTCGTCGGGGATGCCGTCCGGGTCGGCGGTGTCGATGAGGGTCGTCCAGCGTTCGCCGTAGGACTCGTCGGGGAGGCGGAAGTCGACGGGTTCCCAGTAGCCGTTGAGGAGCAGCAGGAAGGAGTCGTCGATCACGCGCCGGCCGTAGGCGTCGCGTTCGGCGATCGCGTCACCGTTGAGGAACACCCCGACGGAGTGGGCGTCACCGCGCTGCCAGTCCCGGTCGGTCATCTCGCGGGCGTCGGGCCTGAGCCACATCAGGTCGGGCAGCGGCTGGTCGGCGTTGGTCTCGGTCTCGCCGCGGAAGAAGCGGCGCCTGCGCAGCACGGGATGCCCGGCGCGCAGATGGATGACGTACCGCGTGAAGTCCGTGAGGGCACGCTGCTCGTCCGTCAACTCCCAGTCGATCCAGGAGACTTCGTTGTCCTGACAGTAGGCGTTGTTGTTGCCGCGCTGGGTGCGGCCCAGTTCGTCGCCGTGGCTGAGCATCGGGATGCCTTGGGAGAGCAGCAGCGTGGCGAGCAGGTTGCGCTGCTGGCGGGCGCGGAGTTCGAGGACCGCCGGGTCGTCGGTGTCGCCCTCCGCACCGCAGTTCCAGGACCGGTTCGCGCTCTCGCCGTCCCGGTTGCCCTCGCCGTTGGCTTCGTTGTGCTTGTCGTTGTACGAGACGAGATCGCGCAGGGTGAAGCCGTCGTGCGCGGTGACGAAGTTGACGCTGGCGCGCGGCCGGCGGCGACTGGCCTGGTACAGGTCGGAGGAACCGGTCAGTCGGGAGGCGAACTCGCCGAGCGAGCCGGGTTCCGCCCGCCAGAAGTCCCGTACGGCGTCCCGGTACTTGCCGTTCCACTCCGACCACAGCGGCGGGAAGTTGCCCACCTGGTAGCCGCCCTCCCCCACGTCCCAGGGCTCGGCGATCAGCTTGACCCGGCTGATCACCGGGTCCTGCTGGATCAGGTCGAAGAACGCCGACAGCCGGTCCACCTCGTGGAACTGCCGGGCCAGCGTGGCCGCGAGGTCGAAGCGGAAGCCGTCGACGTGCATCTCGGTGACCCAGTACCGCAGCGAGTCCATGATCAGCTGGAGCACGTAGGGGTGCCGCATCAGCAGGCTGTTGCCGGTGCCGGTGGTGTCGTAGTAGTGCTCCCAGTCGCCGTCGACCAGGCGGTAGTAGGAGGCGTTGTCGATGCCCCGGAGGGACAGTGTGGGCCCCCTCTCGTTGCCCTCGGCGGTGTGGTTGTAGACCACGTCGAGGATCACTTCGAGGCCGGCCGCGTGCAGCGCCTTCACCATGGCCTTGAACTCGTAGACCTGCCGGCCCCGGCTGCCGAAGGCCGCGTAGGCGTTGTGCGGGGCGAAGAAGCCGATGGTGTTGTAACCCCAGTAGTTGGCGAGCCCCCGGTCCTGCAGCACGCCGTCCTGCACGAACTGGTGGACCGGCATCAGCTCCACCGCGGTGACGCCGAGCGAGGTCAGGTGCTCGAGGACCGCGGGGTGCGCGAGGCCCGCATAGGTGCCGCGCAGCCGCTCGGGGACCTCCGGGTGGGTGCGGGTCATGCCGCGCACATGGGCCTCGTAGATGACGGAGTCGGCGTACGCCCGGCGCGGCGGGCGGTCGTCGCCCCAGTCGAAGTACGGGTCGGTGACCACGCCCAGCATCGAGTGCCCGGCGCTGTTCCCCGCGGAGGGTCCGTCCGCCGCGCGTTCGTAGAGGGAGGCGTCGTTGTCGATCTGGCCGTCCACGGCCCGCGCGTACGGGTCGAGCAGCAGCTTCGCCGGGTTGCAGCGGTGGCCGAGGGACGGCTGCCAGGGGCCGTGCACCCGGTAGCCGTAGCGCTGCCCCGGGCCGACACCCGGCAGGTAGGCGTGCCAGACGAACCCGTCGACCTCGTACAGCGGGACGGACCGCTCGACCCCGGCGTCGTCCACCAGGATCAGCTCGACCTGCTCGGCGACCTCGCTGAACAGGGCGAAGTTGGTGCCCTGGCCGTCGAAGGCGGCGCCCAACGGGTAGGGGTGCCCGCTCCATGCGGGCACCCCTTTCCGGGACTTGCGTGCCGTCACCGGGCGGCCGCCAGGGCGTCGTCCGCGGCCGTCGCCGGGGCGGCCAGGGCGGCCACCGGGATCGCCCGGGGCACTTGGAGCCCCTGGCGCAGGCTCGGCGCCGGGGCGGTCGGGACCAGTGGGACGCGCTCGCCGGCGCGGGCGCGCTGCGAGAACCAGATGATCTTGCTGCCGCCCTCCGAGGCACAGCAGCCCCAGCCGTCGCTCATGGCGGCGATGTCCGCGAGGCACGCCCGCAGATCCTGGTCCGGGCGCAGGTCTCGGTCGTCACCCCCGACGGCCGTGATGAGATGCTGGCCGTTCCACCACATCTCGATCGACGTGTCCTTGTCCGTGGCGTGCTCGTCGATCGCACGCAACAGCAGTTCGGCGCTGTGGCACACGGGGACCACGAGGTTCTCGAGATCCCAGTAGCGCAGATGAGCGGCCAGGATGCGGCTGACCTGTCCCACCCGTTCCGGGCTGACTTCCAGGTCCAGGTGGTAGTAGCAGGGCACTGCGGTCTTCATCGTCGCTTGCTCCTCACCCGCGAGGCTCCCGCTCCCCTCGCCCCTCCGGGAGACAGTCCGGACACCGAGCGTGAGCGTCGATCGCTTCTGAGTCACCTCAACAGTGAGGGCACTACGCCATTCGTGCAACACGAGCCTCTCGAACGGGCGGATGGTTGAAGGTCCAACAGGACGATGCGTGGCCGTCCGTGCACCATGAGTGAAAGCCTCGATCGCCGTAACGGTCCCGCGCCTTCCCGCGCGCGGAAACCACCCGACCGTCGGGAACGCGCCCAGTCGAGAGCGTGGAAGGTGAAGAGGGTCATGCTGCTACCCGCCAAGGCCGAAGTGGCCCGGCAGTTGCGGCGTTACCGGGCCTGGGAGCGCCTGATGCTCGCCAAGCCCCACGACCGCACCGTCCGGGCCACCTTCGAGGACTCGGGCTACACCTTGTGCGTGCTGATGGGAAAGCGCTGCGCCCGGGAGGCGGCGGACGCAGCCGAGCGCTATCTGCGCTCCAGCCTGGCCGGCTATCTGCGCGAGCAGGACGGGCGGCCGCAGCCGGGCCGGGCGGTCCGAAGGGCACCGCCACCGGAGCGGCGTTCCACGGCGCCACGTCCCTGATCTGGCACCGTTCAGGGCGTTCCCCACGGAACGGCAGCAGCCGAACCGTTTCTCGGATCGCGAAGCCGGGCCCGGTGCCCGGCTTCGCGCACGGCGGAGGTGAGATCCATGCGCAGGACCCCGGCCATCGGCCGTGTACCGGTACGCGACGTCCGGCCGGCCGTGGAGTGCGGCAGGCGCCCGGCGAAAGCGGTGGCCGGGGAGACCTTCCAGGTCACGGCCACCGTGTTCCGCGAGGGGCACGAAGCCGTCGGTGCCAACGTCGTCCTGCGGGATCCGTCCGGCCGCCGTGGCCCCTGGACGCCGATGCGCGAGCTGTCCCCCGGCAGCGACCGCTGGGGTGCGGAGGTCACCCCGGACGCCACCGGCCGCTGGACCTTCCGCGTGGAGGCCTGGAGCCATCCGCTGGCGACCTGGCGGCACACCGCCTCCGTCAAGGTGCCGGCGGGCATCGACACCGGCCTCGTCCTGGAGGAGGGCGCCGGCCTCTACGAGCGCGCGGCCGCCGGAGTGCCCAGGGGACCGGAGCGGAACCTGGTCCTGGCCGCCGCGCAGGCCCTCGGCGACGACACGCTCTCGGTGCACCACCGCCTGAAGGCCGCGTTGTCGTCGGAAGTGGACGGGGTGCTGTCCCGGTACCCGTTGCGGGAGTTGGTCACCGCTTCGGAGCCGTTGCCGCTGCTGGTGGAGCGGGAGCGGGCCCTGTACGGGTCCTGGTACGAGTTCTTCCCGCGTTCGGAGGGCACGGCCGAGCAGCCGCACGGCACGTTCCGGTCGGCGGCGCGCCGGCTGAAGGCGATCGCGGAGATGGGCTTCGACGTCGTCTACCTGCCGCCGGTCCATCCGATCGGGACGACGTTCCGCAAGGGCCGCAACAACACCCTGAACCCCGCACCGGACGATGTCGGGGTGCCCTGGGCGATCGGCTCCCCCGAGGGCGGCCACGACGCTGTCCACCCGGCGCTGGGCACGATCGAGGACTTCGACGGCTTCGTCGCCCGCGCCCGGGGGCTGGGTCTGGAGGTGGCCCTGGACTTCGCCCTGCAGTGTTCGCCGGATCATCCGTGGGTGGAGAAGCATCCGCAGTGGTTCCACCACCGCCCCGACGGGTCGATCGCGTATGCGGAGAACCCGCCGAAGAAGTACCAGGACATCTACCCCATCGCCTTCGACGCGGACCTTCCGGGCCTGGTCGGTGAGACGGTGCGGGTGCTGCGGTACTGGATGGGGCACGGGGTGCGGATCTTCCGGGTGGACAATCCGCACACCAAGCCGGTGGTGTTCTGGGAGCGGGTCATCGCGGAGGTCAACCGCACCGACCCGGACGTGATCTTCCTGGCGGAGGCGTTCACCCGGCCGGCGATGATGCACACGCTGGCGCAGATCGGGTTCCAGCAGTCGTACACGTATTTCACCTGGCGCACCACCAAGCAGGAGCTGACGCAGTACCTGGGTGAGCTGTCGGGTGAGGCGGCCGCCTACATGCGGCCGAACTTCTTCGCCAACACCCCCGACATCCTGCACGCCTACCTGCAGCACGGCGGCCGGCCGGCGTTCGAGGTGCGTGCCGTGCTCGCCGCGACCCTCTCGCCGGCCTGGGGCATCTACAGCGGCTACGAACTGTGTGAGAACACCCCGCTGCGCGAGGGCAGCGAGGAATACCTCGACTCGGAGAAGTACCAGCTCAAACCCCGCGACTGGGAAGCCGCCGCCCGCGAGGGCCGCACCATCGCCCCCCTCATCACCCGCCTCAACCACATCCGCCGGCAGCACCCCGCGCTGCAGCGCCTGCGGAATCTCCGATTCCACCAGACCGACAACGAGAACGTGCTCGCCTACAGCAAGAGCACGGGCTCGGACACGGTCATCGTGGTCGTCAATCTCGACCCGCACCACACCCAGGAGGCCACGGTCTCGTTGGACATGCCGCAACTCGGCCTGGACCGGAACGCCGCCCTGTCCGTGCACGACGAACTGACAGGGGAGACCTACCACTGGGGCAGGACCAACTACGTGCGCCTCACGCCCGGCCGGACGCCGGCGCACGTGCTCCACGTCGGGCGATCGACGCCACAGATCGGAGGGCCCTCAGCGTCATGACTGTCAACGACCCCGTGCCGGACACCTTCGAGGACACTCCTGCCAAGGACCGGGACCCCGACTGGTTCAAACGCGCCGTCTTCTACGAGGTACTGGTCCGCTCCTTCCAGGACAGCAACGGCGACGGCATCGGCGACCTCAAGGGCCTGACCGCCAAACTCGACTACCTGCAGTGGCTCGGCGTCGACTGCCTCTGGCTGCCGCCGTTCTTCAAGTCCCCACTGCGTGACGGCGGTTACGACGTCTCCGACTACACCGCCGTACTTCCCGAATTCGGCGACCTGGCCGACTTCGTGGAGTTCGTGGACGCCGCCCACCAGCGCGGCATGCGCGTCATCATCGACTTCGTCATGAACCACACCAGCGACCAGCACCCGTGGTTCCAGGAGTCCCGCAAGAACCCCGACGGCCCCTACGGCGACTACTACATGTGGGCCGACGACGACAAGCAGTACGAGGACGCCCGGATCATCTTCGTCGACACCGAGGCCTCCAACTGGACCTTCGACCCGGTCCGGGGCCAGTACTACTTCCACCGCTTCTTCTCCCACCAGCCGGACCTCAACTACGAGAACCCGGCCGTACAGGAGGAGATCCTGGCGGCACTGAAGTTCTGGCTGGACCTCGGCATCGACGGCTACCGGCTCGACGCGGTCCCCTATCTCTACGCGGCCGAGGGCACCAACTGCGAGAACCTCCCCGCCACGCACGCCTTCCTCAAGCGCGTGCGCCGCGAGATCGACGCGATGTACCCGGACACCGTGCTGCTGGCGGAGGCGAACCAGTGGCCGGAGGACGTCGTCGACTACTTCGGCGACTACACCTCCGGCGGCGACGAATGCCACATGGCCTTCCACTTCCCCGTCATGCCCCGCATCTTCATGGCCGTACGCCGCGAATCGCGCTACCCGGTGTCCGAGATCCTGGCCAAGACCCCGGCCATCCCCTCCGGCTGCCAATGGGGCATCTTCCTGCGCAACCACGACGAGCTGACCCTCGAAATGGTCACCGACGAGGAACGCGACTACATGTGGGCCGAATACGCCAAAGACCCACGCATGCGCGCCAACATCGGCATCCGCCGCCGCCTCGCCCCCCTGCTCGACAACGACCGCAACCAGATCGAGCTGTTCACCGCCCTGCTGCTGTCCCTGCCCGGCTCACCGATCCTCTACTACGGCGACGAGATCGGCATGGGCGACAACATCTGGCTCGGCGACCGCGACGCCGTACGCACCCCCATGCAGTGGACCCCCGACCGCAACGCCGGATTCTCCTCCTCCGACCCCGGACGCCTCTTCCTGCCCACCATCATGGACCCGGTCTACGGCTACCAGGTCACCAACGTGGAAGCCTCCATGTCCTCCCCGTCCAGCCTGCTCCACTGGACCCGCCGCATGATCGAGATCCGCAAGCAGAATCCTGCCTTCGGACTGGGGTCCTACAACGAGCTGCAATCCTCCAACCCCGCCGTCCTGGCCTTCCTGCGCGAATACGGCGACGACCTCGTGCTGTGCGTGCACAACTTCTCCCGGTTCGCACAGCCCACCGAACTCGATCTGCGCATCTACGACGGTCGGCACCCGGTCGAGCTGATCGGAGGCGTGCGCTTCCCCGCCATCGGTGAACTGCCCTACCTGCTGACCCTCGCGGGCCACGGCTTCTACTGGTTCCGGCTCACCCGAGTCGCATCCCGCATCGGCCGCCGCCGCTGAACACCCGGCGCCGAGGAAAGGACGCGTCACCATGCCGAAGGCGATCACCCTCCGGCCCAGAGCCGCGGCCGGCGTCGACCGGCCCCTGGTCTCGCTGGGCGCGCTGCTGCGCGACTGGCTGCCCCAGCAGCGCTGGTTCGCGGGCAAGGACCGGCCCGTCACCGACCTGTCGGTGGTGTCGGTGACGGAACTGTTCCCCGGATGCCTGCACCTGCTGGTCCACGCCTCGCACGCGCCGGTGCCCACGCCCGGCGGCACTCCCCCGCCCGGTGACTGCTACCAGCTGCTGCTGGGGGTGCGCGAGCGCCTCGCCCCGCGTCTGGAGCGGGCGTTCATCGGCCGCGCCGAGGAGGGCCCGCTGGCCGGTCTCGCAGTCTACGACGCCCTGCACGACCCGCGCTCGGCCCATCTGCTCCTGGAGCGGCTGCGGCACCCCGGCACGGCGGGCCCGCTGTGCTTCGAGGCGGCCCCGGGCATCCAGCTGCCCGGCGGGCTGCCGCCGCGGCTGCTGGACGCCGAGCAGTCCAACTCGTCGATCGTCTACGGCGACGCGTACGTCCTGAAGCTCTTCCGCCGCATCCAGCCGGGCGTCAACCCCGATCTGGAGGTACCGGGCGCACTGGCCGCGCAGGGCTGCGCACGGGTGCCGGCGCCGGTGGCCTGGTTCAGTACGACCGCCCCGCGCCCGGCCACCCTGGGCGTCCTGCAGCCGTTCCTGCCGGACGCCACCGACGGCTGGACGCTGGCGCTGCACGCGCTCGCCACGGGCGAGGACTTCACGGCCGAGGCCCGGGAGCTGGGCCGGGCCATGGCGGAGGTGCACCTCGCACTGGCCGAGGCGTTCCCGCCGGCCGGGCCGGGCGAGAACGGCCGTACGGCGGAGGCGATGTGTGCGCGGCTGGACGCCGCCACGCGCGCGGTGCCCGCGCTGCGCCCCTTCGTGCCCGGCCTGCGGGCCGCGTTCGGTGCGCTGGCCACGTGCGACACCGGACCGCCCGCCCAGCGCATCCACGGCGACCTGCACCTCGGTCAGGTGCTGCGGGCCGGGCGGGACTGGTTCGTCATCGACTTCGAGGGCGAGCCGTCCCGGCCGCTCGCCGAGCGCCGTGCGGCGCAGTCCCCGGTGCGGGACGTGGCCGGGATGCTGCGCTCCTTCGACTACGCGGCCCGGCAGCGCCGCCCCTGGCGGCCGGAGTGGGCGCGCCGCTGCCGGGAGGCGTTCTGCGCGGGCTACGCGGCCCGCGCCGGTTGGGATCCCCGCAAGAAGCACGCGCTGCTGCGTGCGCACGAGACGGACAGGGCGGTGTACGAGGTGCTGTACGAGGCGAGACACCGTCCGGACTGGCTTTCGGTCCCGATGGCGGCGATCGAGCGGCTCGCCGTGTGGGGAGGCTGAGGTCATGGCACTGCGAGAGACCTCACGTCCCGAGTCCGCCGGACCCGCTGCGGTCGCGGCCGCCCCGCTCGACCCGGGCGACCGCGACCGCCTGCTCGGCGGCGCCCATCACGATCCGCACGCCCTGCTGGGCGCCCACCTGGTGCCGGGCGGCACCCTGTTCCGGGCGCTGCGCCCGAACGCCCGTGCGGTCAGCGTCGTGGTCGACGGGACGCGCACCAAGCTGGTGTCGGAGGGCGGCGGGCTCTTCGCCGCCGTGCTGCCGCACCCGGAGATCCCGTCGTACACGCTGCTGGTGGCGTACGACGACACCGAGCAGGAGGTGGAGGATCCGTACCGTTTCCTGCCCTCCCTCGGTGAGCTGGACCTCCATCTGATCCGCGAGGGCCGGCACGAGCAGCTGTGGAAGGCGCTCGGCGCCGAGCCCATGACCCATCAGGGAGTGGCGGGCACCCGGTTCACCGTGTGGGCGCCGAACGCCCAGGGGGTGCGGGTCGCGGGCGACTTCACGTACTGGGACGGCACGCAGTACCCGATGCGGTCGCTGGGCGCGTCCGGCGTGTGGGAGCTGTTCCTGCCGGGCATCGGCGAGGGCGTCCGGTACAAGTTCGAGATCACCTCGCGGCACGGCGGCCGGTTCCTGAAGGCGGATCCGATGGCCCGCCGCACGGAGGTCCCGCCCGCGACGGCCTCCGTGGTCGCGGTCTCGCGGTACGAGTGGGGCGATGCGGAGTGGATGGCCCACCGCGGCGACATCCCCGTCCACGAGGCCCCGCTCTCGGTGTACGAGGTCCACCTGCCGTCCTGGCGCCCCGGTCTCACGTACCGCCAACTGGCCGACCAGCTCCCGGCGTACGTCACGGAGATGGGCTTCACCCACGTGGAGCTGATGCCGGTAGCCGGGCATCCCTTCAGCGGGTCCTGGGGCTACCAGGTCACCTCCTACTACGCGCCGACGCCCCGCCTCGGCTCACCGGACGACTTCAAGTACCTCGTCGACGCGCTGCACCGGGCCGGCATTGGCGTGATCATGGACTGGGTGCCGGCGCACTTCCCCAAGGACGACTGGGCACTGGCCCGGTTCGACGGGGACCCGCTGTACGAACCCGGGGACTCCCGGCGGGCCGAGCATCCGGACTGGGGGACGTACGAGTTCGACTTCGGGCGCACCGAGGTGCGCAACTTCCTCGTCGCCAACGCCGTGTACTGGTGCGAGGAGTTCCACATCGACGGCCTGCGCGTGGACGCCGTCGCCTCCATGCTCTACCTCGACTACTCGCGCGACTCCGGACAGTGGACGCCGAACGTCTTCGGCGGGCGGGAGGACCTGGACGCGGTCGCCTTCCTGCAGGAGATGAACGCCACCGTCTACCGGCGCTGCCCCGGTGTGGTGACGATCGCCGAGGAGTCCACCGCCTGGGACGGGGTCACACGGCCGACGGACAGCGGCGGGCTCGGCTTCGGGCTGAAGTGGAACATGGGCTGGATGCACGACTCGCTCCAGTACATCCAGCACGAGCCCGTGCACCGCAAGTACCACCACAACGAGATGACGTTCTCGATGGTGTACGCCTACAGCGAGAACTACGTCCTGCCCATCTCGCACGACGAGGTCGTGCACGGCAAGCAGGCCCTGGTGTCCAAGATGCCGGGCGACTGGTGGCAGCGGCGGGCCAACCACCGCGCCTACCTCGGCTTCATGTGGGCCCATCCCGGCAAGCAACTCCTCTTCATGGGGCAGGAGTTCGCGCAGGGCGCCGAGTGGTCCGAGCCGCACGGCCCCGAGTGGTGGCTGCTGGACGCGGACCACCACTCCGCGGGCGACCACCGGGGTGTGCAGGATCTGGTCCGGGACCTGAACACGCTGTACCGGGCCACCGGGGCGCTGTGGCGGCGGGACACCGATCCGGGCGGATTCCGCTGGGTTCTGTGTGACGCGGCGGACGACAACGTGTTCGCGTTCCTGCGCTACGACGCCGACGGCTCCCCCCTGCTGGCGCTGTCGCACTTCTCCCCGGCCGTGCGGCACGACTACCGCCTCTGGGTTCCCGACGAGGTCACGGCCTGGCAGGAGACCCTGAACACCGACGATCCGCGCTACGGCGGCAGCGGTGTGGGCGTCGGCGCTCCGGGTGCGCTGAAGCCCGAGGACGGATTCCTCCGGCTCACGCTGCCGCCGCTCGCCACTGTCTGGTTGACGCCCGTGCGCTGAGCCGGCAGGTGTCGGCGGCCTGCTCCGAGGGGCAGTCAGGGTCGTACGGACTTACGACTGCTCCTCGTGGCATGACAGAAGGGCGGTACCGCGTGCGAACTGTCGGAGTGGAGGAGGAACTCCTTCTGGTCGACCCGGACAGCGGGGAGCCGAAGGCGATGTCGGCCGCCGTCCTCGCCCGTGCCGTCCAGGACGATCCCGGGCAGGACCTGTTCCAGAAGGAGCTGTTCGGGCAGATGCTCGAGGTCGCCACGAATCCGCAGTGGGACATGGCGGACCTCGGCGCCGAGATCGTGCGCTGCCGCAAGGAGGCGGCCCGGCTCGCCGGGGAGATCGGCTGCGCGGTCGCCGCGCTCGCCACCTGCCCGCTGCCGATCAGCCCGGCGCTCACCGCGCACGACCGCTACCGGTGGATGGCCGGGCAGTTCGGGATCGTCACCCAGGACCAGCTCGTATGCGGCTGTCATGCACATGTTTCGGTGGAGTCCGACGAGGAGGGCGTCGCCGTCCTCGACCGGATCCGCCCGTGGCTTCCGGTGCTCCTCGCACTCAGCGCCAACTCCCCGTTCTGGCACGGCCGGGACACCGGCTACGCCAGCTTCCGCAGCCGGGTGTGGTACCGCTGGCCGTCGGCGGGGCCGACCGAGCTGTTCGGCTCGGCCGCGGAGTACCACCGGCGGGTGGCGGACATGGTGGCCACCAGGGTCATCCTCGACAGGGGGATGGTGTACTTCGACGCGCGCCTGTCCGCGACGTACCCGACGGTGGAGATACGGGTGGCCGACGTGTGCCTGCGCGCGGACACCACCGTCCTCATCGCCACGCTGGCCCGCGCCCTGGTGGAGACGGCCGCGCGCGAGTGGCGGGCCGGCCGCCCGCCGCTCGACCACAGCGTGAGCCTGCTCAGAATGGCCGCCTGGCATGCCGGCCATTCCGGCCTCGACCAGGAGCTGCTCGACCCCGCGACCATGCAGCCCCGGCCCGCCGAGCAGGTGCTGCGCTCCCTGCGGGAGCACACCCGGGACGCGCTCGCCGACAGCGGGGATGCGGCCCTCGTCGACGAGGGCGTGGCCCAGGTGCTCCGCCGGGGCAACGGCGCCCACGAGCAGCACCTGCTCATGGAGCGCACGGGCAACCTGCGGGACGTCGTCACCGAGTGTGTGCGCCGTACCCAGGACTGAGGGGCGGTCCGGCGGGGCGGCTCGGGGGTCGCATCGTGCCCCTCTCCCGTGCCCTCCGCCACGCCCGGATCATCAGCCCGATCACGACTTCTCCGTTCCCGGCACCGATCGCGCTCCGCTGGGCTAGATTCGAGCACCGCCGACAGCAGAGCCGATCGGCGGAGTCACCCTCCGTACTCCCCGGGAGCAGCGCATGCGCGACGTCGCCCTCGCTCCAGCAGCCGTACCGCCGCTGACCGGCGGGCTGGCCGACAGCATCTTCGAGACCGCCGACCGGACACCCACCCTTCCCGTCCTCGCCCGCCGTACGCATGCGGCGCCCGGCGTGTGGGAGGAGGTGACCGCGGTCGAACTGCGGGACGAAGTGGTCGACCTGGCGAAGGGTCTGGTAGCCGCGGGGATCTCCCCCGGCCACCGGGTGGCCCTGATGGCCAGGACACGTTACGAGTGGACGGTGTTCGCCTACGCGCTGTGGAGCGTGGGCGCGGAGGTCGTCCCGATCCACCCGACGTCCTCCCGGGACCAGGTGGAGTGGATCCTGCGGGACGCCGGCTGCGTGGCCGTCGTGGTGGAGGACGAGCAGGGTGTCATGACCGTCGGCACCGTGTGCGCGGGGCTGCCCCGGCTCCAGCACGTCTGGCAGCTGGACGCGGGCGCGCTGTCCCGGCTGGCCGAGCAGGGTGCGGTCGTCCCGCTGACCACGGTGGAGTCGCTGCGCCGGATCGTGCTGCCGGACTCGACGGCGGCCATCGCCTACACCTCGGGCACCTCGGGCCGCCCGCTGGGCTGCGCACTGAGCCACCGGGGCCTGGCCTACCCGTGCGACGTCCTGCTCGCCGGCTGGGGACACACCGCGGCACCCCCGGGCGAGCAGCCGTCGGTGCTGGCCTTCCTGCCCTTCTCCCATGTGTACGGGATCATGATCCAGGTGATGTGCCTGCGCGGCGGGGTCCTGATGGCGCACGAGCCGGAGATGACCGAGGCGGCCCTCTCCTCGGCGCTGCGCACGTTCCGGCCGACGTACCTGTACGGTGTGCCGTCGGTGTTCGAGAAGCTGTACAAGACCTTCCTGCGGACCGCCCAGCAGGCGGGCCGGGGCGCTCTGTTCGAGCGGGCGGCGCAGACCGCGCGGGACTTCGCCGAGGCCGAGGAGCGGCGACGGCTGGGCCTCGGGGCGGGGCCCGGCTTCGACCTGCGGCTGCAACACGCCCTGTACGAGCGGACGGTGTACCGCAGGCTGCGGGCCGCGCTCGGCGGGCGCGTCGTGCGGGGCACCTCGGGCGGCTCGTCGCTCAGCCGGGAGCTGTCCCTGTTCTACGAGGGCATCGGTCTGTACCTCCACGACGGTTACGGGCTGACGGAGACCTCCGGCGGGATCACGGTGCAGCCGCTGGGCAGGGAGAAGTCGGGGACGGTGGGACTGCCGCTGCCGGGCACCGAGATCCAGGTGGCCGACGACGGGGAGATCCTGGTGAGCGGCCCGTCGGTGTTCCAGGGCTACATCAGCGACGAGGCCGGCACGCGCGCCGCGCTGCGCGGCGGCTGGCTGGCCACCGGGGACATCGGGCGGCTGGACTCCGAGGGCTATCTGACGATCACCGGCCGCAAGAAGGACGTCATCGTCACCAGCAGCGGCAAGAGCGTGGCCCCGGCCCCGCTGGAGCAGCGGCTGCGCCTGCATCCGCTGGTGCACCAGGCGGTGGTCGTCGGCGACGACCGGCCCTGCGTGGGCGCCCTGATCACCTTGGACCCGGACTTCCTCGCGCACTGGCGGACCGCCCTGGCCCTGCCGGGCGAGTCACCCGGCCGGGAGGCCCGCGAGGAGAACGCGCTCAAGGAGGAGATCGCGCGGGCCGTCGCCTCGGCCAACAGCCCGGTGTCCCGAGCCGAGTCCATCAGGGTCTACCGTGTCCTCCAAGAGCCGTTCGCCCCGGACAACGGGCTGCTGACGCCGTCCATGAAACTGCGCCGGGACGCCATAGCGCGGCACTATGCCGCGGAGATCGACGCGATGTACGAGGCCCGTTCCCGCGCGGTGCGGCGGCCGGGCCTCGAGGAACCGGCCGACTGGGACGAGGCGGACAACGTCTTCCGCTAGGAGGCGCGCCCGTACGGATCCCGGCGGCCGGGGGCACGGGTAACCCGGCCCGGCCGGGGAACCCGCAGAGGTGGAGTGATCAGCAACGACGTCCGCCCCATCCGGCAGGGGCCGCCGCCCCGGCCGGACGGGGCCGGGGAATGCGAGATGGCGACGGAGCCGCGTGGGGACGACACACCGTCCTCGGAGGAGAAATACGAGCGCGCGTTCTCCTTCCCCGGTGAGCTGCCCAACGTCACAGGGGCGAGACTCGCCGCGGAGGAGTTCCTGTGCGGCCTCGCCGAGGACGCGCCGCCCGGCACGCCCGAATCCTGGGACGACATCCTGCTGGTCGTCACGGAACTGGCCGCCAACGCCGTCCAGTACGCCCCCGGACCCTTCGGCCTGCGGATGCGGCGCACCTTCGACGGGGTGCACGTGATGATGCACGACACCAGCACGGTCAGGCCCGAGCCACGGCCCTTCCGGCCGAGTGCGGGCGGCGGCATCGGCTGGCATCTCGTGCACACGCTGTGCAGCCAGGTGAGCGTCGTCGTCCACGACGAGGGCAAGGACATCCACGCGTTCCTGCCCTGGTGACCGGCGTACCGAGGAGACGCCGTCCGGTTGTCCGACGTGTATCTGTGCGAGTTCCGGATACTCCGGCCTCGGCGGGGGCATGCTGGTGGCCACGCGTTCGTCTGCCTGCCGCACCCGCTGGCGGAACGGCTCGGGGCACGGTGGGATCGAGTGGCCACAGCGATCCAGGGCGTGCGAACGGCGTCGAGTCGGACCGCCTGGAGCCGCAGAAAGGGATGAACACCGTGACACGACCCAGGATCCTGGTGGTGGGTGCAGGCTTTGCCGGAGTCGAGTGCGTCCGCCGCCTGGAGCGGAAACTCGCCCCCGACGAGGCCGATGTCACCCTGGTGACGCCGGTCGCCTACCAGCTCTACCTCCCCCTGCTGCCCCAGGTCGCCTCCGGCGTGCTGACACCGCAGTCGATCGCCGTCTCGCTGCGCCGCAGCAAGAAGTACCGCACCCGGATCATCCCGGGCGGCGCGATCGGTGTGGACCTGAAGTCCAAGGTCTGCGTCGTGCGCACCCTCACCGATCACGTCGTCAACGAGCGGTACGACTACATCGTGCTGGCGCCGGGCAGTGTGACCCGCACGTTCGACATCCCGGGGCTCACCGATCACGCCTTCGGGATGAAGACCCTCGCCGAGGCCGCCTACATCCGCGACCACGTCATCGCGCAGCTGGATCTCGCGGACGCCAGCGACGACCCGGCCGAGCGAGCCTCGCGGCTGCAGTTCGTGGTGGTCGGCGGCGGTTACGCGGGCACCGAGACGGCGGCCTGTCTGCAACGGCTCACGCATGCGGCCGTCCAGCGCTATCCGCGCATCGACCCGAACCTGATCAGGTGGCACCTCATCGACATCGCGCCCAAGCTCATGCCGGAGCTGGGCGACAAGCTCGGCCGCAGCGCGCAGGAGATCCTCAAGCGGCGCGGCATCGAGGTCTCGCTGGGCGTGTCGATCGACAAGGCGGGCCCGAAGGAGGTCACCTTCACCGACGGCCGGGTGGTGCCGACGCGCACCCTGATCTGGACGGCCGGTGTGGTCGCCAGCCCGCTGATCGCCACCCTGGGCGCGGAGACGGTCCGCGGCCGGCTCGCGGTCAGCGCCGAGATGACCCTGCCGGGTCACGACGGGGTGTTCGCGCTCGGCGACGCCGCCGCCGTGCCCGACCTGGCCAAGGACGAGGAGGGCGCGGTCTGCCCGCCCACCGCGCAGCACGCCATGCGCCAGGGCCGGAAGGTCGCCGACAACGTCATCGCGACCCTGCGCGACCAGCCCCTCCAGCGGTACGTGCACAAGGACTTGGGGCTCGTCGTCGACCTCGGCGGCAAGGACGCCGTGTCCAAGCCGCTGGGCATCGAGCTGCGGGGCGTCCTCGCGCAGGCGGTGGCCCGCGGCTATCACTGGTCGGCGCTGCGCACCAACGTCGCCAAGACCCGCGTCCTGACCAACTGGCTGCTGAACGCGGTCGCGGGCGACGATTTCGTCCGCACCGGCTTCCAGGCCCGCAAGGCCGCCCGGCTGAAGGACTTCGAGTACACGAACTCGTACCTGACCCCGGAACAGGTCCGCGTCCAGGTGGAGAAGGGGTCCACCGAGAGCCCCTGATATGGGTCCGGGCCGCGTGCCATGCTGGGTCGTGGATCAAGTTCTGGCACGGGAGAGAGCGCGGCGGCGTGAGGACAGCGGTTCGGTCGGGGCGGGTACGGCTGCGGGACCGGGTGGCGGCATCCGATCCCGGGCTGCTCAGACTCACCGCGGGCCTGCGCATGGTGACCGCGATCGCCCTCACCGTCGCCGTGCCGGCCCTGCTGCGGGTTCCGGTCTCGCAGCTGGTCGCGGGCGCCATCGCGGCGATGGCCGCGACCTTCGCCGTCCGGGAGAAGCAGCGCTCCCAGCAGGCCGTCACCCTCGCCCTCGGCCTGCCCGTGGCGCTCGCCTCGGTGACGCTGGGCACGCTGCTGAACCAACGGGTCGTCGCGGGCGACGCGTTCTTCGTCCTCCTCATCTTCGGTGCCGTCTACGGCCGCCGGTTCGGCGACCGCGGCACGGCACTGGGCCTGATCGGCTTCCAGATCTACTTCCTCTCCCTGTTCGTGCACGCGACCCCCTCCGCGCTGCCCGCCCTGTACGGCGTGATCGCCGTGGCGTTCGTGTGCAGCGCCGTCGCCCGGTTTGTCCTGCTCCCGCAGACCCCGGCGGGCATCCTGGACCGGCTGCGCCGGGCCTTCCGTGCCCGGCTGGGGCAGCTGATCGACGCCCAGATCGAGCTGCTGGACGCCGGTCCCGACGAGGCCGAGAAGGTCCTGGAGCACCTGCGCACCGGCACCGCCCGGCTGCACGAGACGGCGCTGATGATCCAGGGACGGCTGGAGGACGGCACCGCCGACGAGGCGACGGCGCGGCTGCTGCAGCGCCGCATCGCCGACGCCGAGATCGCCGCCGAGCGGCTCGGTCTGCTGCTGCTCACCGCGCGCAGCGCCGAGCGGACGGACACCCTGACCCTGCACCTGCCCGGCGCTCCCCTGCCCTCCGGTGGCGAGCTGCCGGTGCGGGACGAGGCGACGGCCGTGCTGCGCCGGGACCTGGAGGCGCTGCGCCTGCTGGTGCTGCGGCCGGTCGCCGAGACCCCGGGGACGGCGCCGGCCCAGGTGCGCAACCGGCTGCTCGGCTACCGCGAGGAGGAGAACCTGCCCCAGGCGTCCCCGGCCGTGCAGGACGTCTTCCGGGGCCTCGGCGAGACCGCGCGGGCGGTGCTCGGGCTGCGGATCGCCCTGGACGGGCCGCAGGACGAGTCCGACGACACCCCGGAGACGGCCCGCTCGCGCGAGGAGCTGGACGCCGAGGACGCGGCCATCGAGAGCAGCGAGGAGGAGGAGCCCGAGGAACCGGAGCCGACCGGGCTCAGCAGGCCCACCACGCGGGCCGCCGTGCAGGTGGCCGTCGGTTCCTCCCTGGCCATCGCGGGCGGTGAGCTGCTGTCCAGCCAGCGCTGGTACTGGGCGGTGCTGACCTGCTGGATCGTGTTCATCAACACCGCGTCCACCGGCGAGATCCTGGTGAAGGGCTACCGGCGCCTGGTCGGCACGGTCCTCGGCGTGGTGGCCGGCATCGGGCTCGCCGGGCTGGTCGGACACCACACCTGGACGGCGTTCGGGCTGGTCCTGCTGTTCGTCTTCGCGATGTTCTACACCGCGCCCCTGTCCTACACGCTGATGTCGTTCTTCGTGACAGCGATGCTGGGGCTGCTGTACACGCTGCTGAACACCTACACCGCGTCGGTGCTGCTGCTGCGGGTGGAGGAGACGGCGCTGGGCGCGGCCTGCGGAGTGATCGCGGCGGCGGTGGTGCTGCCGGTCCACACCGACCGGCGCACCAACGACCTCCTGGTCGCCGTCCTGGACAAGCTCGCCGACGTCACCCGGGCCGCCATGGACCAGCTCGGCGGCGAGACGGCGGCCGACCTGGTGGACCAGGCGCGCGATCTCGACCAGGCGCTGGCCGACCTGCGGGCCGCCACCCAGCCGCTGACGCATCCGATCACCCCGTTGCGGACCCGCCGGGACACCGCCCGGTACGTGGTGGCGCTGCTGGAGACGTGCGCGTACCACGCGCGGTCGCTCGCGGCCACCGCCGAGCTGCTGCCCACGCATCCGTCGATTGCGGCGGATCCCCGGCTGCGCACCGCGGGCCAGCGGATCGTGCACAACATCGAGGCGATCGCCGCGCACGTGGCGGACCCCCGCTCGGAGGACCGGATCGAGACCGGGCGCAGCATCGCGTCGATGCTGGAGCCGGGCACACTGCGCACCCCGCGCTACGGCAGGGTGACCGCGATCGGGTGCTACGGCATCTGCAGCGGCTGGACGAGGCGGTGTCGGGCCTGGCGCGGCCGCTCGGCGTACCCCGTCCGGGCGCGGCACCCGCCGGCTCGGCCGCGGCCGGGGTGAAACAGGTCACGTGACCTGCACTTGATGGGGTAAATCTCCGCTAGATGGTTTACCGTTCATTCATAAGTGGTGACGGAGTCGACGTCAACGGTCCTCCCCCACCACCGCATACGGCCCTGGCTGGTCTCCCCCGTCCAGCCAGGGCTTTTTCATGCCTTGCGGGCATGTCGCCGGTAGAAATCCGCCTCCTTCGAGGTGCCCGGGACGGCGGCAGCGGCTGAAATGGGCTGGGGGGAACACCCGAACCGCCGCCGGCGAGGAGTCCCGGGCCATGACCAAAGCGATAAAACTGCTGACCGCCCTGCCGCAGGCACAGCGCGAACGGCTGATGGAGCTGGCCAAGGAGGTCTCCTTCCCGGAGGACACCCGGATCTTCGAGGCGGGCGGCACCGCCGACCGCTTCTGGGTGATCCGCTCGGGCGCGGTCCACCTGGACCAGGAGGTCACCTCCCGGCAGCGGGTCACGGTGGCCACGCTGGGCCAGGGCGACCTGCTCGGCTGGTCCTGGCTGTTCCCGCCGTACGCCTGGGACTTCGGCGCGGTGGCCTACAGCAACGTGCGGGCCTACGAGTTCGACGGGCCGTCGGTGCTCGCGCTGTGCGTGGAGGACCCGCTGCTCGGGCTGTCGCTGGTGCGCACGGTCGCCGAGATCCTCGCGCACCGCCTGGAGACGACCCGCGGCAAGCTGATGGACCAGTTCACGACACGCCGCCGCGGACCGCTGTAGGCCCTGGGGCCGGTCAGATCCGGTACCGACGCAGGGCCGGGACCGCTGCGGCCAGCGCCAGCATCACCACGACGACCAGTGCGCCGCCGCCCGCCACGGCGGCCCGCGGGCCGAACGCCGAGCCGGCCGTGCCGTGCAGCACGTCCGCCAGGCGCGGACCGCCCACGACGACCACGGTGAACACGCCCTGCATCCGGCCGCGCATCTCGTCGGTCGCGGCGGAGAGCAGGATCGCCTGGCGGAAGACCATGGAGACCATGTCGGCCACGCCCGCGGCGGCGAGGAAGGCCAGCGCCAGCCAAAGGCTGCCGCTCAGCCCGAACCCGGTGACGGCCACGCCCCAGCCGACCACCGCGCCTATGACCATCCAGCCGTGCCGCCGCGCCCGCGAGAACACCCCGGAGAACAGGCCGCCCAGCACCGCGCCCACCGCGATGCCCGCGAACAGCACGCCGAGCGCGAGCCCTTCGCCGTAGGAGGCGTACGTCTGCGCGGCCAGCTGCGGGTACAGGGCACGGGGCATGCCGAAGACCATGGCGACGATGTCGGCGAGGAAGGACAGCAGCAGCACCTTGTGCCCGGCGATGTAGCGGAACCCGGCCGCCACCTCCCGCATCCCGGCGCGCCGTGCCGACGGCTCGCCCAGCGGGGGCAGCGCGGGGAGCCGCAGGACCGCCCAGACGCTGACGCACAGCGCGAGCGCGTCGATCAGGTACAGCACGGGCAGCCCGAGGACCGGTATCAGCGCACCGGCCAGCAGCGGGCCCACCACCAGGCCCGTCTGCATCACGGTCGCGCCGAGCGCGTTGGCCGCCGGCAGTTCCTCCGCCGGGACCAGCCGGGCGACGGAGGCACTGCGGACCGGGGAGTTCAGCCCGAAGAAGGCCTGCTGCGCGGCGAGCAGCACCATCAGGACGACCACGGAGTGCAGCCCGGTGACGGCCTGTACCCAGAACAGCACCGAGGTCACGGCGATGCCGCTGTTGGTGACCAGCAGCAGCTTGCGCCGGTCAACCGCGTCGGCGATCGCCCCGCCCCACAGCGCGAACACCACCATGGGCACCAGTCCGGCGAGGCTGGCGTAGCCGACCCAGGCCGAGGAGTGGGTGATGTCGTAGATCTGCTTGGGTACGGCGACGGCGGTCAGCTGGCTGCCGACGGCGGTGACGATGGTCGACGACCACAGCCGCCGGTAGGCCGGGATGCGCAGGGGCCGGGTGTCCATCGCCCAGCGGCGCCAGCCGCGCCGGGGCGGGGCCGGCGCGGCAGGTCCTGCGGTGTCGGGTTCGGTACTGCTCTCGCTCGTGTCCACGGGTTTCCTGGTCGCTCGACAGAGGTTGCTCGATACATCTTTCGATTCGAGGCCTCACTATGGCAGCAACTCCCGTGGCAGCCGAACCGTTTGTCTCAGGATCCGGCGACCAGCAGGGCGCCCAGCCCGAGCATGGTGACGGCGACCAGGCCGTCCAGCACCCGCCAGGCGGTGGGCCGGGCGAGGAAGCGGCCGAGTAGCCGGGCGCCGAAGCCGAGCGCGGCGAACCAGCACAGGCTCGCGAACGCTGCGCCGAGCCCGAAGGTCCAGCGCAGCGGGCCGCGGTCGGCGGCGAGGGAGCCGAGCAGGAACACGGTGTCCAGGTACACGTGCGGGTTGAGCCAGGTCATCGCCAGGCAGGTCAGCACCGCCCGCCGCCGCGAGCCCACCGCCTCCCCCTCCGCGCTCAGGCCGGTGCCGGGCCGCAGGACCCGGCGGGCGGCGAGGGCGCCGTAGCAGAGCAGGAAGGCGCCGCCGACGATGCCGACGGCCCGCACCACGCCCGGCCAGGCCACCACGACCGCCCCGACCCCGGCGACGCCGAGCGCGATGAGCAGTGCGTCGGACAGGGCGCAGATGCCCACCACCGCGAGGACGGCGTCCCGGCGCACCCCCTGGCGGAGCACGAAGGCGTTCTGGGCGCCGATGGCGACGATCAGGGAGAGGCCGGTGCCGAATCCGGCGGCCGCGGCGGTCAGGGCGTGGTTCATGCCCTCGACGTTAGGCAAGCGATCACTGCAGGTACAGCTAAAGATTCTTACGTATCCTTAGCGCTCGTGATGACTGAGCTTCCCCTGGAGCAGGTACGCACGCTGCTCGCGGTGGTCGACGAGGGCACGTTCGACGCGGCGGCCGCGGCCCTGCACGTGACGCCGTCGGCGGTCAGCCAGCGGGTCAAGGCGCTGGAGCAGCGCACCGGCCGGGTGCTGCTCCAGCGCACCAAACCCGTACGCCCGACGGACTCGGGTGCGGTGCTGGTCCGGTTCGCCCGGCAGCTCGCCCGGATGGAAGGTGATGCGCGCACCGAGCTGGGGCTGAGCGGCGCCGGGGAGCCGACGCGGCTGTCGGTCGCGGTGAACGCGGACTCGCTGGCGACCTGGTTCCTCGGGGCGCTCACCCGGGTGGACGGGCTCTGCTTCGAGCTGCACCGCGAGGACGAGGACCACACGGCGGCGCTGCTGCGCGAGGGCCTGGTGATGGCGGCCGTGACCTCCTCTGCGGACCCGGTGCCCGGCTGCTCGGTCCGCCCGCTCGGCCGGATGCGCTACCTTCCGGTGGCCGCACCGGAGTTCGCCGCGCGCCACCTGGACGGGCCCCTGGAAGACTTCCTGCCCGAGGCGCGTGTCGTGGTCTTCGACCGCAAGGACGACTTCCAGGACGGCTTCGTCCGACGGCTGGGCGGCACAGCGGCCGGTCCGCTGCGGCACTACGTGCCCACCTCGGAGGGCTTCGTCGACGCGGTCGCCGCGGGGCTCGGCTGGGGCATGGTCCCGGAGGCCCAGGCGGGGCCGCGGCTGCGCGAGGGCCGTCTCGTCCTGCTGGCTCCGGACGCGTGGGTGGACGTCCCGCTGTACTGGCAGCAGTGGAAGCTCGACTCTCCCGCCCTGTCCGCCCTGGCCGGGGCGGTGACGGCGACGGCGGCCGAGGCCCTGCGGCCCTGACCGTCGACGGGTCCGCGGACGCAGCCGGACGGCCGCGCTCGCCCTGACGGTCAGGGTGTCCCTGGACGCAGCCGGGCGGCCGCGCTGTCCAGCAGCATCTCCAGGGCCGCCGGGTAGGCGCTGGTGACCATGCGCCGGGCCAGCAGTGGGGCCGCCTCGGCGATGCGCGGGTGGGTGGCGCGGGGCAGGCGGGCGTAGATCGAGTGCCACTTGTCCTCGTCGGCCCGCTGGGAGGCGCGCGGCAGGGCCAGGGAGGCGGCGTCCAGGGCGGCGAAGGCCAGCGTCTGGTCGATGAAGGCATGGTAGACGCCGACCGTCTCCGCCACGGAGAACCCGGCCGTGCGCAGGACGTCCAGGACCGCCTCGTCGGCGGCCAGTTCATGGGCGCGCCCGGTGACCCGGTTCGCGGTCAGCACGGCCGCCTGCGGGTGTGCGACGTACGCGGCGTGGATGCGCAGTCCGATCGTCCGCAGGTCCGGACGCCACTGTCCGGTCGGCCGCCAGCCCGCCAGCGCCTGGCCCATGAGCGCGTCCCCGATGGCCAGGGTCAGATCGTCCATGCCACGGAAGTACCGGTACAGGGTGCTGGGGTCGCAGTCGAGGGCGAGGCCCAGGCGGCGGGCGGTCAGCCCGGTGCTGCCGTGCTCGCGCAGCAGGCGCAGCGCGGTCTCGACGATCAGCGGCTCGGACAGCACGGTGCCGCTGCGGGTCGGCCGGCGCCGGCGGCGCTTCTCCTCGGGCACCACGGGCTTGGGCACGGCGGTTCCTTCCTGGCGTCCTTATGCCAACGCCATTGACCTTACGTCATGGCCGGGCGTTGGATTCCGGGCAAGGCGCGCCTGCCCCGTTCTCTTCACCGTTCGTGTCAGGCAGGGAGTTTCGTCATGCGTGTACTGCTCGTGGGAGCCGGCGGTGTGGGCACCGCCATCACCCGGATCGCGGCCCGCCGCCCGTTTTTCGACCTGATGGTGGTCGCCGACTACGACCCCGCCCGGGCCGAGGCGGCGGTCGCGGCCCTCGGCGCCGCCGGGGACCGGTTCTGCGCCGAGCGCGTGGACGCGGGCGACGAGGCCGCGGTGGCCGGCCTGCTCGCCCGCCACGACTGCGACGTCCTCCTCAACGCCACCGACCCGCGGTTCGTCATGCCCCTGTTCCGCGCGGCGCACACGGCCGGTGCCGGCTATGTCGACATGGCGATGTCCCTGTCCCGGCCGCACCCCGAGCGGCCGTACGAGGAGTGCGGGGTCAAGCTGGGCGACGAGCAGTTCGCGCTGGCCGCAGAGTGGGAGAAGGCGGGCGCGCTCGCCCTGGTCGGCATGGGCGTGGAGCCCGGTCTGTCGGATGTGTTCGCCCGGTACGCGGCCGACGAACTCTTCGACGCGATCGACGAGATCGGCATCCGCGACGGCGCGAACCTCACCGTCGACGGCTACGACTTCGCACCCTCCTTCAGCATCTGGACCACCATCGAGGAGTGCCTGAACCCGCCGGTCGTGTACGAGGCCGGGCGCGGCTGGTTCACCACGCCCCCGTTCAGCGAGCCGGAGGTGTTCGACTTCCCCGCGGGCATCGGGCCGGTGGAGTGCGTGAACGTCGAGCACGAGGAGGTGCTGCTGGTGCCGCGCTGGGTCGGCGCGCGGCGGGTCACCTTCAAGTACGGCCTGGGCGGGGAGTTCATCGAGACGCTGAAGACCCTGCACCGGCTGGGCCTCGACCGCACCGCCCCGGTGACCGTGCCGGGCGCGCACGGACCGGCCCAGGTCTCCCCGCGGGACGTGGTCGCCGCATGCCTGCCCGACCCGGCGACGCTGGGCGAGCGGATGCACGGCAAGACGTGCGCGGGCACCTGGGTGCGCGGCACGAAGGACGGGGCGCCGCGCGAGGTGTACCTGTACCACGTGGTCGACAACCAGTGGTCCATGGCGGAGTACCGGTGTCAGGCGGTGGTGTGGCAGACCGCGGTCAATCCGGTCGTCGCCCTCGAACTCCTCGCCACCGGCGCCTGGTCGGGCACCGGCGTGCTCGGTCCGGAGGCCTTCCCCGCCCGTCCGTTCCTCGACCTGCTGACCGCGTACGGCTCCCCGTGGGGCGTCCGGGAACAGTGAGGCTGTCCGAAATCCGCTGTTTCACCGTGCATCGACAGGTGACCCGAAGGCGAGTACGCATCTTCCAGGGGCAGGTACGACCTCGATCGCAGGTGACGTTGATGGACGACTGGCGAGACCTCGCCGCATGCCGCCGCGAGGACCCGGACCTCTTCTTCCCGATCGGCACCACGGGACCGGCGCTGGTACAGACGCGGCTGGCGAAGGCGGTGTGCCGACGCTGCGGTGTCCGGGAGGAGTGTCTGCGGTGGGCCGTGGACACGGGACAGGACGCGGGTGTCTGGGGCGGCACGACCGAGACCGAACGCCGCATGCTGGCCTGGCGCATGGGAGCACGACGGCCCCCGCACTAGACAACCGGACGCCCCTGGGGGGCGTCCAGCGGGGCGGGAGCGGCCGGCAGGCGGAGTGTGAACACCGCGCCCTCGCCGGGCTCGCTCGCGGCCTCGGCCGTGCCGCCGTGGGCGGCGACCAGGTGGCGGACGATGGGCAGGCCGAGGCCGCTTCCGCCGGTGCGGCGGCTGCGTGACTTCTCGGCGCGCCAGAACCGGTCGAACACATGCGGCAGGTCCTCGGGGGCGATGCCCGAGCCGGTGTCGGTGACGGTGAGGACGACCGACTCGCCGTCCCGGCGGGCGGCCAGCGTGACCGTGCCGTCGGCGGGGGTGTGCCGCAGCCCGTTGGAGACCAGGTTCCCGAGCGCCTGCCGCATGCGCACGGGATCCGCCTCCAGCCAGGCGGTGTCGTCGGCCTCGGTGCGCAGGGCGACCCCGGCGGCGTCGGCGGCCACCCGGTGGGCGGCGGCAACCTGGTCCAGCAGGTCACCGGCGCGCAGCGGCTCACGGTGCAGGCGCAGGGTGCCCGCGTCGGCGGCCGCGAGGTCCTGGAGGTCGTCGATGATCCGCTGGAGCACCAGCGACTCCTCGTGCAGGGAGGCCAGCAGGGCCGGATCGGGGTCGACGACGCCGTCGCGGACCACCTCGAGCCAGCCGCGGATGTTGGTGAGCGGGCTGCGCAGTTCATGGGCGATGTCGCTGACCATCGCCTTGCGCTGAGCCTCGATGCGCTCGCGGCGCTCGGTCAGGTCGTTGAACGCCTCCGCGAGGATGCCGGTCTCGTCCCGGGTGGTCACCGGCACCCGCACATGCAGTTCGGGCGGCTGCTGGGCGGCCGCGGTCAGCGCGCGCAGGGGCCGTACCAGCCGGACGGCGACGACGGCTGTGACGGCGACGGTGACCGCAAGGACCAGGCCGGCCGCGCCGACCACCTTGGCCTTGTTGGCCGGGGACATGTCGAAGCGGGAGGGGGGTTGGTCGCCGATGCCGAGGAACAGCTCGGCGACCGGGGCGACATAGGGCTCCAGCTGGGTGCGGCGGGCGCTCAGCACGCACTGCTGTGGTGCCTGGTCGAGGGCCCTGCCGTTGCCCACCTTGGCGTACTTGGACAGGTAGCCGCCGGCGAACGGGTCCTTTCCGCTGGGGTCGAAGGTGAGGAACAGCGGTCCGCCGAGGTCCAGTCCGGCCCGTCTCAGGCAGGGGCGGGCCAGCTCCGTGAGGCCGGTCAGGGCCCTCTGTTCCGTCGGGGTGGGGGTGTTGAGCTGTCCGTCCGCGCACTCCTGGGCGGCGTAGGAGGTGTAGGTGCCGTCCGGGCTGCTGAGCACGGGGCGGCCGCTCGGGGTCCGGACGACCGTGGCGTCGACGCCGAACCGCTCGTAGCACTGCCTGCGCTTGGCAGCCAGCGCGTCCAGCCGGTCCCGCTCCTTCGACGTGACCCGGTACGGGCCGACCACCCGCGGGTCGATGCCGCTCAGCTGGGCCCCGGACTCGGTGTAGGTGTCGGTGCGCAGGGGGTCGACGGTGGCGGCGGGCCGGGGCGGCAGCGGGGTGCCGCGCGGCGCGGAGTCGGCGACGAAGGTGCGGTCGGCGGTGGTGAGCGCGATGCGCCGGCCGGTACGGGCCGCCAGGTCACGCACGGTGCGCTGGACGTCCGCCCAGTCCGGGTGTGCGGCGGCGTACCCGCTGAGCTGAGCGAGGATGCTGTTGTCGGCGGCGAGGTCCTGGCCCTGTTCCTCCTTCAGGGCGCTGGTGGTGGTCGTCACCGCGAGCCAGGCGGTGGCCGCCACCGAGCAGACGGCGATGAGGGCCGAGACGAACAGCAGCCGGACGAGCAGCCGTTTGCGCAGCGGTATGCGGCGCTTCACGGCCGGCCGCCGCTCAGCTTGTAGCCGACGCCGAACACGGTCACCAGGCGGACCGGCCGTCGCGGGTCGGCCTCGATCTTTCGGCGGAGATTCATGATGTGCACGTCGACGGCCCGCTCGGTGGAGGCCCGGTCGAGTCCGCGCGTGAAGTGGAGCAACTGCCGCCGGGAGAACACCCGTTCCGGCTCACCCGCCATGGCCAGCAGGATCTGGAACTCGGCCGGCGTGCACTCCACCGGCTCGCCCTCCAAGCGCACCTCGTGGCGTACCGGGTCGACGCTGATCCCGGCGGCCCGTACGACGGGATCGTCGTCCCGGGTGCTCCCGCCGCGCCCGCTGCGCCGCAGGACCGTACGGATACGGGCCATCAGTTCGCGCGGGCTGTACGGCTTGGTCATGTAGTCGTCGGCGCCCAGTTCCAGGCCGAGCAGGACGTCGTCCTCGGCGGCGCGCGCGGTGAGCATCACCACGGGGATGTCCGGGTCCTCGGCGCCCGCGCGCAGCACCCGGCACACCCCGAAGCCGTCGATCACCGGGAGCATCAGGTCGAGGACGACGAGGTCGGGTCTCAGGCGGCGGGCCGCGTCGAGCGCGGCCGCGCCGTCGTGCACGACCGTGGCGGTGTGCCTCTCGGCCAGCAGGGAGCGGCGGATGAGTTCGGCCTGCTTCTCGTCGTCCTCGGCGACCAGTACATGTGCGCACACGAGTTCGGATCCTAGGCGGCGCGTCCGGCGAGCCAGTCGGCGTACCCCATGACGACGACCGGGTGCCGGTCCGGGTCGAGGGTGCGCAGGAGTTCCTTCATGTGGGCCTTGGCTACGCTGACGCAGGCGTGGGTGGGGCCGCCGTGGTCGACGTGCAGCCAGACCCCGCCACCCCGCTTCGGGCCGAGGGGGCGGGTCCAGTCCAGGGGCGAGGTGCCCGGTCTGCGGTTGTAGTCGATGGCGACGACGTAGTCGAAGGACCCGGCGAGCGGTTCGCCCTCGAAGCCGGTGCCGGGCGAGACGAACCCGCTGGAGTGGTGGTACGGAAGCCTGCTGCCCGGGTCGGCCAGCAGGCCGCCCGCGTCGCTGAGCGTGAAGACGCCGAGCGGGGAGCGCAGGTCGCCGGCCATGTGGTGGTCGCTCCAGCCGTGCAGCGCGTTGTGAGCGGGCCAGGCGGCGCCCGCCTGCCAGCCGGTGGCGGTGCGCTCGTGCAGGGCGACCGTGGACAGCGGGGAGTTCCGGCCGCGTCCGGTGACGACGACGGCCTGCCGGGAGCGGTCCGGTATCGCGGCGTGGATCTTGGGGCTCAGGCCCGGTATCCGCCGAGGTGCCGACGCCACGGCGGTCTCGGGTGTGGGGGTGGCCGTCGGCGCCGGACGGGTGGTGGGGGTACGGCGCTCGGTCGCCTCGGCTCCGCCGCCGCAGCCGGTGAGCAGCAGCGGGGAGGCGAGGAGGGCGACGGCGGCTCTGCGATCGATCATGGGTCGACCCTGGCCGACACATGTTTGGAACCCGTCAGGTTCCACAACCCGTCAGGTCCCAGAGGCAGACCCTCTAGGCCTTGTCCGGCTTGCCCTTCGTGTAGAGCCAGGTGTGGAGGAGCCCGTCCAGGTCCTTTCCTGACACATGCTCGGCGAGCTTCACGAACTGGGCCGTCGTCCCGTGCCCGGCCCGGTGCTCGGCCGCCCAGGCGCGCAGGATCCGGAAGAAGTCCCGGTCGCCGACGGCCCCCCGCAGCTCGTGCAGGGCCATCGCGCCACGGGCGTAGACGGGGGTGCCGAAGATGTTCTTGCCGCTGCCCGGGTCGCCGGGCGGGAAGGACCACAGCTCGTCGCTCGCGGGGCGCCGGTAGAGGGCGTCGAAGGTCTTCCGGGCGCTGTCGCCGCCGTGCTGCTCGCTGTAGAGCCACTCGGCGTAGGTCGCGAAGCCCTCGTTGAGCCAGATGTCCTTCCAGGCGGTGACCGAGACGGAGTCACCGAACCACTGGTGGGCGTTCTCGTGGACGAGGGTGCTCACGTCGGGCGCCGAGTCGTAGAGGGGCCGGCCCTCGGTCTCCAGGGCGAAGCCGACGTCCGGGGCGTGGTCGACGATCGAGCCGGCGGCGCGGAACGGGTACGGCCCGAACAGCTTGCTCTCCCATTCCAGGACGGAGGGCAGCTTCTTCAGCACGGGCGCGGCCGCGCGGGCCTCACGGGCGTCGACCGCGTTGTAGACCTTGATGCCGTTGCGGGTGGTGTACTGCTCGACCTTGAACCTGCCTATGGTGGCGGTGGCCAGATAGGCGGCCATGGGCTCGGCCTGGTGCCAGCGGAAGGTGGTGCGGCCGTTCGCGGTGTGCTGCCCGCGCAGGACGCCGTTGGCGACGGCGGTGCGCCCCTTGGGGACCGTGAGTGTGAAGTCGTACGTCGACTTGTCCTTGGGGTGGCTGTTCGCCGGGAACCAGGACATCGCGCCCTGCGGCTCGCCCGCGACGAAGGCGCCGTCGTCGGTGGGTATCCAGCCGTCCTTCGAGCCGTCCGGGTCGGTGACCGGCTTGGGGGTGCCGTTGTAGGTGACGGTGACGCAGAACTCCTGGCCCTTGCGCAGCGCGTGGCGCGGGGTGACGACGAGCTCCTGGCCGCTGCGCCGGAAGCCGGCGGCGGCGCGGTCGACGGTGACGCCGGTGACCTTCAGGCCCTTGAGGTCGAGATCGAAGCGGGTGAGCTCCTGGGTGGCGCGGGCGGTGAGGACCGCCGTGCCGTCGAGGTGCCGGGAGCCGGTGTCGTAACGGAGCGTCAGGTCGTAGTGCCCGACGCGGTAGCCGCCGTTGCCGCTGAGCGGGAAGTACGGGTCGCCCGCGCCGGCCGCACCGGTGGTGCCGGCCGCCGTGGGTCCGGCGGCCCCGAGCAGGGCCGCCACGGCGACGGGCACGGCGGCGAGGACCGCCTCACGGCGGAGGACTGCGGGACGTCGTCCTGGGGCCTGTCTGTGGGCTGCCGTCACGGGCGCTCCTTCAGGGGGGCGGCGATGATCGATTCGCCCACAGGGTAGGCCCGTACGCGCCTCGGATTCCCCCTCGATCAGGTCAAGTCACGCCGCGTTGCCGTCCCCTGGCGCGGGACGGCCGACGTAGGCTCGCGTGACCGTCCGCGACCGAAGGGGACCGACCGTGAGCGTCCGAGTACGCCGGATCTACGAATCGCCGGATCCCGACGACGGCCTGCGCGTGCTGGTGGACCGGCTGTGGCCGCGCGGCCTCGCCAAGGACGCGGCGCAGGTCGACGAGTGGCCCAAGGCACTCACGCCGTCGACGGAGCTGCGCCGCTGGTACCACGCGGGCGAGCGCGACTACGCGGACTTCCGCAGCCGCTACGAGGCGGAACTGGCCGCTCCCGAGGCCGCCGAACTGCTGGACGGTCTCAGAGAGTCGGTGCGCAGCGGCCCGGTGACCCTGCTCACGGCGTCCAAGACGCCGGAGCAGAGCCACGCTGCGGTGCTGGCGGACCTTCTGGCGCACTGAGATCCTGTGTCATATCCCCGGTCAGACGCCGCGCGCCCGGCCGGGGATATGACACAGGATCTGAAGCTCAGCCCGTCTGCTGCGCCGCCGCCCGGCCCGCCGCGCGGCCCGAGAACAGGCAGCCGCCGAGGAAGGTGCCCTCCAGGGCGTTGTAGCCGTGGACGCCTCCGCCGCCGAAGCCGGCCACCTCGCCCGCCGCGTACAGCCCGTCGAGGGGCTTGCCGTCGGCGCCGAGGGCGCGGGAGTCGAGGTCGGTCTGGATGCCGCCCAGGGTCTTGCGGGTCAGCACGTGCAGCCGGACGCCGATCAGGGGGCCCGCGGCCGGGTCCAGGATGCGGTGCGGGCCGGCGACCCGGCCGAGGCGGTCGCCGATGTAGCGGCGGGCGTTGCGGATGCCCTGGACCTGGGAGTCCTTGCTGTAGGGGTTGGCGATCTGCAGGTCGCGGGCCTCGATCTGGCGGCGCACCTCGGCCGCGTCCAGCAGGGACTTGCCGGTGAGGCCGTTCATCTTCTCGACCAGCTGCTCCAGGGTGTTCGCGGTGACGAAGTCCGCGCCCTTGTCGAGGAAGGCCTGGACGGGGGCGGGCGCGCCCTTGCCGAGCAGCCGGTCCCGGAGCACGGCCCTGCGGTCCTTGGCGGTGATGTCGGGGTTCTGCTCGGAGCCGGAGAGCGCGAACTCCTTCTCGATGATCTTCCGGGTGAGGACGAACCAGGAGTGGTCGTACCCGGCGATGTCCTCGGTGGTGCGCAGGTACTTGAGGGTGTTGAGGGTGTCGTATCCCGGCAGGCACGGGTCGGGCAGGCGGCGGCCGAGGGCGTCCAGCCAGACGGAGGACGGGCCGGGCAGGATGCGGATGCCGTGGCCGGGCCAGATGGGGTTCCAGTTCTGCAGGCCCTCGGTGTAGTGCCACATCCGGTCCCGGTTGACCAGGCGCACGCCCGCCGCGGCGCTGATGTCGAGCATCCGGCCGTCGACGTAGGCGGGGACGCCGGTGACCATCCGGGCCGGGGGCGTGCCGAGCCGCTCGGGCCAGTACCGGCGGACGATGTCGTGGTCGGCGCCGATGCCGCCGGTGGTGACGATCACGGCCTGGGCGGTGAGGTCGAAGTCACCGACGCGCTCGCGGTGGGAGGCCACACCGCGCGGTGCGTCGTCGGCGGCGAGGACGGTGCCGCGCACCCCGCGCGCCGCCCCCTCCTCGATGACCAGCTCGTCCACGCGGTGGCGGTGGTAGAAGGTCAGCAGCCCGTCCCGGGCGGCCTGCCGGGCGTACCGGACGAAGGGTTCGACCACGCCGGTGCCGGTGCCCCAGGCGATGTGGAAGCGGGGTACGGAGTTGCCGTGCCCGTCCGCCCTGAGGTCGCCGCGCTCGGCCCAGCCGACGGTGGGCAGCAGCTCGATGCCGTGCCCCTGCAGCCAGGACCGTTTCTCGCCGGCCGCGAACTCGACGTAGGCGCGGGCCCAGCGCACCGCCCAGGAGTCCTCGTCCGCCAGCCGGTCGAACTGGGCGCTGCCCCGCCAGTCGTTCCAGGCGAGGTCGAAGGAGTCCTTGATGCCGAGGCGCCGCTGTTCGGGCGAGTCGACGAGGAAGAGCCCGCCGAAGGACCAGTACGCCTGGCCGCCGAGGTTGGCGGCGTTCTCCTGGTCGACCAGGGCGACACGCTTGCCCCGGCTGGTGAGTTCGTGTGCCGCGACCAGGCCGGCGAGGCCCGCTCCGACGACGATGACGTCCGCGTCCTTGGCGGCCATGGCGTCTGTGTCCTTCCGTCTGCGACTCGTACGGGGGTTACGGCTCATGCGGGGGTGTCGCTGCCGTCCGTCAGCAGGGCGGTGAGCAGTTGCTTGAGCCAGGTGCGGGCGGCGTCGACGTCCCGGTCCAGCAGCAGCTGGGTGGTGACGCCGTCGTAGGCGGCGACCACCGCGCGGGCGGCGCCGTCGACGTCGCCGAGCACGGCGGGCAGTTCGGTGTGGCCCCGGGCCCGGAAGAGCCGGTCGGCGATGGCCTCCCGGAGCCGGGTGCGGTGGTCGAGGAGGGCCTGCGCCACGGCCCGGTCGCGGGCCGCGTGCACCAGGAAGTCGGTTTTCACCAGCAGCCAGTCCACGTCGAGCAGCAGGACCTCGGTGACCCGGTCCACGGAGGCGGGCACGTCGAGGTCCGGGCCGTCCTGGGCGAGGGCGTCGGCCACCTGGGAGGCGATGAGGTCGGCGCGCTCCCGGTACAGGGCGAAGAACAGCTCGTCCAGGGTGGCGAAGTTGGAGTAGAAGGCGCCTCGGCTGTAGCCGGCCGCCTCGCAGACCTCCTCGATGGACACGCGGCCGAAGCCCTTGGCGGCGAAGACCGCGAAGGCGGCGTCGAGCAGGTTGGCCCGGGTCCGGGCCCGCCGCCGGGTGACCCGTCGCGCCGTGTCCTGCTCCGTCATGGTGGACCTCCGTTCGATACGGAAATGTATCCGATACATCGATGTATCGAAAGAGCCCTCACCCCTCCCACCCCCTTCAAAAGGGAACGTATTTTCGATTAAGGGGTAGGCTGGGCGCATGTCCACGCACCTTCAGGGCTCCCTGTTCGACCAGACCGACGAGGTGCGGCTCGGTTCTCTGCACGGACTGCGCCGGACCGAACTGGGCCTCGGCGCCTGGATCGACGTGCTGCCGGGCTGGCTGAGCGGAGCCGACGCCCTGTTCGAACAGCTGGCGGCCGAGGTCCCGTGGCGGGCCGAGCGCCGCACGATGTACGACAACGTGGTGGCCGTACCGCGTCTGCTCGCCTTCTACGCGGACCGCGACCCGCTGCCGCACCCCGTGCTGGACGAGGCCCGTGCGGCCCTGTCCGCGCACTACGCCGAGGAGCTGGGCGAGCCGTTCACCACCGCCGGGCTGTGCTTCTACCGCGACGGCCGGGACAGCGTCGCCTGGCACGGCGACCGGATCGGACGGGGCGCCCGCGAGGACACGATGGTCGCGATCCTCTCCGTCGGCGCGCCCCGGGATCTGCTGCTGCGGCCGGCGGGAGGCGGCGGCACGACGGTCCGGCGGCCGCTCGGGCACGGCGACCTCATCGTGATGGGCGGCTCCTGCCAGCGCACCTGGGAGCACTGTGTCCCCAAGTCCGCTCGCGCGACGGGACCGCGCATCAGCATCCAGTTCCGGCCCCATGGCGTGCAGTGACCCCTCCTGGCTTCCGCCCGGCGGGCCTTAGGGTTCGTCCCATGGCCTTGCAGATCAGTGCCACGAACCCGGAGCACCCCGCGCTCCTGCTCGAACTGCCCTGGGACGTACCCCTGGAGGAGTGGCCCGAGCAGTACCTCGTACCGCTGCCCCGGGGCATCTCCCGGCACGTCGTGCGCTACGCGCACGCCGGCGACGAGGTGATCGCCGTCAAGGAGCTGGCCGAACGGCCCGCGCTGCGCGAGTACCAGCTGCTGCGCGACCTGGACCGGCTGGGCATCCCCGCCGTCGATCCGCTCGCGGTGCTCACCGGCCGCACCGACGCCACCGGCGCCCCGCTGGAGCCGGTGCTGGTCACCCGGCATCTGCGCGGCTCGCAGCCGTACCGCTCGATGTTCGAGACGACCATGCGCCCGGCGACCATGCACCGCCTCATGGACGCCCTCGCGGTGCTGCTGGTCCGGCTGCACCTGGCCGGGTTCGCCTGGGGCGACTGCTCGCTGTCCAACACGCTGTTCCGGCGGGACGCGGGCGCCTACGCCGCGTACCTGGTCGACGCCGAGACCGGCGACCTGCATCCGCGACTCAGCCCCGGGCAGCGGGAGTACGACCTCGACCTGGCGCGCGTGAACATCAGCGGCGAGCTGCTGGACCTGGAGGCGTCGGGCGCGCTGCACCCGTCCGTGGACCCGGTCGCGTTCGGCCACGAGATCTGCACCCGCTACGAGGCCCTGTGGCAGGAGCTGACCCGCACCTCGGTCTACCCGGCGGGCAAGTACCACTACATAGAACGCCGGATACGCCGCCTCAACGAGCTCGGCTTCGACGTGGCCGAGATGCAGATCGCGCACTCCGCGGGCGGCGACACGGTCACCTTCGTGCCCAAGGTCGTCGACGCCGGCCACCACCAGCGCCAGTTGCTGCGGCTGACCGGTCTCGACACCGAGGAGAACCAGGCCCGGCGGCTGCTGAACGACCTGGAGAGCTGGATGGCCACCCAGGACGACTACGCCCCGGGAGACCCCCTCGCCGCCCGCCCCGAGGTGCTCGCCCACCGCTGGGTGCGGGACGTGTTCCGGCCCACCGTCCGCTCGGTCCCCGTGGAGCTGCGCGGCGCCGTGGACCCGGCCGAGATCTACCACGAACTGCTCGAGCACCGCTGGTACCTGTCCGAGCAGGCCCAGCACGACATAGGCCTGGACACCGCCGTCGAGGACTACATCAGGAACGTCCTGCCCAGGGCCCGCGCGACCCTGGAGCCGACGACCCCCGAGTAGTCACTCGTGCGGGACGACCGCGACCGGGCACTCGGCATGGTGCAGCACGCCGTGCGCGACCGACCCGATGCGGGTGCCCACGGCCGTGCGGTGGGCCCGCCGCCCGACGACCATCAGCTGGGCCCGCCCGGCCGTCTCGAGCAGCACCTGCCCCGCGCTGCCCATCTCGACGTGCTCGGCCACGGGCACCTGCGGGAAGCGCTCCCGCCACGGCTGCAGCGCCTCGGCCAGGGCCTTCTTCTCGAACGGCTCGAGACCGCCGGCGTCGTCCAGGAGCTTCAGCGAGCCGGGGCTGTAGGCGAAGACCGGGGGCAGCGTCCAGGCCCGTACCGCCCGGACGGTGGCGCCGCGGGCGGCCGCCGCCTCGAACGCGAACCGCAGTGCGGCCGCGCTGTCCTGCGGGCCGCCGTGCTGGCCGACGACGACGTCCCGGCCGGCCGCTTCCGCCGCCGGGCGGTCCCCGGCCCGCACCAGGACCACCGGCCGGGTCGCTTCGGCGATCACCTGCTGGCCGACCGAGCCCAGCAGGAACCCGACCACCCGGCCGTGGCCACGCGAGCCGAGCACCAGCATCTCGGCCTCGGCGGCCGCACCGGCCAGCGCCTCGACGGTCCCGCCCTCCACCACGTCCAGGTGCACGTCCAGCGCCGGGTGGCGCCCGGAGACGGCGCGCACGGCCGCCGCCACCCCCTCCGAAACCCAGCCGTGCTGGGTGTCCCGGTCGGCCGTGGCCAGCGTCTCTTCGTAGCGCCACACACGCACCACGCGCAGCGGCAACCCCCGGCGCACGGCCTCCCGGGCCGCCCAGTCCAGCGCGGCGTGGCTCTCCTCCGAACCGTCCGCCCCTGCCGTGATCGGGCGTGTCATGCGTGGGCCTCCTCGTTGTCCGCGTCTGCGGGGCCAGTCTTCCCTACACTGCGATCATGGCGCTGGACTGGGAACAGGTGAACGTCGACGCGGCCGACCCGGTGGCTCTCGGCCGCTGGTGGGCCGAGGCGCTCGGATGGGTGGTGGTCAACGACGACGCCGACGAGTACGAGATCCGCCCCGCCGCGGACCGGCTGCCGGGGCTGATCTTCGCCCCCGTACCGGAGAAGAAGCAGGTCAAGAACCGGCTGCATCTCGACTTCCGGCCCGACGACCAGGCCGCCGAGGTGGCGCGGCTGCTGTCCCTCGGCGCCCGGCACGCGGACGTCGGGCAGGGCGAGCAGCCGTGGGTGGTGCTCGTCGATCCCGAGGGCAACGAATTCTGTGTGCTGGGCGGGCGTCACGGCTGAGGCCGTCGTCCCCGCCGTGTCGCGCACGGCCGAGAGCGCCGTCCCTGCCGTATCCCGGGGCGAACCCGGGCGACCGAACATACGATGGGCGGGAGCCGGTGTGGTGGGCTGCACTCCAGAGGGTCCACCGCCCGTGGATCCGATCGCTCGGGTGGGAGACGTATGGCACAGGCTGCCGACGCCGCGCGGACCGTCATCCTGACCGTGGACGACGACCCGGGTGTCTCCCGCGCCGTCGCCCGTGACCTCAGGCGGCGCTACGGCGAGTCGTACCGGATCGTGCGGGCCGAGTCGGGAGAGTCCGCGCTGGAGGCACTGCGGGAGCTGAAGCTGCGCGGCGATCTGGTGGCGGTGATCCTCGCCGACTACCGGATGCCGCAGATGAACGGCATCGACTTCCTGGAACAGGCCCTGGACGTGTATCCGGGGGCGCGGCGCGTGCTGCTCACGGCGTACGCGGACACCAACGCGGCGATCGACGCGATCAACGTCGTCGATCTCGATCACTATCTGCTCAAGCCGTGGGACCCGCCGGAGGAGAAGCTCTATCCGGTGCTGGACGACCTGCTGGAGGCGTGGCGCACCAGTGCCTACAAGCCCGTGCCCAGCACCAAGGTGGTGGGCCACCGGTGGTCGGCGCGGTCGGCGGACGTGCGCGAGTTCCTGGCCCGCAACCAGGTGCCGTACCGCTGGTACTCGGTGGAGGAGCCGGAGGGGCAGCGGCTGCTGGCCGCGGCCGGGCAGGACGGGCAGCGGCTGCCGCTGGTGATCACCCCGGACGGCACGGTGCTGGTCGAGCCCGAGGCGCCTGAGCTGGCCGCGCGGGTGGGGCTGGCGACGACGCCCACGGCCGACTTCTACGACCTCGTGGTCATCGGTGGTGGTCCGGCCGGGCTCGGCGCGGCCGTGTACGGCGCCTCGGAGGGGCTCAGGACCGTGCTGGTGGAGCGGTCGGCGACCGGCGGGCAGGCCGGACAGAGCTCCCGGATCGAGAACTACCTCGGCTTCCCGGACGGGGTCTCCGGTGCCCAGCTCACCGGCCGGGCGCGGCGGCAGGCGGCCAAGTTCGGCGCCGAGATCCTGACCGCGCGCGAGGTGACAGGGCTGGAGATCAACGGCGCCGCGCGCATCGTACGGTTCGCGGACGGCTCGGCGATCGGGGCGCACAGCGTCATCCTGGCGACGGGCGTGCAGTACCGGCAGCTGGAGGCCCGGGGCTGCATCGATCTGACCGGCTGCGGGGTGTTCTACGGTTCGGCGCTGACCGAGGCGGCGGCCTGCCAGGGGCACGACGTGTACATCGTCGGCGGCGCCAACTCGGCGGGCCAGGCGGCGATGTACCTGTCCAGGTTCGCCAAGTCGGTGACGCTGCTGGTGCGCGGCCCCGACCTGTCGGCGTCGATGTCGTACTACCTGATCCAGCAGATCAACGACTCCCCGAACATCTCGGTGCGCAGCCACACGGTGGTCGACGCCGCGCACGGCACCGAGCGCCTGGAGCAGCTGACGCTGCGTCATGTGGCCACGGGCGAGTGCGAGAAGGTCGACGCCCAGTGGATGTTCGTGTTCATCGGCGCGGCTCCGCTGACCGACTGGCTGGGTGAGACGGTGCTGCGCGACGAGCGCGGTTTCATCCTGGCCGGGCCCGATCTGACCCCCGACGGGCGGCCGCCGGCCGGCTGGGAGCTGGACCGGCCGCCGTATCACCTGGAGACCAGCATTCCCGGCGTGTTCGTGGCGGGCGACGCGCGCGCCGAGTCCGCCAAACGCGTCGCGTCCGCCGTCGGAGAGGGAGCCATGGCCGTCATGCTCGTCCACCGGTATCTGGAGCAGTCATGAGCGGGCAGCCGATGCCGTGCAGCCCCAAGGAGATCGGCTCCCTGTTCCTCTTCGAGAAGCTGGCGCCCGAGCAGTTGGGGCGGCTGTGCAGCGAGGGCCGGGTGGAGCTGTTCCAGCCCGGTCCGGTGTACGCCGAGGGCGACCCCGCCACCTGCTTCTACGTGATGATCGAGGGCACGGTCGTGCTCTCGCGGCGGGTCGGCGGCGACGACGTGGAGGTCACCCGGACCTCGCAGCGCGGGGTGTACGCGGGCGCCATGCAGGCGTACCTCGGGGACCGGGTGCGGCAGGCGTACAACAACTCGATGCGGGTGACGGAGCCGACGCGGTTCTTCGTGCTGCCGGCGAACACCTTCGCGGCCATCATGAGCGAGTGGTTCCCGATGGCCGTGCACCTGCTGGAGGGCCTCTTCTTCGGTTCGAAGAACCTCCAGGCCACCGTCGGGCAGCGGGAGCGGCTGCTGGCGCTCGGCTCGTTGTCGGCCGGGCTCACGCATGAGCTGAACAACCCGGCCGCGGCCGCGGTCCGGGCCACGTCGACCCTGCGGGAGCGGGTCGCGAAGATGCGGCACAAGCTCGCCGTGATCGCCGAAGGCCCGTTCTCCCGGGACCAGTTGGCAGGCCTGATCGAGATCCAGGAGCGCACCGCCGAGCGGGTCGCCAAGGCGCCGGTGCTCAGCCCGCTGGAGGCCTCCGACCGGGAGGACATGCTCACGGACTGGCTGGAGGACCACGGCATCGACTACGGCTGGCAGCTCGCGCCGACCTTCGTGCAGGCCGGGCTGGACGTCGACTGGCTGGAGCAGGTCGCGGGGGCCGTGGACGAGGAGATCCTGCCGGGGGCGGTCGGCTGGCTCAACTACACGATCGAGACCGAGCTGTTGATGACCGAGATCGAGGACTCGACCACCCGTATCTCGCACCTCGTCGACGCGGCCAAGCAGTACTCGCAGCTGGACCGGGCGCCCTACCGGGTGGTGGACGTGCACGAACTCCTCGACAGCACGCTGCTGATGCTGTCGGGCAAGATCGGCCCGCGCATCCAGGTGGTCAAGGAGTACGACCGTGCGCTCCCGCAGGTCCCCGGCTATCCGGCGGAGCTGAACCAGGTGTGGACGAACCTCATCGACAACGCGGTGTGCGCCATCAACAGCGCGGGCGGGGAAGGCACGTTGACCGTGCGGACGGCGCTGGACCACGAGCGGGTGCTGGTGGAGTTCCGGGACACCGGGCCCGGGGTCCCGCCGGAGATCAAGAGCCGTATCTTCGACCCGTTCTTCACCACCAAGCCGGTCGGCGAGGGCACCGGTCTCGGCCTGGACATCTCCTGGCGGATCGTCGTCAACAAGCACCACGGCAGCCTGCAGGTCGAGTCGGTGCCCGGCGACACCCGTTTCCAGGTGCTGCTGCCGCTGACCGCCGAGACACCGGACGAGGCGTCCGCCCTGACGAGCCCCGAGGAGGCAGCATGAGCGGCGAGTCCGCGATCGACCAGAACGTTCCGCCGAGCGGCACCGGGTGCGTGGAGTGCGACGAGGCCGGCGGCTGGTGGTTCCACCTGCGCCGCTGCGCGCAGTGCGGGCACATCGGCTGCTGCGACGACTCCCCCGCGCAGCACGCCACCGCGCACTACCGGGCCACCGGGCACCCGGTGATCCGCAGCTTCGAGCCGGGCGAGAGCTGGTTCTGGAACTACGACACGAACGAGCTGTACGAGTCCGGCCCCGACCTCGCACCGCCGGTCAGCCACCCCGCCGACCAGCCGGCACCGGGTCCGGCGGGCCGGGTACCGGCGAACTGGGCCGAGACGCTGCGCTGAGCGCGTTCGTTTCGCGCACAAGGAAGAACCGGTTCAGGATCCCGGGACGATCCGCCGGGTCTCGTAGGCCCACATCGCGATCTCGACCCGGTTGCGGGCGCCGAGCTTGGCCATCAGGCTCGCCAGGTGTGTCTTGACCGTACTCAGGCTGATGCGCAGGGCATCGGCGATCTCGGTGTTGGTCAGCCCCCGGGCGACGGCGAGGAGCACCTGCTCCTCGCGGGCGGTGACGGGGGAGATCGGCTGGGCAGCGGGCCGCCCGGCCGGCAGGTCCGCGAACGCCCGCAGCAGGCGCACGGTGACGCTCGGCGCGATGAGAGCCTCGCCGTCGGCGGCCGAGCGTACGGCCTGGGCCAGCAGCTCCGGTCCGGTGTCCTTGAGCAGGAAGCCGCGGGCGCCCGCGCGCAGGGCGCCGTAGACGTACTCGTCGAGGTCGAAGGTGGTGATCACGACCACGACCAGCGGGTCGGCGACGCCCGGACCGGCGACCAGCCTGGTGGCCTCCAGCCCGTCGAGCCGGGGCATCCGGATGTCGAACAGGCAGACGTCGGGGCGCAGGTCGCGGGCCAGGCCCACCGCCTCCTCCCCGTCGGCTGCCTCGCCGACCACCTCGATGCCGGGCTGGGCGTTCAGCATGATCCGCAGCCCGGTACGGATGATCGCCTGGTCGTCAGCGACGAGAACGCGGATGGACACCGCTGTCCGCCCTTCCCCGTGGCAGTTCGGCTTCGACCTGCCAGCCCTGGTCGGCGCCGGGGCCGGCCCGCAACACCCCGCCGAGCAGGGCGGCGCGCTCACGCAGCCCGGCAAGGCCGTAGCCGTCGCGGCCCCGGCCGACCCGCCCGCCGTCGTCCCGCACACTGACCCGTACCTGGTGCGGCTCCGCGGTGACCCGGACCACGACCTCGGTCGCGCCCACCGCATGCCGCATGGCGTTGGTCACCGACTCCTGCACGACGCGGTAGACGGCCGCGTCCACGGCCGGGGGCAGCGCGTCCAAGTCGCCCTCGAGGCCCAGGTCGACCCGGAGACGAGAACCCGGGGCGCGCACCAGACGCTCCAGATCGGCGACACCGGCCGGCGGCTTCAGCTCGGCGCCTGCCCCGCCGTCGCGCAACGCGGCGACCATGGCTCGCATTTCCTCCAGCGTGCGCGCCCCCTCCTCCTCGACCCCCTCCAGTGCCTCCACGGCAGCGGCCGGGTCCGTGTCCGCGACCACTCGGCCGGCCTGGGCGCGGATCACCATGGCCGAGACGTGGTGGGCCACCGTGTCGTGCAGTTCCCGGGCGAGTCGCTCGCGCTCGCGGGAACGCACCTGCTCCAGTTGCCGCTCGCGAGCGGTCGCCCGGAACCGTACAGACGCCCCGATCACCCCGGGCAGGAGCAGGAAGGCGAAGCCCACGACCTGGTCGACGGCCGGGGTTTCGTCCGTGAGGGCGCACACCGCGAAGCCCGCGAGGACCACCGCGCCGCCCAGCACGATCTCCCGTCCCGATCCCCACCGGGGCAGCGCATACACCAGCACGAGCACGATCAGGCCGGTGTACAGGCCGACCGGCTCCCGCGGGGCGGCCACCAGCGAGGCCACCTGGAGCGCGATCATCGCGGCGAACGCGAGCGCGACCGTCGCCAGCGGGCGGGTCCGGCGCCACAGGGGCAGTACGCACAGCCAGACGGCGAACACGACGGCCACGGGACGCCACACGACGTCCTCCCGCAGGGTGGCCTCCAGCACCACACCGCCCAAGCCGGCAGCGAGCAGCGCCCAGTCCCGCCACACCCGGCCGGGCGGGTCGGGCGGCCGTGGTTCGTTCCACAGGGTTCGCACGTCGTCTCGCAGCACGGTTCTCAGCCTAGGGAGCGCGCCGGGGCGCGCATCGGCCGAAAGGACGGGGCGTCGCTCCGTCCTGGGGTGGACGGATCCGCGGCTCGGGGGCCGATGTCCCGGAGCGACACAGCGGCGAACCTCGGCATCGGCGGCCGCACGGAGGCGGCCGACAAGGTGGTTGGAGGACCCCGATGCTCTCGAAAGCCCTCTCCCGTCTGGGCGCAGGCGCCGCCCGCCATCCGTGGCGGGTGATCGCGGTATGGCTGCTCGCCGCCGCGCTCGCGGTCGTCGCCGCGATCGCCTTCGGCGGGCGGACCGCGGACTCGATGACCGCTCCGGGACTTGACTCCGGGCGGGCCGCGGAGCTGATCGAGCGGGCCGGCACCGGCCAGGACGGGATCACCGCCCAGGTGGTCGTCACCCCCCTCGACAGCGGGGCGACGTTCTTCGACCACGGCAGCGCGCGCACCGCGCTCGTGCGGCTGCAGGCCGAGGTGAGGCGACTGCCGCACGTGCTCGGCACGAGCGACCCGGCCGGGGCGCTCGACGCGGGCGGGAACACAGCCGTGCGCGGCGGCCTGGTCTCGGCCGACGGGCGGATCGCCGTCGTCCGGGTGCAATACCCGGACCAGAGCCGGCTGTCGGCCAAGGACCTCCACGCCCTCGTCGACCTCGGTGACCGGCTGCGCGGTGAGCTGCCCCTGCGCATCGAGATGGGCGGGAACCTCTTCTACGTCTTCTCCGGCTCCGACGGCGGTGCCGGAGAGCTGATCGGCATCCTCGCGGCGGCCGCGATCCTGTTCCTGGCGTTCGGCTCGCTCGTCGCCGCCGCGCTGCCGATCGGCATGGCGGTCTTCGGGCTGACCGTCGGGGTCGCCACGGTGACGGTCCTCGCGGGGATGACGGAGATCCCCACCTTCGCACCGGTCCTGGGCAGCATGGTCGGACTCGGAGTGGGCATCGACTACGCGCTCTTCGTGCTCGCCCGGCACCGGGAGTACCTCGCGCGCGGGATCGAGCCCCACGAGGCAGCCGGGCGCGCGGTGGTCACGGCCGGGCGGCCCGTGGTCTTCGCCGGCGGCACCGTCGTCGTGTCGGTCCTCGGCATGGTGGTCGCGAACGTGCCGTTCATGACGGTGGGCGGGCTCGCGGTCTCGATCGTCGTCCTGATCATGGTGCTCGCGTCGGTGACGCTGCTGCCGGCCTTCCTCGGCGCCGCCGGGACGCGCCTGGCCCGCGCCGGCTGGCTCGTCAGGGCCCTTGGGGCCGGGCGGCCGGGCCGGTTCGGACGGCGGCGGCTCACGGCGGCGGGCGCCGGGCCCGCGTCCGGGTGGCGGCGCTGGGTCGGGCACGTCAACCGGCACCCGGTGCCGTACGCGGTCGGCGCGGCCGCGCTGCTGCTGACGGCGACGCTGCCCGTGCTCGGCCTGCGCGTCGGCCTGCCCGACGACGGCTCGCTGCCGCACAGCCGCACCGAGCGCCGCGCGTACGACCTCGTCACCGAGGGGTTCGGCCCGGGCACCAACGGTCCTCTCGTCATCGCGGCGGACCCTGCCGGTGATCCGGGGATGGTGGACCGGCTCGTCGCGGCGGTCGCGGCGGACCCGGGCATCGCGTCCGTCGCGCCGGCCCGGGTCGACGGGCCCACGGGGATCGCGACCCTCGTGGTGTTCCCGACCACCGGCCCGCAGGAGCGGGCCACGGCAGACACCGTCACCCGGCTGCGCAGCGACGTTCTGCCCACCGTGGTCGGGCGGGGCCCGGCCAGGGCCCATGTCGGCGGCGCGGCGGCGAGCCTGTCCGACGTGGGCCGACGGACCAGCGGGCGCCTGCCGGTGTTCGTCGCCGCCGTGCTGGCGCTGTCGTTCCTGCTGTTGATGCTGGTCTTCCGCTCGATCCTCGTGCCGCTCAAGGCGGTGCTGCTGAACCTGCTGAGCATCGGCGCGGCCTACGGCATCATGGTCGCGGTGTTCCAGTGGGGCTGGGGAGGCGCACTGATCGGGCTGGAGACGACGGTTCCGATCGTGTCGTTCATCCCGATGTTCCTGTTCGCGATCCTGTTCGGTCTGTCGATGGACTACGAGGTGTTCCTCCTGTCGCGGGTGCGCGAGGAGTACGTGCGCACCGGCGACAACAGCACGGCGATCGTGCAGGGCGTCGCGGGGACCGCCCGGATCATCACGTCGGCCGCCCTCATCATGGTGGCGGTGTTCCTGTCCTTCGCCGTCGCCGAGGATCCCTCGACCAAGATGTTCGGGCTCGGCCTGGCCGCCGCGATCTTCATCGACGCCACGATCGTCCGCATGGTGCTGGTGCCGGCGACGATGACGCTCCTCGGCCGGGCCAACTGGTGGCTGCCGAGGTGGCTGGACCGGATACTCCCCCGAGGCCCGGCCGGCGGCGAGACACCGCGCGAGAAGGCACCGCAGCACGCGTGATCGCCGCGTAGCGCACCGCTTCGACCGGATCGAAGAGCCGCGCGCCCGGCCGGCCGGAGCAGCGTCCGTGGCGCCCGGCCCGGCCCGGACGAGCAGATCCTCGCGGGTCACACTCACGGCCGAACGATGACAGATAGGGGACAATCTGTGACAAACAGGGCTCCACGCGGAAAGCTGCGCCTGGGTCCGTCCCCCTTCCAGGGCGGACCGCCGCCTCACCCGAAGGAGCCGCTGTGAACGCCGCCGACGACAGCTACCGCTTCGACGACCTCACCGCCCTGTTCATCAACTGCACCCTCAAGCCGTCCCCCGAGCTCAGCCACACCCAGGGGCTGATCGACAGGAGCGCGGGGATCATGATGTCGCGCGGGGTCACCACATCCGAGGTCCGAGCCGTCGACCATGACATCGCCCCCGGTGTGTACCCCGACATGACCGAGCACGGCTTGGCGACCGACGAGTGGCCCGCGCTGTACGAGCAGGTGATGGCCGCCGACATCCTGGTGATCGCCGGACCGATCTGGCTGGGTGACAACAGCTCGGTGACCAAGCGGGTGATCGAGCGTCTCTACAGCTGTTCGGGACTTCTCAACTCCCGTGGCCAGTACGCCTATTACGGCCGCGTCGGCGGATGTCTGATCACCGGCAACGAGGACGGCGTGAAGCACTGTGCGATGAACGTCCTCTACAGCCTCCAGCACCTCGGCTACACGATCCCGCCCCAGGCGGACGCGGGCTGGATCGGCGCGGCGGGACCCGGGCCGTCGTACCTGGACCCCGGCTCGGGCGGCCCGGAGAACGATTTCACCAATCGCAACACCGCCTTCATGACCTGGAATCTGATGCACCTGGGGGCCATGCTCAAGCGCACCGAGGGCATCCCCGCCCACGGCAACCAGCGCTCGGAGTGGGACGCGGGCTGCCACCTCGACGCGCCCAACCCCGACTACCGGTGAGCCCGGCCCCCGCAGTCGAGGCCGGCCAGGTCGACGGAGTCGGCCATGGCCTGCATGCCCTTGTCGTTGGGGTGCAGATGGTCGCCGTTGTCGAAGAAGGGCAGGATCCGTTCGGGGTCGTAGGGGTTGCGCAGGGTGTGGTCGAAGTCGGCGACCGCGTCGAACTCCCCGCTGGTGCGGATGAACCGGTTGACGCCCTGGCGTACGGCCTCGGCGGCCGGGTTCCACTCGTACCAGCCCTTGAAGGGGCCGACGGTCGCGGCGACCACGCACGTCCCGGCCGCGTGGGCGTGCTGGACGATCTGCCGGTATCCGGCGATCAGATCCGTGACGGTGACGCCGCTGTGGGCCTTGATGTCGTTGACCCCCTCGAAGAGGAAGACGGTCCGCACGCCGGGCTGGGCGAGGACATCCCGGTCCAGTCGGTGCTGGGCGCTCTGCCCAGCGCCGTCCGCGAGCACCTTGTTGCCGGAGATCCCCTCGTTGGCGACACCCTTGACGGTCGCGCCGGCGGTGCTCAGGCGCCGGGCCAGATAGTCGGGCCAGCGCCGGTCGAGGTCGGCGGTGGACTGCCAGCCGTCGGTGATGGAGTCGCCGAGGGCCGCCACGGCAACGGTTGCGGTGCCGGAGGGGCGTACGGAGACGGCGTCGAGGTACCACCAGGAGCCGGTCACCCCCGTCCAGTTGGCCGCCGACTCCTCGGCTGTGTGGTCTCCGTCGGTGACGTACGACGTCTGCATCGCCATGCCGTGCCCGGTGGCCGGGCCCGCCGCGTCCGGGGTGTGGAGGCTGACGATCAGGTTCGCGGCGGCGGGGATCCTGCCAGGCAGGGTGTCACTCCATGCGACGGCGCCTGCCGGGATGGTGACCGTGCGGGCTCCGCCGAAGGTCAGCCGCCGGTTGGTACCCGGCTTCAGCGCGGCACCCTGGCTCTGCAGACCGGCGTACACGCTGTCCAGGGTCAGCGGGCGGTCGCCGAAGGCGTTGGACAGGCGGACGCGCAGGTCGCTGCCGCCGACGCTGGTGTGTACGACGAGCCGGTAGCCGCGGTCGGCGCCGCCCTCGCCCAGGCGGTCGGCGCTTGCCGCCCAGGTGACGACTGCGGAGGCGGGCGTGGTGGCCTCGGGCAGGGGGGCGGCGGCCTGGGCGGGCAGGGTCTGGCAGGCGACGGCCGCCAGGAGGGCGGCGGCTATCCGGCGGACGCGCCCGAGCCGGCCGGTCACCGGGCGAGGTCCTTCAGCGTGACGGACTCGCCGGGCTTGAGGCGGACCGTCCGGGACGTGCCTGCGTACCCCACGGAGGTCATGGTCCCGCCGACGCTGCGGATCCGCACCTCGATGGGTTTCCCGTCCTTCCAGCGCAGGTCGACGAGGAAGCCGCCGCGGGCGCCGGCGCCGGTGAGCGAGCCGGAGGCGGCCCAGGCGTCCGGCAGCGCGGGCAGCAGTTCCAGGTGGCCGGGGCGGGAGTACAGGAGCATCTCCGCCACGGCGGCCGGGGTGCCGAAGTTGGCGTCGATCTGGAAGATGCCCCGGCCCTTCTCGACTACGGTGCCGGCGCGCAGGCCCCCTGTTCCACCGGAGTCATGGGCCAGGGCCTCCCTGCCACCTCTGGCCGTACCGACCTGGCCAGGTCGCGTAGGGAACCGGCCTCCCGGGCTCGGATCACGCACATGATGCGTGCCGCCGCCCCGGGGTCGAGTACTCCGGGGACCAGTGCGCCCAAGACCGTGGCCAGGCCCGTGGTCAGGGCCAGGACGACCGCGGCTCTGAGCCCGCGTGCGGGCAGGACGGGGTACGAGGGTGACCACATGGGCCGTACCTCCTGGGTGGGTTCGGGTCGGGGCGGCTCAGCCCTTTCCGCTGGGGGGAGTCGAGGTGATGAAGGACTGGATCGCGGCGGCTGCGGCGCCGCGGGCCCACTCCTCGAAGGGGAGCGGGCGGGTCTGTACGTCGCACTGTGCGGCGGAGCCGAAGGCGGCCGCGGTGAAGGCGTCGCGGATGTGATCGGCGAAGAGGTCGTAGGCGGCCAGGCCCTCGCCGGAGATGATCACGCGCTCGGGTCCGAGCAGGTTGGCCACGGTGGCGACGCCCCGACCGATGGCCTCCCCCGCCCGCGCGTAGACCTCGCGGGCTCCGGGGACGCCCTGGTGGGCGAGTTCCACCGCCTCGGCGGTGTCGGCGATGTGACGGCCCGTCACCTCGCGGATACGAGCGACGATCGCGGCGTCCCCGGCGACCGCCTCCACGCAGTCACGGTTGCCGCAGTGGCAGAGCGGGCCGGAGGGGTCGATGACGACATGGCCGATCTCGCCCGCCACGCCGTGCGCGCCCGCGACCACCTGTCCGTGGACGACGAGTCCGCAGCCGACGCCGGCGCCGGCGCCCACGGTCACCACGGCGAAGTCGCTGAGGCCCGCCCCGGCGCCGAACCACTGCTCGGCGACGGTCAGCGCGCGTACGTCGTTGTCGACGATCGTCGACAACCCGCAGGTCACTGCGGCGAGTTCGGCGAGCGGTACGTCCCGCCACTCCAGGAAGGGCGAGTAGCGCACCACGCCCTCGGCCCGGTCGACGTCGCCGGCGACGGCGACGGCGATGCCGAGCCCGAGGACCGGCGTGCCCGACTCGGCGGCGTGGCCGAGGAGTTCCTGCACGAGGCCGGCGATCGAGGCCAGCACCTTGCGGGGCGACCGGTCCGGCAGGGGGACGCGCCGGGCCAGGCGGATACGGCAGCACAGGTCGGTCAGTACGGCGATCAGTTCGCCGCCGGTCGCCTTCACGCCGATGAACAGCGCCCGTTCGCCGTTGACCCGGACCAGGTTGGCGGGCCGGCCGAGGGTGGCTCGGGCATTCCGCTGCCAATAAAAGAAACAGTGGTTGTTGCGGGGGCATTTGAAGAGGGCTCCGGACATGCGGATGCCCCGCGCGAGGCGGGGCATCCGGTGGTGCTGGTGCGCGCTGCCGTCCGTCAGTGGCGGGCGGCCGGCGTGTTGGCGGCGGTGACGTTGACCGCGGCCCACGCCTTGTCCACCGTCTTGTACTCGGTGCTGCTCGCGCCGTACAGGTCCTTGGCCGCCTTCAGCGTCGCGACGCGCGCGTCGTGGAAGTCGGTGGTGGAGACCATGTAGCGGGTCAGGGCACGGTAGAAGATGGCCGTGGCCTTGGTGCGGCCGATGCCCTTGACCGTGGACCCGTCGTAGGTCGGCGAGTCGTAGTGGACGGTGCCGATCGTCTTCTTGCCACTGCCCTCCGCGAGGAGGTAGTAGGCGTGCGAGGAGACACCGGAACCGGCGTGCACCTCGGTGTAGTACGTGTCCGGCGACCAGTAGTCGATCGTGCGCTCGAGCTTGTCGAGCGAGGGGTGGTCGAGGCGGCGCAGGAACTTCTGGTCCAGGCCCATCTTCTCGCCGACCAGGTAGTCCGGGGTGTCCTTGGCGTTCTTGGCGTAGAACTCCACGTTGGAGCCGAAGATGTCCGCGATGGACTCGTTGAGCGCGCCGGGCTCACCGTACTGGTTGCCGCGGCTGTCGACGATGGTCGGCTCCAGCTTCGCGGTCGCCTCCACCACGCCGTGGGTCAGCTCGTGGCCGGTGACGTCGAGGACGACGAGCGGCTTCTTGAAGACCCGGCCGTCACCGTCGCCATACAGCATGCAGTTGCATTTGGGATCCCAGAAGGCGTTGCCGACCTTCTTGCCCCAGTGGACCATGCCCTGGGCGGCCTTGCTGTTGTTGGCTATGCCCTTGCGGCCGAAGGCGCTCTTGTAGAAGTCGAGCGTCTTGGTGATGCCGTACTGGGCGTCCGCGGCGGCACTGGCACGGCTGGTGGTCAAGCCGTTGCCCCACACGTTGGTGGTGTTGGTGAACTTCGTGCCCGCGCTGAACTTCTCCGTGCGCGAGCCCTTGGCGTCCCGCGTCTCGGTGCCGTACCGGTACGGGTCCTTGAGCTGGTAGTGGCCACGCGAGGTCGCCGTCGTGCTCAGGCCGACGGTGCCCACGAAGAGGGTCTTGCCGGTGCCCTTCGCGGGCGACGGGTAGCGCGTGACACCGGAGACGCCCGAGCCGCCCGAGCCGAGCAGGCCGGCGGCGGCGCTGGAGCCGGTACCGAGGGCCGGGTCGGCGGTCTCACCGCGCTTGCGCAGCGCATCGAGCACCTTCGGCGACAGGAACTGGTCCGCGTCGGGGGTGTTGCTGCGCACCTTGCCGGTGACGGCGTCGATGACGACCGTGCGGGAGGCGCCGTCGGCGGAGCTGCTGCCCGTCACCGGCACCTGGTAGGCGAGGGCGGAGGCACCGTCGCGGGCGTCCACCACCAGCTCGGCGTCGCCCGCGTCACCCTTGGCGACCTGGGCGGCCTTCGCTGCGGCCTGGCCCGCAGTCAGCTTGGCCTCGGCGGTGGCGGGCTTGACGGACTGGTCGGCCGCACGGGTGACACCCGTGTAGGCCAGCTGCCGGTTCAGGTGGACGATGAGGTCGCCACCGAGCACCGGCATTCCGTTGTGGGTGCGGACGAAGCGGACGTGGCGCGCGCCCTCGGGGTCGATCATCACGTCCTGGGCGTGGAGTTCGTCGCCCTGCGAGACACCCGTCGCCGCGGTGTGGGCGAAGGCCGCGGTGTGCGCCGCCTCCACCACCACCGTGGCGGTCGAGGCGGCGGAAGCGGCGGACCGCTCCGACCCCGTGGAGGTCCCCGCGAAGGCCGTACCGGCCAGGCCCGTGGCAGCCGTCGTCACCGCGACGGCGACCGCCACGCTGCGTATGTGCGGTCTACGCAATCTGATCAGGGTTCCTTCGTTCGAAGGCAGCCGGGAGCAACCAACCGCCTTGAGACATAGCGCTGTTGAGCGCCATGAGGGCTGGTCGGGCCCCCGAGGGACAACCCTTACGGATCGGTCATGCACACGTAAAGATGGAATGATCCATTTCGCGGTTTTCTATGACAATCCTTTACGAATGCGCGCCACAGAGTGATCGCTGGTGGACCAACTGTGTGTCGACTGTGGAGACGTTGCCTCGATCCTCTAGGTTCCCAGGCCGGAGTGTGACCGAAATCGCATCAAAAACTGCAAGGATGGGAGTGAGAACCGGATGGTCTCAACAAGGGTGGGTAGGGGTGCGGTCCTCGGAGCGGTCGTGCTGTCGCTGGTCGCGGTCCCGGCGCGGGCCGCGACAGGAGTGGCGGACGCCCCTGCACCGACGGCGCTTCCGGCGCCCGACACGAAGGGCCTGGACGCGGTGCTGCGCTCCGCGGTGGCACAGGGCGCGCCCGGCGCGCTGGCCCGCATCGACGACAACGGCACGACGTACCGGATGACGCGGGGAGTCGCCGACCGCAGCACGCGCGAGGGCATCAGCGCCGACGACCGCTTCCGCGTCGGCAGCGTCACCAAGTCCTTCTCGACCGTCGTCCTGCTGCAACTGGCCGACGAGCACCGGCTGGACCTGGACGCCCCGGTCAACCGGTACCTGCCCAGGCTGCTGCCCGACGACCGCATCACGGTCCGGCACATCCTGAGCCACCGCAGCGGCCTGTACGACTACAGCAACGACATGTTCGCCAAGACCGTGCCCGGCTTCGAGGCGGTACGGAACAGGGTCTTCACCTACCAGCAGCTGGTGAAGCTCTCCCTGAAGAAGGCCCGCACCAACGCGCCCGGCGCCGCCTACTCCTACTCCAACACGAACTTCGTCGTCGCGGGCATGCTCATCGAGAAGCTCACCGGGCAGTCCGTGAAGACGGCGTACGAGGACCGCATCGTCAAGCCGCTGAAGCTGCGGGACACCTTCTACGTCCACCCCGACACCAGGATCCCGGGCCGGTACACCCGCGGCTACCTCACCCCGGACACGCCGGGCGCCGAGCTGGTCGACGCGACCGGCCAGACGGCGTCCTGGGCGCAGAGCGCGGGCGCCATCATCTCCAGCGCGAAGGATCTGAACACGTTCTACTCCGCGCTCCTCGGGGGCAAGCTGCTCTCCAAGGCACGGCTCGCGGAGATGGAGCAGTTCAAGCGGGTCAACACAACGACGTCGTACGGGCTCGGGCTCCGGCGTCGCGAGCTGTCCTGCGGGATCTCGGTGTACGGCCACACCGGGGCGGTGCAGGGGTACTACACCTACGCGTTCGCCACGAAGGACGGCAAGCGCAGTCTGACGGCTGTCGCCAACACGTCCAACAACTCGAAGGTGCTCAGCACGATGGGCGGTGCGTTGGAGTCTGCGTTCTGCGGCAAGACGGCGCTGCGCCGCTCGGCTGGTGAGGAGCTCGGTGGGGACATGAAGGAGTAGAGGCTCCGTTGTCGGGTGCGGGTGCGGGTGCGTGGGGGCTGGTCGCGCCCACGCGGCGGAGCCGCCTGGCGACACAGCCCCGCACCCCTCTTCTGGGCACCTGGCCGTGCGCCTCACCAGTTGCCGGAACTTGGCCGACCCCGTCGTACGTTCCCTGCTCTGTGACGAGCGAGCTGGTTTCCGGTGGGAATCTGGCCCTGCCCGGTGGCGCGCTGCGGCTGCGGGTCGCCGGGCCCTTCGATGTGTCCGCCCTCGTCACGGACGCGGGCGGGAAGGTCCGGGGTGACGGTGACTTCGTGTTCTACAACCAGCCGGAGGCGCCCGGTGTGCGGCTGCGCGGGGACGGCCTCGCCGTCGATCCGGCGCGGCTGCGGCCCGGCGCGACCCGGGTCACGGTGGCGGTCAGCGCGGCCGAGCCGGGCACACCGCTCGGCCGGCTGCCCGCACCCCGGCTGGACGTCACCGATCGCTCCGACCGCCCGATTGCCCGGTTTGCCCCCACTCGCCCGGATCGGGAGACCGTCCTGTTGCTGGCCGAGCTGTACCAGCGGGGTACCGGCTGGAGGCTGCGGGCGATCGGGCAGGGATACGCCGACGGGCTGGCGGGGCTGGCCCGGGACTTCGGGGTGACCGTCGCCGACGACGGTCCGCAGCCGGTCCCCGCCCCGGATTCCGACGGGTTCCTCGGACTGGTCAACTCTGCCCGTGCGCAGGCCGGTTCTCCTCCGGTGGCGCTGGACGCGCGGCTCGCCTCCGCCGCCCGGGCGCACGCCGTGGCGATGGCGGCCATGGGGCGGCTCGCGGCGGAGGCGCCGGACGGCGTGTCGGTCCATCAGCGGATCAGCGCCACCGGATACACGTACGTCACCGTCGGCGAGCACCTCGTCTCCGGACCGCGTACCCCGGCCGAGTTCGTCGATCACTGCCTGCGCACCGGCAAGGCCCGGCGCACGCTCCTCGGCGCGGCCTTCACCCAGGTCGGCCTGGCCGGCGCCGATGCGGGCGACCGGTACTGGACGGCGCTGTGGGCCAGGCCCCTCACGCCGGGCGAGTTGTCGCGGACGGCTGCCGAGGTCGTCGCGCTGACCAACGCCGAGCGCGCGCGGGCCGGACTGCCTCCCCTGGCGGCCGATGCGCCGCTCACCCGGGCCGCGCAGGCGCACTGTGCGGACATGGTGGCCCGCGACTTCTACGCGCACATCGCACCGGACGGCAGCCGGCCCTGGGACCGGGCCGCGGCCGCGGGCTCGCGCCGGCGCACCATCGGCGAGAACATCGCCTGCGGGCAGCGCTCTCCCGCCGAGGTGGTGGACGGCTGGATGAACAGCCCGGGGCACCGCGCGAACATCCTCACAGCGGAGTTCACCCACATCGGCGTCGGCTTCACCGGCGGCGGCCGGGCGGGCACGTACTGGGCCCAGCTGTTCGGTGGCTGAGCGGGCACGTTCCGTGATCTTGGCGGAATGACACCTTCCGGGACACCATGCCCCGCATGAAGGGTGACCTCTTTTCCAGCGAGCATGTGGTGCAGCCGGCCGTCGAGCCGGGCATGTCCATCGAGAACACCAAGTGCATCAAGTACGCCGTGAACGGCGAGATGCACGCCCGCCAGGGCGCGATGATCGCCTACCGCGGCGGCCTCCAGTTCGAGCGCAAGGGCCAGGGTGTGGGCGGCATGCTCAAGCGTGCGGTCACCGGTGAGGGGCTGCCGCTGATGGCGGTGCGCGGGCAGGGCGAGGTGTGGTTCGCGCACGAGGCGCAGAACTGTTTCATCGTCGAGGTGGAGCCGGGCGACCAGTTCACCGTCAACGGCCGCAACGTCCTGTGCTTCGACTCCTCGCTGTCGTACGAGATCAAGACCGTGAAGGGCTCGGGCATCGCCGGCGGCGGCCTGTTCAACAGCGTGTTCAGCGGACACGGCCGGCTCGGCCTGGTCTGCGAGGGCAACCCGCTGGTCATACCGGTATCGCCCCAGCAGCCGGTGTACGTGGACACGGACGCGGTGGTCGGCTGGACCGCGCACCTGCAGACCTCCCTGCACCGCTCCCAGTCGATCGGCTCGATGCTGCGCGGCGGCTCCGGCGAGGCCGTACAGCTGATGCTCCAGGGCGAGGGGTTCGTCGTGGTGCGGCCGAGCGAGGCAACTCCGCAGAAGGTGCAGCAGCACTGACGCCCCGTGAGGTGATCTGCGCCTCACAGGCAACCCTCTTGGCCGTACCCGCGTCTTGACCGACAACAGACCAAGCCCTGGCCCCCGGGTCAGGGCATATTTTCGGCGCACTATACACACCATGTATACACGTCGTGTATAGAAAGGCATGCATGTACGGCAAGGCTTTCGCCCCGGAGTACCAGGGCGCCCTCACCACCCTGTCCGTGAACTCCTCGCTGGTCGACGTGCTGGCCGAGGGCACCGAGCGGCTGCGCGAGGCCGAGCGGTCCGGCCGCCCCGACGAGGCGGCCCGCTGCGGGCTCGCCGTCGCCGAGGCGCACCGACGGCTCGGCCAGGTGCGGGACGCCGACCGGGCCTGGAAGGCGAGCTACCGGTCCGCCCGGGAGGCCGGGGACACGGCCGCGATGGCGTGGGCGCTGTGGAGCGGCGGCACCCTCGCCCGGCAGCGCGGCGCCTTCCCGCTGGCATGGCGGCTGCTCGGGCTCGCGGCCGAACTCGGCGAGCAGGGCGGCGACATCGTTGTCCGCGGCTACTCGCTGGCGGGCCTCGCGGAGACCGGGCGCATCCAGGGCGACTACGAGGCGGTCGGACGGCTGCACGAGCAGCTGCTGGCCGAGGCCCGCAGGCGCGGCGAGGCCCGGCACACGGTGTGGGCGCTGGAGGGCATCGCGCAGATGCACCGCAACACCGGCGACCACGACCGGGCGTACGCCCTCTTCGAGGAGGCGGCGGAGATAGCCGGGCGGGCCGAGGACCATCGCGGCCACGCCTGGGCGCTGCGCGGACTCGCCGACGTCCTGTCGGTCCGCGACCAGGACACGGAGCGGGCACTGGAACTGCTCTCTCGGGCGGAGGCCACCTGCCGCGCGATGAACCTGTCCAGCGCGCTCGCCTACAACCACAAGATGCGCGGCAACGTCTTCTACCGCGCCAGGCGCTACACCGAGGCCCGGGACCTGTACGAGCTGGCCCTGGAGGAGTTCCGCGCGATGAGCGAGCCGCGCGGCGAGGCGCTGGCCCGCCTGGGCCTGGCCAAGTCGCTGGCCCGCCTCGGCCGCGACCGCGCCGAGACGGCGGCCGAACTCGCCGACCTGGCCCGGGTGCTGGAGCGCGGCGGACTCCGGCACGCGCGGGCGATGGTGACCCGGGCACAGCAGGAGTTCGGTCTGACCGCGGAGGTCGTACGGTGACCATGCCCTCCTCGGCGGTGCAGGCACCGCCCTCGGCCCCCGACATCCTCGACCGCTGCCGCGAGCTGGTGCGCCCCGCGCTGGCGGAGGCCGTGGGGCGGCTGCATCCGTGGGTGGCCGAGATGGCCGTGTACTCCTTCGGCTGGTGCGAGGTCGGCGGCGCGCCTGCCGCCGCACCGGGCGGCAAGGGCGTACGGCAGGCGCTGGCGGTGCTGGGCGCGCGGGCGGCGGGCGACGACGGGCGGGCCGGGGTCCCGGCGGCGGTCGCGGTGGAGCTGGTGCACGCCTTCTCCCTGCTGCACGACGACATCATGGACGGCGATACGACCCGACGCCGCCGACCCGCGGTGTGGAAGGCGTACGGCACGGGGCCCGCGGTCCTCGCCGGGGACGCCCTGTTCGCGCTGGCTGTGGAGACCCTGGCCGCCGCGCCGGGAGGTCCCGGTGCCGTGCGGATGCTCTCCACAGCCCTGGCCGACCTGGTGCGCGGGCAGGCCGACGACCTGCTGTTCGCCGCGCGGCCGTTCAGCGGGCCGCAGCGGGTGACGGCCGAGGAGTACCGGGCGATGGCCGAGCACAAGACGGGTGCGCTGCTCGGCTGTGCCGCGGCGCTGGGAGCCAGGCTCGGCGGGTCTCCGGAGCCGGCCGTGGCCGCGCTGGACCGCGCCGGACGGCATCTGGGCGTCGCCTTCCAGCTGGTGGACGACGTGCTGGGCATCTGGGGCGACCCGGCGGTCACCGGCAAGCCGGTGGGCGGCGATCTGCGGGAGCGGAAGAAGACCTTCCCCGTCCTCGCCGCACTCGGCTCCCCCGCGGGCCGTCACCTGCCCACGCTCCTGGACTCCCCCGGCCGGAGCGCGGAGGCGGCCGCGCTGGTCGAGGAGGCGGGCGGCCGCACGGCGGCTCTGGCCGAGGCCCGCGGTCACACGGCTGCCGCCCGGGCCCTGCTCGCCGAGCTGCCGTCGGCCGCCGGCGCCGTCGACGAGCTGCGCACCCTGCTGGACTTCCTGGTGGGCCGCGAGCTCTGACACCGTGTGGGCCATGCGCGTCCCCGCGGGTCGACGTTCGGCGCACCCGGGCATTTACCGTCGGTAACCCACAGGTCGACGCCCGGCCGTGCGCCGTTTTCCCAAACTCGCAAGCCCTTTCGAAGATTTGAATAAAAGGCAGGAAGGGCCCGGAGTTTGGGATTCTTTGAACGCACCCGGGAGCGTCCCGCGTACCTGTGAGCAAGACGAGGCAGGGGTTCCAGCGAGGGATGACAATGGTCAAGGCGCACGTCTCCGCACACCAGTTGGTCGCCGGCCGGTACCGGCTCCTTGAGGTCTTCTCCCGCGAGACGAACCGGCTGTGGTGGTACGCCGAGGACGTGACGGCCAACCAGCCCCGCCTGGTGGCACAGACCGCCCTTCCGGAGTCCTCCGACGCGGACACCGTGCGCCGCGCCACGGCCCGGGTCGTCCGGACGTCCGAGATCATGCGGCTGCTGTGTCCCGGGCAGGTCGCCACCGTCGTCGACGCCGTCGCGGAGGCGGGCACCCTGTGGACGGTCACCGACTGGATCGAGGGCACTCCTCTCGGGGAACTCCTCGACCGCGAGGGCCCGTTCAACCCGGTGCGGGCGGCACGGATCGGCCTCGAACTCCTCGCCGTGCTCCAGGCCGCCCACGACGAGGGCATCACCCACGGCGAGCTGAGCCCCGGCCAGGTCTTCGTCCGGGACGCGGGGCCGGTCGTGGTGGCCGGGTTCGGGCTGGCGGGCGCGACCCTGGCCCCGAGGCTCACGGCACCGTCGTACGCCTCGCCGGAACAGGCCCGCGACGAGCGCATCGGACCGGCCGCCGACCTGTGGGCGCTGGGCGCGATCCTCTACACGATGGTCGAGGGCCGCCCGCCGTTCCGGGACCGGGGCCGCCCCGACGCCACCCTGAAGGCCGTGGACCGGCTGCCGCTGCGCGCCCCGCTGCGCACCGGCCCGCTCACCCAGGCCGTCCAGGGGCTGCTGCGCAAGAACTCCCGGGAGCGGCTGAGCCGGCCGGTGGTCCGCGAGGCCCTGAGCCGGGCCCTCGACGAGGACGCCGAGGCGGACCGGCGCGCCGCGCCCGTGCCCCGGCTGCGCAGCGCCTATGCGGCCGTACGGCACGCGGGCCCGGTACGGAGCAGACGCATGATGGCGGCCGGGACCGCGCTGGCCGCCGTGACCGTCACGGCCGCCGTCCTGGCCGCGACCGACCGGCTGCCCGGCACCTCCACCGCCGCCGCGCCCTCCCGGCCGACCGCCACGGCCGCCCCACCGGCCGGCCGCACCGAGAACAACCCCCCGGGCCGGAGCGCCGGTCCCGGCGCGAGCCCGAGCGCCACCGCCTCCGCGTCCCCGTCGACGCCGTCGCTGCCTGCCGGCTACCACCGCTACACCGCCCCGGAGGGCTTCTCCGTGGCCCTGCCGGACGGCTGGAAGCGGCTGACCGTCTCGCGTGTGGCCGGCGCCTACCGCATCACCTTCGGCACCGACGGCGCCTCCCCCACCCTGGCCGTCACCCACAGCGAGGATGCCGGCCCGGATCCGGTCGCCGTGTGGCGCGACGACGTCGAACCGGATCTGGAACGGCTCCCCGGCTACCACCAGGTCGGCGCCGTCCAGGCCACCACCTACCAGGGGCACAAGGCCGCCGACCTGGAGTGGCTGTCCGGGTCCGGCGACGCACAGGTGCACACCTTCGGGCGCGGATTCCTGCTCGGCGGCGGGCGCAGCTTCTCCCTGCGCTTCACCACACCGGCCGGGGCGTGGGACGACTCCGCCAACCGGCTCGCGCTGAAGACCTTCCTGCAGACCTTCCGCGAGACGAAGAGCTGACCGGCGCCTCCGGCCGGGGCCGTCAAAGCAGAGCCAATGGGTCGATATAGGCTTTCTGACTGCACTCGCGCACCCGAGTGCAGTCCCGCACCGACCTGCCTCCAGGAGAGCCATCCGTGACCCTTGCGATCGACCCGTCCGAGACGTCCGCCCCGGCCGCGGCGCCCCTGTCCGACCTCGTGGCGCGCGACGCACGCGAGTTCGGCGTCTACGCGCGCACCGGCGGCTGGGCCTTCGCACTGATGGTGGCGCGCAGCGTACGGCCGGGCGGGCAGGCGGCCGGTGAGACGCCGAAGGTGTCGGCCAAGGAGTTCGCCGGGCTGGCCGACTGCTCGCCCGAGCGGGTCATGCGCTACTACAAGGCCTGGGACCGCGCGGCCGACGACGGTCTCGTCCCGCACTTCGAGGCCCTCCAGCCGGGCCAGGACGTCGAACTCCCCGACGCCGACGTGTGGCTGAGCTACTACGTCTCCCGCAACAGCGCCACCTCCGAGCGCGGCACCGCGATCGCCGAGGCCGCCGCGGCCGAGGGCATCCGCCCCACCAAGGCTCTCGAGGTCGCCGAGAACCCCACCGCGCTGCGCGCCGCGATCCTCGCCGACCCCTCCACCGCCCGGGCCGCCCGCTCCGCCCTGCTGGACCGGCTGAAGGAGGACCCGGACCTCCAGGCCGACCTGGCGCGGGACGTCGTACGCACCGACGACCTGAAGAAGGCCGTGGCGAGCGAGAGCCGCGCGGCCGACCGGATCGGCTACGTCCGACAGATCGCCGAGTCGGGGCAGATCAAGACCCCGGCCGGGCAGACCGTGGACGCGCCCGCCGAGCTGCGCGCGGTGGCCGAGCGGCACCTGTCGCTGATCGACGAGCTGGAGGACGGCGAGGACACCGGCGAGTGGGCCACCGAGGCCTACGACACCATGAAGACCCTCGTCGCCGAGACGGTCGAGACCGACCCCGAACTGCGCGTCCAGGAGAAGCGGACGAAGTTCTACAGCAGCCTGCAGAAGGCGACCCGCGCGTTCGAGGAGCTGACCTTCGACGACGCCCAGGACTTCTACGAGGACGACATGGTCCAGCGCCTGGAGGACCTCCAGCAGGCCATCGGCACCTGCCTGGCCGCGCTGCGCGGAGCCCGCGGGGGCCAGTCGTAGGGGACGGCGGAGGTCCTCAGCCCGGGCTGAGTAGCGGTACTCATGCCCAGGCCCGCCGGCCGCCGCCAGGATGGGGCTCCTTCCTCTCCCAGGACAAGGAGCCCCGCCATGACCGCCGTGCACCCCGCCCCGCGTACCCTGCCGCACCGCGTGCCGCCCGCCCTGTTCGCGGGCGTGGTGGCCGTGGGCCTCGCCGTGTCGGCGTGGGACGTGCGGGACCGCACGACCTGGTTCCTGGAGACGGTCTGGGCGCTGCTCGGGCTGCCCCTGGTGGTGCTGGTCTGGCGGCGCTTCCCGCTGACCGGGCTGCTGTGCGGGCTGCTGACCGTGCACGCGCTGGTCCTCGCGGTCGGCGGCCACTACACGTACGCGCAGGTGCCGCTGGGCGACTGGGTGCGGGACACGTTCGGCCTGTCCCGCAACCCGTACGACCGGTTCGGGCATCTGATGCAGGGCTTCGTGCCCGCCGTCCTCGTGCGCGAACTGCTCAGCCGCACCTCCCCGCTGCGCGGCAGCCGGTGGCTGGCCCCGCTGACCGTGTGCGCCTGCCTCGCGTTCAGCGCCTTCTTCGAGATGCTGGAGTGGGCGGCCGCCGTGATCGGCGGGGCGAGCGCGGACGCCTTCCTCGCCACCCAGGGCGATGTCTGGGACACCCAGTGGGACATGTTCTGCGCCCTGATCGGCGCCGTGCTGTCACTGCTGCTGCTCAGCAGGGTGCACGACCGTCAGCTGGCGGCTCTCGAGGCCCGTACGGCGGTCTAGTCGTCCGTCCGGCCGGTGTGGCCGCGGCGCGCCCGCAAGGGCAGGCCGTACCAGCACCCGAGGTACCAGGCCCAGGACAGCCGCGACCAGCCAGGGCACATAGCCCTCGTGCGTGGCGACCCGGGTGCTACCAGCGGTTCTCGACCTGCTCCTTGATCCGGCGGTCGTACAGGTCGCGGATCGCGGTGAACGTCTCCGCGGGCAGCGGCGGCAGCTTGGCCGCGGCCGCGTTGGCGCGGGCCTGCTCCGGGTGACGGGCGCCCGGGATGACCGTGGTCACGCCGGGCTGCTCGGTGATCCAGCGCAGGGCCAGCTGGGCCGGGGTGTACCCCTCGGGGGCGAGCGCGGCGAACTCGGCGGCCGCCTCGACACCGGTCGCGTAGTCGACACCGGAGAAGGTCTCGCCCTGGTCGAAGGCCTCGCCGTGCCGGTTGTAGGTGCGGTGGTCGTCGGCCGGGAAGACCGTGTCCTTGGTGTACTTGCCCGACAGCAGGCCGGAGGCGAGCGGCACGCGCGCGATGATGCCGACGCCCGCCTCCCGTGCCGCCGGGAGCACCTCGTACAGGGGCTTCATGCGGAACGGGTTGAGGATGATCTGCACGCTCGCCACGTTCGGCCGGGCGATCGCGGTCAGCGCCTCGGCGCAGGTCTCCACGCTCACGCCGTAGGCGGCGATCCGCTCCTCGGCCACCAGGGTGTCGAGGGCGTCGAACACCGCGTCCGAGGAGTAGACGGGGGTGGGCGGGCAGTGCAGCTGCACCAGGTCGAGGCGGTCGACGCCGAGGTTGCGGCGGGACCGGTCGTTCCAGGCGCGGAAGTTGTCCAGGACGTAGTTCTCGGGGATCTGCTCGACCCGGCGGCCCATCTTGGTCGCCACCAGCACATGGAGGTCGGGCCGGCCGCTCAGGAAGGCGGCGATGGTCGACTCGCTGCGCCCGTCGCCGTACACGTCGGCCGTGTCGAAGAAGGTGACCCCGGACTCGGCGGCCGCCTCCAGGACGGACAGGGCCTCCTTGTCGTCGATGTCGCCCCAGTCGGCGCCCAGCTGCCAGGTGCCGAGTCCCACGACCGATGCCCACTGACCCGACCTGCCGATCACGCGTTCGTCCATGGCGTCAGTGTGTCATCCGGCCGCGCATCCCGCGGAACGGATTGCTCCGCGCCCGGCCCGTGTGTTTTCACCCACCTGGGTGATGGATCTCGACAGAAGGGCGGCCGCCGTCAAGCAGCCCCTAGCGTGAGTCCGTGATCGATCGTTCAGGTGACAACTCTCCTTCGGAGAGCGGTGGTTCGGCGTTCGTCAGCCGCCGTGGATTCCTGCGCACCGCCGCCGCGCTGGCCGCCGTACCCGTGCTGGTGGCGGCCGATCCAGCCCTCGCCGCGGCCGAACTGCCGGGGTTTCCGGCCGAGGTGGCGCTCTACCGCTCGGCGTACCGCAACTGGGTGGGCGAGATCACCGCGGACGGGCTGTGGGCCTGCGCCCCGAGGGGCCCGGAGCAGGTGCTCGCCGTCGTCAACTGGGCGTGGCGCAGCGGGTGGCGGGTACGGGCGCGGGGCTGCTCGCACGGCTGGTCGCCGCTGACGGTCACCGAGGGGGCCACGGGCGACAGCAAGGTGCTGCTGGTGGACACGGTGTCCCAGCTGACCGGTCTGGCGCTGGATTCCGCGTCGGCGGTGCGCGCCGGCGCGGGGGTGACCCTCGAAGCCCTGCTCACCTTCCTGGAGGAGCACGGTCTCGGCCTCACGGCGACGCCCGCGCCCGGCGATCTGACGCTGGGCGGCGCCCTGGCGATCGACGCGCACGGCACGGCCGTGCCGGCCCTCGGCGAACGCCCGCCGCCCGGCACGACGTACGGCTCGCTGAGCAACCGCGTGCTGGAGCTGACCGCGGTGGTGTGGGACGAGGGTGAAGGGGCCTATGTCCTCAGGACGTTCCGCCGTACGGGGGCGGACTGTGCCGCGCTGCTCACCCATCTCGGCCGGTCCTTCGTGACGGAGGTGGTGCTGCGGGTCGGGCCGAACAGCAATCTGCGCTGTATCAGCCGTACCGACGTCCCGGCCGCCGAGCTGTTTGCGGCCCCGGGCTCCGGCGGGCGCACCCTGGAGACCTTCCTGCGGCGCTCGGGCCGGGTGGAGACGATCTGGTTCGCCTTCACCGAGTACCCGTGGCTGAAGGAGTGGAGCGTCGCGCCGGTCAAGCCGCTCACCTCACGGCACGTCACCTCGCCGTACAACTATCCCTTCTCCGACAGCGTGCCGACCCCTGTGGCCGACCTGGTGGGGCGGATCTTCGCGGACGGGGCCTGGTACCTGGCGCCGGTGCTCGGCAACGCGCAGCTCGACGTGGCCGGCCTGGGGCTGGTGGCCACGCTCTCCGGCGACCTGTGGGGGCCGTCGAAGAACACCTTGCTGTACGTCCGGCCGACCACGCTGCGGGTGACGGCGAACGGGTACGCGGTCCTCACCTCGCGGGCCGGAGTGCAGCGGGTGGTGCACGAGTTCACCGGCCACTACCGCAAGCTGCTCGACGCGTACGCGGCGCGGGGCCGCTTCCCGGTCAACGGCTCGGTGGAGATCCGGGTGACCGGCCTCGACGACCCCGCCGACACCGGCGTGGACGGCGCCCGCGCCCCGCTGCTGTCCGCCCTGCGGCCGAGCGGGTCCCGGCCCGAGTGGGACAGCGCGGTCTGGCTGGACGTGCTGACCCTGCCGGGCACGCCGTACGCGGAGGCGTTCCTGTGCGAGCTTGAGCAGTTCCTGGTCGGCACCTACGACGGCGGATACGCCCTCGCGCGCGTGGAGTGGTCCAAGGGCTGGGCGTACACCGAGGACGCCGCCTGGAGCGACCCGCAGGTGCTGGGCAGCACCGTGCCGGGCTCCTTCGAGGCGGGGGTGTGGGAGCAGGCGGTCGGAATCCTCGACCGCCTGGACCCGCACCGGGTGTTCTCCAACGCCTTCCTCGACGGTCTCCTGCGCTGACTACGCCTGGAAGTAGTGGCCTTCGTCCAGGTCCGCGAGGAGGCCGGGCTCGCGCGGCTCCCAGCCGAGGAGCCCCCGGGTCAGCGCGCTCGACGTCGGCCCGTCGAGTCCGGCGAACCGGCCGAACGGGCCGAAGTGCTCCGCGGCCTGTTCGGCGGGCACGCTGACGACGGGCACGTCCAGATGCCGGCCGATGACCGCGGCGATGTCACGGAAGGGCACCCCTTCCTCGTCGGTCGCGTGCAGGCGGGTGCCGGCCGGCACGGACTCCAGGGCCAGCCGGTACAGGCGGGCCGCGTCCAGCCGGTGGACGCCCGGCCAGCGGTTGGCGCCGTCGCCGAGGTAGGCCGACACGCCTTTCTCCCGGGCGATCTCGATCAGCCGCGGTACGAAGCCGTGGTCGCCCCGGCCGTGCACGGAGGGGGCGAGCCGGACCAGGGCGGCGCGCACCCCGCGCTCGGCCAGCGCGAGGGTTGCCTCCTCCGAGGCGGTCCTGTGCCCGCCCGGGGCGGCTCCGTCCGCCTCGGTGATCACCCGGTCCGCCCGGATCAGCCCCGTGCCGGAGGTGACCAGGAAGGGCTGGCCCGAGCCGGCCAGGGCGGCGCCGATCGCCTCGATGGCGTGCAGGTCGGTGGCGCCCGCGGCGTGGAGGTCGCTGAAGTCGTGGATGAAGGCCAGGTGGATCACGCCGTCCGCCGCGGCCGCGGCGCGGGCCAGGCCCTCGGGGTCGTCCAGGCTGCCGCGGTGCGCCTCGGCACCCGCCGCCTTCAGCGCGGCCTCCGCCTCGTCCGAACGGGCGAGGCCTACGACCTCGTGCCCTGCGGCGATGAGTTCGGGAACCACGGCTGACCCGACGAACCCCGTGGCGCCGGTGACGAAAACACGCATGGTCGATGTGCTCCTCGGATGCTGGGTGGGAATGACTCCATGGTTCGTCCGCGGCCGGTCCTGCGTCCAAAGCCTGTTTCGCACGGGGCCATGCGAATCGGGCATCACCGCAGGTCAAACGCCAGTGAGGAGCGGCTCGCACGACGGTACGCTGCAGGCATGACCGACTCGGGCATCCACGCCGACCTCGACCTCCGGCTGGTGCGGTACTTCGCGGCCGTGGCCGAGCACCGGCACTTCGGCCGCGCCGCGGCCGCCCTGCACGTCGCCCAGCCCTCCCTCAGCCGCCAAGTACGGCGTTTGGAGCAGCAGTTGGGTGCACGGCTGCTCGACCGCACCCCGCAGGGCACCCGGCTCACCGAGGCCGGGGAGGCCTTCCTGCCGCGTGCCGAGGCGCTGTTGCGCGCCGCGGCCCAGGCTGCCGCCGTCGCCCGGGCGGCCGCCGAGCCCAGCCGGCTCACCGTCGGGTTCACCACCGGCGTCTTCGTCACCCCGGCGGTGCTCGACCTGCGCCGCAGGCATCCGGACGCCGACGTACGGACCATGCACCTGCGCTGGCACGAGGCGCGGGACGCGCTGCTCGACCACCGTGTGGACGCGCTCGTGGCACGGCTGCCGTTCGCCACCGAGGGCCTGCGGGTGACGGTCCTCTACGACGAGCCACGTGTCGTGGTCGTCCCGCTCGACCACCGCCTGGCCCGCAGGGAGTCGGTCACCGTGGACGACATCGCCGACGAGCCCCTGCCCCGGGTGCCGAACCGGCTCTGGGACGCGTTCTGGCGCATCGACCCGCGTCCGGACGGCAGCCCGGCCCCCGACGGCCCGTACGTCGACGGCATCGAGGACAAGTTCGAACTCGTCGCCTCCGGGCAGGCGGTGGCGATCGCGGCGCGGGGCATCCCCGTCCGCCCCGGCCTGACCGCGATCCCCCTGCACGGCGTCGAACCGAGCCATGTCGCGCTGGCGACCCGCGCAGGCGACACCAGCCGCCTGCTCGCGGCGTTCCGCAGGTGCGCGGAGGCCCTGCTGACCGGCCCGGAGGCCGCCGGGTGACTCAGGTGCCGGGCGTCAACTGCTCCTGTACGAGGGGCCCGTAGCGGTCGGCGATGGCGTCGATGTCTCTCTCGCGCAGGTGCGGGCCGCGCGCGATGCCGTACATCACGCCGAGGCCGAGGAGGCCGGCGACGGCGAGTTCGGCGCGCAGGCCCGCGTCGGGGCCGGTGAGCAGGCCGGCGAGGCGGTCGGTCACCTGGGCGCGGAAGTTGGCGCGCAGGATCTCGCCGTGGTCGCCGTGCAGGGGTGCGAAGGCGATACGCAGCAGCGGGTCGGCGCCGCGCTCGCGCTGGCTGGCCAGCACATGGCGGACCATGTGGCGGCCGAGGTCCGCCAGGGGTGCGTCGAGCAGGTCGTCGGCGTCGGTGTCGAAGGACATCACCCGGGCGAAGAGGGCGTCCTTGTTGCCGAAGTACTTGAGGATCAGCGGCGGGCTGACCCCGGCCCGTTCGGCGACCGCCTTGAGGGTGATGTCGGCGTGTGCGTGCCGGGCCAGGAGGTGGCGGGCGGCCTTGAGGATGGCCGCCTTGGTGGCCTCCGCGTCGCGGCGTGCGGGGGTCTCGGGGGCGGCTGCCGGGGGGCCGGATGGAGTGCTCACGGCACTCATGCTCCCTCCATCGCCTGGTCGTGGGCGCCCCGGGTGGCCCCTCGGGCGCGCCGGGTGTCGCCTGGGGGCCCGTCGCCCGGGATGGACAGGGCCGCGGCGCAGGCGGCCAGGGCGATCGCACCGGCCATCGCGAACGCCAGCAGATAGCCGTGCAGCGTGGGCACCGGCAGGCCGTCGACGGGGCTGCTGTGGTGCACGAGCACGGCGGCGACGGCGGCGCTGGAGGCGGCCTGGCCGATGGTGCGCATCAGGACGTTGACGCCGTTCGCGGAAGCCGTCTGGGCGGCCGGGACGGCGCGCAGGATCAGGGTCGGGAGCGCGGAGTAGGCGAGGGTGGTTCCGGTCGCCACGATCGTGGCGCCCAGGATGATCATCCACAGGTCGCGGCTGTCGGCGATACGGACCGCGTAGCCGCAGGCGATGACGGCGGCGCCGAGGGCGAGGGTGATGCGCGGGCCGCGGGCGGCGGAGATGCGGGCGGACAGGGGCGAGAAGAGCAGCATGGTGACGCCGCCGGGCAGCAGGCACAGGCCGGTGGCGACGATCGACAGCCCGAGGCCGTAGCCGGTGGCCTTCGGTGCCTGCACCAGCTGGGCTGTCACCAGCGAGTTGGCGTAGAAGGCGAACCCGGTGAGCAGGGCCGCCCCATGGGACAGGCCCACCCGGGGCCGGGTGACCAGGCGCAGGTCGACCAGCGGGTGCTCGGCGCGCAGCTGCTGCCACCACCACAGGGCGAGCACGGCCGTGGCCGCGAGGAACAGGCCGAGGATCCTTGGGCTGCCCCAGCCCCACTGCCCGCCCTGGGACACGCCCAGCAGCAGACACACCAGTCCGGCGGCCAGGCCCAGCGCGCCGAGGACGTCGAAGCGCCCGGACTCCCGTGCCGGCGACTCCTTGACCGCCCACCAGGTGGCCGCCACGCCGAGGGCACCGAGCGCTCCGGTCACCCAGAACATGGTGTGCCAGTCTGCGTACTGGACGACCAGCGCGGCGAGCGGCAGGCCGAGGGCGGCGCCGATGCCGACGGTGGAGCTCATCAGCGCGACCGCTGAGCCCCGGCGTTCGGGCGGGAGTTCGTCGCGCAGGATGCTGATCGACAGCGGGACGACGGAGGCGGCGGCGCCCTGGAGCGCGCGGGCCGCGATGAGCACGCCGATGTCGGAGGACAGGGCGCACAGCACCGAGCCGGCGGTCATCAGGGCGAGCGCGCCGGTGAGCACCTTGCGCTTGCCGTACATGTCGCCGGCCCGGCCGAGCACGGGGGTGAGTACGGCTCCGGAGAGCAGGGTCGCGGTGACCGTCCAGGAGACGGCGGCCGCCGACGCCCCGGTCAGCCGGGGCAGGTCGGGCAGGAGCGGTACGACCACGGTCTGCATGACCGCCATGAGGATGCCGCCCGACGCCAGGACCGGGATGGTGAGGCGGTCCCGCAGCCGGGGCGGGGCTATCGGCCCGGGATGGTCCATGTGTGCTCCCGTGGACGGCTCGAAGATGCTCGGTGAATAAGAATTCACCTTACCCAGTGAATGGCTATTCACCAACGCGTTTCCCGGGAACCGCGTCCGGCTCCCTCAGGCGAGGTTCTTCTCCAGGGCGGTCAGATAGCTGCGCATGAAGTGGTCGCGGACACCGTCGGAGGCGGGCGCGAAGGGGTCGGCGGTCAACCCCTCGGCCCGGTCGCCGAGGGCCGAGAGCATCGGCATCGACTCGTGCAGCCTGCCGCGCGAGTCGATGTAGCGCAGCGCCCTGACGTGGGTGAAGGCGGGCTCCGGCGGGAGCTGGGGGACGATGTCGTTGTTGTTGACGAAGCGGTACATGCGGCCGCTGAAGCCCCGGTTGAACGCCTCGGCCAGCAGCCGGTCGCAGGTGCGGGGCTGACCGTAGGTGTAGACGCCGTCCGCGGCCAGGTGCGGCTCCTCCAGGAAGAGGCGGGCGCCGGCCAGCATGGCGAGTGCTCCGCCCAGACTGTGCCCGGTGAAGTAGACGCTCTGGCCGTCGGTGCGCAGCTCCGCGAGGGCGGCCTGGACGGACGGGTGGACCGACGCCAGGGCCTCGGCGAATCCGTAGTGGACGTAACCGTTTCCACCGGGGCCGGGCCGGGGCGGGGTGGTGGCGTCGGAGAGCCAGTCCCTGATCTGGGCGGGCTCGGTGCCACGGAACGCCGTGACGATCATCCGGTCCCCGGCCATCGTGTACGCCTGGGTGTCCTGCAGCGGGAAGGGCGGGGTGAAGCGGGTGTGGTGGTGCCTCACCCGGTCGAAGCCCCACTGGGCGGCCTGTTCCTCGATGACCTCCGGGTCCTTGTAGGCGAGGTCGGCCGCGCGGGCCAGCCAGTAGGCGCGCTCCAGGCTGTAGCCGGTGGAGGCGTGATCGAACGTGACGGGTACGGCCATGGCCAGGACTCCTTCAGTCCGAGAAATTACCTAGCGTGACTGACCATATACATAACGTAACAGGGCCGCGGGAGGCGCGGTTGGACTTCGGGATCGCGTCAGTCTTCCGCGGTGACGGGCACCACTCGGGTGGGCACCGAACGGGAAAGACCACCGGAATCCCGGCCGCCCCGGCAAGGAATTAGCCGTTCCGCAACAGGGGGGACCATCACCACAGCAAGATCATCTTGGTTCAACCTTGTACGACATGTGGCCAATTGTCCGGATCACAGCCAACCGGTTCCGGGCGATTTCTTCCTTTCCCGGACGGCCCGGTAGGCATGCGGAGTCTCCACTCGAACACCCCTCACAGGAGGACACGTATGCCCGAACTCACCCGGCGCCGCGCACTCACGGCGGCGGCCGCCCTCGCCGCCACGGCCTCGGCCGCGACGCTCGTAGCGCCCGCCGCGTCGGCCGCAGAACACCAGCACGGCTCCCCGCAGTCCTTCGACGAGGTCTACAAGGGCCGCCGGATACAGGGCCGTCCGTCCGGCATGGGCGGACACCACCACGAACACGGCGCCGGATTCGCCGTGTTCATCGACGGGGTGGAGCTGCACGTGATGCAGAACGCCGACGGCAGCTGGATCAGCGTCGTCAGCCACTACGACCCGGTGGCCACGCCGCGCGCCGCCGCCCGTGCCGCGGTGGACGAGCTCCAGGGCGCCCCACTGCTGCCGTTCCCCGCCAACTGACCGCCCCCGCAAGGACTTCCGGAGCACCACGCGACATGACCGTACGCAAGAACCAGGCCACCCTGACCGCCGACGAGAAGCGCCGGTTCGTGGGCGCCGTCGTCGAACTCAAGCGCAACGGACGCTACGACGAGTTCGTCCGCACCCACAACGAATTCATCATGTCCGACACGGACAACGGTGAGCGGACCGGCCACCGCTCCCCGTCCTTCCTGCCCTGGCACCGCAGATTCCTGCTCGACTTCGAGCAGGCGCTGCAATCGGTGGACTCCTCGGTCGCGCTGCCGTACTGGGACTGGAGCACGGACCGCACGGTGCGCGCCTCGCTGTGGGCGCCGGACTTCCTCGGCGGCACCGGGCGCAGCTCCGACGGCCGGGTGATGGACGGCCCGTTCGCCGCGTCCTCCGGCAACTGGCCGATGAACATACGGGTGGACGGCCGTAGCTTCCTGCGCCGTTCGCTCGGTACGGGCGTGCGCGAGCTGCCGACGCGCGCGGAGGTGGAGTCGGTGCTGGCGATGTCCACGTACGACATGGCACCGTACAACAGCTCCTCCGACGGGTTCCGCAACCACCTCGAGGGCTGGCGCGGGGTCAATCTGCACAACCGGGTCCACGTGTGGGTCGGCGGGCAGATGGCCACCGGTGTCTCCCCCAATGACCCGGTGTTCTGGCTCCACCACGCCTTCGTCGACAAGCTGTGGGCCGAGTGGCAGCGCCGGCACCCGGGCGTCGGCTATGTGCCGACCGGCGGGACCCCGGACGTCATCGACCTGAACGACACGATGAAGCCGTGGAACGACGTGCGCCCGTCGGACCTGCTGGACCACACGAAGTTCTACACGTTCGACGCCTGATCAGGCCTCGGCGGTACGGCACTCCGGGTGGCCCCAGCCCTGGGCGTTCTTGGCGATGGACTCGCCGGCCGCGTAGGAGCGGCCGCACTGGCAGCGGCCGGGGAACTTCGCCTTGATGGTGCGGGAGGACGCTCCGCCGCCGCTGCGGCGGGGCGCCTTCCGGCGCGGGGCCGCCGCCTTGGGCGTGTCGGCGGACGTCGGGGGCTCCGTCGAGCCGAGGGCGCTGCCGGCCGCCTCCTGGACCGAGGCGGCCTGGCTGGCGGCGCGGTCGGCGAAGTCGTTCAGCGGATCGCCGTCGACCTGGTGGGCGGGTACGTACCGGAAGGCGACGGTGCGGCCGTCGAGCAGGGCGTCGATGCGGACCACCAGGTCCTGGTTGGCGACCGGCTTGCCGGCGGCCGTCTTCCAGCCGTTGCGCTTCCAACCCGGCAGCCAGGTGGTGACCGCCTTCATCGCGTACTGGGAGTCCATGCGGATCTCCAGCGGCACGTCCGGGTCGACGGCCGCCAGCAGGCGCTCCAGGGCGGTCAGTTCGGCGACGTTGTTGGTGGCCCGGCCGAGCGGGCCCGCCTCCCAGCGGACGGGGGTCCGCTCGTCCTCGGAGACCACCCATGCCCATCCGGCCGGTCCGGGGTTTCCCTTCGAAGCCCCGTCGCACGCGGCCACCACACGTTCACGCATACGGTCGATCATGCCATGGCCGCGCCGGCCACCGAGCAACGTCCTGCCGCGGGCGACCGCTCAGACGTCCTTGATCGTCGGCATCTCTCCCTCGGTGGTCGTGACGTCGATCACCGAGAAGTTCGCGCCCTGCGGGTCGGTGAGCGCCGCGAACCGGCCGAAGGGGCTGCTCATCGGGCCGAAGTGCAGGACGGCGCCGAGCTTGGTTGCCCGCGCCACGGCCTCGTCGCAGTCGTCGACGGTGAAGTACACGTTGACGTACGACGGCACCTCGGGCGGGAAGTCGTCGGTCATCCGCATCCGGCCGAGGACGGCGTCGTCGCCGACGTCGAACAGCCGGAAGTCGACCGAGTCGTCCTCGATCTGCTTCGCCCGGTACGGGAAGACGGCCGTCAGGAAGGGGTCCGCCTTCTCGGGCTCGCGGGTGAAGACCTCGGCCCAGCAGTAGGCGCCCGGCACCGCCGTCGCCTCGAAGCCCTCGTGGGTGCCCGCCTGCCACACGCCGAACACGGCCCCGCTGGGCTCACGGGCCAGGCACATCGTGCCGAAATCGCCGACCTGCATCGGCTCCATCAGCACCTCGCCGCCGTTGTCCCGGATCTTGGCCGCGGTGGCGGCGGCGTCCGGCGAAGCGAAGTACAGGCACCACTGCGACTGGCCTTCCTGGCCGGGCATCGGCGGTACGACGGCGGCCACCGCCTTGCCGTTCGCATAGGCCTGCGTGTAGTTGCCGTACTCCGACGACGCCTCGCCGAAGGTCCAGCCGAGGACTTCGCCGTAGAAGGTCTTGGCGCCCTCGAGGTCGCTGAACATCGCATCGGCCCAACAGGGCGTTCCTTCAGGTTGCACGGCCATGGTCGCAGCCCTCTCCGGTGAGACGGATTGTTCGAATCATCACGCTAGTCACCCCTTGGTCGGCCCGCGCGCCGAACGGATGAAACTGCCCGACACTGGACGACGAAGGACGGCGGCGTTCGGCGGGACGGGGCGCGGTATGTCGGAGTTGACGGCGACGGCAGGCACGACACGGGCGTGGTCGGTGACCCGGCCCGGGCCGGTGGAGGAGGATCCCCTCCGGTTCGTCGAGCGGCCGGTGCCCGTGCCCGGGGACGACGAGCTCCTGGTCCATGTGCGCGCCTGCGGGGTGTGCCGCACCGACCTGCACGTCGCCGAGGGGGACCTGCCGGTGCACCGGCCCGGGGTGACCCCCGGGCACGAGGTGGTCGGCGTGGTCGCCGGGTACGGGGCGGGCGTCGAGGGCTTCGCCGTGGGCGACCGGGTGGGCGTGGCCTGGCTGCGGCACACCGACGGCGCGTGCGCGTACTGCCTGCGGGGCGCCGAGAATCTGTGCCCGCGGTCCCGGTACACCGGCTGGGACGCCGACGGCGGTTACGCGCAGTACACGACCGTTCCGGCCGACTTCGCCTACCGGCTGCCCGGCGCAGTGGACGACGTGGCGCTGGCGCCGCTGCTGTGCGCCGGGATCATCGGCTACCGCGCGCTGCGCCGCGCCGCACTGCCGCCGCGCGGCCGGCTCGGGCTGTACGGGTTCGGGGGCAGCGCCCACCTGTGCGCACAGGTGGCGGTCGCCGAGGGCGCCAGGGTGCACGTCCTGACCCGTGGCGCGGCCGCCCGGCAGCTGGCCCTCGAGCTGGGCGCCGCCTCGGCACGCGACGCGCACGAGCTGCCGCCGGAGCCCCTGGACAGCGCGATCCTGTTCGCCCCGGTCGGCGACCTGGTCCCGGTCGCGCTGCGGGCACTCGACCGCGGCGGGGTGCTGGCCGTCGCGGGCATCCACCTGAGTGACGTACCGCCGCTGCGCTACGAGAGCGACCTGTTCTACGAGAAGGAGCTGCGCAGCGTCACCTCCAACACGCGCGCGGACGGCCGCGAGTTCCTGGAGAAGGCTGCGCTGTACGAGGTCCGTGCGACGACGCACACGTATCCGCTGTCGCGGGCCCCAGAGGCCCTGAAGGACCTCAAGGCCGGCCGCTTCGACGGCGCGGCGGTGTTGGTGAACGATCTTTCCTGATCCCAAACGTACGGCTGTCACCGCGTGCGGAGGCAGAGTTGCGGCGCGCGATCACGGCAGCCTCCGTCCGGCGCTCTCAACGGCAGGTTTGCACCACTCGTTGATCAAAACCGCCCCTTTCGCGCTGTACCCGCGGATCACGCGTCCTGTTTGGCTGGTCCGAGCGCACCGGCACCCCGCGCACCACCGACCCTTCCGAATCACCCCTGTTCGCCTCTCCGCAGGAGGAGATGTGTCCACTCCGGACATCGCCACCGGTCCCGCAGTCGACGAACCCGACCCCGCGCCCCCGGCCGACGGGCAGCTCACCAGCCTGAGCACGCGGGCGGCCCGTCAGCTCACCACCACCACCAAGTCCGAACCGCAGATGCAGGCCATCACCTCGCGATGGCTGCTGAAGACCCTGCCGTGGGTGGACGTCAAGGGAGGCGCGTACCGGGTCAACCGACGTCTGCAGCTGCGCACCGGACGGGGGCGCGTGCACTTCGAGCAGAACGGTGCCGACGACATCCGGGTCATCCCCGAGACGCTGACCGAGCTGCCGATCCTGCGCGGCTACCCCGACACGGACGTGCTGCGGGAGGTCTCCACCCGCTTCCAGGCCCGGGAGGTGCGCGCCGGCCAGGTGCTGTTCGAGGCCGGGCAGCCGGTCACCGAGGCCTATCTCGTGGTGCACGGACGGTTCACCCGGTACACGTCCGGAAAGTACGGCGAGGAGGAGATCATCGGCGTCGTCACCGACGGCGACCAGATGGGCGACGAGGCGGTCGGCCAGTCCGATCCGCTGTGGCTGACCTCGGTCCGCGCGGAGACCGCCGGTGTGGTGCTGGCGCTGCCCTGGGCGGTGGTGGAGGAGTTCACCGAGCGGGTGCCGTCCCTCGCGGCGCACCTGAACGCGTATGTCGAGCGGCAGCGCAAGCCGATGAACCGCAAGGGCGAGGCGGAGGTCCCCGTCCAGGCCGGCCATGTCGGCGAGCCGACGCTGCAGGGCGGCTTCGTCGACTACGAACTCGCGCCGCGCGAATACGAGTTGTCCCTCACCCAGACCGTGCTGCGGGTGCACACCCGTGTCGCCGACCTCTACAACCACCCGATGGACCAGACCGCCCAGCAGCTGAGGCTGACCGTGGAGGAGATCCGCGAGCGGCAGGAGTGGGAGCTGGTCAACAACCGGGAGTTCGGGCTGCTGCACAACGTCGACTACGGCCAGCGGATCAGCACCTACACGGGTCCGCCGACGCCGGACGACATGGACGAGCTGCTGTCGATGCGGCGCAAGACGAAGGTGTTCCTCGCCCATCCGAAGGCGATCGCGGCCTTCTTCCGGCAGTGCAACAGGCGGGGCCTGGTGCCCGGTACCACGAACATCGACGGCCACGAGGTACCGGCCTGGCGAGGGGTGCCGGTCTTCCCGTGCAGCAAGATCCCGATCACCGATGACCACACCACCAGCATCATCGCGCTGCGCACCGGCGAGGCCGACCAGGGCGTCGTCGGCCTCTACCAGACCGGCATCCCGGAGGAGTACCAGCCGGGCCTGAACGTCCGCTTCATGGGCATCGACACAGCCGCGATCGTCAACTACCTGGTCACCGCCTACTACTCGCTGGCCATCCTGGTACCCGACGCCGCGGGGATCCTGGAGAACGTCCAACTCGGCCGGACCACCGACTGACGGCCTGGAGCACGCCACCATGAGCACACCCACTCCCTCCTACACGCTGCCCGGGCCGCCGAGCATCGCCGAGAGCATGCGCCGGCCGAAGCGCACGGGGGTGATCCCGGGACTGCACTACCGGCCCGCCGCTCCCGCCGACCCGGAGAAGGCCGCCGAGATCGACCGCCGCCTGGAGACCTGGGCCCGCGACCTGGATCTGTTTCCCAAGGCGTGGACGGGGGACTTCTCCGGCTTCCAGTTCGGCCGGGCCGTCGTACTGCAGCATCCGGGCGGCCTCGACCTGGACCGCCTCACCGCCGCCGGCAAGCTGCTGCTCGCCGAGAACATCGTCGACTCCTGCTACTGCGAGGAGGACGAGGGCCGGGGCGGATCACGGCGGGGCCTCGGCGGCCCGCTGATCATCGCCCAGTCGGCGCTGGATCCCTACCACGGCGTCCCGGAGCTGGAGGAGGAGTGGCGCGAGGGCATCCGGGCCGACGGTCCGCTGCGCTCCTACCACTTCGCCCTCGCGGACTACGCCTCCTTCGCCACGCCGAGCCAGACCGACCGGTTCGTGCACGACATGGCTCGGCTGCACATGGGCTATCTGGCCGAGGCCGGCTGGATGGAGACCAAGTACGTGCCGCGGGTCTGGGAGTACCTGGCGATGCGGCAGTTCAACAGCTTCCGCCCCTGTCTGTCGCTCGTCGACGCGGTGGACGGCTACGAACTGCCCGAGCAGCTCTACGCCCGACCGGAGATCCAGCGGATCACCGCCCTCGCGACCAACGCCACCACCATCGTCAACGACCTGTACTCCTTCACCAAGGAACTGGCGAGCGACCCGGACCACCTCAATCTGCCGCAGGTCGTCGCCGCCAACGAGCGGCGCGGGCTGAAGGCGGCCTATCTGAAGTCCGTGGAGATCCACAACCGGATCATGGAGGCCTTCGAGGAGGAGTCGGCCCTCCTGTCCGCCAGCTCGCCCCTCGTGGAGCGCTACGCCCAGGGGCTCTCCGCCTGGGTGGCCGGCAACCACGAGTGGCACTCCACCAACACCCACCGCTACCACCTGCCCGACTACTGGTAACAGCCCCACGCTCAACGGAACCACCGTCACATGCGCAACGAGGAGTCACCCTTGACGACCGTCCCCGCAGCCCGGATCGCAACCGTTCCGGTGCCGGCCCAGTCCACGTACCAGAACCGCGTCGCGGAGTACTGGAACGCCGAGGAGAACCCGGTCAACCTCGAACTAGGCAGGATCGACGACCTGTACCACCATCACTACGGCATCGGAGCCGCCGACCGCTCGATGCTCGACCAGCCCGACCCGGACCGGCGACGGAACCTCATCACCGGCGAGCTGCACCGCCTGGAGCACGCCCAGGCCGAGCTGCTCGCCTCCCACCTCGGGCCGCTGTCCCCCGCCGACCGGGTCTTCGACGCGGGCTGCGGCCGCGGCGGCGGCAGTGTCACGGCGCATCTGCGGTACGGCTGCCACGCCGACGGAGTCACGATCTCCGCGAAGCAGGCCGACTTCGCCAACGAGCAGGCCCACCGACGGGGCATCGACGGCAAGGTGCGCTACCACCACCGCAACATGCTCGACACGGGCTTCACGTCCGGCGCGTACGCGGCGTCGTGGAACAACGAGTCCACGATGTACGTAGAGCTGGACCTGCTGTTCGCCGAGCACGCCCGGCTGCTGCGCCGCGGCGGACGGTACGTGGTGATCACCGGCTGCTACAACGACACCTACGGGCAGGCCTCCCGCGAGGTGTCGCTGATCAACGCCCACTACATCTGCGACATCCATCCGCGCTCGGAGTACTTCCGGGCGATGGCCCGCAACCGGCTGGTGCCGGTGCACGTCGAGGATCTGACGGAGGCCACCATCCCGTACTGGGAACTGCGCAAGGAGGCGGACCACCTGGTCACGGGCATCGAGGACACCTTCCTGACGGCGTACCGCAACGGCAGCTTCCAGTACCTGCTGATCGTGGCCGACCGGGTCTGATCCGGGCCCGGCCGGCCGGGGGGGGCGGTGTCCTGTGACACCGCCCCCCGCTATTTCGTTGGACAGTGGGAGCGCCGGGCCGTTGGATGGGCGCCCATGTGTGCGGTGAAGATGCGCGAGGACGAGGTGGACATCGATGCCTCGCTGGTCCGGCGGATGATCGCCCGGCAATTCCCCGCCTGGGCGTCGCTGCCGGTACGGCGCCTGGCGTCGTCCGGCACGGAGAACGCGATGTTCCGGCTGGGGACGGACCTGGTGGTACGGCTGCCCCGGCATCCCGGTGCCGTGGCCGACGTGGCGCACGAGCAGCGCTGGCTGCCCCGTCTCGCGCCGCACCTGCCGGTGGCCGCACCCGAGCCGGTGGGGCTCGGCGAGCCGGACGAGGGCTTCGCCTGGCCCTGGTCGGTGTACCGCTGGCTGGAGGGGCGCAATCCGGTCGCGGGTGCCGTCGAGGCGCCGGAGCGGCTGGCCGAGGAGCTGGGGGCGTTCGTGGCCGCGCTGCGCAGGACCGATCCGCGAGGCGGTCCGGCGGCAAGCCGGGGCGGCCCGCTCGCGACCCGGGACGCCCCGACCCGCGCGGCCCTGGAGCAGCTGACCGGCCGGATCGACACGGACGCGGTGACGTCCCTGTGGGAGCGCGCGCTGCGCGTCCCGGAGCACGGCGGGGCACCGGCCTGGCTGCACGGCGACCTGGCGCCCGGGAACGTGCTGGTCGCGGACGGACGGCTGAGCGCCGTGATCGACTTCGGCTGTGCCGGGGTCGGCGATCCCGCCGTGGACCTGATCGTGGCCTGGAACCTGCTGCCCGCGACCGCGCGCGCCGCCTTCCGCGAGACCGTCGGCGCCGACGACGCCGAGTGGGCGCGCGGGCGGGGCTGGGTGCTGTCGATCTCGCTGATCCAGCTGCCGTACTACTGGCACACCAACCCGGCGCTCGCCGAGAACTCCCGGCATGTGATCACGGAGATCCTCGCCGAGGCCGGGTGACGGTGGCTTCTGTGGCGCTCTACTCGCCCGCGTACGCCTTCTCCAGCTCGGCGATGTCGAGCTTGCCCATGCCCAGCAGGGCCTGGGTGCTACGCGCGGCCTTCTCCGGGTCCGGGCCGCCGACCATGTCGGCCAGGCGGTCGGGTACCACCTGCCAGGAGACGCCGTACTTGTCCTTCAGCCAGCCGCAGGGGCCGGGCTCGCCACCGTTCTCGGTGAGCTTCGTCCAGTAGTAGTCGATCTCATCCTGGTCCGCGCAGAAGATCTGGAAGGAGATCGCCTCGTTGAACCTGAACTCGGGGCCGCCGTTGAGCGCGACGAACCGGTGGCCGTTGGCCGTGAACTCGACGGTCAGCACGGTGCCGGCGGGGCGGGGGGCGCCCTCGGGGTAGCGGGCGACCCGGCCGATGCTGGAGTTCTTGAAGATCGAGACGTAGTACTCGGCGGCCTCCTCGGCCTGGTCGTCGAACCACAGGCACGTGGTGAATCCGTCGGTGGTCATGAGCTCCTCCTGGGGGCGTGGAACACGGTCACCCCTACAGACCGGTCCTCGCGGCAGAACTCATCGGTCGGGCCCGGCCGAGAGCATCGAGCGTTGCGCGACGGCGTCGGCCGACGGAGTCTCAGGCCACCAGGCACAACCCGTTGAACGGCAGCGCGGGCTTCGGGCGCAGCGGGATCACACGGGCTTCGTCGCTCGGCTGGTTCGGCTGGTTCGCCTGGTTGGTCACTCCGTCACCCTACGACCCGGGACCGCCGTCCTTCCGGCAGTTCCAGCCGCGCGCAGACGCGCTTGCCGACCGGTACGCGCTCCGCGGTCACCTCCGTGGCCAGGGCGTGCACGATCTCCAGGCCGTGCCGGCCGACGCGCTCGGGGTTCTTCGGGTACCGGCGGGGCAGCGCCGAACTGCTGTCGTACACGGCCACCCGGACCGCGGTGTCCGTGCCTTCCAGCTCCAGGATGTACGGGCCGCTGCTGTGCCGGTCCGCGTTGGTGACCAGCTCGCTCACGACGAGGAGCAGCTCACCGTCGGTGCGGCTGTCGATGTCGGCGCACCACTCCGTCCTCAGCTGCTGCAGGAACTGAGCCGCGAACGCCCGTGCCTCGGCGATGCATCCGGGTTCGCCGGTGTAGTGCGCCGAACGTCGCAGCGGTTCCACGGGGACGTCGAAACCAGTCGGTATCACTGACCCGCCCAGGTGCTCGGTCATACGTGTCTCTCTCGAAAGTCCCGGTCCGGCCGGTCACTGTTGCACCAGTCCTCGTACCCCGAGCTCGGCCGGGCATTCCCGGCGCACCACTCACTGCACCTTGGGCCGTCTCCGGCGGCTACTGCTTGTTCTGCTGGTTGTCCTGGTGGTTCTGCTGGTTGTTCTGCTGGTTGTCCTGGTGGTTCTGCTGCTGGTCCTGCTGCTTGTCCTGCTTGTTCTGATCTTGCTGGTTCTGCTGCTGGTCCTCCGGGTTCTGCTGGTTCTGATCCTGCTGGTTCTGCTGCTTGTCCTGCTTGTTCTGGTCCTGCTGCTTGTCCTGCTTGTTTTGGTCCTGCTGCTTGTCCTGCTTGTTTTGGTCCTGCTGCTTGTCCTGCTTGTTTTGGTCCTGCTTGTTCTGATCTTGCTGGTTCTGCTGCTGGTCTTGCTGGTTCTGCTGGTTCTGGTCCTGCTGGTTCTGCTGCTGGTCTTGCTGGTTCTGCTGGTTCTGGTCCTGCTGGTTCTGCTGCTGGTCCTGCTGGTTCTGCTGGTTCTGGTCCTGCTGATTCTGCTGCTGGTCCTGCTGGTTCTGCTGGTTCTGGTCCTGCTGATTCTGCTGCTGGTCCTGCTGGTTCTGGTCCTGCTGATTCTGCTGGTTCTGGTCCTGCTGATTCTGCTGCTGGTCCTGCTGGTTCTGCTGCTGGTCCTGCTGGTTCTGCTGGTTCTGATCCTGCTGGTTCTGATCCTGCTGGTTCTGGTTCTGCTGGTTCTGCTGCTGCTCGTGGTCGTGCTTCCCCGGCTTCTGCTGCTCCTCGTGGTCGTGCTTCCCCGGCTTCTGCTGCTGCTCGTGGTCGTGCGGCTTCCCGGGCTTGTGCGGCTCGCTCGGCTGCCATGGGGCCGCCGGCGGCTTGGCGTGCTGGTCGTGGCGGCCGGTGTCGTCGCCGCTGTGACGGTGGAACCAGTCGTCGCGGTGCGTGTCGTAGACCACGAAGACCTTGACGACCGTTGGCGCGGGCGTCACCACGACGAGCTTCGAGGGCTGGTACGACGCCCAGTGGTCCCCGGTCGGCCGCAGGGTGGTGTGCTGGGCGACCGGCGGGGTGAGGGGGTTGCCGCAGGCGCACCGGACCCGGGGCACGCCGTGCCCGTCGACCAGAACCGCGGTGCCCGCCTGGAGGACCGCCTGGTAGCTGGTGGGCGCGCCGTCGCGGTAGCCGTGGTTGGTGACACGGGTGTCCGCGCGCAGCAGCACAGAGGTGAGCGAGCGCAGGTAGGCGGGCACGCCGGAGGGCTTGACGGCGGCCACGACGGCGAACGCCCGGCTCTTGTTCGAGTCGGCCTGGAGTGCCTTGATCTGCTTCTCGACGTCACAGCTGGATGTCTTCCGAGTACCCCCGTACAGGCCCGGCGTCCCGCCGTCCACGCCTTGCACCTGGCTGGCGGCCCCGGAGGGAGCGGCGGGCGCGGCGGACGTGCCTTGGGTGGGCGAACTCTCCTTCACCGTCGAGTCCGTATAGGGGTCGGGGCCCTTGCTGGCGGCGGACTGGAGGAACATCTCGCCGCCCTTGGCCGTACCGCCGCCGAAGCGGGTGAAGACCACCGCCAGCACCACTGCCGCGACCACGGCCATGGTGAGGACCGTCACGCGCGGCGCGGACCTCCACCACGGCAGGTGCGGTCCTCCCGCAGCGGAGCTGCCGCCCGAGGGCGGCGGGGGCGGGGGCGGGGGCGGGCCGGAGGGTGGCTTGGACGGGCCTGACAGGGGGCCGGAGGGCGGCCCGCTGGGGTTGCCGAAGGACGGAGGTTCGACGCTCACGAGCACACTTCTTCCCGTCGCGATGCGCGGCTTCTCTCGGCAAAGTGATATAGATCCTTTTTTCCATTGTGCGCCCTGGCCCGGACCCCTCGCACGCCGCCCGCCGGACGGCCCATCCGGCGGGCGGCGTGCCCGGCTGCTGCCTAGCGTGGCAAGCGTGAGCCCTCCGACCGTCTCCGCTCGGCCCGTCGCCCGCCACGGCTGGGTCCAGGCCGTGGCCGCGGTCCTGGCGGGGCTCGCCGTCATGGTGGTGTGCGCAGCGCTGGGGCTGTGGGCGGCCGGAGCGGCGGACCTACCGGACGGCGCCTTCGCCCGGGTGGTGACGGCGACGGTGGTCGCGGCGGTCGGCGGCACCCTTGAGCTCTCCGGCACCGCGGGCGAGCTCGCCCGGACCCGGGCCGGCCTCACCGTGATCCCGCTGTCGGTGACCCTCGCCGGTGCCCTGGTGGTCGGCGCGGGCTTCCTGCGTCCGCTGCGGCACCGGGCGGTCGCCTCGGCCCGGGAGCTGGCCGGCTGGGGCGCCCGGATCGCGGTGGTGTGGCTGCTCGCGCTGATCGGCCTCGCCCTCGCCGCGCGGCAGACCTTCGCCGTGGACGTGGGCGAGGGCACCCTGAGCGATCTCACCGACCTGTTCGACGCCGCGCCGAAGGTCGGATTCCTCACGGACGTGCCGCTGACCGTGCTGTTCGGGCTGCTGTGGCTGGCCGGAGTGCTGGTGCTGGCCCTGCTGGTCGCGCCCAGTGCGCCGCTGCCGGGGCGGCTGCTGCGCTTCCGGGAGCCGGTGCGCCCGGCCGCGCACGCCATGGTCGTCCTGCTGCTCGCCTACGTCGCTCTGGGCCTCGTCGTCGCGCTGGTGTCGATGGTGAGGCGCGGGCACGTCGCCGAGACGTTCGCGGTGATCCTGCTCGGGCTGCCCAACCTGGTCTGGCTCGCCCTCACCCTCGGTCAGGGCGCCACCTGGCACGGCCGCGTGGACGGCCCGTTCGGGCTGCCGATGCCGCATGTGCTGGACGAGATCCTGCGCACCCCCGACGTCGCCACGCTGAACCTGCACACGCTCACCGACTACGACAGCGGGATGTGGTGGCTGCTGGTCACGGACGCGGTGGTGCTGACTGCGGTGGCCTTCCTGATGGCGGTGCGTTCCCCGGCCGGTGTCCGGGCCTGGCAGCACGCGCTGCGGCTGGCCGTGGCACTGGCCCTGACGGTGTTCACGATCTGTCTGCTCTGCCGGCTCTCGGCGCACTACGGCCTGTCGCTGCTCGGTATCGGCGACCTGGGCGGCGGCCTGTCCGGGGAGCTGTTCCTCCAGCCCCGGCTGTGGCAGGCGGTGGGCCTCGGCGTGCTGTGGGGACTGGCCGCCGGCTTCCTGGGCGCGCTGCTGGCACGGCCGGTGCACCGGCGGGGCAGGGTGAAGACCGCCTGACGAAAGCCCTCCGGCGGAATGCCCTAGCGGAAGACGGGGTCGGCCCACCCCGGTGGCTGCCGGGGTTCGGGGGGCGCCCGCATGCTGGTCTCCGTGTCCGGCAGGTCGTCGTCGGGGGCGCCGGCGCCGACCGGGGCGTCGCGCAGGGCGGCGACGAAGTCGTGACAGGTGTCGTAGCGGGCGTCCGGGCTCTTGGCGAGGGCCCGGGCGAAGACGGCATCGACAGCTGGGGCGAAGCCGGGGCGGGCCCCGCTCGGCGGGGGCGGTTCGTCGTACTGGTGGGCCCAGAGCAGGGCCATGTCGTCCTCGCGCACGAAGGGCGGGTGTCCGGTCAGGGTCTCGTAGACGACGCAGGCGAGGCCGTAGACGTCGCAGCGGCCGTCGACGGGGCGGCCGGAGATCTGTTCCGGGGCCACGTAGTCGAGGGTGCCGACGAACTGGCCGACGCTGGTGAACCCGGTCAGGGACAGCGACTTCTTGGTCAGCCCGAAGTCGGTCAGGTAGACGTGCTCGGGGTGGTCGCTGTCGGTGCCCTGGGCGACCAGGATGTTGCCGGGCTTCACGTCCCGGTGGACCAGCCCGTGTTCGTGGGCGGCGTCGAGCGCGGAGGCCACCTGCGCGGCGATGCGTACGGCGGCCTCGAACGGCAACGGCCCGCGCTCGTCGAGAAGATGGCGCAGATCGCTGCCGCAGACGTAGCGCATGGCGATGTAGAGCACGCCGTCCGTCTCGCCGGCTTCGAAGACGGGCACGATGTGCGGGTGGTCGATCGAGGCCGCCACCTGGGACTCGTGGGTGAACCGCTTGCGGAAGGTGTCGTTGCGGGCGAGTTCCGGGGCGAGGAGTTTGAGCGCGACCGTGCGGTCCAGGCGCAGGTCGCGGGCACGGTAGACGACGGCCATGCCGCCGCGGCCGATCTCGCTCTCGACGAGGTAACTGGCGATCTGGCACCCGATCAGCTGCGAGGGCCGGCGGGAGGACAGGCTGGTCTGGCGCGCCATCAGGGCTCACCCCTGGGGGCGGTGAACCGGGTGGGGGCGTGCCCGGCACCTTCGTCCGACGCGGCCCGGTCGGTGGCGTAGGTGTGCAGCCGCCGTCCGTCGGCGTACAGCCACCGTCCCTCCTCGGGGTCGTACAGCCACATGGACTCGCCGTCGACCACGACCCCGATCCGCAGCCCGCGGGTCCGTTCCTCGAAGGACTGCCCGTCCAGATCGCCGGCCGCGAGGTCGGCCACGGCCGACCGGTAGTCGGCCAGCGCCTGTTCGGCGCGGGCCAGCAGGGGCTCCGGGTCGGCGGTGCCGGCCAGCGGGCTGTCGGCGGCGGGCGGGTCCTGGGGTACGGCGACCAGATGGCGGCCGTCGACCCAGGCGGCCCAGCCGTTGGCGCAGCGGATGTGTCCCCAGTCGCCGAGCCGCTCCACGAGCACCACGGGCAGCAGCGGGTCGAGGGACACCGTGGGCCGGGACGGGTCCGGGGCCTCCCAGGCGGGCATGCCCTTGGGCGGGACGACGTGCGTGGGCCGGAATCCGAGGGGCGGCTGTTTCGTCATCGCTCACCCTGCTTCCGCATCACGGCGGGTTCGTGCCGGCGCAGCAGCCGGTCGACCAGGAGGCCGTAGCAGGCGGCCAGGACCACCAGCAGGGCGAGGTTCAGCAGCCAGACGCCGGCCGAGTGCCCGAACAGCGGGTCGGCGGTCAGGTCGCCGGGGACGGTCCGGGCGAGCCCGATCGTGCCGGCCATGGCGCCGAACGCCCAGCGCGAGGGCACCAGCCAGGACAGCTGTTCCAGGCCGGGTACGCCGTGCAGCGGGAGCAGGGCGCCGCAGAAGACGACCTGGACGACGGCGAGCAGCACCAGCAGCGGCATCGTCACCTCCTCCTTGTGCACCAGTGCGGAGATCAGCAGGCCGAGCATCATCGCGGTGAAGGACAGCAGGGCGACGGCCAGGGTGATCTCGACCAGGGGCGGCAGCAGGACGCCGTGTCCGCCGGGGGCGCCCAGGTCGACGCCGAGCAGGGCGACCAGGGTGAGCACGACGGCCTGGAGGACCGTGATGGTGCCGAGCACCACGATCTTGGACATCAGGTACGCCGGTCTGGGCAGGCCGACGGCGCGTTCGCGCCGGTAGACCGCGCGTTCCTTGACGAGTTCGCGCACCCCGTTGGCCGCGCCCGTGAGCACGGCGCCGACACACAGGATGAGCAGCGCGTTCATCGCCGTGTCCCGGGTCAGCCTGCCGCCCGCGAGGGCCCGGTCCATGGCGCCCATCACGAACGGCAGGGCGATCATGACGGCGAGGAAGGTGCGGTCGGCCGCGAGGACGGCGGTGTAGCGGCGGACCAGGGTGGCCAGCTGTGCCCGGAGGCTGCGCGGGCGGGGCGGTGGTGCGGGGGCGGCCGGCGCGGAGTCAGGGCGGCGGGGCTGGGTGGTGGCCTCGGTGACGTAGTGCCGGTGGAACGGCGAGTCGCGGAACTCCCCGGCCCAGTCCCGGTCCTGGTCGCGGTCGAAGGCCTCGAAGGCCTCCGGCCACTGCTCGAAACCGAAGAAGGCGAGGGCGTCGTCGGGCAGGCCGTAGTAGGCGGTCCGGCCGCCGGGGGCGAGCACCAGCAGGCGGTCGCAGACGCCGAGACTGAGGACGCTGTGCGTGACCACGATGACGGTACGGCCGGCGTCGGCGAGACCGCGCAGCATGTGCATCACCGACCGGTCCATGCCGGGGTCGAGGCCGGAGGTCGGCTCGTCCAGGAACAGCAGCGACGGCTTGGTCAGCAGTTCCAGGGCCACGCTGACCCGCTTGCGCTGCCCCCCGGAGAGGGTGTGCACGGCTTGTCCGGCGTGCCGTTCGAGGCCCAGTTCCCGGATCACCTCGTCCACCCGGGCCCGTCGCTCGGCCTTCGCGGTGTCCTCGGGGAAGCGCAGTTCGGCGGCGTAGGACAGGGCGGCGCGCACCGTGAGCTGGGGGTGCAGGATGTCGTCCTGCGGGACCAGGCCGACACGCCCCTGCAGCTCGGCGTAGTCGTGGTAGAGGTCTCGGCCGTCGTACAGGACGGTGCCGTGGTCGGCGGGCCGCTGGCCGGTGAGGGCGTTCAGCAGCGTGGACTTGCCGGCGCCGCTCGGTCCGACCACCGCGAGCAGGCACTTCTCCCCCACCGGGAAGGAGACGTGGTCGAGGAGGACCCTGCTGCCGCCGTCGACGGCGACCGTGAGGTCCTGCACGTCCAGGGAGATCTCGCCGGTGTCGACGTACTCCCGGAGTTCGTCGCCGACCAGGCAGTATGCGATGTGGCCGATGCCGATGACGTCGCCGGGGCCGACCGGGGCGCGGGTGACGGGCCGGCCGTTGAGGTAGGTGCCGTTGTGGCTGCCGAGGTCGACGATCTCGAAGCCGCCGTCGCCGTGGGCGCGCAGTTCGGCGTGCCGGCGGGAGACGGTCAGGTCGTCGACGACCAGGTCGTTGTCGGCGGCGCGCCCGATGCGGACGGTGTGCGTGGGCAGCGGCCGTACGCTGCTCGGGGTGCGGAAGGTCCCGGTCAGCTCCGGATGCGACACGCCCCCGGGGCGGCCGGCGGCGGGTGCGGGCGGGACGAGGGGGACGGCGCGGGGGCCGTCGTCGGGGTTGCCGAAGCGGACGACGCTGCCGGGGCGGACCTCCCACGCCTGGATGCGGCGGCCGTCGGCGTAGGTGCCGTTGGTGCTCTGTGCGTCCTCGAGCGTCCAGTGGTCGTGGCCGCAGCGCAGCACCGCGTGGTGCCACGAGACCCGCGCGTCGTCGAACACGATGTCGCTCAACGGATCACGCCCGACGTGGTAGTCGTGGCCCGGGCTCATCACCGTGGAGCCGGTGTCGGTCTCCAGGACGAGGTCGTGCGCCGTCGGGGCGACCGGTCGCTCCGCCATGGTCCGGATTCTACCGATTTGCCCATCTGTGTGCCCGTGCGGTCGGGACGGCCCACTGGGTACGACACCCGCCGTGGCACGTGTCAGGCGACGGGAACGACGAGCGCCGGGAGGATGCGCTGCATACGCACCGCGTCGACGGACTCGGCGAGCAGCTCGTACTCGGTGGTGTCGTCGCTCGCGGCGATCCGCACCAGCCGCCCGCCCGCCAACTCGTCCGCGACCAGCTCCTGCTGGACCGTGTCGGCGCACCAGGTGCGCAGCAGCGCGGGTACATCGGCCACCGTGTCCGCGACCGGGACGAGGGCGCCCGCGGGGAAGGCGGGCCGTTCCGGGCTCGGGTCGAGCCGTTCGGCGATCCAGGACGCCCGGTCCCGTAACCACCACAGGGCCAGCGCCAGGGTCGGTGCGCGATAGGTGCCGAGCGGTACGCCGATACGCTGTCCGCCGCACGTGCCGTACGCGGTGACATGGCACAGGAATTCGTCGTGCACGATCACTCCCCCGAACGTAGCGCTGGTGTGCCGGCGCGGCCCTCGCTTTCCGTGCGGCTCCTGTGCGGTGAAAGTGCCCCTGGCGTTCGAGTATCGCCACTCCCGAAACACTGTCACCATGTCTTTCCGGCCAGTCTCTTGGCATATTCACCGCCCGTTCTGGCCGAAAATGCACCGGCCAAACGGCGCCCCGGTCATGACCCGGGAGGTAATCGACCCGGCCCCGGCCGCTCGGGCATGGTGGTCACACCGGATCGGCGAAACCCCGAATCCGGGTCCTGACCAGTAGATACGACCTCGACGGAGGCTGATTCGCCATGACCGTGAACACCAGCAGTTACGAGAGTGCCGTCGCCCGTTACTTCGAGGCCTGGAACGCCACCGAGCCGGAGGCCCTGAAGAAGGCGGTCGCCGCGGCCTGGACCGCGGACGGCAGCTACACCGACCCGCTCGCCGACGTCCGCGGACACGACCAGATCGCGGCCGTGATCACCGCAGTCCACGAGCAGTTCCCGGGGTTCGCCTTCCGCCCCCTCGGCACGGTGGACGGGCACCACGACACCGTGCGCTTCGGCTGGGAGCTGGTGAACGAGGCGGACGGCTCGGCGCCGGTGGCCGGGTTCGATGTGATCACCCTGGACGGCGAGGGCCGGATCCGGCAGGTGCTGGGCTTCCTGGACCGGATGCCGGCGGCCTGAGGCCGGAGCCGCGTCGAGTTTTCCCGCTCGCGGGGTCAGGTGGGGAAAAGGCCCGGAGAACGGATCCACGGGCGGCCCGGAAAAAGATCACCGCGAGCGGCGACCATCATGAACGACACCGGCAGGAACAGGGCCCCCGACGAAAGTGGACGACTAATTCACCGGGGTCCGGCGCAAAAGCCGGAGAAAGGCGGCTGGACCTAAGCGGTCCGGCCGCGGTCCGCCGCAATTCTCCGGCATCAGCTGCGCGGCGAGCCGGCGCAGCACCGGTGCCTCGGCCGCGGCCGCACGCACGTGGATCAGCTCGGGCAGGGCCCGGCGCAGCAGGTCGCCGCTGTCCCGGCTCAGGTCGATGTGCCCGGAGCCGCACACCACCTCCGCTCCCCCGCCGAGCGCTCCGATGCGGGACGCGGATCCACGGCGACGTCCGCCGGGTCGATCGGCTCGAGTCCGGGCTCACTGCACAGGACGTACGGCCGCCGCCCGTCGGAGACGACGTGGGCCGACCGGTGCGAGATCCCGCCCGCCAGATGAAGACGGTCGCGCAGGGTGCGGCCACGAGTGGCTGGTGCGCCACCAGCCCGCAGCTCGCCGGGCTGGGCGGTGCGTACTGCGAGAACTGCGACATCAGCCCCTTGGTGACCCCTGAGAACGAGGCCGAGCGGAGGGCGGAACCAAGACTGATCGCCTGCTGCCGTACGCCGTCGACCCTCAGGCGGCCGCCCGCCTCTGGGAGGTCAGCGGGCGGCTCACGGCCTAGCGAGCGGCTTTCGGTCGTACGATCGCGTCGATCCGCGCCAGCTCCTCGTCCTCGAAGTCCAGGTTGCGGATCGTCCCGACGCTGTCCTCGATCTGCTGCGGGCTGCTCGCGCCGACCAGGGCGGAGGTCACCCGGCCGCCCCGGAGCACCCAGGCCAGGGCCAGCTGGGCCAGGGTCTGGCCGCGGGACTTGGCGATCTCGTCCAGCGCGCGCAGCCGGCCGACCAGGTCCTCGGTGACCGCGTCCGAGTTCAGGAAGGGGCTGTCGCTCGCGGCCCGGGAGCCCTCGGGGATGCCGTCGAGGTAGCGGCCGGTGAGCAGGCCCTGCTCCAGCGGGGAGTACACGATGGAGCCGACCTGCAGCTCGTCCAGGGCGTCCAGCAGGCCCTCGTCCTCGGGGCGCCGGTCGAGCAGCGAGTAGCGCGGCTGGTGGATGAGGAGCGGGGTGCCGAGGTCGGCGAGGATGCGCGCGGCCTCGCGGGTCTGCTCCGCCGAGTAGTTGGAGACGCCGACGTAGAGCGCCTTGCCCTGCTGCACCGCGGTGTGCAGGGCGCCCATCGTCTCCTCCAGCGGAGTGTCCGGGTCGAAGCGGTGCGAGTAGAAGATGTCGACGTGGTCCAGGCCCATCCGCGTAAGGCTCTGGTCGAGCGAGGACAGCAGGTACTTGCGCGAACCCCATTCGCCGTACGGGCCGGGCCACATGAGGTAGCCGGCCTTGGTGGAGATCACCAGTTCGTCGCGGTACGGCGTGAAGTCGGCCTTGAGGGCCTCGCCGAGGGCGGACTCGGCGGCGCCGGGCGGCGGGCCGTAGTTGTTGGCGAGGTCGAAGTGGGTGACGCCGAGGTCGAAGGCGCGGCGCAGAATGGCGCGCTGGGTCTCGACGGGCCGGTCGGGCCCGAAGTTGTGCCACAGGCCGAGCGACAGCGCGGGGAGCTTCAGCCCGCTGCGTCCGGTGCGCCGGTAGGGCATGTCGGCGTAACGGTCGGGGTGTGCGGTGTACAACGCGACTCCAGAGGGGTTGGCACACGATCTACCGGTGCCACTCTTCCGCGCACCGCAGGCAGCGGTCCAACAGGAGAATCCGATGGAATTGTGCGGCTAGGCTTCTCAATCATGGAACTGCGTCACCTCCAGCACTTCGTCGCGGTCGCCGAGGACCAGCACTTCACCCGGGCGGCCGAACGCCTGATGGTGTCCCAGTCCGGCCTGTCCGCCTCCATCCGGGCTCTTGAGCGAGAGCTGCGGGCGCCGCTGTTCGTGCGCACCACCCGGCGGGTGACGCTCACCGAGGCGGGGCGCGCGCTGCTGGTGGAGGCCGAGCGGATCCTGGCGCAGGTGCGTTCGGCGCACGAGGCGGTGGCGGCGGTGCAGGGCGTGCTGCGCGGCACGCTGGCGCTCGGCACCGAGCAGTGCATCGCCGGGGTGCATGTGGCGCGGCTGCTGGCGGCCTTCCGGCGGCGGCATCCGGATGTGGAGATCGGGCTGCGGCAGGCGGGTTCGGGCGCGCTCGCGGAGGATGTGGCGGCCGGACGCCTTGACCTGGCCTTCGCCTACCGCACCCGGGCGGACGGCGACCAGCTTCGCTCGGTGTCGCTGACCAGTGAGCCGATGACCGTCCTGTGCCATCCCAGCCACCGGCTCGCCTCGGCCGGCGCCGTACTCACGCCGGACGATCTGACCGGTGAGGTCTTCGTGGACTTCCACCCGGACTGGGGGCCCCGCCGCACCACCGACGCCGCCTTCACCGCGGCCGGTGTCGGGCGCACGGTCGCGCTGGAGGTCAACGACGTGCACAGCCTGCTGGACCTGGTCGACGAGAACCTCGGCATCGCCGTCGTACCCCGGCACTTCCGGCACAAGCGGCCCTCGCTCACGGCGCTCCCGCTGAAGGGCATGGGCGAGGCGGAGTACGAGACCGTGGCCCTGCTGCCGCCGGAGCGGGCCACGAGCCCCGCGGCCCGCGCGCTGGTCACGCTCCTCGAAACAGGGGGGTTGGCACCACCCCAGGACGGTCCTCAGGCCTCCTGATTCCGGCCGCCCGCCGCCGCAGACTCATGACCGTCGGTCATGTCAACGGCGAGCAGGAGGACGGAAGATGGCAGAGCACACACGGCGGACGGTGCTGCGGGGCGCGGCCGGAATCGCGGCGGCGGGCGCACTCGTAGGCACGGCGGGACACCAGGCGGCCCCACGAGAGATGACAGATCGTCACTATCCTTTTCTGGAGGGTGCCTTCAGGCCCGTCACCGAGGAGCTGACGGCCTTCGACCTGCCGGTCACCGGCCGCATCCCGCGCGAGCTGAACGGCCGCTTCCTGCGCAACGGCCCCAACGTGCTCGGTCTGGAGGACCCCCGAGCGCACCACTGGATGCTCGGCGAGGGCATGGTGCACGGGGTGCGGCTGCGCGACGGGAAGGCGGAGTGGTACCGCAACCGGTGGGTGCGCTCCTCCCAGGTGGCGAGGAAGCTCGGCGAGCCCCACCCGGGTCCGGTGCCACCCGAGGACTTCGCCTGCAACACCCATGTGATCCCGTACCAGGGGCGGATCCTCACGCTGCAGGAGAGCGGTCCGCTGCCGTACGAACTGGACGGCGAGCTGAACACGGTGGGCACCTACGACTTCCGGGGCACCCTGGAGGGGGCGTTCACCGCCCACACCAAGTACGACGCGCACGCCGGGGAACTGCACGCGATCGCCTACCACCCCACCTGGGACCACGTCCGGCACCTGGTCGTGGACTCCTCCGGGCGTGTCGCTCGTACGACCCGGATCCCGGTGGCGGACGCGCCGATGATGCACGACTTCGCGCTCACCGAGAAGCACGTCGTCGTCTTCGACCTCCCGGTCACCTTCGACCCGGCGGCCGCCGAACGCGGCGACCCGGTGCCGTACCTGTGGAACCGCGCGCACCCCACCCGGGTGGGCGTCATGCGGCGGACCGGCGGCCCGGTGCGCTGGTTCGGCATCGACCCGGTCTTCTACTCGCACACCCTCAACGCCTACGACGAGGGCTCGTCCGTCGTCGTCGACCTGACGACCTATCCGGCGCCCTTCTACGTCGCCGGGCGCGGCTCCGACGGGCCGTACGGGGCGGGCACGGTGAAGCTCGAACGCTGGACGGTCGATCTGCACCACGGGCGGGTACGGCAGCGGATCCTGGACGACCGGCCGCAGGAATTCCCGCGTGTGAACGAGGCGTTGGTCTCCCGCCGGCATCGGTACGGCTACTCGGCCGCGGCCGCCGACATGATGCTCGCGTATCTGACGCCCGACGGTGGCAACCCGCCGGACCGGGCCTTCTCCGACGCGCTCTTCAAGCACGACCTGCTGCGCGGCACCACCCAGGTGCACCGGCTGCCCCGGAACGCGGCGGCGGGCGAGGCGGTGTTCGTGCCGCGCGACCCGGGCGACCGGAAGGCGGCGGAGGACGACGGCTACGCGATCGCGTACGTCCACAACCCCGACCGGGGCGCCGCCGACCTGGTGATCCTCGCCGCGCAGGACTTCTCCGGCGAGCCGGTGGCGCGGGTGCATCTGCCGGGGCGGGTGCCGCTCGGCTTCCACGGGAGCTGGATTCCGGACGCATGAGCGCGCGCGATGCGCCATGGTGGACGCATGCACGCAAAGGACATCCTCATCGACGGCTACGGCCGCATCCAGGAAGAAGTCCATGCCGCCCTCGACGGCCTCGGACCGGACGAGCTGCACTCCCGCCCGGCCCCCGACGCCAACTCCGTCGCCTGGCTCGTCTGGCACCTCACGCGGGTGCAGGACGACCACATCGCCGACGCCTTCGACCTCGACCAGGTGTGGCTCTCCCAGGACTGGCAGAAGCGCTTCGGCCTCGACCTGCCGCGCCACGACACCGGCTTTGGGCACAGCCCGGCGAAGGTCGCGAAGGTGCGGGTCGAGTCGGCCGATCTGCTGACCGGGTACTACGACGCCGTGCACGAGCAGACCCTCGGCGCCCTGCGCTCACTCGCCGCCAAGGACCTCGAACGGATCGTGGACGAGCGCTGGGATCCCCCGGTGACGCTGGGGGTCCGCCTGGTGAGCGTCCTGTCCGACGACCTTCAGCACATCGGACAGGCCGCCTACCTCAGGGGGCTGCTTCAGAGCGCGGCCGCGTAACCCGGCAGGACCACGTCCTGGATGAGGGCGCCTCGCTCGTCGAACGGGATGAACGCGCTCTTGACGGCGTTCACCGTGACCGTGCGCAGGTCCTCCACGGTCCAGCCCGCCTCCTCGACCAGCAGGGACATCTCCCGGGTCATCGTCGTACCGGAGACCAGCCGGTTGTCGGTGTTGAGGGTGACCCGGAAGCCCAGGTCCTTCAGCGCGGTGATGGGGTGCTCGGCGATCGAGGTGGCGCAGCCCGTCTGGAGGTTGGACGTCGGGCACATCTCCAGCGCGATCCGGCGGTCGCGCACCCAGCCGGCCAGGCGGCCGAGCTTGCCGTCCACGATGTCCTCGGTGAGGCGCACGCCGTGGCCGATGCGCTGGGCGCCGCACACCTGCAGGGCCTGGTGGATGCTGGGCAGGCCGTGCGCCTCGCCGGCGTGGATGGTGAAGGGCACGCTCTCCCGGCGCAGGTGCTCGAAGGCGGCCAGGTGGTCGGCGGGCGGGAAGCCGTCCTCGGCGCCGGCGATGTCGAAGCCGACGACACCGGCGTCGCGGTAGGCGACGGCCAGCTCGGCCGCCTCGGCGACCCGGTCGAACATGCGCATGCCGCACAGCAGGGTGCCGACGCGGACGGGCGTGCCGGCGGCGGTCGCCTTGGCCATGCCGGCGGCGAGGCCCTCCTGGACGGTCTCCACGACCTCGCTGAGCGACAGCCCGCCGTTCGTGTTCAGCTCGGGGGCGTAGCGCACCTCGGCGTAGACGACACCGTCGGCGGCGAGGTCGAGGACGTACTCCTCGGCGACGCGCAGCAGGCCCTCACGGGTCTGCATGACGGCGAGGGTGTGCTCGAAGGTGGCTATGTAGCGGACCAGGTCGCCGGAGTTGGCGGCCTCGAAGTACCAGGCGGCCAGCTCGTCGGGGTCGGTGGTGGGCAGGGTGTGGCCGACCGCGGCCGCGAGCTCGACGACGGTGGCGGGGCGCAGACCGCCGTCCAGGTGGTCGTGCAGGACGGCCTTGGGGAGGCGGCGGATCACTTCGGCGTCTACGCGCGTAGCAGTCATGGCGGGTCTTTCCTTGAGCAGGCGGTTCAAAGCGGCGGGAGGAGCGTGCGGCGGGAGGGGGCTCAGTCGGCGGGCTGGAGCAGGTCCCAGCGGTTGCCGTAGAGGTCCTGGAAGACGGCGACCGTGCCGTACGGCTCGTGGCGCGGCTCCTCCAGGAAGGTCACGCCGGCGGCGGTCATCCGGGCGTGGTCACGGGCGAAGTCGTCGGTGTGCAGGAAGAACCCGACCCGCCCGCCGGTCTGGTCCCCGATCCGGGCGCGCTGGTCCTCGCCCTTGGCGCGGGCGAGCAGCAGACCGGTGCCGTGGCCCTCCGTGCCGGGTTCGACGACGACCCAGCGGGAGCCGTCCGGCCGCGGCGCGTCCTCGGCCAGCCGGAATCCGAGGGCCTCGGTGTAGAAGCGGATGGCCTCGTCGTAGTCGTCGACGACGAGGGTGACCAGGGCAACGCGTCGCATCGGGGCCTTCCGGAGGGTGTGGTTAGCGGGTGAGGTTATACGTAAAACTTCGCGGACGCCAGTCACCCGCCGCAAGGGCGGGTTCAGCCGCCCCGGAGTCCGCGTTGATCAGGGCTTTTCGTCGCCCTGGGCGACCTCGACCCGGTGGTGGACCTCGGCCGTGCCGGTCACCGCCGCGACGCAGGAGACGGCCGTGCAGGCGAGCAGGAGGGCGGCAACGCGCCTGCCGGTGCGGTGCGCGGACCGGGGCGCCGCCAGAAGGGCCTGGACGCGCTGCGGGACCGGGCCCGTCGTCGCGGCGGCGGCGAAGTCGGGGCGCGTGGAGCGGGCCGCCTGGCCGGCGAGGGCGGCGCGGGCGATGGCACGGGCGGTCAGGCGCCGGTCGCCGACGCAGGTTGCGGCGGCCTCGTCGGCGGCGCGCTCGGCGGCGAGCCGGATGGTCGCGCGGACCGGGCGCAGGGCGGGGTGGCAGTGCGCCGCGAGTTCGGCGGCGGCGAGGAAGTAGTGGTGGCCGCCCTCGTTGTGAGCCCGCTCGTGGGCGAACAGCGCCTCGCGCTCGGGGCCGTCGAGGCTGCGCAGCATGGCGGTGGTGACGACGATGCGGTGCGGGCGCCCGGGCAGGGCGTACGCGTCCGGGCGGGGCGAGTCCACCACGCGCAGGTCGCCCGCGGCGGGCCCGCGCCCGGCCTCGGTGCGGGCGGCCCGGAAGGCGCGGGTCTGGTGCAGCACCGAGCGGACGAGGGTCCAGCAGCACACGGCGAGGGCGCCGACGGAGGTCGCGGCGGCCGGGAGGACGACGAGGTCCGAGGCGGTGTTCAGCGGGTGGATCAGTTCGCCGAGCGCGGCGAACAGGGGCACCGTGAGCAGGCCGGTCAGGACGAACGCGCCGAGCGCGGCCAGCGAGCAGCCCGCGAGGACGACCGCACAGGCGGTGAGCGCCCACAGCGCCGCGGCCGGCGCGAGCCGGTCCAGTGCCCGCCGGGCCAGCGCCGGGAGGGCGAGCGGCAGCAGCAGGGGCAGCAGGAGCAGGGCGATCATGACTCGTCGGACTCGAGGAGGTCGCGCAGGATGCGTTCGTCGTCGGGGCTGAGCTGGGCGACGAAGCGGGCGAGGACGGTCTCGCGGTCACTGTCCCGGTCGAGTTCGGTGTGCATGCGGCGGGCGGTGAGGCCCTGGGCGTCCTGGAGCGGGAAGTAGGCGTAGCCGCGGCCCTGGCGCTGCCGCTCGACCATGCCCTTGTCGTGCAGGCGGGTGAGGATCGTCGTCACCGTCGTACGCGCGAGGTCCGCGCCGAGGCTCAGCTGGACCTGGCCGGGCGTCTGGGGTGCGCCTGCGGCCCACAGGGCGGCCATGACGCTCGCCTCGAGCTCGCCGGCCGGCCGGCGTTCGTCCTTGCCGTCGGTCATGGGAACGTTCCTCACCCCGTCCTCATCCCGTCTTCGTCTGCAGGTCGGAAGACCGCCTACACGATTGTAGTCAACCGGACGCCGGGCGGGGCGCGGGCCCCGGCCCGGCGATCCGTCAGCCGGTCGTGGTGTGCAGCGCGTCCAGCCGGGCCAGTTCCTCCTGAGTGAGCCGCAGGGCGCCCGCGGCGACGTTCTCGGTCAGATGGTCCGGGTTTCCGGTGCCGGGGATGGCGAGGACGTGCGGGCCTTGGTGCAGGGTCCAGGCGGTGCGGATCTGCGCGGGGGTCACGCCGTGCGCGCGGGCGACGGCGAGCACCTCGTCGTCGTTGCGCGTCCCGGCCGCACCGCGCTCGGCGCCCTCGCCCGCGACGGCGAAGTAGGGCACGAAGGCGATGCCCCGCTCGCCGCACATCCGCAGGAGTTCGTCGGCTCGCGGGTCCGGGGCGTCCAGCGCGTACCGGTTCTGCACGGAGACGACCGGGGCGATCTCCAGCGCCTCGATCAGGTGCCGGGGCTCGATCGCCGAGATGCCGAGGTGCCGGATCAGCCCCGCCTCGCGCAGTTCTGCCAGGGCGCCGAAGTGTTCGGCGATGGAGTCCTGGTTCATCCGGCGCAGATAGACGAGGTCGAGGTGGTCGCGGCCGAGCTGGCGCAGGTTCTCCTCGACGTGCCCGCGCAGCTGGTCGGGCCGGGCCGAGGTGCCCCACTCGCCGGAGTAGTCGCGGAAGGGACCGACCTTGGCGGCGATGACCAGGTCGTCGGCGTACGGGGCGAGGGCGGTGTTGATGAGTTCGTTGGCCGAGCGCAGGGCGGAGAAGTAGAACGCGGCCGTGTCGATGTGGTTCACCCCGAGTTCGACGGCCCTGCGCAGCACGGCTGTCGAGCGTGCACGGTCGCTGACCGTGCCCAGGTGGAAGGCGGCGCTGCCCGTCAGCCGCATCGCGCCGAAGCCGATGCGGTGGACGGGCAGGTCGCCGAGCCGGAAGGTGCCGGAGGCGTCCGCGGTGATCGTTTCAGCGGTCATCGGCGGAGTTTCGCACACGCGCCCCGGAACCGTCCGTTCAGCCGAGCGGCTTGGCCAGGACGGCCTTGCGGTGGCTGAACGTCTCGATCGAGTAGCGCCCGTGATAGCTGCCCATGCCGCTCTCCCCCACACCGCCGAACGGCAGGTCGGAGACGGTGAGATGGGCGAGCGGCAGGCCGTACCCGAGACCGCCGGAGGACGTCTCGGCGGCGATGCGCCCGCGCGTCTGCTCGGCCTCGGTGAAGACGTACAGCGCCAGCGCCTTGTCGCGGTCGTTGATGAAGTCGATCGCCGCGTCCAGGTCGGGCACGGTGACCATCGGCAGGATCGGGCCGAAGATCTCCTCCTGCATCACGGGCGAGGCCGGGTCGACGTCCGCGAGCACGGTCGGCGCGATGTACTTGTCCGTACGGTCGCTGCCGCCGCCGACCGCCACCCGGCCGGAGTCGAGCAGGGCGGAGAGCCGGTCGAAGTGGCGCTCGTTGACGATCCGGCCGTACTCGGACGATGCCTGCGGGTCGGCGCCGTACAGGGCCCCGACGGCGCGGACCAGCGCGGCCTCGAGTGCGGCGGCGGTCTCCGGGTCGGTGAGGACGTAGTCGGGGGCGACGCAGGTCTGGCCCGCGTTGAGGAACTTGCCGCGCGCCAGCCGGTCGGCGACCACGTCGAGGTCGGTGCCCCGGTCGACGAACACCGGGGACTTGCCGCCCAGTTCGAGGGTGACCGGGGTGAGGTGCTCGGCGGCGGCGCGCATCACGATGCGGCCGACGGTGCCGTTGCCGGTGTAGAAGATGTGGTCGAAGCGCTCGGCCAGCAGGGCCGTGGTCTCCGGGACACCGCCCTCGACCACGGCGACGGCGTCGGTGTCGAGGTGGGCCGGGATCAGCTTGGCCAGTGCGGCCGAGGTGGCCGGGGCCAGCTCGCTCGGCTTGGCCACGACCGCGTTGCCGGAGGCCAGCGCGCCGACCATGGGGGCGAGCAGCAGCTGGGCCGGGTAGTTCCAGGGCGCGATGACGAGGACGACGCCGAGCGGGTCGTACTGCGTCCAGGCCGAGGCGTCGGCGCCGAGGTGTGCCGGGACGGGCGCGGGCTCCGGGCGCAGCCACTCGTCCAGGTGCTCGAGGGTGTGGTCGATCTCCCGGATGGTGAAGTCGATCTCGGTGCGGTAGGCCTCGGTGCTGCTCTTGCCCAGGTCGGCGTGGAGGGCGGCGGCGAGGTCGGCGCCGTTCTCCGTGAGCATCGCGCGCAGACGCCGGAGCTGGCCGGTGCGCCACTCGACGGGCTTGGTGCGGCCGGTGCGGAAGCTGGCGCGCAGCCGGGCCACGATGTCGGCGGGCTGCTCGGGGGTGACGTGGTTCACGGGGGCCTCGCTGGTGGTGCACGGGCTGGTCGGCCCGAGCGTAGGTGTCGTCAGATGTAAATGCCAACCTTTCATGTAGCCAAGTAAATTCCGGCGACCGCACCGGGTGACGAGGGTCACGCGGTGAGCGTCACGTCGTCCGGTGGTCGAGTGCCTGCCGGCGCCCTTCCAGATACGTCCGCTCGGCCTCGCTCTCGGCGAGTTCCGCGGCTGTCGCGTACTCCGCCGCGGCCTCGGCGGGCCGGTCCAGGCGGCGCAGCAGGTCGGCGCGGACGGCGTGCAGGACGTGGTAGCGGGGCAGATCGAGGGAGTCGACCAGGTCCAGGGCCTTGGCCGGGCCCTCCACCTCGGCCACCACGACCGCCCGGTTGAGCGCGACGACCGGCGACGGGGCTATGGCCATCAGGTGGTCGTACAGGCGCAGGATCTGGCCCCAGTCGGTGGCGGCGCCGGTCGGCGCGTCGCTGTGTACGGCGTTGATCGCGGCCTGGATCTGGTACGGGCCCGGCCGGTCGCGGCGCAGACAGCGGCGCACCAGGTCCTGACCCTCGGCGATCAGCGCGCGGTCCCACAGGCCGCGGTCCTGCTCGTGCAGCGGCACCAGGGTGCCGTCCGGGGCGCGTCTGGCAGGCCGGCGCGCCTCGATCAGCAGCATCAGGGCGAGCAGTCCGGTGACCTCGGGCTCGTCCGGCATCAGCTCGGCCAGCAGCCGGCCGAGCCGTACGGCCTCCGTGCACAGGGCGGGATCACCGGTGTAGCCCTCGTTGAAGATCAGGTAGACGACCGCGAGGACGCCGCCGAGCCGGTCGGGCAGGTCGGCGTCGCGCGGTACCCGGTACGGGATGCGCGCATCGCGGATCTTGGCCTTGGCCCGCACCAGGCGCTGGGCGAGGGTGGACTCGGGGACCAGGAAGGCGCGGGCGATCTGCGCCGTGCTCAGGCCGCCGAGCAGGCGCAGGGTGAGGGCGACCCGGGCCTGCGGGGCGAGCGCGGGGTGGCAGCAGGTGAAGATCAGCCGGAGCCGGTCGTCGCGCACGGGGCCCTCCTCGGGCGGTGCGTCGGGCGCGTACAGCAGGGCGGCCTCGGCATGCCGGGTGTCCCGGGAGTCCTCGCGGCGCAGCCGGTCGACGGCCCGGTTGCGGGCGGTGGTGATGATCCAGCCGGCCGGGCTCGGCGGGACGCCGGTCTCCGGCCACTTGCGCACGGCGGTGGTGAAGGCGTCCTGCACCGCTTCCTCGGCGAGGTCGATGTCGCCGAGGAAGCGGGTGAGGACGGAGACCGCGCGCCCGTACTCGGTGCGGAAGACGGCCTCGACGTCGGGGGCTTCAGCCATCAGTCCTCGTCCACGAAGGGCCGTACCTCGATGGGGAGGGTGATCGCCTCGGCGGCCTTCCTGCCCCAGTCCAGAGCCTCGTCCAGGTCGGCGGCCCGGACCACGAGGAGTCCGCCCAGCAGTTCCTTGCCTTCGGCGTAGGGTCCGTCGGTGATGAGGACATCGTCGTCCTTGGGGCGCAGCGTGGTGGCCGTCTCCGGTCCGTGCAGGCGGCCGGAGAAGACCCAGGCCCCGGCGGCACGCAGCTCCTCGTGGAGGACCTCGACGTTGCGCATGATCTCGGCGAGCGCGTCGGGCGCGGGCGGCTGTGCGTCGGCCGGCCGGACCACGCTGAGCAGGTAGTGCGTCATGGCGTCCTCCTGGGTGTCTTCCCGGGCGAGTGCCCGGGGTCGGGGGTGTCTGTCACCTCCTACACGAACGGCTGGGCCCCGGATCGACACCGCGCGCCGCACATCCGGAAGAAAATCCGAAGAAATCTCCGGCAGCGATCTTGGGAAGAATCGTCCGCATGACCGACACCGCACATCCGCTCGTCCTCCGCGCCCGGCGGCTCGCCACAGATCTGCTCGTCCCCGAGGCGGAGCGGGTGGACCAGGAAGGCGTCCCCGCGAGCCACATCGACGCGGTGAAGCGGTCGGGGCTGCTCGGGGTGGTCGCGCCGGTCGCGTACGGCGGCTCGGGGGCGCCGCCGGCCGTGCTGCGGGAGACCGCGGAGATCCTGGCCGGGGCGTGCTGCTCGACGTGGTTCGTGCAGACGCAGCACCACACGCCGGTGCAGACCCTTGCGAACAGCGAACTGCCCGTACGGGAACGCCTGTTGGGCCCGCTGTCGCGCGGAGAGCTGCTGTCCGGGGTGGCGTACGCGCATCTGCGGGCGTATCCGCGCGTCCCGGTGCGGGTCCGGCGGGAGGGCGACGGCTGGCGGTTCGACGGGACCGTCCCCTGGTACACCGGATGGGGCCTGAACGACGTCATGCTGCTCGCCGGGGTGACCGAGGCGGGCGAGGCTCTGTTCGCCTTCGTCGAGGCACGCGACCAGCCGGGCCTGCGGGCCTCGGCGCCGCTGCGCCTCGCGGCTCTCACCGCCGCCCGCACGGTGTCACTGGAGCTGGACGGCCTGTGGCTGCCCGAGGAGTCGGTCGCACTGCGGACCCCGTACGAGCGGTGGGCGCCCGGCGACCGGGCCCGCACCCTGAACACCAACCCGGCGGTCTTCGGCATCGCCGAGGCGGCGCTGTCCCTGCTGGACGAGGAGTCCTCCGGCCCCTTGCGCGCCCGCCTCACCGATGTCCGCCGCCGGGCCTACGCCCTGGCCGACCACCCGGCGCCCCTGGAGCTGACCGAGGAGCGGCTGGCCGTGCGAGCCGAGGCGTACGAGGTGCTGGGCGCGGCCACCACCGCGGCGGTGGTGGCCGGCGGCGGCCGCGCGATGTCCCTCACCAACCCCGCCCAACGCCTGGCCCGCGAGGGGATGTTCCTGCTGGTACAGGGCCAGACGGCGGAGACACGACGGGCGCATCTGCGGGCGTTGGCGGGGGTGCCGGGCGGGAGCGGGTCCGGCGCGGGCGCCCGGGCATGAACCGGAAGCCGGTGTCGGGCCGGAAGGAGCAACAGCGCACGGAGCCCTCGCTGTGACCGCTGGGGCGGTCGGCAGGGGCGCAGGGCGCGACGCTCGGCGTGGCCGGTGTGGCGGTCAGCAGCGCCGCAAGGCGCGACGGACGCACCTACGCGCACCGGCCGGCGCGCCAGGCAGCCGCAGAACGTGCACCGGAAACCACAGCCAGGCCCCGAGCGGAAGCCGGAGACCGGGAGCGCGCGGATCTCTCGTCGTGGCCCGTGTGGCGGTCAGCGGTGGCGCAGGGTGCGGCGGGCCAGTGCGTGGGTGGCCGCCGTGGCCGCTGCCGCGAAGGCGAGGCCCTGGGCCACGTCGCGCGGTCGGGTGGGGCGCAGTGCTCCGGCGCGGCGCAGCCGGCCGCGGGCCCACACGGTGAAGGGAAGGACCACCAGCGGGGTGGTCGCCGAGCCCGGCGTGTACCCGCGGACCGCGGCCGCCTGGGCCAGGTGCACCACGCCGTGCAGCCCGAAGGCGTTGAGCGCGGTCTGGTAGAGGGCGGAGCGTCCGCCGGTGCGGTACCCCTCCGCGGCGGCCGCCCCGACCACGACTGCCATCGCGGCCACGGCGGTCGCGAACTCGCGGCCGTCGACGGACTCCAGCTGCCGCCACACCGTCTCCGGCACCCGAGGAAACCTCTTCCGCAGCTCCGGGACCCGGCCGCGCACCCACCGCGGCACCATGACCACTTCCTCGGTGTCGTGCACGGCCCACGCGGCCAGCAGCCCGAGCGTGACGGACGCCCCCACATCCAGCGGTTCTCGTGTCATGAATCCGCAGTCTGCCAGGCGGAGTTGCCGGTCAGCTCGCGAAGGGTACCGGTGCCGAGGGAGCGGTCGCCTTGCCGTCGGGATGCCGCCACAGCCCCTGCGCGGCCAGCCGGGGCAGTACGCCCTCGCCGAACCAGTACGCCTCCTCCAGGTGCGGGTAGCCGGAGAGGACGAACTCGTCGATGCCGAGGGCGTGGTACTCCGCGATCCGCTCGGCGACCTCGTCGTGGCTGCCCACCAGGGCCGTGCCCGCGCCGCCGCGCACCAGGCCGATGCCGGCCCAGAGGTTGGGGTGGATCTCCAGCCCGTCCCGGCTGCCGCCGTGGAGGGCGAGCATGCGCTGCTGTCCCTCGGACTCGCTGCGCGCCAGGCCCGCCTGGACGGACCGTACGGTCTCCGGGTCGAAGCCGTCGAGCAGCCGGTGCGCCTCGGTCCAGGCCTGCTCGGGGGTGTCCCGGGTGATGACGTGCAGCCGGATGCCGAAGCGCAGGGCACGGCCCTGCCGGGCCGCCAGTTCCCTGATCCACGCGATCTTCTCCGCGACCTGAGCGGGCGGTTCGCCCCAGGTCAGATAGACGTCGGCGTACCGTGCGGCGACCTCGCCGGCGAGGGGCGAGGAGCCGCCGAAGTAGACCTCGGGCACCGGATCGGGCACCCGGGTCAGCCGCGCGTCCTCGACCTGGAGGTGCTCCCCGTGCAGGTCGACGCTCTTGCCCTCCCACAACTCCCGTACGATGTGCAGGAATTCGCCGGTACGACGGTAGCGGTCGTCCTTGTCGAGGAAGTCGCCGTAGGCCCGCTGCTCGTGGCTCTCGCCGCCGGTGACCACGTTGAGCAGGAGCCGTCCGCCGGTGTGCCGCTGGAAGGTGGACGCCATCTGCGCGGCGAGCGTCGGCGACACGAAGCCGGGCCGGAAGGCGACCAGGAACTTCAGCCGCTCGGAGTTCTGGCTGACCATGGCGGTGGTCAGCCATGCGTCCTCGCACCAGGCACCGGTCGGGGTGAGCGCACCGACGAACCCCAGGTCCTCGGCGGCCCGGGCGATCTGGCTCAGGTAGGCCACGGTCGGCGGCCGGTCACGGCCGGAGGCGGTGGCCGGGGTGCCGTGACCACCGCCGACGACGTGCCGGCTGTCGCCGTTGGTGGGCAGGAACCAGTGGAAGGTGAGGGTCACGGGGGTCTCCGTTCTGGCCGTGCGCTGGGGAGTCGCGTGCGGAGCGGATGCGATGCGGTGGGCGGTCCTGGTGGTCAGCTCGCCGCCGCCAATACCGGCGTGGTGCGGTCCAGGGCCGCCGAGAACTGGTCCACGACCTGTCCCAGGGCCTCGGCGGTGGCGGGGGCCACGGTGAGCGAGCCGTCCTCCCGCACGGTGAGGTCCGTGTCGAGGGTGAACCAGCCCTGCACGATGTGGGCGGCGCCCATGGAGGTGAGGACCGGGCGCAGCGCGTAGTCGATGGCGAGGACGTGCGCGATGGAGCCACCGGTGGCGAGCGGCAGCACCGTCTTGCCGGTGAGCGCGTGCTGCGGCAGCAGGTCGAGGAGCGCCTTGAGGACTCCGGAGTACGACGCCTTGTAGACGGGCGTGCCGACGACGACACCGTCGGCCCGGGCGAACAGCTCGGTCACCTCCGCGATGACCGGGTGGGCGAAGTCCGCACCGAACAGGGCCTCGGCCGGGACGGTCCGGACGTCGATCGGGACCACCTCGTGGCCCTGGGCGATCAGCCGCTGGTCCAGATGGCGCAGCAGACGTCCGGTGCGCGAGGAGGCGGAGGGACTGCCGGAGACGGACAGGACAGTGGCCATGGGGTGCCTCTTTCGGGGTGCCTGGGCGACCGTGTGCGGACGGGCGCCCGGAGAGCGTGCGGAACTCCTGTTGCGGAATTACTCGTTGATGTGTTCCGGGCACGCCGCATTCCGTGCGCGCCGAACTCCGGGGAATTCAGGCGAAGAAGGGAGGGAGAAATGTGGGAAGAAACGCGGCGGGCCGGAGGGTGAGCCGGGTGATCAGGCCGCGGTGCGACAGGAGGCGCTGGAGACACGCGCGAGGTCGACATGGCGTCGCCGCGTGAGGTCCAGTCGCATCGTCATGCCGTTGATCGTGACAGCCGCCCGCGAGAACCGTCAAGGAAGTCCCGACCGGTCTCGTATCGCGGACCATGAATTTCCCGAAGGTGTGGCAGGAAAACCTTGAACTCCCTCTGCGCCACCGCGCATTCCGCGGCAGGGACCCCGCGCAGGACACTGACCGGTGCGGTGATCCCGGCGGCCTCGGACCACTTCGCCGATTTCACGCCGCACTTCCGCAGGTGGTCGGCGCAGGTGCAGTGGTGCGTCCGCGACGCGCCCCGCGCGGGGCGCGTGCCGGAGGGCATCGCCTCCGAGGGACGTCCGTCCTGTTCCGCGCGCCCGGGTGGCTCCCGGGGACTGGCTGCAGGCGCGGCTTCCACCGCCGGCTGCCGGCAGCCGGGGCCGGCTCCAGGGCCCGGAGCGGGCGGCCGCCCGGGGGTATGCGGACCCGATCGTCGCGCCTGCCGCCGGCCGCCTGCCGCCGGGCCCGCCCGCCTCCGGCACGCCCGCGGACGCGGCTGAGGCCCGTCGGCTCCCCCACGGGCCCTCCCGGCCCGTCGGCACCGTCACAGGACGGTACCGACCTCTACACATAAGGGATGAATAAGAGCAAACTGAGAAAGCGCGGCGCTTACCGCACACCGCACCAGACGCGGTCAGGCCTGAAAGTCACGAAGGAGACGAGTCATGGCCAACGTCTCGCACAGGGGTGACATGACGACCCACCCCGATATCTCCGAAATGCGGGCACGCTACGCCCGCATGCTCGGTGGTCGTGATGTGGCGCTGGTGGACGGGCCGGTGTTCCTGCTCGGCCTGTACTGCGCGGCATCCCCGTGGATCCTGCACTACACGACGAGCCAGCCGGCACTCGTGACGCACAACCTGATCGTGGGCATCGCAATAGGCCTGCTGGCACTTGGGTTCACCTCGGCCCCCGAGCGGATGTACGGCCTCAGCTGGGCCATCTGCGCCATGGGCGTCTGGATGATCATCACGCCGTGGATCGTGGGCACCAGCCCGGACGCCGGCGTGATCCTCAACAACGTCATCATCGGCGCGCTGGCCCTCGTCCTGGGGCTGATGTGCGCCGGTACGGCGGCGAAGAGCGTCCCCAGGCCATAAAGGCACGACACGAGCCATAAGGACAAGACACGAGGAAGGGAGGACCCAGCGAAGGAAGTGAAGGCCACGAAAAAGGAACGCGAGGCCGGTCCGCCCGGGCAGACCGGCCTCGTGCTGCCCGCACCTCAGCGGGCGGGCATCTGCCAGGGCGCCTGCGGCAGGGTGCGGCCGGTCTCCAGGAGCGACTTGAGGTTGGCGAGCACCGCCGGCCAGCCCTGGGCGACGTCGGCGCGCTCACCCTCGTCGTTGAGATCCTCGTGGGTGACGGTCAGCCGGACGATGTCCTCGTGCGGCCGGATCTCGAAGGTGACCCGGGAGTGCCGGTCCTCCTGGTCCTCCTGATCGGGGGCGGCCCAGGTGGTGACCAGCCGCGTCGGGTATTCGGTCTCGACCACGCGGCCGACCACGTCGGCGACGCCGGAGCCGTCGGTGCGGACGTGCTCCCAGCGGGAGCCGGCCTGCCAGTCGGAGACGTTGCGGTGCCCCCAGTAGGCGGCGGTCAGGTCGGCATCGGTGAGCGCCTCCCAGACCTTCTCGGGCGTGCTCGCGATGTAGGTGACGTACACGAAACTCGGCTTGTCGGTCATGGCTTCCTCGGCTCGTCGCTTCAGGGCACCGAGCGCGCTCAGGCGCGGGCGCTCGAACTTGTCGATCCACCGCTCCTGGATCTCGTGGAGCGGTACGGGGTTGAGGTAGTGCAGCTTCTCCCGCCCGCGCCGCACCGTGCTGATCAGGTTGGCGGCCTCCAGGACGGCCAGGTGCTGGGTGACCGACTGACGGGTCATGTCGATCCGCTCGCACAGCTCGCCGAGCGTCTGGCCGTTGTGTTCGTGCAGCCGGTCGAGAAGCCGTCTGCGCGTGTCGTCGGCCAGTGCCCTGAAGACCTTGTCCATCCCGGTGTCGTCCTCCGATCGCACACTCAACGTTATGCAGGCAAATTCTTGCATGTCAAGCAGTCGGGCCCCAACGGCGGGTTCACCTGCGAATCTGATGATTGAGCGAAGAATTATGAGGTGATTCGAGGGAAACGCTACAAGCATCTGTTACATGACGTATGGGAGTCCTTGATCCACGGTCCGTAGCGTCGAAGACACCGAGGAACGAACCGAACGAAGGACAGTTCACCGATGCGTGCACTTCGCACCCTGCGTACCACCCTCGTCGCCACCGGCGTCGCCGCCGCCCTGGGCGCGTCGGCCACCGGCGCCTTCGCCGCCACCGCTCCCGCGGCTCCCGCCGCCCACGCCCCGGCCCACAGCAAGGCCAAGCGGGTCCACATCAAGACGGTGCGGCTCGCGGACAAGGTCTCCGTGGCGAAGGTCTACAAGACCGGCAAGCACCGCTACGTGGCGGAGATCTGGGCCAAGGGCAAGAAGTACGGCACGCTGGTCAGCAAGGGCAAGGCCGCGCGCGGCACGAACAACGGGCTGCACGTCACCTTGCACCCGAACGGCAAGGTCACCTCCTGGGTCGAGCGGGCGAAGCCGAAGCCCAAGCCGAAGCCGGTCGTCAAGCGCGTGCTGGTCTCCTCCGCCAAGCTGGCCGACGGCGTGTCCACCGCCAAGGTCTACAAGCTCGGCGCCCACCACTACGAGGCCGACATCTTCGCCAACGGCTTCAAGCTCGACACCCTCGTGGCGAAGGGCCGGGCCGCCTACGGCCAGAACAACGGCCTGCACGTCGCCCTGCTGCCGGACGGACAGCTGAGGTCCTGGGTCGATGACGCCTCGCTGACGGACCCGCAGCCGTACCACACCGACACGCCGGACACCCGGACGGGGGCGCCCGCGGTGCCGCAGGCCGCCTGATCCGGCCGCAGGGCAGGGGCAATCGTAAATCCACCTCGTTGCACGGCAGTTGGACTCAGCTCGGCACGGGCTCCGCGTCGGGGTCCCGGCCGGCCGGATACTCCTCGCTGATCTCCTTCTCCCCGAACGGCCACACCTTCTCCAGCCGCGCCCAGACCAGGAAGGCCACGCAGCCGAGGGCGAGCCAGCCCAGGGACCACTCGATGGGGTGGCGGCCCGGGGAGTTCTCGTCGGCGTACCCGTAGATCACGCACCAGCCGGCGAAGGCGACGATGCCGGGCAGCGGGTAGAGCCACATCCGGTACGGGCGGCGCAGGGCCGGCTGGCGCTTCCGCAGGACGGTGAGCGCGATGATCTGGGCCAGCGCCTGGACGATCACCATCACCGTGGTGAGCAGCTGGATGAGGGTCGCGAGGTCGGTGTGGCGGCCGATCAGGAAGCCGATCGCGGTGATCACGCCCATGGTCGCGAGGCCCAGCATCGGGAAGCGGTGCTGGGGGTGCAGCTTCCCGTAGGGGCGGAAGAAGACCCGGTCGCGGGCGGCGTCGTAGGGCACGCGGGAGCCGCCGAGCAGGCCGGTGAAGACCGAGGCGAAGGCCGTGATCAGGATGAGGACGGTCACCGTGTCCGCGGCGCCCTTGCCCCAGGTCGTCTCCAGCACCGCCGAGGCCACCGAGGTGGAGGCGATGTCCTTCGGGTCGGTCATGCGGTTCCAGTCGAGGACGCCGAGCGTGCCGATCTGCAGGAGCAGGTAGATCGCCATGATGCCGAGGATCGAGAACAGGATGGAGCGCGGCAGCGTGCGGCCCGGGTCCTTGATCTCGGCGCCCATGTAGGCGGTGGTGTTGTACCCGAGGTAGTCGTAGATGCCGATGGTCAGACCCGCGGCGAAGCCGAGCCAGAAGTGGTTGCTCGTCAGGTCGAAGGCGTGGGCCGGGTAGGTGAAGGCCCGGTGCGGGCTGAAGTCGCTCGCCGCGGCGGCGATCACCAGGACCACCGAGGCGATCATCACGGTCCACATCACGGCGGTGATGCGCGCGATGTGCTCGATGCCGCGCCAGAGCAGCAGCACGACGAGGGCGATGATGCCGAGGCCGATCAGGTCGCCCGAGGTCCTGCCGAGGTCGGGGGCGAGATAGCCCAGGTACTGGACGAAGCCGACCACGCCGGTGGACATGATCAGCGGGATGAACAGCATCGCCGTCCACACGAACAGGAACGGCATCAAGCGGCCGGTGCGGTACTGGAAGGCCTGGCGGAGATAGATGTAACTGCCGCCGGAGCCGGGCATCGCGGCGCCCAGCTCCGCCCAGACCAGCCCGTCGCAGAGCGCGAGCACCGCGCCCGCCACGAAGCCGATCACCGCCTGGGGGCCGCGGAACGCGGCGACCATCAGCGGGATCGTCACGAACGGACCGATCCCGCACATCTGGCTCATGTTGATGGCGGTGGCCTGGAAGAGGCCGACGCGGCGGACGAAACCACCCGAGGGCGGCGGACTACCGGACATGGGGACTCCTGACGCGGAGGACGGGGAGGCTCGCCCGGCGGGGCTGAACGGCCAGAACCGGCTGGGCTGATGGCCGATAAAGTTAAGGAGCCTTACTAGAGGCGTCAAGTATGCGTCAGGAATGCATGAGAATGGTGCGATGCCCGCCAGTGACGTCGTAGCGCCGCAGGACCAGCCCTGGAGCCGCCGACGCCTGCGCAGCACCAACGAGCGGCTGCTCCTGGACCGGCTGCGCGGCCTCGGTGCCGCCTCGCGCGCCCAGCTGGCCCGGGAGACTGGCCTGTCGAAGCCGACGGTGTCCAGCGCGCTGGCCTCGCTCGCGGCGGCCGGGCTGGTGCACGAGGTCGGCACCCACGCCCCCGAACGCGGGCGCACCGCCGTGCTGTACGCCCCGGACCCGGCCGCCGGGTACGCGCTCGGGGTGGACATCGGACGCGGCTGGCTGCGGGTGGCGATCGTCGACCTGGACGGCTCGGTGGTCGCCCGCGCCGATGTGCGCAACCGCGCCCGCACCTCCGCCGCCCTGGCCGACCTGGTCGTGGGCACGGCCCGCCAGGTGGTCGGCAACTCGGGCGTGGATCCGGGCGAGGTGGTGCACGGGGTGGTGGGCACGCCGGGTGTGTACGACGAGAAGCAGCGGCGGGTGCGGTACGCGATGCATCTGCCCGGCTGGGGCCGGGCGGGGCTCATCGACCGGATGCGCGAGGAGCTGGGCGTCCCGCTGGAGGTGCACAACGACGCCAACCTGGCCGCGCTGGGCGAGTACACGTACGGAGTCGGCGCGGGCAGCCGGCTCTTCGCGTACATCCTGATCGGCACCGGTCTCGGGATGGGGGTCGTCAGCGAGGGACGGCTGTTCACGGGGGCGCACGGGCTGGCCGGAGAGATCGGGTTCCTGCCCTGGCCGGGGCGGCGGAAGCCGGAGCGGCTGGAGGACGCGGTGTCGGGGGTGGCCGTCGTCGAGGCCGCGCGGCAGTTCGGGATGAGCGGGCAGCTCACCGCGAAGGCCGTGTTCGACGCGGCCCGGCAGGGCAACCCGGCCGCGGTGCAGGCGGTGCAGCTGGAGGGCGAGCGGATCGCGCACACCGTGGCGGCCGCGGCCGCGGTGCTCGACCCGGACCTCGTCGTGCTGGGCGGCGGGGTGGGTCACAGCGTGGACCTGCTGCTGGGGCCCGTCGGCGAGCACTTGAAGGCCCTGACCCCGCTGCGGCCGCGGATCGCCCCGAGCCGGCTCGGCGAGGACGCGGTGCTGCTGGGCGCGGTGGCGACGGCGCTGGGTACGGCCCGGGACCTGGTGTTCGAGCGCCGGACGGCCGACGGCTGACCTGTTCGCGTCTGCCGCCAAGCCCCGCGGCGGCCGCGGTCGTTGACATGCCTCGCGCCGCCCCCTACCTTGTGCCAGGTTAGTAAAGTTTCCTAACTTTACGAGGCTGGTGACCGCCGTGTTCCCTCGCCCCGCCCCCCGACGCCGGCTCGCCACGGGCGTCGTGCTCCTGAGCCTGCTCGGCACGCTCGCCACCAGCGCCTGGGCCGGACCCTCGCGGGACCGGAACCCGGCGCCGCACGGGGATCAGGCCAGGGTGACTCATGTGCCGTCCGCGGCCGGGTCCGCCACGCCGTTGTCCGGGTACGCGATCCAGTCGACGGCGAAGGTGACCGACTCCGCGGCGGCCGTCTCCACGCCCGGCTATCCGGCTTCCGGCTGGTACCCGGCGGGTGCCCGCTCCACGGTCCTGGCCGCGCTGCTCGCCGACGGCGTGTACGCCGACCCGTTCCACTCCACCAACCAGCAGAAGATCCCGCAGCAGGACTTCCAGGTCCCCTGGTGGTACCGCTCCGACTTCACCGTCACGGACACCACCCGGCGCACCTCCCTGGACTTCAGCGGTGTGGTCTCGGCGGCCGACGTCTACGTCAACGGCCACCAGGTCGCCAAGGCCGCGGACGTCACCGGCGCCTACACCCGCCACGAGCTGGACATCACCTCGCTGGTGAAGTCCGGCACCAACACGGTCGCGTTCCGTGTCCTGCCCAACGACCCGAACAAGAACCTCACGATGGGCTGGATCGACTGGCTCCAGCCGCCGCCCGACCGGAACATGGGCCTCGTCCGTGACGTCCTGGTCCGCCGGGGCGGCCCGGTCGCGCTGCGCGACGCGCACGTGGTGACCGAGCTGGCGGTGCCGTCACTCGCCACCGCCGACCTGACCGTCAAGGCGCAGGCCCGCAACGACACCGGATCGGCGGTCACGGCCGAGGTGACGGGAAGCGTCGCCGGGACGAGCTTCAGCAAGTCGGTGCCGCTCGCCGCGCACGAGACGAAGACCGTCACCTTCTCCCCCGCCGACGTCCCCGGACTCCATCTCACCTCCCCGAAGGTGTGGTGGCCGGCGGGCATGGGCGGGCAGCCGCGGTACGACCTCGACCTCACCGCGTCCGTGTCCGGCACGGTCTCGGACACCGCCCACGAGAGCTTCGGCATCCGTGATGTGCAGGCGCCGCTGAACTCCGACGGCGCCCGCCAGTACCGGATCAACGGCCGCAAGCTGCTGATCAAGGGCGGCGGCTGGTCCCCGGACGAGTTCCTGCGCTGGGACGCCACCTATGTGGAGGACCGGCTGAAGTACGCCCTCGACCTCGGGCTGAACACCATCCGCCTGGAGGGCCACATCGAGCCGGACGAGTTCTTCGACCTCGCCGACCGCTACGGCGTTCTCACGCTGCCGGGCTGGGAGTGCTGCGACAAGTGGGAGGGCCAGGTCAACGGGAGCGGCGAGTCCGGCGACAAGTGGACCGCCGCCGACTATCCCGTCGCCAAGGCGTCCATGGCCGCCGAGGCCGCCCGGCTGCGCGACCACCCGAGCGTGATCTCCTTCTTGATCGGCAGCGACTTCGCGCCCGACGCGACGATCGAGAAGAACTACCTGGACGCCCTGAAGGCAGCCGACTGGCCGAACCCGGTGGTCTCCTCGGCCTCCGACAGGTCCTCGCCCCAGCTGGGCAGTTCGGGCATGAAGATGACCGGGCCCTACGACTGGGTCCCGCCGAACTACTGGTACGCCAAGCGCGAGGGCGGGGCCACCGGCTTCAACTCCGAGACCAGCGCGGGCCCCGACATCCCCACACTCGACACGCTGCGCCGGATGATGACGCCGGCCGAGCTGGACACGCTCTGGAAGAACCCGAACGACAAGCAGTACCACCGCTCGCCCTCGCCAGTCTTCGGCACGCTCAAGATCTACGACACCGCCCTCACCGGCCGCTACGGCGCCCCGACCGGCCTCGCCGACTACGTGCGCAAGGCGCAGCTGGCCCAGTACGAGAACGTGCGCGCCCAGTACGAGGCCTACGGGCGCAACGCGACGGACGCCGACAAGCCCGCCACCGGGATGATCTACTGGATGTTCAACAGCGGCTGGACCTCCCTGCACTGGCAGCTGACGGACCGCTTCCTGGACCAGGGCGGCGCCTACTTCGGCGCCAAGAAGGCGAACGAGCCGCTGCACATCCAGTACTCCTACGACAACCACTCGGTCGTCGTCGTGAACAACCGGCACGCCTCCGCCGGCGGACTCACCGCGCGGGCCACCCTGTTCAACCCCGACGGCAGCCAGAAGTACGACAAGACCGCGACCGGTGTGACGGTGAACGGCGACGGTGCGCACGGCACCGCACTCACCCTGCCGTCGTCGGTGAGCGGTCTGGCGTCCGCCTACCTGCTCCGGCTGACCCTGACGGACGCGGACGGCAAGGAGGTGAGCCGGAACGTGTACTGGCTCTCCACCAAGGCCGACACGCTCGACTGGGCCAAGACCGACTGGTACTACACGCCGACGACCAGCTTCGCCGATCTCAAGGGGCTCACCTCGATGGCGCAGGTGCCGGTGTCGGCGACGGCCTCGACCGAGTCGTCCGGCGGCACGACGACCACGAAGGTGACCCTGCGCACCACGGGCACCGGCACCACGCCGTCGCTGTTCACGGACGTCCACCTGGTCGACGCACAGGGCAAGCCGGTGCTGCCCGTCCGGTGGTCGGACAACGAGGTCGGTCTGTGGCCGGGCGAGACGGTGACGCTGACCGCCACCTACCGGACCGCCGATCTGCACGGCTCTGCGCCACGCGTGCGGGTTTCCGGGTGGAACGCGCCGGAGCAGACCTTCCCGGCCTCCTGAACGGACGGGGGCGGGCCCGGGCGGCCCGCCCCCACGGTTCAGCCGACGTTGAGCGCGGTGTCGTCGACGACGAACGACGTCTGGAGGGTGGAGCCCTCGGTGCCGGTGAACTTGATCGTGACCGTCTGGCCCGCGTAGCTCGCGAGGTTGAAGCTGCGCTGGGTGTAGCCGCTCACCGCGTTCAGGTTCGAGTAGGTCGCGAGGGTCGACAGCACCGTTCCGCTGCTGTCGAGGACCTGCGCCTTCAAGGTGTCGTAGGCCGTCGAGGTGGTCGTCTCGTCCGTGTCGACATGGAGGTAGAAGCTCAGCGTGGCGCTCGTGCACCCGGCGGGGATGGTCACCGACTGGGAGAGGGTGTCGGTGTGGGCGGAGCCGTAGCCGTTCAGCCAGGCCTTGTAGGAGCCGGTGCGGGCGGCCTCGCCGGTGTCGTTGGTGATGACACCGCTGGAAGCGGTCCAGGAGGTGGCGCCGGACTCGAAGCCGGGGTTGGCCAGCAGCTGGGCGGCGGTGCAGGTGCCGCCACCGCCACCGCCCCCACCACTGGTGCCGTCACCGGCGAGCCAGGCGGTGGCGTTCAGGGCGAGGGCCGCGTTGGTGGCGCCGGAGTCGTTCCAGCCGTCGTACAGGGTGTTGCCGGACTGGCCGGTGCCGTCGTCGATCGGCGAGCTGTCGCCCCAGAAGGCGACGCGGCCGCTGCCGAAGGTGGACGTCGCGAAGAAGGCGCCGGTGGTGCCGGAGTAACCGGAGCGGTACAGCAGGCCCTTGACGGAGGAGTTGTCGGCGGGCTTGAGCGTGGCGGTCGTGCCGCTGGCGATCAGGCTCTTGGTGACCGTGCCGAAGGAGCCGTGCAGGACCGGGTCGGTGCTGTCGCTGATCGCCGACGGGTGGTCGGAGCTGATGCTCAGTGAGTCGACGGAGAAGCCGAACGGGTCGGTGGAGTCGACGCTGTTGTTCGTCATCAGGTCGTTGAAGATCTCGACCGCGTCGTAGCCGTCGTTGTTGCGGTCGGCTCCGGTGTGGTCGGAGATCATGAACAGACCGCCGCCGTTCTTCACGAAGTTCATGATCGCCGTCTTCTCGGCGGTCGTGAACAGCGTGTTCGGCTCGGGCAGCACCAGCGTGTCGAAGTTCGACAGGTCGGTGGTCGACGAGCCGCCATAGCCGAGGCTGGAGCCCGACGGCAGCGTCTTCAGGCTGTAGCCACCGGTCTTCTGCAGGTCGACGCCCCAGGACGACAGCGCGCCGGTCCAGTCGGTCTCGGCGGACGGGGAGGAGTCCTGGCCGAGCGGGTCGGGCTGGCTGGTGGAGATGATCCAGTCCGCGTTGCCGGCCGTCTCGGCGTGGGCGTTGTCGAACAGGATCCGATGCGTGGTGGCCGCATGGGCGGGGGTGGCGCTCGTGCCGACCTGCAGGGCTGCGGACGTGACGAGCAGTCCGAGTCCGGCCAGGGCGGTGGTGAATCTGCGGCGGGATCTCCTCGATCCGAGCATCCGGCGAACCTCCATGAGGGGTGGGGAGAGGCGGTGCGGGCGCCAAGTCTGCGCGCGTAGAGCCGGATTGAGGGTTCTACACGCGTCGATTGGTTGAAAGGTACATGGCATGACTGGCGGGTGAACAGAAGGTCCCTGCAACAAGGGGCACCGAGGGAGTGGTCAACCTCCGTAGAGATACGGCGTCGTGGTGCTCAGCGCGTGGAATCCGAGACGCTCCAGGATCGGGCGGCTCATGGGCGAGGCGTCGACCTGGAGGTAGCGGTAGCCGTGAGCGGCGGCGACGCGGGCGCGGTGGGCGACCAGGGCGCGGTAGATGCCCCGGCCCCGCCAGGCCTCGACGGTGCCGCCGCCCCACAGGCCGGCGAAGCGCGTGCCGGGCACCAGTTCCATGCGCGCGGCGCTGACGGGCTCGTCCCCGGCGAGTGCGACGACGGCGACGACGGTGTCCGGGTCGGTGGCCAGCCGGGCGAGCAGCCGATGGCGCAGCCGGGTGCCGTCGGTGCCGAAGGCCTTCTCGTGCACGTCCACGACGAGATCGATGCCGGCCGGGTCGGTGACCTGGACGAAGCGGATCCCGGCGGGCGGCTCGGCGTCCAGGGCGAGCCGGGCGACCTCGCCGACCACCAGCGTCTCCTCGGGCTCGGCGCGGAATCCGGCGGCGATGAGCCGCGAGCCGAGATCAACCGGCAGGTCGTGGCCGTAGAGCTTCCACTCGAAGTCGCGGCCGAGGCCGGTGAAGTACGCGATCTGCTGCTCGATCACCCGGTCCGCGTTCCCCGCGTCCAGGGCGGACCACACGACGGCGTTCCAGCCCTGCGCGTCGGCGACGTGGCGGACGACCGCGCCGGTCCGTTCGATCCGGGCTCCGGGCCCGTCGGGGCGTGCGCCCGCGCGCATGTCCCGGTCGTAGAGGTCGAGCACCGTGGCGTGATCCATGGCCTCACTCCAGCATCGGCACCCGAGCAGGGCAACGGAATTTAGAGGTTGCCCGGGGCGGCACCGTCCGGCCGGAGAGCGGACAGGTAGGCGGTGAGCCGGTCGCGGTTGCGGGCCAGGCAGTCGATGCGGGCCTGGATGCGGTCGATGTGCGCCTGCAGCAGGGCAGCCGTCTGCGGTGTCACGCACGCGGCGGGCGGGTGCAGCTCTTGGGGGCCGGAGAGGTACGGCAGGATCGCGCGGATCATCTCGGTGGTGAGGCCGGAGTCCAGCAGGCCCCGGATCTGCTGCACGTCCTGGACCGCGGACTCGGGATAGCTGCGGTAGCCGTTGTCGGCGCGCCCGGGACGGAGCAGGTCCTGCGCCTCGTAGTAGCGGAGCAGACGGGTGGGCACGTTGGTGCGCCGCGACAGTTCGCCGATTCTCATCCCCGCCTCCAGACACACGCTTGCCTTCACACTGATGTCAAGGTTCGACCATGGTCGCATGTCCCTGTCTTCCCAGGTCAAGGGCGGTGCGCTGCCGTGGTCGGGGCTGCTCGCCCTGTCCTGCGCCGCCTTCACGGCCGTCCTGACCGAACTCCTGCCGGCCGGTCTGCTGCCCGCGATGGCACCCCCGCTCGGGGTGCCCGAGTCCCGGATCGGCTTCCTCGTCACGGCGTACGCGGCGGCCTCGTTCCTCGCGGCCGTCCCGGTGACGGCGGCACTACGCGGGCTGCCGCGCCGACGGGTGCTGTGCGGTGCGCTGCTGGGGTTCGCCGTCAGCAACACGCTGGTCGCGCTGTCTTCGTCGTACCCGCTCACGTTCGCGGCCCGGCTGCTGGCCGGAGTCATGGGCGGCACGCTGTGGGCGATGCTCGTCGGCTACGCCGCCCGCATGGTGCCGGCCGACCGGCGCGGCCGGGCCATCGCGGTCGTGCTCGCCGGCATCACCCTGGCCCTGGCACTGGGCGTGCCGGCCGGTACGGCGCTGGCGGATGCGCTGGGCTGGCGGGCGGCTTTCGCGACACTGGCCGTGCTGGCCGTGCTGCTGGTCATGTGGGTACGGCTGCGGGTGCCCGGCTTCCCCGGCGAGCCTGCGCACGCACGCGTGCCGCTCGTCCGGGTCGCCGTACGGCCCGGGACAGGTCCGGTGCTGTGCGTGACGCTGTGCCTGCTACTGGGGCATCAGGTGATGTACACGTACGTCGCGCCGTTCGCCGCGCACGCCGGTTACGGCCGTACAGGCGTGTTGCTGGCGGTGTTCGGGACCGCCACGGTGGCCGGGATCTGGCTCACCGGCGTCGTGATCGACCGGCATCTGCGGCGCACCCTGCTCACGGCGCTCGCCCTGTTCGCGACGATGCTGCTGGTCCTGGGCCTGTGGGCAGGCACGCACGCGGTACTCGTCGGCGCCGTCGCCCTGTGGGGCGTGGCCTTCGGCGGGGCGCCGACGCTGATCCAGACCGCACTGGTGGACGCTTCGGGTCCGGCCGACGCCGATGTGGCGACCTCCCTGCAGACCACCGTGTACAACGCGGGGATCGCCGCGGGTTCCCTCACGGGCGGGGTGGCGCTCGACGCGCTGGGCCCCGGGGCGCTGCCCTGGACCGCACTGCCGGCGGCCGTGCTCGCGCTGGTGACGGTCACGGCCGGGCACCGGCACGCCTTTCCGGCCGTACGGCACGGTGCGGCACCGGGCGGGATGCAGGTGACTGTGCCGACCTCGATGGCCCTGGTCGGCGGCGCCGGAGATCTGGCTGCGAGGGGGTCCGTGCCCCACGGTGAAGGACAGTGAGCTGCGCCAACCACGCCGGTGCGTCGAGCCGGCGCGGGAGGCGCCGGCAGCGGGTGACGAACCCTTCGGGGCGGTGCTCGTCTCGGCGACGGCACGGTCCTCGCCGAGGACCGCGACCGGGTGGCCTCCGGGGACCGCACCCGGCAGCCGGAGTTCGAGCCGGCCCGCTGGTCGGCCGCCCACCTCGAGTACGTCGCCTCGTCCGAACAACTCGCATGCCGGCTGGCAGAGTTGGACGTGCCCTCGGCTCCGGTGCGGGCCCCGCCCGTGAGAGACCGGCGCCGGCCCCGCAACTGGCCGCCTCAGCCGAGTTCGAGCGTGCTCACGCCGAACACCCGCTCCCGGGCGTGCTCGCGGACCGGCCCGGTGTACATCCGGGCGGTCTCGAACGAGACGCTGAACCCGGCCTCTTCGGCCAGCGCGATGCCGGCCGCGTTCGGTTCGGGGATGTCGATGGCGACCTCGCGGCCGGCGAGGTCGTCGGTGAGCGCGGCGAACAGGGCCCGGGCGTCGTCGGCGGTGTCGGCGAAGAGGGGCCCGATGCGCGGGCAGTCGCGGCCGGGGCGGATCACGCCGTAGCCGGTGAGCCGGTCGCCGTCGTGGCGGACGAACGCGCGGTGCCCAGGGCTGGTCAGCCACTCGGCGAGGAAGGCCGGGCGGTCGGCCGGGGAGCAGGCGCCGTCGTAGGCAGTGATGGCCGCGAGGTCGGCGGGCTCGGCGGGGAGGATGCCCTCGGGGGTGCGGCCGCCGGGGGCGGTGCCGATGTAGCGCAAGGTGCGGTAGGCGAGTTCGAAGCCGGACTGGCGGTAGCTGTCCTGCTGGGCGACGACTCCGTCCAGGCCGACGGTGCGGTTTCCCGCGTGGGCCAGGGCGGTCTTCCAGGTGGTGAGGCCGTAGCCGTGGCCGCGCAGGTCCGGGCGGACGAGGTAGAAGCCGAGGAAGGCGTAGTCGGAGCCGTAGTTGACGACGGAGACGGCCGATACGGGCTCCCCGTCGATCCGGCCGAGGAAGAAGCCGTCGGGGTCCTGGGCGAAGAAGGCCGGGCCGTCGGACAGCCCGGGATTCCAGCCCTCCGCCGCCGCCCACTCGATGACCACCGCCCAGTCGGCGAGGGTGGCCTGCGTGACGACGAGGTCCTGGGGGGCCGGCGAGGTCATCGGTGCGCTCCATTCCATGGGGGTGGTCGGACGTGCTGGACGGCAGCACGGTGTTCGGGCGGCGTCCGCAGCATCCTTCCCGATCACCTGGGGGTCACGCCACGCGGGGGTCAGCCGTCGCCCGGCGTCAACCGGGCTTGGGGCGGGGGCTGTTGACCCGGTGTGTGACTGAAGGCTCCACCGGCGCGGGTCGCTGACCGGGCGCGCGACGGGGGCCTTCCGCCGCGCAGCGTAAGGCCCCACCGGGCCTGCGTCCGGCGGGGCCTTGCGGCAGTCAGCGGGTGCGGTCGGGGCGGAAGCGGCGGTACAGGGCCGCGCCCGTGACGAGGAGCGCGGTGCCGGCGGCGACGGCGGGGGCCGTCAGATCCGTTCCGGTGTGGGCCAGGGTGGCCACGGGCGGGTGCGGGGTCCGCGGGCGGGGGTGGGACTTGGGCGGAGCCGGCGGCTTGCGGGTCGGGGTCGGGTGGTCTGCGGGGGTGTTGGCGGAGTGGTTGCCCACGGCCGGGTTGCCCACGCCGACCACGTCGACGGTGTTGCCGCTGACGTTCACCGGCAGGTGGACGGGGAGCTGGACGCCGTTGCCGGAGAGCACTCCGGGCGAGTCCTCGGCGCCGCCCTGTGCGGACGCGCCGCCGGACGTGGCCGAGCCGCCCTTGTCGGCACCGCCGCCGTTCGTGCAGGTGTTGCCCGCGGCGGGGTTGAGCAGTCCCACCACGTTCACGGTGTTGCCGCACACGTTCACGGGGACGTGCACCGGGAGCTGGATGGTGTTGCCGGAGATCAGTCCGGGCGAGCCGGCCGCCGAGCCGTCGGCGGAGGCGCCGCCGGCCGCGAAGGCGCCGGACACCGGCATCGCCACGGCCATCGCGCCGGAGGCGGCGGCGACGGCGATCACACCGTTTCGGGTAGCCCGTCTCATAGGTTTCCCTGCCTTCCAGACATCGTCGCGGGCACTCACCCGCACCACATCAAACGCAGGGGAACCATCCGAGTTATGGCTTATCGGTCTTTCACCCCATCGAGTGTCATGATCATTCGAACCCCATGCAAAGTCATCGAATGATCACCGATCATGATGGAAGGTGCGAATGGTAGATCATCAGGCATCGTCTCGCTCGCCCGGAGGCGGCCCGCCCGGGGCCCGCATATGGTGATCGAGGGCGCCGCCCCGGTCCCCAGCGGGTGCGCCCCGGGAGGCGATCGATGCTGGTCAAGCTGTCCACGCGGCCCGCCGTGCGGCACTGCGCGGGCGCCGGAGCCCTCGCCCTGGCGCTGCTCGGGGCCGGGCTGCCCACGCTGCCCGCCGCGGCCGCCGACCAGCCGCGGCCCGACCTGTCCCGCTTCTACCGGCAGAAGGCGTCCTGGGCGGCCTGCGAAGGCCCGGACACGCCCAAGGACCTCCAGTGCACGAAGGTGACCGTCCCCCTCGACTACGCGCACCCCACCGCGGGCACCCTCGACGTGGCGCTGGCCCGCTACCGGGCGACCGGCCCGTCGCGGGGCTCGGTGCTGCTGAACTTCGGCGGCCCGGGCGGCGGAGGCGTCAACGAACTCGCCGCGGGCGGCAAGGACTTCATGGACCTGACCAACGGCTACGACGTGGTCACCTTCGACCCGCGCGGCGTCGGCCGGTCCTCCCCCGTCAGCTGCGGCGAAGGCACCGAGGACGCCTCGGCGGCGACGGGTGGGAAGGCCGACCTGAGCCGCCCCCAGACCCTGCTGAAGAAGCTGCGGCGGACCGCCGACCAGTGCGCCCGGCACTCCGGCCCGGTGCTGCGGCACATAGGCACGGTGAACGCGGCCCGGGACCTGGACGTCATCCGCCAGGCGCTCGGCGACAAGAAGCTCAACTACCTGGGCTTCTCCTACGGAACCCGGCTCGGCGCGGTGTACGCGGCCCAGTTCCCGGACAAGGTGGGCCGCATCGCCCTGGACGGCGTGGACACCCTGACCGAGCCGCTGTCCGAGCAGGGGATCGCGGGCGCCGGGGGACAGCAGACGGCGCTGGACGACTTCCTGGACTGGTGTACGACGGACATCGGCTGTCCGTTCGGGCAGGACCGGCGTGCGGCCGGGGACCAGGTCGTCCAGCTCGTGCGCTCGCTCGACGAGAACCCGGTGCCCACGGACTTCGGCGGCGTCTTCTCCGGCCAGGACCTGGTGAGCGCCATCGGGCAGGCCCTCTACAGCAAGGAGATGTGGCCCTCGCTGGAGCGGGCGCTGGTCTCGCTGGTCGAGGACGGCGACGCGCGCCGTGTGCTCGGCTTCTCCGAGGGCGGCGGTTTCGGCCTGCCCGTGCGGCAGGACGAGCGGGGGAAGAAACCCGACCGCACGAAGCAGGACGGCGGGCTCGTGGACGCGATGGACGTCCCGGCGGACAACCTGCCGGCCGCGCTGATGGCGATCAACTGCGCGGACGACCCCGACCGGCCCACCGAGGCCCGGATCACCAAGGACCTCAAGGACCTGCGGGCCTCCTACGAGCAGGCGTCGCCGGTCTTCGGCCGCCTGCGGCTCACCCAGCTGCTGATGTGTTACGGCCGCCCCAAGGGCACGGATTTCATCCGCACCCAGGTCAAGAACGTCCACTCGGCCAAGATGCTGCTGGTGGGCACGCGCGGCGACCCGGCGACGCCGTACCGCTGGACCGAGGAGACGGCCAGGCGGCTCGGGCCGTCGGCCGTGGTGCTCGACAACAAGGGCGACGGACACACCGGCTACTCGTCGTCCACGTGCGTGCACCGCAAGGTCGACGACTTCCTGCTGTACGGCTCGCTGCCGCCGAGCGGCAGCTCCTGCCCCGCGGGCCGGGACGAGTGGAGCTCCCCCACGAACACCACCGATTGACGGCAACTGCACTGCAAGCGGGTAACAGGCCCGATTCGGGCACAACCTCACGGCCGTCCGGAACGTCACTCCGGGCAGGCGCGCCTCGGCCCGCCGCACCCGACCCGTACGTGACCGACAGGGGAACCCCGCCATGCGCATCCGCGCCGCCCTCACCGTACCCGCCGTCTCCGCCGCCGCAGCGGCCCTGCTGCTCGCCGCACCGCCGAGCCAGGCGGCCGTGGGGCACGCCAAGCCCGTCCGCTGCGCGGAGAAGGCGCTGAGCCTGCGGGCGAAGGCCGTGTCCGACGATCCTTCCGTGGTGCGCGTCAGCGTGACCAACCGCAGTGCCCGCGCCTGTGTGGTCGACCGCGTGCCCACGATCACCTTCGGCGGCCTGGACGGGGCCGCGCTGCCGGTGCCGGAGGGCGGCAGCGGTACGTACCAGCTCGCGGCGGGCAAGACCGCCTACGCCGCCGTACGCACCATCGCCGACCCGGCGGACCCCGAGGCCCGCCGGGCGGACGCGATCACGGTGGCGGCGTCGGCGTCCCAGTGGGGGCGTGCCTTCACCGCGGCTCAGCTGGGCACCGGGAGCGAGGTGCGGGTGTGGGAGCCGGTGACGACCTGGTGGCAGCCGACGGCGGCGGCCGCGGACAAGGCTGTCGGCCTCAGCTGAGGGTGAGCTCCGGGGAGTAGAGGTCCAGCCACTGGGCCAGGTCCAGGGTGCGCTCCAGGCCGCGCCGGGCCACCTGGGTGCTGACGGGGGTGTCGCGTTCGGCGGCCGTCCGGACGCGCTCACGGTCGACCAGGTCGAAGACGGGGTGTGTGGGCCGGGCGAGGAGATCCTTGGCCTGGTCCTGGAGGGCGCGGGCGTACCGGGGGTCCTGCGTGGACGGGTACGGGCTCTTGACCCGCTCGTACACCGAGCGCGGCAGCAGGTCCGCGGTCGCCTCCCTGAGCAGGCTCTTCTCCCGGCCGTCGAAGGACTTCAGCGACCAGGGCGTGTTGTAGACGTACTCCACGAGCCGGTGGTCGCAGAACGGCACCCGGACCTCCAGGCCGACGGCCATGCTCATCCGGTCCTTGCGGTCGAGCAGGGCGCGGACGAAACGGGTCAGGTGCAGATGGCAGATCTGCCGCATCCGGTACTCGAAGTCGCTCTCCCCGTCCAGGCGGCGGATGCCGGCGACGGCGGTGCGGTAGCCGTCGGCGACGTAACCCTCCAGGTCCAGGGTCTTGGCGAGGTCGGGGCGCAGGACCTCGCTGTCGTCGCCGAAGTGGCGGCCGAAGTGCACCAGCCAGGGGAAGGTGTCGCTACGGCGGACGTCCTCGTCGAAGAACTGCAGGTAGCCGCCGAACACCTCGTCGGCGGACTCGCCGGACAGGGCGACCGTGGACTGGTCGCGGATGGCGCGGAAGAGCAGCAGCAGCGAGGTGTCCATGTCGCCGAAGCCGGCCGGCAGGTCGCGGGCGCGGACCACCTTCTCGCGGACGGCCGGGTCGGCGAGGGACTGGGCGTCCAGGACGATGTCCTGGTGATCGGTGCGGGCGAGCCGGGCCACGTCGTGCACGAAGGGCGTGTCCGGGGTGCCGCGCAGTTCGTCGGCGACGAAGTGGTCGGCCTGGCCGACGAAGTCGACGGCGAAGCTGCGGACCTTCTCGCCCTGCTCGGCGAGCTGCCGGGCGGCGAGCGCGGTCATGGCGGAGGAGTCGAGGCCACCGGAGAGCAGGGTGCAGCGCGGGACGTCGGCGACCAGCTGGCGGCGCACGATGTCGTCGAGGAGCGAGCGCACGGTGGCGATGGTGGTGTCCTGGTCGTCGGTGTGCGCGCGGGTCTCCAGGCGCCAGTAGACGCGGGTGTGCAGGCCGTCGCGGTCGACGGTGACGACGGTGCCGGGTTCGACCTCGTGCATGCCGTCCCACACGGCGTGTCCGGGGGTCTTGACCATGGTGAACAGCTCGCGCAGACCGTCCAGGGCGACGCGCGGCCGGGCGAGCGGGTTGGCGAGGATCGCCTTGGGCTCGGAGCCGAAGAGGACGCCGTCGGGGGTGGGGTAGTAGTAGAACGGCTTGATGCCCATGCGGTCGCGGATCATCACGAGCCGGCCGTGCCGGCCGTCCCACACGGCGAAGGCGTACATGCCGTTCAGCCGCTCGGCGACGGCGTCGCCCCATTCCAGGTAGCCGTGGAGGACGACCTCGGTGTCGGAGTCGGTGGTGAACCGGTGGCCGCGGTCGAGGAGTTCGCGGCGCAGTTCGGTGAAGTTGTACGCCTCCCCGGAGTAGACGAGGGCGACGTTTCCCTCGGGGGTGCGGACGGACATCGGCTGGCGTCCGCCGGGGAGGTCGATGATGGCGAGGCGGCGGTGGCCGAGGGCGGCGGGGCCCTCGGTCCAGGTGCCCCGGTCGTCCGGGCCGCGGCAGGCCATCGTCTCGGTCATCGCATGCAGTGTGGTCGACTCCGTGGCCAGGTCACGGTCGTAGGAGACCCATCCGGTGATGCCGCACATGCGCTACTCCTGCCTCCGGCCCCGCGGCCGCCCCTCGTCCACCTGTGCTTTCCGGGGTGGACGGAAGACGGCCGCCGAACCAGTTGTATCGAGCACCTATATGACGAGCGTCCGTCAGGCAGGCGCGGCGGTCAACGCGAGCGCGTCACGGCAGGCCGCTGCTCCCCCACTGTTTCGGCCGTGTTTTGCCAACGCGAAATCGAAGGACCGCCATGGCACCGGGCCGGGGAGGCAGTAACCGGCCACGGGCAAAAACTTCGCCAAGCGACTCCGGCGCTACGGCTTCGCAGTCAGAAACCAGTCAAGCGCCGAGGTGAGTTCGGCCGGCTTCTCCACGGGCAGTTCGTGGCCCGCGTCGATGATGCGCACGACCGCGTTCGGGTAGGCCTTGGCCATCCGGAGCATCTGGTGCACGGGCAGCTGGATGTCGTGGTAGCCGTGCACCATCAGGGTGGGCGTGGCGATCTCGCCGGCGCGGTCGAGGACGTCGAAGGCCCGCATGGCGCCGTACAGGGTCATGACGACCTCGCGCGGGGTGCCGGCGGAGGAGCGGATGTACTCCCGGACCTCCTCGCGGGGGTGGCCCGGAGCGAAGGCCCGCTGGATGTTGGTCGCGATGAACAGCTTGTACGGCACGAGGGTGGAGGCCGCCATGAGCAGGCCCCGGCCGCGGTTGTAGGCCATCCGGCCGATCGAGTTGACCAGCACCATCCGCTCGACCCGCTCGGCGTGGGACAGCGCGATGGTCTGGGAGATCATCCCGCCCATGGAGTGGCCGACCAGCACGAACCGCTCGACCTCCAGGTGGTCGAGGAGGGCGAGGACGTCCCTCGCCAGCTCCGCGATCGTGCGCACCCCGGCCCCCGTGCTCTCCCCGTGTCCGCGCAGGTCCAGCCGGATGACCCGCCGGCCCGTGGAGAAGTGCGCCAGCTGGTGGTCCCAGCGGTGCCGGTTCGCGGTCCAGCCGTGGACGAACACCAGGGGTACGTCCGCGCCGTCGCGGGGGCCCTCGTCGTCGTACGTCAGTACGGCGCCGTCGACGTCGAGCTGGGGCATGGGGGCCTCCTGGGGTGCACTCCGGTTACTGTCCGGTACGGTAACCGGCCCTGCCGCCCTCCGTCACCGGTGATCGCCGAGGAATTCGAGGACGTGTCCGAAGACGTCGAGGGCGGCGCCGCGGCCCAGGAAGGTGTCCAGGTGGCCGTAGCCCGGGATCTCGGCGTAGGAGACGTCCAGCTGGGGCTGCCTGCGGGCCAGCACCTCGTGGCAGAGCTTCTGCGAGTCCAGCCACAGCCCGTTCTCGCTGCCGGCGAGCAGCAGGACCGGGGTGTCGATGCGGTCGGCCGCGTCCAGCGCGTTGGGCGGCAGCGCCCGGTAGCGGTGGTCGGTGTCGTGCCAGCGCACGACGCTGCGGGCCAGCTCGATGCGGCGCAGGTGGGGCAGGATCCACAGCGGGGCAGGGCCGAGGAGTTCGGCGAGCCGGTCGTGGGTGGTGTCGGACAGGTTCTCGTGGACGAAGAGCGAGGCGCCGGTGCCCCAGGCCGAATGGTGCAGGATCCGGCAGGTCGGATCGGGGCAGCCGTCGCCGCGGGAGGCCAGTGCGAACAGCGGGGTGTACTTCGACCACAGGCCCACCTTGCGGAAGTCGACCGGGATGTGGTCGACCCGGGTCTTCAGCAGCTCCCCGGCCACGGACATGCGCAGCGAGGTCCGGCCCGCCAGCTTGGGGGTCAGGAACACCCCCTGGGAGACCACGCCGGCCAGGCCCGGCACCAGTCCGGCCGCCATGCTCAGCGACAGGGTGAGGGAGCCGATGCAGTGGGCGACGACGAACAGCGGGCGCTCGCCGATGCGCTGCCGGATGTGGGCGACGGCCTCGGGGAGGTCGTACAGCGCCACGTCGTCGTACGTGTACCGGCGGCCGGTCTCGTTGTACGGCAGCCGGCGGCTGCCCCGCCAGTCCAGCAGCCAGGGTTCGTAGCCGTCGTCGAGGAGGACGTCGACGAGGTTGCGGGTCTCGGGCAGCAGGAACATGTCGGCGGAGGCGGTGTGCCCGTGCAGGAGCAGCACGGCGGGCCGGGCGGTGCCGCCGGTGTCTCCGGTGTCGACGCGGGTCAGGCCGAGGCGGACGCCGTCGCTCGTGCGGAAGGGGATCTCCTCGACGCGGGCCGCGTCGAGGCGGTGGCGCAGCGGGCGGAGGGCTGCGGTGGTGCGGACCCTGCGGAGCGCCGGCCGGGCCGTCCGGGAGGAGGTGGTCCTGAAGATCATCGGTTGTGCTCCGTGAGGGTGGGGGTGCGGCGCAGGTCCAGGAGGTCCGCGGCGGCGCGGGCGAACGGGGCGAGCAGTCCGCGGCCCATCTCGACACCGAACCAGGCGAGCCAGGTCAGCTTGGCGGCCCGCTTCTCCTGGCTGGTCAGGCGCGGGTCGACCTTGATGCCGTCGATCTGGTCGCGGACGTAGGAGTCGGCGGGTACGACCACCTCGCCGAGCAGGCTCGCGGCCTCGCCCTCGCGGCCGATCTCCACGGTGAGCGCACGGGTCTGCCGCCACAGGTCGCGCCGGGCCCGCGCGTACTTGCGGCCCTCCAGCCACCACAGACCGCCGTCCGCGTCGCGCAGCTTCAGGCGGTAGCGCAGGAGTTGGTGGCGCATGCCGTGCCGCAGCGGGATGCCCTCCTCGGGGCGGACCCAGACGTCGCCGCTCTCCACGGTCAGCGGCTCGGCGTGGAGCGCCGGGCAGGTCACCTCGCCGGTGACGTCCACCCGGCGCTCCTTGACCAGCTGGTACATGCCGGCGATCGACAGGGTGAGCGCCATCGAGCAGGGGGTGTCGGCGGCGGCTCCGACCGGGCCGACGGTGCCCTCGGTCGTCTCGGCGAACCAGAGGTAGGGCTGGTCGTCCTTGTGCGGGAGCCGGGCGAGGCCGTCGTCGGCGAGCTTCTCGAAGGTCTTCAGCTGGGCCTGGGCGTCGTACCGGGCGGCGGGCGTGAGGCCGAGCGCGGCGACCAGGGCGTCGGTGCGGTCGGCGACGGCGGCGGGGCCCTGCAGAGTGGCCTCGCACAGCTTCAGCGCGGTGGGGCTCTGCAACACCCGGGTCAGGAAGGCGAGTTCGGGTACCGGCTCGGCCTCCAGGCGGGCCAGGGTTTCGGTGCGCCACTCGTCCCAGTCCTGGACGCGGACGTGCATGCCGCCGAAGGCCATGTCCCGTACGACGTCGTCCAGGGTGTTGGGCACGCCGGTGAGGTTGTAGTCGAAGCCCCAGGCGTCGGGCTCGCAGATCGCGGCGACCGCGACCCGGCTGACCCAGTCCACGGGGGCCGCGTTGAGGTAGCGGAACGCCGGTACGGTGCGGAAGCGGCCGAAGGCGGAGATCAGGCCGCTGCTGAGGTCCTGCGGGTTGTACGCGCCGGTCTTCGTGTGGCCGCCGATCCCGCCGGGGCGCAGTGCGGTGACGACGAGTCCGTGGTCGCGGGCGCGGCGCAGGGCGACCTCGGCGGCCCACTTGGACTGGTCGTAGCCGGAGATGAGCCGGTCGACGTGGGCGAGCGGGTCGTCCTCGCCCATGGAGGTGATGCCGACCTCGTTGAACACGGCGATCGACGAGATGTGGTGCAGGGGCTTGGGGCGGCCGGTCGCGGCGAGTTCGGCGAGGGTGAGCGCGCCGAGGACGTTGCTGCCGCGCAGTGACTGGTAGCCGCGCAGGAAGTCCACGGCGGCCGCGACGCCGACGATGCTGTCGAGTTCGTGCGCGAGGCTCACCCACTGCTCGTCGGTGAGGCCGAGGCGGGGGCGGCGGATGTCGCCGGGCAGCACGGTGATGCGCCGGCGTATCTCCGAGGACCACGGCAGCTGGTAGCTGCGCAGCTGGGCGCCCAGCCGTTCGGTCGCGGCCGCCTCGTCGGCCGCGCGGACCAGGCAGTACACATGGGCGTCGCTGTGCCGCAGCAGGTCGAGCAGCATGTGGCTGCCGAGGAATCCGGTCGCGCCGGTCAGCAGGATGCGGCGCGGCGGCAGCGGTTCGGGCACGTCGGCGAAGGGAAGCCGGTCGGCGAGGGCGAGGTCGGCCAGGATCTGGTCGAGGTCCTCCTGCCGGGCCCGGGAGTGGGGGTCACCGTCCCGGTACGGGCTGCTCGGTACGGCGGGTGGGGTGCGGGGGGACGGGATGGGCAGGGTGCTCGGGGCGGGGACGGGGGTGGCCAGGGGTGCCGGCGGGGCCGTGGTGACGGCGGCCGAGGGCGTCACGGCTGCGGACGTTGTGGCCGAGGGTGCCTCGGTCGTCGTGTTCCCGAGCAGCGGCAGCCACCTCCGGGCCAGGCCGGCGGGGCGGGCGTCCGCGAACACGTCGTCGAGGTCGATCTCGAGGCCCAGCTCGCCCTCCAGTTCGGCGGCCAGCTCCACCGCGTCGACCGAGGTGCCCCCCGCGTCGAAGAAGTCGGCGTCGGGCGCCAGCCGGCCGGCGGGAAGACGCCGGCCGGCCGCGGCGGCGATGAGGGCCGTCAGGCCCGCAAGGTCCGGCGCGAGGGCCTGGGGCGGGGCAGTTGCCTGGGTCGGGGTGGGGTGGGCGACCGAGGCGGGGGCAGGCTCGGTGGCCAAGGCGGCAGCAGAGCCGGTGGCCAAGGCCGGAGCGGAGTCATTGGCCGGGGCCGAGCCGGGGGCCGGGGCCGGGTCGCCGGCCAGGGCAGGGTCGGCACCCACGGCTGGGACCGAGGCGGTGGCCGGGGCCCCGTCGACACCCGCAGCCGGGGCCGAGCCGGGGGCCAAGGCCTGAGCAGAGTCAGCAGCCAGGACCGAGGCGGTGGTCAGAGCCGGGTCGGCACCCACAGCCGCGACCGAGGCGGTGGCCGCGACCGCGTCGGCACCCACAGCCGGGACCGATCCGGCGGCCGGGGCCGGGGCACTTGCCGAGGCGGTGGTCGGGGCCGGGGCACGCTCCGGTTCGGAGCCCGTCGCCCGTACCTTGGCCAGCAGGTCGGCCACGCCGAGGCCGCTGCCGCCTTGTTCGATCGACTCGGCGATCGTCTGCGGGCCGGCGGCCGCCGGCTCCTCGTTCATGTCACGCATGAGAGCCCTTCGCGTTGTGCACGGTCTTGTTCCTCACTGCTGCTCCCAGGAGCGGAAGGCCCGCAGGTGCCCGGGCGTGGCCACGACGTCCAGCCGCTCGTCGTCCGGGTCGCCGCCGCCGAGCGCGGCGAGCAGCCGCCGGGCGGGTGCGTTGCGCGGGGTGCGCTCCGCGGTGAGCCGGACCTTGGCGCAGCCCAGCTGCTCGGCCCGGTCGGCGAGCCGGCCGAGCAGCCGTTCCTCGACGCCTCGGCCGAGGGCCCGGCAGCTCATCAGCCAGCCGCGGACGTCGAGTTGGTCGCCGTCGGCGGTGAAGGCGAGGAGGGCGATCTGGCCGTAGTCGCCGAACCGGTCCCGGGCGGCCGCCGTCCACACCTCGCCCTGCGCGCGCCACCGGGCGAGGTCGCCGCCGTCGGCGGACCGGGCGCGCAGGGTGAACTGGTTGGTGCGGCGGACGAGTTGCTCGGCCCGCTCGACGTCCGCGTCGGTCAGCTCGCGGAGGTCCACCTCGAGGTTCAGCTGGGCGAGGAAGTCCTCGAACCCGGCGCCCTCGCGGACGGCGTCCCGCTCGCGTTCCTGTGCGTAGAAGCGGGCCCGCAGGGTGTCCTCGGCGGTCGCCGCGGCCGGGACGAGGGGCCACAACCGGTCCAGGAACGCGTCGAGTCCGGCGGCCGGCGGGCAGGTCACGGACAGCACCTGCGGGAGCGCCGAGCGCATCCTGGCGATCTCGGCCGGGTTGTCGTCCAGGAACAGGAAGCTGTCCAGGCCCAGGTTCAGGGTCCGGGCGGCCTCGGCGAGGCGCTCGGGCTTGGGGTTCCAGGCGGCGGAGACGACACTGAAGTGCTCGGCCTTCAGCAGGCTGTCGGGGCGGTCGAGGACCGCCCGGACGGTGGCCTCGTCGTTGTTGCTGACCAGGGCCAGCAGTGCACCCGCGTCCCGCCACTGGAGCAGCCTGCGGGCCAGCCGGGCGCGTGCTCCGGTGAGGTCCACCGCCTCCGGTCCGGCCTCACCCGCCACCCCGCCCCACAGGGTCTCGTCGCCGTCGACGGCGATCACCTTGGGCGCGGGGCGCCGTACGGCCCGTACCACCTCGGCCAGGCGCAGCGCGACCGCCGCCTGGAAGGCCGGGGTGAAGGGCAGGTGGGCAAGTCGCTCGGTGCGCTCGTCGAAGCGCTCCTCGACGGTGTGGTGCCGGGTCCATTCGTCGGGGCCGAGCACCGCGATGCCGGGCAGGTCGGCCAGGTCGGCGGTGATCCCGCGCTCCCAGTCGAGGAAGCGGTCCGCGGTCCGCGCGGTCGGCAGGATGCCAACGACGAGCGGCCTGCGGGTGCGTTCGGCGAGGGACTTCAGCGCGGCCGGGAAGGCGCTGCGCAGTTCGGCGAGTGCCGTGTCGTCCACCGGCCCGAAGCGCTCCAGGTCGGCGGCGCGCAGCAGGACGACGCCCACCGCGGTGGCCGGGTCGGCGAGCACGCCGGACGGGTCCTGGAGGGCGGCGAGCACCTGGTGGTACGGCGCCTCGGCGACGCTCGCCCGCTCGTCCTCCAGCGCCGCCTCGCACATCAGGGGCAGGTTGCCGAGGGCGAAGGTGGCGGCGAGGGCGAGACGGGGTCCCTCGACCGGCGCCTGCTGTATGACGGTTGCACTCTCCCGTACGACCGCAGTCGCGTCCTCGGCGGTCTCCGCGAGCAACCGCAGGAACTCCTCGCCGAGTTCGGTCGCGGTGTCCGCGTCCAGGATGTCGAGGTTGTGGTCGAGGCGGACGGTGCCCGTGTCCGGGGTCATGGTGATCATCAGGTCCAGGTCGGTGTGGCCGACACCGGCGGGCAGCACCTCGAGGTGGGTCAACCGGCCCGAGAAGCGGACGTAGTTGAAGTACACCTCGACGAGCGGGGCGTTGGCGCGGTGCAGGCCCTGGCGGGCGAGCGTGGCGAGGGCGTCGGAGAACATGGCGCCCTTCGCCAGGATCTGCTGCAGGCGCCGGTCGGTGCGGACGAGGACGTCCGCGATCCGCTCTCCCGCCGCCGCCTGTGCGGGGAAGGGCACGGGGACGCCGAAGAAGCCCACGGCGCCGTACGCGTCGGCGTGGATGCGGGTGTCCACGGGCACGGCGAGCGCGAACCGCTCCCGCTCCCGCTTCCTGGCCAGCAGCACGGTGAGGGTGCCGAGGCAGAACGCGGCGGGGGTGACGGCCAGTGTGCTCGCGGCGGCCGAGACGCGTTCCATGAGGCCGTCGGGGACGGTCACGGTGACGCTTCCGGAGCGGTAGGAGCGGGTGTCTGGACGCGGGCGGGCGAGGGTCAGGTCGAGCCGTTCGCTGCCCTGGAAGGCCTCCCGCCAGTCGGCGCCGGGGCCGTCGCCGCCGCCCTGCTGGGCCTCGATCAGCAGGTCGATGTCCCGGTTGGTGACGGTGCCGTCCAGCGGGGTGCCGGACAGTTCGGTGTCGATCTCGGCGGCCACCAGCAGCAGGGACTGGAGGTCGCTGACCGCGTGGTGGGCGCCGAACACCAGGAGCTGGCCGCGCGGGTCGCCGTCGACGAGTTCGAACCGCCACAGCGGCGGGACGGCCAGGTCGAACGGCGGCTCCAGGAGCAGCCGCAGCCGCTCGCCGGCGTCCGCCTCCTGCGTGGTCTCGGTCCAGCTGAGCAGCGGCGCGGGCGGCTGCCGGTCCACGCGCAGTTGCCGTCCGCCCTCGTCGCCGGTCACGACGGCCGTGCGCAGGGCTGCGTGCCGGGCGGCGAGCCGGTCGAGGATCCCGGTGAGGGCCTCGCGGGTCGTCGGTGTGCCGAGCCGTACGGCCAGACCCACGCCGTGCGCTGCCTGGGGCATGTCCGGCTGGGCACTGCGCAGGAGTCGTACGACGTCCCGGGTCGCGGGCCGCAGTTCGGTCTCGGGCACGTGCTGCGCGGGCGTGTGCCCCGCCCGCTCGGCCGGTGCGGCGCGCTCGGGCAGGCCCTCGGCCAGGGCGCGGGCGAGGCCGCGGATGTCGGCGGCGGAGAACACGTCGGCGGCCGGCAGCTCGACGCCCAGTTCGCGGGCGAAGGCGTTGCGCAGCCGGACCAGCATCAGCGAGTCCAGGCCGAGTTCCTTCAGGGCCGTGGTGGCGAACACGTCCACCGCACCGCCGGAGACCTCGCCGACGCGGGCCCGCACGTAGGTCTCGAGCCACTCGGTGCGCTCCTGCTCGGTGGCGGCCGCGAACACCTTCTTCACGAGGTCGTCGGTGTCCCCGCCGCCGGCCGGGACGCTCACCAGGTCGGCGAGGAGCGGGCGGCTGCGCGCCGCGTCCGGGTCGAGGGCGAGCAGCTCCCAGTCGAGGGCGATGGGGGCGAGCTGGCGGCGGGCGGTGGCCAGCACCCGGTCGAACAGCTCGCCGCCGTCCTGCGGGGAGAAGGCGACCAGGCCGGAGCGGCTGGTCTCGGCGGCCCGGGTGCCGGACTCGGCGACCATGCCGACGCCCGCCCAGGCGCCCCAGTCCAGGCTCAGCGCCCGCCTGCCGGACCGGGAGAGGTGGTGCGCCCAGGCGTCGAGGAAGGCGTTGGCCGCGGAGTAGGGGCTCTGTCCGGCCGAGCCCAGCAGGCCGGCGGCCGAGGCGAACAGGACCAGGTTCGCCGCTTCCGGGGCCAGTTCGGTGAGCAGGGCGGTGCCGAGCACCTTGGGCGCGAGGACGCGCCGGACGCGCTCGTCGGTGAGGTTGGCCAGGGTGGCGTCGTCCAGGACACCGGCGGCGTGGACCACGGTGGCGACGGGTCCTGCCGCGCGGCGTACGGCGTCCAGGGCGGCGGAGAGTCCGGCGCGGTCGGCGACGTCCGCGCGGGCGAGGTGCACGGTGACGCCGCGCTGTTCCAGGCTCTGGATCCAGGCGGTGGCGGCCTGGTCGGGTGTGCCGCGGCTCAGCAGGGCGAGCCGGCGGGCGCCCCGGCGGACCAGCCGCTCGGCGACGACCCGGCCGAGGCCGCCCAGGCCGCCGGTGATGAGGTGCACGCCGTCGGGCTGCTCGGCGTGGCCGCCGTCGTCGGGGCGGGTCCGGGCCAGGCGCGGGACGAGGCGGCCGGCGTCGCGCAGGGCGATAAGGCGTTCGTCGTCGGCGTGCCGCAGCTCGGTCCACAGCGCCTCGGCGCCGCCGTCGGCGGGCAGGTCGACCAGCGTGGTGGCGAGTTCGGGGTGTTCCTGGGCCACGGTGAGGCCGAAGCCCCAGGCGAGGGCCTGCTGCGGATGTGCCACCGCGGTGCTGTCACCGGCGGCCTGGCTGCCGCGTACGACGACGAACAGGCGCGGCGAACGGCTCTTGGGCCGCTCGCGTTCGGCGAGGGCCCGGACCAGGTGCAGGGTGGTCAGGCAGCAGAGCCGGGCGGCCTCCTCGGCGCTGCTCTCGTCGCAGACGTGCGGGGCGTCGAGCGCGGACAGCTGGACCACCCGCTCGGGCGGCGCGTCCGCGAAGGCCTCGTCCAGCAGCCGGGCCAGCTGGGCCGGGTCGGCCGGGTCGAGGACGTAGCGGCCGGGGCCCTCGGTGCCGTAGGCGGTGCCTCGGCGCGCGATCACGTAGGGGGCGACATCGTCGAGGCGGCGGGCCAGTTCGTCGGCCACGCCGGTCTCGTCGGCGAGGAGGAGCCAGCTGCCCTCGGCCGGCGGCTCCTGTGCCGCGGGGCGGGGCTGCCAGCGGGTCTCGAAGAGGGCGCCGTCCAGCGGGGAGAGCGCGGCGAGCCGGAACTCGTCGGCGGCGAGGACGAGTTGGCCGTTCTCGTCCCACAGGCGCAGGTCGAGGACGGCGGTGTCGCCGTCGACCGAGCGCAGGTCGCAGCTCACCCAGGCGGGTGCGGTGCGCAGGCCGGTGAACCGCAGGCGTCCGGCGCCCGCGGGCACGAACGCCCTGCCCTGCGGGGCGGCCGCGGGCAGCGCGGCGGTGTGGAAGGAGGCGTCGAGCGTGGCGGGGTGCAGGAGGTGACCGGCGGCGGGCCGGGCGGCCAGGCGGGCCACCGCTGTCGTGCCGCCGTCCCGGTGGCCCTCCTCCAGGCCCCGGAAGGCGGGGCCGTAGTCGATGCCGAGGGCGGCGAGGCCGGCGTAGACGGCGGACAGGTCGACGCGTTCGGTGCAGCGCTCGCGCAGGGCGGCCAGGTCCGTGCCGGTGTCGGCCGCCGGTTCGGGGGTGAGGGCGAGGCGTCCGGTCGCGTGCCGCTCCCAGCGCGGCTGTCGCTGTCCGGCGGGTGCCGAGGCGAGGGAGAAGTCCCGGAAGCCGTTCTCCGCGGGGCGCAGCACGAGCTGGAGCCGTACGGGCCGCTCGGGGTCCAGGCGCAGCGGTTGGACGAACCGGACGTCGGCCAGGTGCACCTCGCCCCCGTCCGCGAGGGCGGTCGCCGCCTCCAGGACCATGTCGAGGAGGGCGGCGCCCGGCAGCCACACCTCGCCGGTGACCTGGTGGTCGGTGAGGTAGGCGAAGCGGCTGTCGTCGAGGGCGATCTCGCTCTGGAAGAGGTCCCGGCCGGGTTCGTCGCTGGCCTGGACGTGGGTGCCGAGGAGCGGTGAGCCGCCGGTGGCGGTGGCCTGGACGGGGGCGAGCCAGTGCCGTTCGCGGGCGAAGGCGTAGGTGGGCAGGTCGGCGCGGCGGCCGTGCGGGAAGAGCGCCGTCCAGTCGGGCGTGTGTCCGGCCGTGAACAACTCCCCCAGCCGGCCGAGCAGGACCTCGTGCGCGTCCCGGCCACGGCGCAGCGAGCCGATGCCGGTCGCGTCGATCCCTGCCTCGGCCGCGACGGCCTCGATGGACGAGAGGAGCGAGGGGTGCGGGCTGAGTTCCACGAAGTAGCGGTAGCCGTCGTCCAGCATGCGCCGGATGGTGTCGGCGAAGCGGACCGGCCGGCTCAGGTTGTCGCACCAGTAGCCGGCGTCCAGCTCGTCCCCGGGGACGGGTGCGGCGAGCACGGACGAGTACAGCGGGGTCGGTGTGCGGGTGCCCCGGATGCCGGAGAAGCGGTCGAGCAGCTCGGCGCGCAGGGGTTCCATGAGCGGGGTGTGCGAGGCGAACGGTGTCGACAGGACGCGGGTGGGGACGCCGCGCTCTTCCAAGTGGCGGCGCAGCTCCGTGAGGGCCTCGGCCTCGCCGGAGACGGCGGTGGCAGCAGGGCTGTTGACGGCTCCGACGAACAGGCGGCCGGCGTAGGGCGTCAGCAGGTCCTCGACGTCCGCGAGCGGCAGTTCCACGGCGAGCATGCCGCCGTGCCCGACGAGCGGGACGACCGCGGCGGCCCGCCCGGTGACGGCGGTCACGGCCTCGTCCAGGGTGAGGGCGCCCGCGCTGTACGCGGCGGCGATCTCGCCGAGGCTGTGGCCGACGACGGCGTCCGGGGTGACGCCGAGTTCCCGCCAGGCCGCGGCCAGGGACGCGTTGACGGCGAACAGGACCGGCTGGAGGTATTCGGTGCGGTCGAGCGGGGAGAACTCCTCCGGTGCCCGCAGCACGTTGAGCACCGACCAGCCGACGTGCCGCTGGACGGCGGCGTCGATGCGGGTCAGCTCGGCCCGGAAGGCCTCGGACTGGGACTCCAGTCCCAGGCCCATGCCGGTCCACTGGCCGCCGTGCCCGGCGAAGACGAACGCGACCTTTCCGGTCTGGTCCTCGCGGGGCGCGGGCACGGGCCTGCGTCCGCTGTCCAGGGCCTTGAGGGAGGACAGCAGTTCCTCCCGGTCTCCCGCGACGACCGCCGTACGCCACTCGAAGTGGCTGCGGTGGCGGGCCAGGGTGTGGGCGACGTCGGGGAGCGCGGTGTCGGCGGTGAGCTGACGGGCCAGCCGGCCCGCCTGGCCGCGCAGCCCTGCCTCACTACGCCCCGAGAGCACGAACAGGCGCTTGCCGTCCGGGAGTTCCGCCTCCTGAGCGGGCCTGGCCGGGGCCTCCTCCACGATGACGTGGGCGTTGGTACCGCTGATGCCGAAGGCGCTGACCCCGGCCCGCCGCACCCGCTGAGGCGTCGCCGGCCAGGCGACCGGTTCCTGGAGCAGGGCGAGTCCGCTGCCGTCCCACTCGATGTGCCGGCTCGGCGTGTCGGCGTGCAGGGTGCGCGGCAGGGTCTGGTGGCGCAGCGACTGCACGACCTTGATCAGTCCGGCGACGCCCGAAGCGGCCTGCACATGGCCGATGTTGGACTTCAGCGAGCCCAGATACAGCGGACGGTCCTGGGGGCGGGAGGCCGCGAAGACCTCGGTCAGGGCGTTCGCCTCGATGGGGTCGCCGAGGGTGGTGCCGGTGCCGTGCGCCTCGATGTGGTCGATGTCGGCGGGCGCCAGCCCGGACAGCTCCAGCGCGCGGCGGATCACCTGTTCCTGGGCCGGGCCGTTGGGCGCGGACAGGCCCTGGCTGCGGCCGTCCTGGTTGACGGCCGTGCCGCGCAGCACGGCCAGCACCTCGTCGCCGTCCCGCTCGGCGTCGCTGAGCCGCTTGAGGACGAGCATCCCCGCGCCCTCGGCCCAGATCGCGCCGTCGGCGTCGTCGGAGAAGGAGCGGCAGCGGCCGGTCGGGGACAGGCCGCGCAGCCGGCTGAACTCCACGAAGGTCTGCGGGGTCACCATCAGCGTCACCCCGCCGGCCAGCGCCAGGTCGCACTCACCCGCGCGCAGCGCCCGGACGGCCAGGTGCGTCGCCACCAGCGAGGACGAGCACGCCGTGTCCACGGTCAGGGCCGGACCGTGCAGGCCGAGCGCGTAGGCCAGCCGGCCGGAGGCGACGCTGAGCGCCGAGCCGGTGCCGACGTAGCCGTCGAGCTGGTCGAGGCGGGAGCCGGCCAGGTAGTCGCTGCCGAACATGCCGACGTACACGCCGGTGGTGCTGCCGGCGAGCCGGGCGGGCACGATACCGGCGCGCTCCAGCGCCTCCCAGGCCGTCTCCAGCAGCAGCCGCTGCTGGGGGTCCATGGCGGCGGCCTCCTTCGGGGTGATGCCGAAGAAGCCCGCGTCGAAGGACTCGATGTCGTCCAGGAAGCCGCCCTCGCGGGCGTAGGACTTGCCGAGGGCGTCCGGGTCGGGGTCGTACAGCGCCTCCACGTCCCAGCGTCCGGCGGGGAACGGTCCGACCGCGTCCCGGCCGTCGGCGACCAGCCGCCACAGGCCGTCCGGGTCGTTCACCCCGCCGGGCAGCCGGCAGGCCATGGCGACGATGGCGATCGGTTCGTCGGTGGCGGGCACGGTCGTCTGGGCCCGCTGGACCTCGCGCGCCCCGTGTCCCAGCACGTTGGCCAGCAGGTATGCGGCCAGCCGGTCGGCGGTGGGGTGGTCGAAGAGGAGGGTGGCGGGCAGGCGGGTGCCGAGCCGGGCGCCGATGCGGTTGCGCAGTTCGACGGCCGTGACGGAGTCCATGCCGAGGTCGCGCAGCGGCTGGTCGGGGCGCACGGACTCGGCCGAGCGCAGGCCGAGGGCGCGGGAGGCCTCGTCCCGGACCAGGGCCAGGACGCGCTCGGCCCGTTCGGGCTCGGGCAGCCTGGCCAGGCGGTCGGCGAGGGCATCTCCCCCGGTGCTGCGCGGCGCGGGCAGCAGCGAGCGCCACAGGGCGGTGCCCGCGGCGTCCGACGCGCGCAGGCGGGGCAGGTCGAGGGCCCAGGCGACCAGGTGCGGGGCGCCGTGCCGCAGGGCCAGGGCCACGAGGTCGCGGCCCTGGTCCGGGGTGAGGGCGCGGTGGCCGAGCCGGGCCATGCGGTCCAGGTCGGCGTGGGCGGCGGCCAGGCCCTCGCCGGCCCAGGCGCCGAAGGAGACGGAGCTGCCGGGCAGGCCCAGGGCCCGCCGGTGGTGGGCGAGTTGGTCGAGGAAGACGTTGGCGGCCGCGTAGTTGCCCTGGCCCGCGTTGCCGACGACACCGGCGGCCGACGACACGAGCAGGAAGAGGTCCAGCGGGGCGCCGGCGGTGAGCCGGTGCAGATGGAGGGCCCCGTCGACCTTGGGCCGCAGCACCCGCGCCAGCCGCTCGGGAGTCAGCTCGGCCACCACCCCGTCGTCGAGGATCCCGGCGCAGTGCACGACACCGCGCAGGGGCAGTTCCTCGCCGACCCGGGCGAGGACATCTGCGACGGCGGCCGGGTCGGTCACGTCGCACGCGACGACCTCGGCCACGGTGCCGAGCGCGGCCAGTTCGGCGACCGTGTCGGCCGCGCGGGGGTCTTCGGCACCCTGGCGGGCCGTCAACAGGAGCCGGGGGACGCCCCGTTCGGCGAGGAGTCGGGCGATGTGCCGGCCGACGACTCCGAGGCCACCGGTGATCAGGACGGTTCCGTCCGTGGGGACGACCTCCGCCCGGCGCTGCTCGTCCTGGCGCTGCTGCGCGTTCACGGGCCTGGCCCGCACCAGCCTGGGCGCGAACAACATCCCCTTGCGAAGGGCGAGTTCGGGCTCGTCGGCCAGGCCGACGGCTGCCGCCCGGAGCGCGGACGCGGGATCGGTGTCGTCGAGGTCGAGCAGGGTCAGCCCGAGGTCCGGGTGTTCGGCGCGGGCGCTGCGGGCCAGGCCCCAGAGCACCGACTGGGCGTATCCGGGCACCGGGTCGCCGTCGGCGGCGGCGACCGCGCCGCGGGTCACCCACACGGTGCGGGTGGGCGTCTCGTCCTCGGGAAGCGCGAGGAGGCGCTGCAGCTCGGTGAGTGCGGTGGCCGCCGACTCGTGGGCGCCGGACACCGGTTCGTCGGGGCGCGGCCAGAAGCGTACGACGACGTCGGCGCCCGACTCTCGGCGGTCCAGGCCGTGCAGGGCGGCCTCGGCCTGCGGGTCGGCCGGGTCGCCGACGACGGTCCAGGTGAGGTCCTCAGCGGCGGGCGGCTCGTCGGTGACGGCCGTCCAGGCCGGCTCGTACAGATGCCGCGCGTTCTCCGAGCCGGCGTCGAGGTCGGCCGGGTCGGCGGCGCGCAGGCGTACGCCCTCCAGGCGTCCGGCGGGCAGGCCGTCGGCGTCCCACAGGGTGATGTCCAGGGTGAGGTCCGTGGCGGAGCCTCCGGTGCGCCGCACCAGCGCGGTCAGGTCGCCCGTGCCGCCGGACGGCAGGGCGCAGCGGCCCACGGCGACGGGCAGCAGGGCGCGTCCGTCGGACAGGCCGAGGGCGGCGGTCACATGGAGGGCGGCATCCAGCAGCGCCGGGTGTACCGGGTACGGGTCGGCCACGTCCCGGGCGGAGGAGGGCAGTGAGAGGCGGGCGAGGAGTTCTCCGTCGCAGGTCGTGACCGCCGACCGTACGGCCTGGAAGGCGGGGCCGTAGCCGAGGCCGAGGGCGGCCAGGCGGTCGTACGTCTGCGCGGTCCAGGCCTCTTCGGCGGTGTCGGGCCACTTGGGGGGACGGGCTGCGGTGAGCGGGGCCGATGGGGCGGCCGAGGCGGTGGCGTGCAGGGTCCAGCCTGGGGTGTCCTGGCCGCGCGGGCGGCTGTGCACGGTGATCTCGGGTACGGGGCCTGCGGTGGCGACGTCGACGGAGACCTCGACCGTGCCGGAGCCGGGCAGGACGAGAGGGCTGAGCAGGAGCAGGTCGGTGACGTCGGCCGTCTCATCCGGGCGGGCCGCGGCGAGCGCGGCACGGCACAGCTCCATCAGGGTGGTGCCGGAGACCACGGTGCGGCCGAAGACGGTGTGGTCGGGCAGCCAGTCGGCGGTGGCCGCGGACCACTCGTTGCGGAAGGTCCAGCGGGTCTCGTCGGCGGACTGGAGCTGGATGCCGAGGAACGGGTGCGCGGCACGGTCGAACAGGGCGGGGCCGCCGGTGGCGGTCTCCGGTGCGATCCAGTGGCGCTGCGGGTCCCAGGCGTAGGTCGGCAGGTCGGCGGCGGGTCCGTCCGGGACCAGGCGGCGCCAGTCGATCCGCCGTCCGTGGACGTGGAGTTCGGCGGCGGCGCGGTCCAGGCAGGCCGGGCCGTCCTCGTCGCGGCCCAGCGAGCCGACGGCGGTCAGGTCGTGGCCGGTGTCCTCGCCGATGGTGCGCAGCGCGGTCAGCAGGGCCGGATGCGGGCTGAGTTCGACGAAGTGGCGGTAGCCGTCGGCGAGCATGCGCTCGACGACGGGCGCGAAGCGGACGGCCTCGCGGAGGTTGGTGTACCAGTAGCCGGCCTCCAGTTCCTCGGTGACCGGTTCACCGGTGACCGTGGAGTACCAGGCGATGTCCGTCGGGTACGTGGCGACGCCGTCGAGTTCGTCGAGGATGCGGTCGCGGACCGGCTCGACCTCAGCGCTGTGGGAGGCGTAGTCGACGTCGAGTCGGCGGACGAACACCTGGCGTGCTTCGAGGCCGGTGAGCAGCGCTTCGACCGCTTCGACGGCACCGGCGACCACGGTGGCGCGGCCGCTGTTGACGGCGGCGACCGAGACGCCTTCGCCGAGGAGGGCCTGCACCTCGGTGTGGGGCAGCGCGATCACGGCCATGGTGCCGGTGCCGGACAGCTCGGTCAGTGCCTGGCTGCGCAGGGCGACCACGGCGGCGGCGTCATTGAGGCTGAGCGCGCCGGCCACGCAGGCCGCGGCGACCTCGCCCTGGCTGTGCCCGATCACGGCGTCGGGGCGCACGCCCCGGGCCCGCCACACGGCGGCCAGCGACACCATCACGGCGAACAGCGCGGGCTGGACGACGTCCACGCGGTCCAGGGGCGGGGCGCCGGCGTCGCCGCGCAGCACGGCCGTCACGGACCACTCGGTGAACGGGCGCAGGGCCGCGTCGCAGCGGTCCAGCTCGTCGGCGAAGACGGGGTCGCGGTCCAGCAGATCGCGGGCCATCCCGGCCCACTGGCTGCCCTGCCCGGGGAAGACGAAGGCCAGCTTTCCGGCGGGGACGGTCTGCTGACGGCCCGTGGTGAGGTCGGCGTCGGGGTGTCCGTCGGCGAGGGCACGCAGGCCGTGGAGCAGCTGCGCCCCGTCGGATGCCTGGACGACGGCCCGGTGGTCGAAGTGGGTGCGGTGGTGCGCGAGGGTCGCGGCGACCTCGGGGAGCGGCAGCTCCGGGTGTGCTTCGAGGGCGTCGAGCAGCCGGGCGGCCTGGCCGTGGAGCGCGGGGAGGCTGCGGGCGGAGAGGGGGAAGAGGGTGGCGGCGGGCCGCTCCGCGGGGGTGGCGGCGACCGGGGGTTCCGGCGCTTCTTCGAGGATCACGTGGGCGTTGGTGCCGCTGATCCCGAACGCGCTGACCCCGGCCCGGCGCACCCGGCCCTCGGTGCGCGGCCAGGCCTGTGCGGTGCTGTGCACGCGCAGGCCGCTGCCGGTCCAGTCGATGTGGTCGGTGAGGTGCTCGGCGTGCAGGGACCGGGGTATGTGCTCGTGACCGAGCGCGAGGACGGTCTTGATGACGCCACCGATGCCCGCGGCCGCCTGCGTGTGGCCGATGTTGGACTTCAGGGAGCCGATGCCGAGGGGGTGGTCGGCGGGGCGGTCCGGGCCGAACACGTTGGCCAGGGCGCGGAGTTCGATCGGGTCGCCGAGGCGGGTGCCGGTGCCGTGGGCCTCGACGTGGTCGAGGTCGTGCGGGGTGAGCCCGGCCGCGTCCAGGGCGGCGCGCACCACCCGTTCCTGGGCCGGGCCGTTGGGGGCGCTCAGGCCCTGGCTGCGGCCGTCCTGGTTGATCGCCGAGCCCTTGACGACGGCCAGGATCCGGTCGCCGTCCCGGCGTGCGTCCGCGAGCCGCTTGAGCAGGACGAGACCGCAGCCTTCGGCCCATACGACACCGTCGGCGTCGGCGGAGAACGGGCTGCACCGCCCGGACGGGGACAGCCCGCGCAGCCTGCTGAACTCGACGTGCCCGCGCGGGGTGACCAGCAGTGTGGCCCCGCCGGCCAGGGCGAGGTCGCACTCCCCGCTCACCAGGGCTCGTGCCGCCAGGTGCAGGGCGACCAGCGAGGACGAGCAGGCGGTGTCGACGGTCACCGCGGGCCCTTGCAGGCCGAGGGTGTAGGCGATGCGCCCGGAGGCCACACTGGCCGCCGAGCCGGTGCCGACGTGCCCGTCGAGCTGCGCGAGCGGGGCGGCGGCGAGGTAGCCGCTGTCGTAGAGGCCGACGTAGACGCCGGTGGAGCTGCCGTTCAGGGACTCCGGGAGGATTCCGGCGCGTTCGATCGTCTCCCAGGTGGTCTGCAGGAGCAGCCGCTGCTGGGGGTCCATGGCGGCGGCCTCGCGCGGGGAGATGCCGAAGAAGGACGCGTCGAAACGGTCGATGCCGCCGTCGAGGAAGCCGCCGCGCAGGGTGTAGGCCTTGCCGGTGGCCTCGGGGTCGGGGTCGTACAGGCCGCTCGTGTCCCAACGGCCCGCCGGTACCTCGGAGATGGCGTCCTCGCCGGTGGCGAGCAGCCGCCACAGGGCTTCGGGGTCGTCGGCGCCGCCGGGGAAGCGGCACGCCATGGAGATGATCGCCACGTCGTCGCCGGGGCCGGCCGGCACCACGATCGGACGGGGCGTCGGCGTCCGGGGCTGTTCGAAGACGGCGTCCGCGACGGCGGCGATGGTGGGGTGGTTGAAGACGAGGGAGGGCTCGAGGGGGCGGCCGGTCAGCGTGCCGAGTTCGGCGGCCAGGGTCACCAACTGGCGTGAGCCGAGGCCGAATTCGGCGAGCGGCCGGTGCGGGTCGATGAGCTCCGGGTCGGTGCCGGCCGCCTCGGCGACGGCCGATGTCAGCCAGGCCCGGACGCCCTCGGAGGTCGTCAGGGACGGCTCGGGGGTCTGCTTCGGGAACGCGTTCGCAGGCATCTGGGCAGGTGTCCTCGTGAACTCGGGCTCAGGCTGGAGGTCCGTACCGCACGACGGGTGCGGGTACGGCGGTGCGGGCGTACGGCCCGCGGGGGTCCCCTACGCGGCGACCGGGCCTCCGGCGCGGGCGGGCGCGCCGGAGGCGGGCGGGGTCAGGCCACGGCGGGCGCGGTCACCACGGAGAGGGTGCCGTCGAGGTACGCCGTCCGGGTGGCGCGGCGCTGGATCTTCCCGCTGGAGGTCTTGGGGATGGTGCCGGGCTGGACCAGGACGACGTCGCGCACGGACAGGCCGTGGGCCTCGCCGACCGCGCTGCGGATCAGGTCGGTGATCTTCTCGGACTCGCCGGCGTCGTCCGGGGCGATCTCGGCGACGAGGACGGGCTGTTCGCCGTCCGCTCCGGTGTCCACGGAGAACGCGGCGGTGCAGCCGGGGCGCAGGGCCGGGTGGGTCAGTTCGGCGGTCAGCTCCAGGTCCTGCGGGTAGTGGTTGCGGCCGTCGATGACGATGAGGTCCTTCAGACGACCGGTGACGAACAGTTCGCCGTCCCGCAGGAGGCCGAGGTCGCCGGTGCGCAGGAAGCGGCCCTCGTGGCCCGGGAGCTGGGCGCGGAAGGTCTCGCGGGTGGCGAGGGCGTTGCGCCAGTAGCCCTTGGCGACGCTCGCGCCGGCCACCCAGATCTCACCGACCTCGCCCTCGGGCAGCTCCTCCTGAGCCTCGGGATGGACGACGGCCACGGTCACGCCCGGGCCGGGGCGGCCGCAGCCGACGGCGGCCGCGTCGGCCTCGCCGGCGTTCGGGGCGCCGTCGGCGGCGGCGAGCAGCGTCGGCGCAGTGTCCACGGTGCCGCCGGTGACCATCAGGGTGGCCTCCGCCAGGCCGTAGCAGGGGTACAGGGCCTCGCGGCGGAATCCGGCGGCGGCGAAGGTGTCGGCGAAGCGGCGCAGGGTGGCCGCGCGCACGGGTTCGGCGCCGTTGAAGGCGACCTTCCACGAGCTGAGGTCGAGGCGGTCGAGCAGGTCCGGGCCGGCGTGCTTCAGACACAGCTCGTAGGCGAAGTTGGGGGCACCGCTGGTGTGCGGGCGGTAGCGGCTGACCGCGGTGAGCCAGCGGTCCGGCTGCTGGAGGAAGTGCAGGGGCGAGAACAGGGTGGCGGTGGCGCCGAGGTACACCGTGTTCAGGACCGGGCCGATGAGCCCCATGTCGTGGTAGACCGGCAGCCAGCTGACGAACAGCTCCTGGTCGTGGGCAGCGATCGCCTCGGGCGTGTGGCCCATGCGCTCGGTGATCACCCGCTGGTTGTCCAGCAGGTTGCCGTGGGTGACCACGACTCCGCGCGGGGCCGAGGTGGAGCCGGAGGTGTACTGGAGGAACGCGACGGAGTCCGCGGTGAGTTGGGGCTCGCGCCAGGCGGCCGCCGCGTCGTCGGGGATGTCCTCGGTGGCGAGGCGGGCGACCCCGTCGAGTTCGGGCAGGTGCCCGGCCATGCCGTCGAGCGCGGCCATCACGTCGCGGCCGCCCAGGATGACCTTGGCGTCGGCGTCGGCCATCAGGCGCTTCATCCGGGTCAGCGCACGGTGGTTCTGCGCGCGGCCCTGCGGGGGCACGCCCGGTACGGCGGCCACACCGGCCGAGAGGCAGCCCAGGTAGGCGCAGATGAACTCCAGGCCGGGCGGGAACAGCAGCATGGCGCGCGAGCCGGCCAGTCCGCGCTCCTGAAGCCAGGCGGCGACGGCGCGGGAGCGGGTGGCCAGTCGGTCGTAGGTGAGTTCCTGGGTCTCTCCGTCGCTGTCACCGGTGACGAGATGGCGGTACGCGGTGCGCTCCGGATGGTTCGAGGCGTGCGTGGTCAGCAGTTCGACCAGGGAACGTGCCATAGGACGAGTCTTCACCTGTCTGAATGGGTGGCGAGTAAACGGGAGTTCGGGCGTCGTGTCGCTCGGACGCACGGAGTTCGGCATCAACCCGGCCTCGTTGCCGGGTCGTTGGACTCGACCCCTCGCACAGGGAGCCGTGGGTCGGACGGCTCCTCGTGATCCCCCGCAGCAGTCTGCTACCGATCAGTAGGACCATAGCAAGATCTGTTTGATCGAAACGCCGGGCACACGTAAACGCTTCGTATCCAAGTGAGTTCGCTGGGCTGACGATCCGTGACGAACGCATGAATCAGCTGTGCACGCACGGTCGACGCATCCTCTCGTGGAATACGTCACACACCGCGATCAGACTGCCACTACGCCTTGCGGCCGGCCGGGGTGACGCAGTCCCCGGCGAGCGCTTCTTCGTCGAGGAGCCGGCGGAACCCGGAGCAGTTGATCGCATAGCCGCGGGAGGAGGTGGCCGGGTCCTCGTACGTGGGGCCGCGCACTTGAGCGGCGCACGCGCAGAACGAGGCGCCGCCGCTACCGCTCCGGGTCACCCGACGAAGCGCCTGACGCCGGGGGCGGCAGAGATGCGAACCCGGAACCTACTGACGGGTTACTTGTCCCCTGGTGGCCGGGCCAGGCCTCCGGGGCCGCCACGGAGTGAGAGGAAATATCAGGCGATCACCCCGAATGCCGGACAGGTGAAATCGCCCTATCGTGCTGTCATGGAGCACGCACTGAGTCCCGCAACCCTTGCCGAACTGCGGCGCCCGCGCCCTTACCCGGCAGTGTCCGTGCTGACGCCCACGCACCGCCGCGAACCCGAGAACGACCAGGATCCGGTCCGGCTGCGCAATGTGGTGGCCGAGGCCAGGAAGCGGCTGGAATCCGATCCCTCCGTCACCCGGGAGCGGCGCAACGAGGTCGTGGCACAGCTCGACCGCGCCCTGGCGGAGGTGGACCTGGCACACGCCGAGGACGGCCTGGTGATCTTCGCGGCGCCGGGCGAGCACCAGGTCTGGTCGCTGGCCCGCACCGTACCCGAGCGGGTGGTGCTGTCGGACACCTTCCTCACCCGCAATCTGGTCTCGGCCCAGGCCGCCGAGCGGCCCTTCTGGGTGCTGTCGCTCTCCGCCGACCGCATCACGCTGTGGAGCGGCGGCCCCGACCGGGTCGTCGAGGACCACTCGGGCGGCTTCCCGCTGATCCACGTCCGGGAGAACTTCGACGCCGAGCGGCAGATGCAGATCGGCGACCAGCCGAGCACCTTCAGTGACGAGGGCACGCGCCAGTTCCTGCGCGAGGCGGACACCGCCATGAGCACGGTCCTGCGCGACCAGCCCCGCCCGCTGTACATCACCGGCGAGCAGGCGGCACTGTCCCTGCTGGACGAGGTCGGCAGCGTCGCCAAGTCCGCCGTGCAGGTCCCGCGCGGAGGCCTCGCCCACGCGGGCCCGGAGGCCGTGTGGCAGGCCCTCAAGCCGGTCCTGGAGGAGGAGGCCCGCAAGGACACCACGTCCGTCATGAGGGACCTGACCTCCGCACGCGGGCACAAGACCTACGCGGCCGGGGTCGACGAGCTGTGGCAGAACGCCCGGGACGGCCGTGTCCGGCTCCTCGCCGTCGAGGAGAACTACCGCACGACCGTCCGCGACCAGGGCGACCACCTCGTCCCGGCCGAGCCGGGGGACCTGGACGCCCGCGACGACATCGTGGACGAGATCGTCGAACAGTGTCTGGAGACCGGCGCCGACGTCCGCTTCGTCCCGGACGGCACGCTGGGCGACGCGAACGGCATCGCGGGGGTGCTGCGGTACTGAGGCACTCCCCGGGCAGCGCTCCCTGCGCGGCGTACGCTACGGCGTGATCGTCGGCGTAAGGGAGCGCGCTCATGGGTGACCTGCTGGGTGTGGCGGTACTGGGTGCCGGACACATGGGAGCCGACCACATACGACGCCTCGACCAGGTGGTGAGCGGCGCCAGGGTGGCGGCCGTGGCCGACCCCGATCTCGACCGCGCGAAGGAGGCGGTGGCCGGCCTGGACGGCGTCACCGTGCACACGGACCCGGTGGCCGCGCTGGACGCACCGGGCGTGGAGGCCGCCCTGATCGCCTCCCCCGGCCCCGCGCACGAGGAGGCGCTGCTCGCGGCGTTCCAGCGGGGCCTGCCCGTGCTGTGCGAGAAACCCATGGTGCCGGACTCCACGGGTGCGCTGCGGGTGGTGGAGGCGGAGGCGCGGCTCGGCCGCAGGCTGGCGCAGATCGGCTTCATGCGGCGCTACGACACCGGGTACCGGGGGCTGAAGTCGCTGCTGGACGGCGGCAGCCTCGGCCGCCCGCTGATGCTGCACTGCACCCACCGCAACGTCTCCTCCCCGCCCGGCTTCACCAGCGCCATGCTGATCAACAGCTCCGTCTCGCACGAGATCGACGCGGCCCGCTGGCTGCTCGGGCAGGAGCTGACGTCGGTCACCGTGCTGCGTCCGGCGTCCTCGGCGGGCGCGCCCGAGGGGCTGATCGATCCGCAGTTCGTGCTGTTCGAGACCGAGCGCGGCGCGCTCGTCGACGTGGAGGTCTTCGTCAACTGCGGCTTCGGCTACCAGGTGCGCTGCGAGGCCGTGTGCGAGGCGGGCAGCGCCCGGATCGGTGATGAGCACACCATGGTGGTCACCTCCCGGGGCAGCGCCGCCGAGGAGGTGGCGCAGGACTACCTGGTCCGCTTCGCCGACGCCTACGACCGCGAGGTGCAGGCGTGGGTCGACGCCACCCGGCGCGGTGAGGTCACCGGCGCGAGCGTCTGGGACGGCTACGCGGCCTCGGTCGTCGCCGAGGCGGGGGTCCGGGCGCTGGAGACCGGCGGCCGGGTGGCCGTCGAGCTCGCTCCGCGCCCGGACCTGTACGCAGGCGTCAGCCGCTGACGCTCGCGGCGCCCGTCTCCAGGTGCCCGGTGAACCGGCGCGACCAGGTCGCGTCGGAGTCGACGGTCACCGTGAAGTCGTACCAGCCGTTCTGGTACGCGACGGCGTTGAAGAAGTCCTCCGTGGAGGCGCCCGCGGCGACGGTGTAGGTCCAGGGACCGTCGGTGCGGTAGTGGTTGGAGGTGATGGTGAACTTCACCGACGACGAGCCCGAGTTGGTCATCTTGAAGTAGACGGCCAGCTTGCCGGTGCCGGGCTCCACGGCGTAACGGGTGCTCACCTCGGCCGACTTGCCCGCCTTGGTGGCATCACCCTGGAAGCGGCGCAGGAACCGGTTGGGGCCGACCATGGTCAGGTCGTACTTGCCGGAGCCGAACCCCAGTCCGATGTTGAAGTAGTCGGAGGCCGTGCCGCCCGCGTCGACCGTGTACGGCCAGGGCGTGGTGTCGCGGTAGGCGTTGGGGTGGATCGAGAAGTGCGCCGCCCGGGCCGCCGGGCCGCCCTGGTTGGTCATGGTGAACCAGGCGAGGATCTGGCCGGCGGACCCGAACTCCAGGTGGTCCAGGAATCCGTTCGGCTGGTACGGCAGCGCGCGGGCCGGGCGGGTGCCGGGCTCCTGGGCGGGCAGGGCGTTGTTCGTCGGCACCGGGTTGGGCAGCGGGCCGCAGGTGTCGATGCCGATGACGCTCGTCGCGGGCAGCGCGACGGAGCCGTAGACCGGGTTGGCGAAGTCGAAGACACCGGTCAGGTCGCCGCTGACCTTGCGCCGCCAGTCGCTGATGTTGGGGCACTTGGCGGGCTTGCCGATGGCCGATGTCCAAGTCTCCAGGAAGCGCAGCACCGAGGTGTGCTCGAAGACCTCCGAGGAGACCCAGCCGCCGCGCGTCCAGGGCGAGACGACGAGCATCGGGACGCGGAACCCGAAGCCGTACGGCACCCCGTTCAGGAACTCGCCGGCGGTTCCGGACGGCGGGGTGGGGGGCGGGACGTGGTCGAAGAAGCCGTCGTTCTCGTCGTAGTTGAGGAACAGGACGGTCGAGTTGAAGACGTCCTGGTCGGCGGCGAGGGCCTGGTAGACGAGGCTGACGAAGTGGGCGCCGTCGCCGGGCGGTGCGTACGGATGCTCGGAGAAGGCCTGGTTGGGGACCACCCAGGAGACCTGCGGCAGGGTGCCCGCGAGGACGTCGGCCTTGATGGCGGCGGCGATGTCGTCCGGGGTGGAGCCGGTGACCTTCGGGACGGAGGACATGCCCCGGTCGTGGAGCGGGTCGCCCGCCTTGGCGTTCGCGAAGTTCCTGAAGTAGGCGCAGCCGTTGTCGCCGTAGTTGTCGGCCGCGTTCTGGTAGACCTTCCAGGTCACTCCGGCGGCCTGCAGGGCCTCGGCGTAGTTCTGCCAGGTCAGGCCGGACTCGTCGCCGCCGTCGTAGCTGGCGGAGTCGACCTTGCCGCTCCACAGGTAGGTGCGGTTGGGGCCGGTCGCGCTGAGGGTGGAGCAGAAGTAGGCGTCGCAGATCGTGTAGGTGTCGGCGAGCGCGTAGTGGAAGGGGATGTCGGAGCGGTCCAGGTAGCCGAGCGAGCGGACGTTGCCGACGCCCGCGACCCAGTTGTCCATCCGGCCCTTGTTCCAGGCGGAGTGCTGGGAGGACCAGGAGTGCGGCAGGTCGCCGTTGCACTGGGCCAGGGTCTCGCCGTCCTTGCCGCCCGCGTCCGGGGTCGCGCTGAGCTTCCACGGGTACTGGCGGCCCGTTCCGTTCGGCTGGTTGAAGACCGGGTGGCCGCCGCTCAGGGTGATGCCGCTGCGGTCGTCGAAGCCGCGGACGCCCTTCAGGCGCCCGAAGTAGTGGTCGAAGCTGCGGTTCTCCTGCATGAGGATGACCACGTGCTGGACGTCCTTGATCGTGCCGGTCGCCGCGGCGTCGGCAGCGGCGGCACTGCGGGTGCCGGCGCCCAGCGCCACTCCCGCGGCCACGGATGCGCCGAGCCCCACGAAGCCTCTTCGGCTGATCGGTGTCATTGGCCCCGTCCTCGTCACCGGAGTGCCCCTGCGGCACACCGCGCGCCAGGGTGCCCGCGGTGATCGTCGAGGTCCATAGCAGCGCGGTGAGGCGCGAATGAATAAAAGTCAAAGTCCGGAACCCGGCCCCGGCATCCGCTCACACCCCGCCGAACAGACTGCTCAGGCCCCGTTCCACGACCGCCGCGACGTCCTCCTGCCCGGCCGCCACCACGCTGTAGGTGTTCAGCAGGAAACGGCGCAGCGACGAGCTGGGGAACTGCAGCAGCGCGAGGCCGCACGGCGAATGGAGTTCGAGGACGGTCCGGGTGCGGCCGTGCGGCCAAATCTGGACGTCCCCGTGCCCGGCGGGGGCGCGCAGACCCTGGTCCAGCAGGGAGCGCGCGAAGGTCCAGGTGACCTCGTCGCCCGCCAGGGTGGCCTCGGGCGGGAAGTCCAGGAAGACGGCCAGCGGGTCGTCCGCCGTGTAGCGCAGGACGGCCGACACCGGGACCTCCCGGTCCTCGGCGGTGATCAGACGGGCATGGGCGGGCTGCACGATGGTGGTGTCCATGCTTTTAAGGAGTCATCCGGAGCCCTTCACAGGACGCCAAATCCGGACAGAGTTGGTGCGCATCGAGCGGACTGCGTCATCATGGAACACCAGAGCGTCGAACAGACGACTGAAGGCGACACGAAAGCGCCTGGCGTGGGTCAAGTCCCGTAGCGGGCCTACGTCTTGAAAACCCGCGCGCGTACGCCATTCGTACCCGCGGAACAGGCCGGGAAGACTCTGGCATATGCCGAAAGCACCACCGTATCGTGTGTTGCCAAATCCCTTACGGGGCGTCGCGGGCTGTGCAACAGTCGTAACGGTCCCTCCGTCCCCCTTGGCCGTACCGTCCCCCTTCGGAGTGCGTCATGCCGTCCCCAGTCTCCGCGGACCGCTCAGCCGCCCAGCCGCCCGGGCGCGGCTCGGTCGAGGCGTTGATAACGCAGGCGCGGCGGCTCAAGGGTGACGTGGACGCCGTACGCCGGGACGCACAGGGCGACGGCTCACAGGACCCGGAGGAGCGCTGGCAGCGGGCTCTGTACGACCTCGCACTGCACCAACTCGAGGATCTGGACGCCCACTTGGCGCAGCTGCGGGACGGCCCGGAGCCCGCCCCGGCCGCGGAGCCCGCCGACGTCCCGGTCGTCCGGCCGGCCCCGGCCGCCGGGGCCCCGCAGGGCTCGCTGCTCAGCCGGGTCGGCAGCGCGGAGTGGAACCTGCTCACGGACGAGGCGAGCTGGTCCGGGGAGCTGTACCAGATCCTGGGCCTCGACCCGGACGCCCCAGCCCTCACTCTGGACGAACTGCCCTCCCTGGTCCACGAGGAGGACCGGCCGAAACTGACCTCGATGGTGACGGACTGCCTGGTCGACGCCAAGCCGATCGACGGCGAGTTCCGCATCCTGCGGCCCGACGGCACCCTGCGGACCGTGCACATGATGGGCGAGCCCGTGCTCGGGGCCGACGGCAGCACCACCTCGATGTGGGCCGTGCTGCGCGACGTCAGCGAACTGCGCCGAAGCCAGCGGACCGTGAGCGAGACCCGTGACTCGCTCCAGCACCACCGGCGGCAGGCCCAGACCGAGCACCGGCTGGCGGTCGAGCTGCAGGAAGCCGTGCTGCCGCCATGGCGCGGCTCCCTGCGGCTCCCGCACCAGGGGCCGGGGACCCTCGACCTCGCCGCCCACTATCTGCCGGCCGCGACGAGCGCCCTGATCGGCGGGAACTGGTACGACGCGCTGGAGCTGTCGGACGGCACGACCCTGCTCAGCGTCGGCGACCTCACCGGGCACGGGGTCGCCGTCACCTCCGGCATGGCGATGCTGCTCGGCGCGGTGCGCGGCATGGCGATGGCCGGCACCCGGCCCGGGCACCTCCTGGCCATGCTCAACCAGTTACTCGACGCCACCGTGCAACCCGCCCTCGGCAGCGCCGTCTGCTGCCACTACCGGCCCGAGACCCGCACGCTGGTGTGGGCACAGGCAGGACACCCCGCCCCGCTGCTGTACCGCGGCGGAACGGGGCGCCTGCTGAACGCACCGAACGGTGTCCTGCTCGGCGCCACCACGGGCGCCGCCTACGGGCAGGCCGTCGAGATCCTTCAGCCCGGCGACCTCCTCCTGCTGCACACCGACGGGCTGGTGTCCGGGCACAGCGGAACTACCGCAGTGGACCGGTTGCTCGACCTCGCCCCACGCTTCGGCGCGGCGCGCACCGCGCAGGAGTGTGTGCGGACGGTCGTGGAGGAGTTCGGCGGAGCCCAGCGCGAGGACGAAGCATGCGTACTCGTCGCCAAGGTCACCGCATGAGCTGACCTGTTGGGAAAGCGCAGCGCACAGGCTCCCTACGCTTGTGCGCTGTTGCGCGTGCCCTTCGGCTTCGGCAGCGCGAGCATGATCTCCTCCCGCAGCTCGTGGATCTTCGGGTAGCCGGCGTACTCGGCGGTGAGCCGGTACATCTGGCGCAGCCGGTCCCAGGTGCGGCGGGAGGAGTTCGAGCCCATCGACATCAGAGCCAGCCGTGCATAGCGGTTGGCCTGTTCCGGGTCGTCGGCGATGAAGCAGGCCGAGGCCATGGACAGATGGTCGAAGATCTTCGACCGCTCGCGCCCGTCGATGCGCAGGGCCAGGGCCTTCTCCGCGTAGTACTGGGCGTGCGCGGCCGCACCCGGGTCGAACTCCGCGAGCGTGCGATAGGCCAGGGCCTGCATGCCGTACAGATCCTCGTCCTTGAAGGTCTGCATCCAGTCCGGCGTTTCCACGTCCTGGCGGTCGGAGACGAAGAGGTCCTCCGCCTGTCCGAGTGTGCGGCGCATCGCCTGGCCCTTGCCCATCGACGCCTGCGCCCAGGCCTCGATGGTGTGGAACATGGCCTTCGTACGCGGCTGCAGGCGCTCCCCCGAGCCGGACTGGGCGAGCTTCATCAGGTCCAGCGCGTCGTCGGGCCGGCCGAGGTGCACCATCTGACGGGCCGCCCGGGACAGGGCCTCCCCGGCCCGCGGCCGGTCACCGCCCTCACGGGCGGCGTGGGCGGCGATGACGAAGTACTTCTGGGCCGTGGGCTCCAGGCCGACGTCGTGCGACATCCAGCCCGCGAGGACGGCGAGGTTGGCGGCGACACCCCAAAGGCGCCGCTGGAGATGGGGTGGGTGGTGGTAGGCGAGCATGCCGCCCACCTCGTTGAGCTGGCCCACGACCGCCTTGCGCTGCAGCCCGCCGCCACGGGCGGCGTCCCAGGCGCGGAACACCTCGACCGAGCGCTCCAGTTCCTCGATCTCCTGCGACCCGATGGGGGCGGCCTCATAGCGGTCGAACCCAGCGGGGTCGGCGTGCAGGGGGTCGTCGAGGACAGGGGCGTCGGCCTTCAGGGTGGGGTCGGTGTGCAACCAGTCGTTCATGGCGCTGCTGAGTGTGGATCCCGCGGCGAGCGCGGCACCCGCGCCCACCAAGCCGCGTCGGTTGAGCATGAGGTCCATTCCCGTGAATTCGGTGAGGACCGCGGCGGTCCGTTCGGGCGCCCACGGCACTCCGTCGGGATGTTCCGCATTCCCGTCGCCCTGCCGTTTCCCCGCACGCCCGTGCCGTACCAGACCGAGGTCCTCGATGGTCACGACACGGCCGAGACGCTCGGTGAACAGGGCCGCCAGCACCCGCGGCACGGGATCGCGCGGGATCTCTCCCATGTCGATCCAGCGCCGCACCCGCGAGGTGTCGGTCGACAGCTGGGGGTGGCCCATGGCCGCCGCCTGTTTGTTGACCAGCCTCGCGAGTTCGCCCTTGGACCAGCCGGCCAGGCCGAACAGGTCCGAAAGGCGGGTGTTGGGTTGTCCGCTCACGTCAAGCCCCCAGGTTCTCGGCTGAGTTGACAGTAGCCCCGTGGAGGTTGCCGGGCGACTATTCGCCACGGTTCGCCAGGGTGCGCCAGATGGTGTGCCACTGGGCATCGGGTGTCAGGTAGGAACGCGCCACCCCGACCCGGTCGCCCTTGATGTGACGGGTGCATTCCCCAGGGTGTACCCGGGCGTCCGGGTCAGGTGGGCGTATGAACTCAAAGCACCCGCATTGCGTATCCACTTCGCACAGGGGTTTTGAGGATGGATGTACAGGCAGGCACCGCAGGCACACGAAGGGATCTGTATCTCCCATGTACGCAGCATCGTCCTCCGTGTCCGCTCCGCCCCGGCCGCTGCGTCCCCGCCCGGCGGGCGGCGCGCCGTATCTGGACCCGGCGGCGCGGCCGGGAGCACCCGTGCTGGGCGTGGGCCGCCCGCGGCGCGTTCCGGGACAGCCCGGCTCCCAACCGCTCAGCGGGAGACTCGACTTGTCCGGCCCCCAGGGTGCGCAGCTGCGCACCGCGATCGCCTCGGTGCACCGGATCTGTCCGGAGTTCACTCCGGTGCAGGTGCTGCGCCGCAGCGGACGCTCCGTCCTGCTGGTCGGGACGACGGGACGCAGCACGGCCGTGGCCAAGTGTCTCCTCGATCAGTCGCCCGCCTGGGCGGAGCGGATCCGCCACGAAATAGCCGCATACCGCTCGTTCGTCCGGCACCGCCCGCCCGTGCGGGTGCCGAGACTGATCGCGGCGGACCCGGACAACTGCACACTGGTGATCGAGCGCTTGCCGGGCCGGGTGGCGGCGCTCCAGCGGCATCCGACGGAGGCCCCGCCCCGGCCGGACATCCGGGCCGCGCTCGGCGCGATCTGCCGGCTGAACGCCTGGCGGCCCCCGGCGGGCACCTTCGACGCCCCGCTGGACTACGCGGCTCGTATCTCCCGGTATCACGAGCTGGGCCTGCTCACCGACCGGGACATGGGCGACCTGCAGAAGCTGCTGCACGGCATCGCACACGCGGCGGGCCGCCAGGGGATGGGCCAGTTCTGCCACGGCGACGCCCTGCTCTCGAACATCCTGCTCTCACCGGCCGGTCCAGTGCTGGTGGACTGGGAGCACGCGGGCTGGTATCTGCCGGGGTACGACCTGGCGACGCTGTGGCTGGTGCTCGGGGACGCACCGGTGGCCCGGCGCCAGATCAGCCAGATCGCCCAGTCGGCGGGCCCGGCCTCCCGGGACGCCTTCCTGGTGAACCTGATGCTCCTGCTGACCCGGGAGATCCGGACGTACGAGACGGCCGTGCAGCGTTCGATGCACGAAGCGACCCCGGCGGCACCGGGTACGGCCCACCCGGGTGCTGCGCCGTCCGGCGAGGAACAGCGCCTGCTGCTCAGGCGGCTGCACGACGACTGCCAGCTGGCCCGCCGGGCCGTGCGCGCAGCGGTCGGCACTCGCTGACGGGGACGACGGCTCCGCGGTGCGCCCAGAGCGGCGGCGCATCGCGGACCTTCGTGTGTTCGGCCCCGTGCGGGACCCGTCGTTCCAGGCCGTCGCGCGGGCGGCCACTGGTGTACGCCACTGACGCCCCGCAGGCCCGCTCCCCATCGCTGCGAAACTCGCCGAACCCCTTCATGACGTGGGAAATCACCACTCTGAGGGCATCATTGACGGATCGTCGGCAAGCCGGTACCACTGGTCCAGCTCGGAGCCGCACGCCCGCCGCCCACCCGTCACAGGAGGCCGCACCTTGCGAGGATCCGTCACCGACCCCACATCCCCTCCCGGTCACAGACACCTGAGGCGGACCGCCGGCACACTCGCCTCCGCGGTCCTGCTGCTGCCGCTGCTGGGCGCGGCCCCGGCCGACAGCGGCACGGACTCCTCCGCCGACGGCCTGCAGCGCGCCTTCGCCTCCGCGTCCGCCGAGTACCACGTGCCGCTGAGCGTCCTGCTGGCCGTCTCCTATCTCCAGTCCCGCTGGGACTCGCACGCCGGGGCGCCCAGCGTGACCGGTGGCTACGGCCCGATGCATCTCACCGACGCCCGGACCGCGCTCGCCACCACCGAGCACCTCGCCGAAGGCAGCGAGGACGCCCGCGGGGACGGTGCCCGCGCGGCCCTGCACCCCGAGATCAAGCTGCCCGAGATGCCGGCGCTTCCGGCCCGCCTCAAGACGCTGCCCAGGGCGGCCGAGCTGACGGGGATCCCGGCGGACGAGCTGCGCACCGACCCGGCCGCCAACATCGCCGGGGGCGCCGCCCTGCTCGCCGCCGCCCAGAAGGAGCTGGGCGAGCCGGCGAGCGCCGACCCGGCCGACTGGTACGGCGCGGTGGCCCGCTTCTCCGGGGCGGACGACACGGCGACCGCGGCAGCGTATGCCAACGATGTGTACGACGTGCTGCGCACCGGCGAGGAGCGCACCACGGACGACGGGCAGCTGGTCGCCCTCGCCGCCCAGCCGCACCTCGTCGCCGACACCGCGCAGCTGAGCCGGACGGGTCTGCGCACGGTCGCGGCGGACGACACGGAGTGCCCCAAGTCGGTGTCCTGCGAGTGGATCCCGGCGCCGTACTCCGAGTTCGGGGACAACGACTACGGCAACCACGACCTCGGCGACCGTCCGCTGTCCCAGAGCATCAAGTACATCGTGATCCACGACACGGAGGGCGCCTGGGACGGGGTGCTGAACCTGATCCAGGACCCGACCTATGTGTCCTGGAACTACACCATCCGCTCCACGGACGGTCTGATCGCCCAGCACGTCAAGGCGAAGGATGTGGCCTGGCACGCGGGCAACTGGTACGTCAACGCGAAGTCCGTCGGCATCGAGCACGAGGGCTTCCTCGCGGCGCCGGACGCCTGGTACACGGAGGCGATGTACCGGTCCTCGGCGCGTCTGGTGAGGTATCTGGCCCGCACGTACGGCATCCCGCTGGACCGGCAGCACATCCTGGGCCATGACACCGTGCCCGGCCCGACCACCTCCACCATCCCCGGCATGCACACGGACCCGGGCCCGTACTGGGACTGGCGGCACTACTTCCAGCTGCTGGGCCACCCCCTCCGGCGCACGGGCGGCAAGCACTCCGACCTGGTGACGATCCTGCCGGACTACGCCGCCAACCAACCGGTGTACACGGGCTGCACCACCAAGGGCGAGCCCTGCACGGCGCACGGCTCGGGCGAGGTGCGGCTGTACTCCGACCACGACGTGAGCGCGCCGCTGATCAAGGACATCGGCCTGAAGACCGATCCGACCACCGGGGTGAACGACCTGTCCTCGCGGGTGTCCACCGGCCAGCAGTACGCGGTCGCCGACCGCTGGGGCGACTGGACGGCGATCTGGTACCTGGGGCAGAAGGCCTGGTTCGAGAACCCGCACGAGGAGCCCACGGCGGTCGGGGCATCCGGTCTGGTCGTCACCCCGAAGGACGGTCTGGCGAGTGTCCCGGTGTACGGCCGGGCCTACCCGGAGAAGGAGGCCTATCCGGCGGGGGTGCCTGCGCAGTCGGTGGTGCCGCTGCCGTACACCATCCCGGCCGGACAGAAGTACGTGGTCGGTGACGAGGTGCCGGGCGAGTACTACTACGCGGTCACCTTCACCACCGACTCGCACCGGGTCGTGGTCGGCAAGGACCTGTACTACGAGATCCAGTACGGCCACCGGGTGGCGTTCGTGCGCGCCTCGGACGTCCGCCTCGAGGGGGCCGACCGGTAGCTCGGCCTGGTCAGCCCTGCTGGAAAAGCTCCGCCGGGAGCGGCTTCAGCAGGGCGTACAGGTCGTCGGTGATGGGGCGGTCCCAGGCGGCGATGGTCACGAGGATGCCGTCGCTGCGGTCGAACTGGACGCAGGAGATCCGGCTCTCGGAGAGCTTCAGACGGCGCACGATCAGGAGGTTGTCGCCCTGGAGGACGGGGGTGTCCTCGGTGCCGACGACGGTGACCTCCTCGTCGTTCTCCAGCGCCAGCAGCAGCTGGCCCACCTCGAAGGGGATCTCGCCCTCGGCGACCTCCCGGGCCGGGGAGCCCTCGGGGAGATTGCCGATGATCATGGCGGGGCCGCGGCCGCCGAACAGGTCGTAGCGCAGGAAGACGCCCTGGCAGGTGCCGTCGGGGGCGGGCAGCAGGCCCGCGCCGAGGTTGCCCGGCCAGTCGCCCGGGTCCATGGCCAGCACGTCGAAATCGGGTCCGGCGGGGGTGGCGCTGCGGCGGCGGAGGAACGACATGCGGCCATGGTACGTGCACGCACGGGATCGACGACGTGCGGGCGTCCGGTCGGCGGATGCCGGTGTCCCCGGCCCGGCTACAGGGTGTGCCGGCCCCGGGGCCCGGGTGGCGTCACTCCTCGGGCGGTGCCGGTGGCACGACCGCGACCGGGCTCGCCGCGTGCAGCAGCACCGCCTGGGTGACCGAGCCCATCATGCGGGCGGGGGCGAGCAGGCGGCGCCGGTGGCGGCCCACGACGACCAGGTCCGCGTCCCGGGAGGCGGCGACGAGGTGGCCGGCCGCGTCGCCCGGCAGGGCCTGCACCTCGGCGCGGATCTCGGGGTGCCGCTTGCCGTGCGGGGCGAGGAAGCCCTCGGCGAGGGCCCGGGTCTCGTCCTCGACAGCGGTCTGATCCATCGGGGGCGGCACCAGCTGGCCGGGCGCGGTCCACGTCTGTACCGGCCACGGGTACGCGGCGATCACCTCGACGCGGGCCTCGCGCAGGGCCGCCTCGGCGAAGGCGAAGTCGAGGGTGGCCTCGTCGGGGGTGTCGACGTGCAGGCCGACGACCACGCGGGGCCCGGGCTCGGCCGGGCCGTCCCCGTGCACCGTACGGCCGGGCCGGGGTACGACGACCACCGGGCAGTCGGCGTCGCGTGCGGCGGCCAGACCGTTGGAGCCGAGCAGCAGGCTGGCGAAGCCGCCACGGCCCCGCGAGCCGAGGACCAACAGCTGGGCGTCCGCGCCGAGTTCGGGCAGCACCGCGCCCGGTACGCCCTCCAGGGCGACGTACTCCACGGCGGACGCGTCGGCGCGGCCCCGCAGCTGCGCGCGCACCTCGTCGAGCACCGGGTCGCCCTCCGCGTCGGGCGGACCGGCGACCAGGATGTCGGCCTGTCCCCAGGCGGCGTACTGCCGTACGTGCACCACCCGCAGCGGTGCCGCGCGGCGGCGGGCGGCGTCCAGGGCCCACTCCAGGGCGCGCAGGCTGTCCTCGGAACCGTCGACCGCGGCGATGACCGGCGCGTTGCTCATCCCTACCTCACCTCCGGAACACGACCTTCCCCTTGCCGGGGCCAGCCTCGCTCAGGCGTCGGCCCCGACAGGGCGCTGTCGGTCGCGTGTCCGGAAATCCGCCCGGAACACCCCCGGATCGGCTCCCGATGCCGGATCGGAATGCCGGGCGGTCCCGAGGAGCGGGCGCTCAGGTCAGGTCGAACTCGCCCTCCCGTGCTCCGGAGACGAAGGCGCCCCACTCGGCGGGGGTGAAGATCAGGGAAGGGCTTTCCGGACGGCCGCTGTTGCGCATCGCGATGAATCCCTCGACGAAGGCGATCTGGACATCGCCCAGCCCTCGGCTGCTGGACTGCCAATCGGCCCCGCTGAGATCCAGCTCCGGCTTGTCCCAGCCCGCCAGCGGCGGCTGCTGGGTGATGCTCTCGGCCACGTCCGTGCTCCTCCCGGTTCGTCGTCCGCGGTCAGCCTAGCGAGCGGTTGCGACGGCGGACAGGCCGTGTGGGGCGGACCTTTCAGGAGTCGGGGGGCTCGGCGCCCACGAGCCACATGGAGAAGAACTGCGAACCGCCGCCGTAGGCGTGCCCGAGCACCTTCCGGGCACCGTCCACCTGGTGTTCTCCGGCCTGGCCGCGCACCTGGAGAGCGGCCTCGGCGAAGCGGATCATGCCGGAGGCGCCGATGGGATTGGTGGAGAGCACACCGCCCGACATGTTGACCGGCAGGTCCCCGTCCAGCTCGGTCACCCCGGACTCGGTGAGCTTCCAGCCCCCGCCCTCCTCGGCGAAGCCGAGGTTCTCCAGCCACATGGGCTCGTACCAGGAGAACGGCACGTACATCTCGACGGCGTCGATGTCCCGGCGCGGGTCGGCGATGCCGGCCTGCCGGTAGACGTCGGCGGCGCAGTCCTTGCCGGCCTGCGGGGAGACGAAGTCCTTCCCGGCGAAGAGGGTCGGCTCGCTGCGCATGGCGCCGCCGAGCATCCAGGCGGGCGGGCGGGGCGCGCGGGCGGCTCCGGCGCGGTCGGTGAGCACCATGGCGCAGGCGCCGTCGGAGGACGGGCAGGTCTCCGAGTAGCGGATCGGGTCCCACAGCATGGGCGAGGCCTGGACCTTCTCCAGGGTGATGTCGTGCTCGTGGAGGTGGGCGTAGGGATTCTTCAGGGCGTTGCGCCGGTCCTTGTAGGCGACGAGGGAGCCGACGGTGTCGGGGGCGCCGCTGCGCCGCATGTAGGCGCGTACGTGCGGGGCGAAGAAGCCGCCCGCGCCCGCGAGCAGGGGCTGCTGGAAGGGGATGGGCAGGGACAGGCCCCACATGGCGTTGGACTCGGACTGTTTTTCGAAGGCGAGGGTGAGCACCGTGCCGTGGACGCGGGCCGCGACCAGGCCCGCGGCGACGAGGGCGGTGGATCCGCCGACCGAGCCGGCGGTGTGCACCCGCAGCATGGGTTTGCCGACCGCGCCGAGGGCGTCAGCGAGGTACAGCTCGGGCATCATCACGCCCTCGAAGAAGTCGGGCGCCTTGCCGATGACGACGGCGTCGATGTCCGCCCAGGTCAACTCGGCGTCCTGGAGAGCGCGTTGAGCGGCCTCCCGGACCAGCCCGGCGATCGACACGTCCCGGCGGGCCGCCACGTGCTTGGTCTGGCCGACTCCTACGACGGCCACGGGCTCCTTGCTCATCGTGGATCCCCTTCGAGGACGGCGACCAGGTTCTGCTGCAGGCAGGGGCCGGAGGTGGCGTGGGCGAGGGCGCGGTCGGACGCGCCGCGGTGGATGCGGGCGGCGGCCTCGCCGATGCGGATGAGTCCGGCGGCCATGACCGGGTTGGCGGCGAGGGCGCCCCCGGAGGGGTTGACCCGGACGTCGTCGCCGAGCCGGAGCGCCTTGCGGAGCACGACTTCCTGTGCGGTGAACGGCGCGTGCAACTCGGCGGTGTCGACGGGTCGTTCGAAGGCGCCGGCCTTTTCGGCGGCCAGCCGCGCGGAGGGCGAGTCGGTGAGGTCGCGCACGCCCAGGGAGTGCGCCTCGATGCGGTGGTCGATGCCCCGGATCCAGGCGGGCCGCGCGCACAGCTGACGGGCCCGCTCCCCCGCCGCGAGGATCACGGCGGCGGCGCCGTCGCCGACGGGCGGGCAGTCGCCGGTGCGCAGGGGGCGTACGACGTAGTCGCCGTGCGGCACCGAGCCCTTCAGCTGCGCACGGGGGTTGGCGGCGGCGTCGGCCCTGCTGCGGGCGCCGACGGCGGCGAGCGCGGGCTCGTCGGTGTCCCCGGCGTCGATCAGTGCCTGCGCCTGCAGGGCGGCCAGGGCCACGGAGTCGGGCCAGAGGGGGGCCACGTAGTACGGGTCCAACTGGCGGGTGAGGACGTCTCGTACGGAGCCGGGAGAGGACTTGCCGTAGGAGTACACCAAAGCGGTGTCGGCATCGCCGGTCAGCAGCTTGGTCCATGCCTCGTACAGCGCCCAGGCGCCGTCCATCTCGACGTGGGACTCGGAGATCGGCGGCCAGGCGCCCACACCGTCGAGGGCGAGCGTGAAGGAGAAGGCGCGGCCCGCGAGGTAGTCGCTGGAACCGGAGCAGGTGAAGCCGATGTCGGAGGCCTTCAGCCCGGTCTGGTCGAGGACCTCGTGCAGGACCGGCATGAGCATCTCGACCTCGGAGGACTCCTCGGTGGAGCGCCGGTGGTCGGTCTGGGCGAAGGCGACGACGGCGATCTCCCGTGTCACAGCAGCTCCTTGTAGGTGTCGTAGTCGGCCTCGGGCTCGCCGGTGGGCCGGTAGTGATCGGGGTAGCGCGCGCCTTGCGTCCACACCGGCTCGACCCTCAGGCCCATGCGCACCTCGTCGTAGGGGATGCCGCCGATCCGGGCGTGCAGGGCGAGGTCGGCACCGTCGAGGGCGATATGTGCGTAGACGTACGGCACCTCGATGTCGAGGTTCTTCGCCTTGATGTTGACGATGCAGAAGGTGGTCACTGTGCCGCGGGGACCCACCTCGACCTGTTCCGATGTGGCCACGCCACATGTGGGGCACGCACCCCTCGGCGGGACGTACACCTTGCGGCAGGAGGGGCAGCGCTCGCCGACGGTTCGCTGTGCGGAGAGGGCGTTGATGTAGGCGGACTGGGCGCGGCCGGGCGAGTAGGTGTAGTCGAGCCGGGCGGGGGCGACGATGCCGGTGAGAGGGTTCTCGAACTCGTCGGTGTGGCCGCCCGGTTGTCCGCGTTCTCCGTCGTACGGCTCGAAGCACGCGATGTCGGTGATGGCGCCGGTGCGCTCCCCGGCCCACCGGATCCGCACCCGCATGCCGGTGCGGACGGCGTCGGGGCCGGGTGCGTCGAGGGCGTGCAGCAGGGCGGTGTCGGCGCCGTCGAGCCTGACCAGGGCCCAGGCGAAGGGGGTGGTCAGGGGCTGGCCGCGCCGGGGCTCGTGGTTCCAGGCCCAGGTGGTGACCGTGCCCGTGGGGGCGACCTCGACGAGGTCGCGGATCTCCTCGGCGGTGACGGGGTCGTACTCCACGGGCGGGACGAGGGTGCGGCCGTCGGCGGTCTTCACCCCGAGGACCACACGTTCGCGCAGTCCGGTGAGGAAGGCGCTCTGGACGGGGCCGAGGGACCGGGTGAAGGGGAACTCGACCACCAGAGGGGCTTTGAGGACGTCGGGCATCGGGGGCTCCTCGGGTCAGGCGCGCTTGTAGACGGGGGGCCGCTTCTCCGCGAAGGCGCGGGCGCCCTCCTTGGCGTCGGCGGTGTCGAAGACCGGCCAGCCACGGGCGAGTTCGGCGGCCAGTCCGTCGGTCTCGGTCAGCTCGGCGGTCTCGTACACCGACGCCTTGACGGCCTCCACGGCGAGCGGTCCGCAGGCGTTGATCTGCTCGGCGATCTCCAGTGCTGTGGCGAGCGCGGTGCCGTCGGGGACGACATGCCCGATCAGCCCGATGGCGGCGGCCTCGGAGGCGGTGTACGGCCGCCCGGTGAGCAGCATCTCCAGGGCGTGGGTGCGCGGGATCTGGCGCTGGAGCCGGACGGTCGAGCCCCCGATCGGGAACAGACCGCGCCTGACCTCGAACAGGCCGAAGGTCGCGGACCGGCCCGCGACCCGGATGTCGGTGCCCTGGAGGATCTCGGTGCCGCCGGCCACGCAGTACCCCTCGACGGCGGCGATCACCGGTTTGCGGGGGCGGTGGTGGCGCAGCATGGCCTTCCAGTGCAGGTCGGGATCGGCCTTGAGCCGGTCGCGGTAGTGCTGCCCTGCCATGCCGCCCCCGGCCAGCGCCTTGAGGTCCATGCCGGCGCAGAAGGCGCCCTGGGCCCCGGTGAGCACGATCGAGCGGATCGCGTCGTCCTCGTCGGCCTCGATCCAGCCGTCGTACAGGCCGACGAGCATGGGAAGCGAGAGCGCGTTCTTCGCTTCGGGCCTGTTGAGCGTGAGCACCAGTGTGGCGCCTTCGCGCTGCACGGTGAGGTGTTCCGTCCCACCCATTGCCCATCTCCCCTCGGTAAGAACGAGAACAGGTTGCAGTAGGCGGGGAGGCACTTCAAGGGAACTTCAAGGGTTTTCTGACAGGCAGTCAGATTTCTTCGCGCGGACCCTTCACAGTTGCCGCGCCCTTTGCTCTGATGACCGGCGAACCGACAGATGCCAGGTAGGACTGCCCGGGGTCAGGAGGAGCGGTGGAGTACAACCTTGCCGATCTGTTCGAGTCGGTCGTCGACGTGGTCCCCGACCGCGAGGCGCTCGTGTACCTCGACCATCCCGGCACCGGCGCGGAGCGCCGCCTGACGTACGGGGAGCTGGACGCGGCCGCCAACCGCATCGCCCACCATCTGATCGACAGCGGGATACGGCCGGGGGAGCATCTGGGCCTCCACCTGTACAACGGGGTGGAGTACCTGCAGACGGTCCTGGCCTGCCTCAAGGCGCGGATCGTCCCGGTCAATGTCAACTACCGCTACGTAGAGGAGGAGTTGGTCTACCTCTACCGCGACGCCGATCTGGTCGCGCTGGTCTTCGACGGGGAGTTCGGCGACCGGGTGGCGGCAGCCCTGCCGCGCGCGCCGAAGCTGCGGCATCTGCTGCGGGTGGGCGATCCGTCGTCGCCGGTGCCCGGCGCCGCCCCGTTCGCCGACGCGGAGGCGTCCGGGTCGCCCGAGCGGGGCTTTCCGGCCAGGTCGGGCGAGGAGCAGTTCATCATCTACACCGGTGGCACGACCGGCATGCCCAAGGGGGTGATGTGGCGCCAGGAGGACCTGTTCTTCGCCGGCCTGGGCGGCGGGGCGCCGACCGGGGAGCCGGTGAAGACGCCCGAGGAGCTGGCCGAGCGGGTCACGGCGGGCGGGGACGGGATCACCTTCTTCCCCACTCCCCCGCTGATGCACGGCACGTCCACCCTCACCGCGTTCATCGGCTTCAACTTCGGCCAACGGGTCGTGCTGCACCGCAAGTTCGTGCCGGAGGAAGTACTGCGGACCATCGAGAAGGAGAAGGTCACCAGCGTGTCGCTGGTCGGCGACGCGATGCTGCGGCCGCTGATCGACGCGCTCGCCGGGCCGATGAAGGGGACGGACTGTTCGGCCCTGTTCAGTGTCTCCTCCTCGGGCGCGATCATGTCGGAGACCGTGCGCCGGCAGTTCCGGGAGCTGGTCCCGAACGCCATGCTGCTGAACAACTTCGGCTCCTCCGAGTCCGGCTTCAACGGTACGGCGACAGAGGACTCGGGACCCGAGCGCGGCTTCCGCATCCGGGTCAACTCGCGTACGCAGGTGGTGGATCCCGCGACCTACGAGCCGGTGACCGTGGGCGAGATCGGCCGGGTCGCGCAGTGCGGCCATGTGCCGCTCGGCTACTACAACGATCCGCGGAAAACGGCCGAGACGTTCTTCGAGAAGGACGGTCGGCGCTGGGTGCTGCTCGGGGACATGGCGACCGTGGACGAGGAGGGCGTGGTCACCGTCCTCGGCCGGGGCTCGCAGTGCATCAACACCGGCGGCGAGAAGGTGTATCCGGAGGAGGTCGAGCAGGCGCTCAAGGCCCATCCGGACGTCTACGACGCGCTGGTCGCCGGGGTGCCGGACGCCACGTGGGGCAACCATGTGGCGGCCGTGGTGCAGCTGCGCGAGGGAGCCCGGCGCCCCTCGCTGACCGACATCCAGGACCACTGCCGCGCCCGGCTGGCCGGCTACAAGATCCCGCGCCAGCTGGTGATCACGGACGCCATCCAGCGGTCCCCGAGCGGCAAGGCGGACTACCGGTGGGCGCGGGAGGTGGCGGTGGCGGCGGACCGGTAGGCCGCGGGCGGCACCTGCAGGGGCGCACCCGTCACTCTCCTCACCCGCCCGTTGCCCCGTCGAGAAAGGCGAGGGTGCGGCGGACGAAGTGCTCCGGGTCGTCCAGCCACGGGTAGTGGCCGGCGCCGGGCTGGACGGTGACCTCGGCGTGCGGGAAGGCCTCGGCGGCGCGGCGGACGAGATCGGGGTGGGGGTTGCCGTCGGATCCGCCCGCATACATCAGGACCGGGGCGGTCAGGGAGGCGAGCGCGGCCCGGGTGGCGTCCGGGGTGAAGGCGTCCTCGGCGAAGTACCGGTCGCCCGCCTCGTCGTTGGTCTGCTCCTCGGTGGCGCCGTCATGGGCTCGGGCGACATCGTCCCAGCGGCCGTAGAAGAACGGCATGAAGACCTCGTCGAAGTCGCCGTCGCCCGTGAGCCATGCCTCGAAGGCGGGGTACGCCTCCGCGAACCACGGCTCGCCCGCCCGCAGCCCGGCCACGGCCAGCCTCTCCTCGGGCGTCGCCCGCAGACCGAGGGCCGAGAGGTTGGGTGTGATCAGCACGAGTCGCCGTATCCGGTGGGGGTAGCGGGCCGCGTAGAGCATCGCCAGGCAGCCGGCCGCCGAGTGGGCGAGCAGATCCATGTGGTCCAGCCCCATGTGGGCGCGCCACACCTCCACGTCGTCCACCAACCGGTCACAGCGGTACGTCGCCGGGTCGACCGGTACCGCGGAGTCCCCGGTGCCGCGCAGGTCGAGCAGGGCCAGGCGGCGGTGGGCGGTGAGCCCGCCCAGGTCTTCGAGGTAGGCGGAGGCACGCATGGGCCCACCGGGCAGGACAGCGAGGGGTTCACCCGCGCCCCGGAGATGGTAGGCGAGCCGGGTCCCGTCGGCTGCGGTGAAGGTCGGCATGCGGGTGATCATCCAAGTCCGGCTGCCGGGCCGCAACGCCTTTGCGCGCCCAGAGGGCGATGGCTGGTCCGCGGCCCGCGGCCACGCCGGCCGGCCGGCTCGCAGCAGCCGGCGCCGGGAAAATCCGCGCAGACCCCTTGCCGGGAACCGGTTGGCCTGAATTACTGACCTCGGGAGGCTCGACCGAATGATCGGTCGTCCGGAATATGCGGCTGACGAGGGAGATGTCCCGATGGCGGATGCGACGGACCTGCTGGACGCGGGCGAGCGGCTCGGGCCCGAGGAGTTGCGGGCGCTCCAGCTGGAGCGGCTGCGTGGCTCGCTGCGGCACGCCTACGAGCACGTCCCCTTCTACCGGGCGTCCTTCGACAAGGCCGGCGTCCGCCCGGAGGACTGCCGTTCGCTCGCCGACCTCGCGCACTTCCCCTTCACCACCAAGGCCGACCTGCGGGAGCACTACCCGTACGGCATGTTCGCCGTGCCCCGCGAACGTATTCGCCGGCTCCATGCCTCCAGCGGCACCACGGGGGTGCCCACGGTGGTCGGCTACACGGAAAACGACCTTTCGATGTGGGCTGACATGGTGGCGCGTTCGATCCGGGCGGCTGGCGGGCGGCCCGGTGACACGATCCATGTGGCCTACGGCTATGGGCTGTTCACCGGGGGTCTGGGCGCCCACTATGGTGCCGAACGCCTGGGCTGTACGGTCGTCCCCGCCTCCGGCGGTATGACGGCCCGCCAGGTCCAGCTGATCCGGGACCTCGAACCCGGCGTCATCATGGTCACCCCGTCGTACATGCTCACGCTGCTGGACGAGTTCGAGCGGCAGGGCGTGGATCCGCGAGGCACCTCGCTGCGGGTGGGTATCTTCGGCGCCGAGCCCTGGACCGAGCAGATGCGGCGGGAGATCGAGGAGCGGTGTGCGATCGACGCGGTCGACATCTACGGTCTCTCGGAAGTGATCGGTCCCGGGGTCGCCCAGGAGTGTGTCGAGACCAAGGACGGTCTCCATGTGTGGGAGGACCACTTCTTTCCGGAGATCGTCGACCCGATCACGGGTGAAGTGCTGCCGGAGGGCGAGCGGGGCGAGCTGGTGTTCACCTCGCTCACCAAGGAGGCCATGCCGATCGTCCGGTACCGGACCCGGGACCTGACGCGGCTGCTGCCCGGCACGGCCCGCGTGTTCCGGCGGATGGAGAAGATCACCGGCCGCAGCGACGACATGGTGATCCTGCGCGGGGTGAACCTGTTCCCGACCCAGATCGAGGAGATCGTGCTGCGCACCCCCGGTGTGGCGCCGCACTTCCAGCTGCGGCTGACCCGGGAGGGCCGGCTCGACTCACTCACCGTGCGCGCCGAGGCGCGCCCCGGCGCCACGCCCGGGACACGCGAGGCGGCGGCCCTCTCCATCGCCTCGGCGGTGAAGGACGGCATCGGCGTGTCCGTGGACGTGGAGATCGTCGAGCCGGAGTCCCTGGAGCGGTCCGTGGGCAAGATCCGCCGGATCGTGGATCTGCGGCCGCGCGGGTGACGGCAGGTGTGCCGCCGCGTCACCGCAGGTCGAGCTCCCTCGGAGGCATGGTGGTGAATATCGGCGAGGGCTCCACGCCGAGTTCGGCCTGTGCCATACGCCGGTAGGCGTGGTGGCGGCGGCGCTGCGCGTGGCGCCGCCGTTGAGGGCGAGGAAGGCCAACAGCCGCCGCCGGGCGGCAGCAGCACGGCGAGTGCTGCCGGCGGCGCGGCCAGGGCCGGTTGCACGCGGCGCGTCTGCGGCCCGCTGCCTGCCGGGCGGCCGTGCCGGCCCGGCGCGTCGACCAGGTACACGGGGTGGAGGCGCTCGTCGGCGCGCAGTCGGCCCGGGGAGGGCGGGCCGAACCGGCCGGACGCCGTGATCGAGCTGCCCGCCGCGAGTTCGGCCGGACCGATCCGCAGCCGACGGGAGGCCGAGAACGCCCGCCCGCGGTCGCGGATCTGTACCTCGGCGACCAGCCGGCCGGGCAGTTCGGCCTTGATCAGGACGTCACGCCGGTCGATGTCCCCCCGGGACGGACTGCCCGGCCCTGCCCGCAGGGCACCAACGACCAGCGCACCTCGGCCCCGGGCGGCGGCGCCGGTCGGCGGAACGCACGGCCGCGTACACCTGGCCGGGTTCCAGACCGTGGCCGGGCCGGTGTGCGACGCAGGGATGTCACCGAGCGCAGCCGGCGGGGGCATGGCCCCCGTCTCAGGCACGGTGCTCTGCCGGGCAGGGCACCACGGGTGGCGGCACCGGCCGGGTGGTTCCGGACAGGTCGTGGGCGGCCACGCTGTTGCGGTCGGCGACCGAACGGCCGAGCGCGTGGTGCGGCCACAGTCCCCCGGCCAGCCGCCGGCTGCGCTCGCCCCACTCCAGGGCCTCGGTGCCGCGCGCCTTGTAGAAGTTCAGGGCGTAGCCGCCGGAGTGGATCCGCAGCAGGCAGAAGCCGCCGGGATATTCCTTGGCGGCGCCGACCTCCTGCAGGGTCACGTGCGGGGCGACGGTTACGACGGTGCGCTTGTTGCGGTGGGTGTGGCCGGCGTGGTGGAGGAAGACGCCCGGGGCGGCGGCGTAGGCGTCGAGGATCGCGCGGGCCTGGCGGCGGCCCAGGCGCTGCCCGGCACCCACGGGGAAGAGGGCGTCCCGTACGGTCAGCGGATGGTGGCCGAAGACCACGGTGGGCTGTTCCCGCTGCTCTCTCAACCGGCTGCGGAACCACGACAGTTGCTCGGCGCCGAGTCCGCCCGCGTCACCGCCGTTGCCCTTCTTCTCGTACGTGTCCAGCCCGATGATCCGCAGACCGCCCACGTCCTGGGCGAAGTACCCGCGCCCGTCCTCCCCGCCGAATCCGCGGCGGAACGCGTCACCGCCCTTCCCGGAGCGGTCGCTCCGCTCGGATGGGGGCCGGTCGTGGTTGCCCCGGACGACGAAGTAGTCCCGGCCGTGGGCGCCGAAGCCGTCCAGGATCCGCCTGGCCTCTGCCAGGTCGCGCGGCGCGCCGCCGGCCGAGATGTCGCCCGCGGCCAGCAGCAGGTCCGCCCCGCGGCGGCGGGCCTCCTCGACCAGGGCGCGGCTCATGATCTCCGGATACGGTGCGAGCCCCGGCTGCTGCGCCACCCCGCGCAGGAGGGGGATGCCGGCCATGAGGCCGGCGGTGGTCTCGCCGAGGTGCAGGTCGTTGCAGAGCGCGAGGGACATCACGTGGCGGCCGGGCGGGGGCTGCGGCGTGGTGAAGGAGTACGGGCCGCCGTGCGAGCCGAGGCCGTGGCGGGAGGTGCCCGCCGCGTTGCCGCGCACCAGGTGCAGCGGCGTGGGCGTGGCGGCCACGCCGCGGGAGCGGGCCTGGTAGTAGTACGTCTGCCCCGGCTCCAGGCCGGTGAGCTCCACGTGGTGGTGTGCGGTGGGCCGGTCCTCGCCCGCGGTGCGGTGGAGGCGGGCGGGGTGGGTGCCGTAGGCGACCTCGCCCTCCGTGACGGCGGGCAGCATACGGCCCAGGCCGTCGTCGGTGCCGGGCAGGGCGGTGTGCCAGGTGATGACGGCGCGGTCCTCGGTCAGGGTGACCAGTTCCAGGTGGACGGCCGCGACGGTGCAGGGGTGACTAGGTCGTGTCGTGTGTGCGGCGGCGGACCGTAGCAGGGCTGGGGCGAGCAGGCGGCCGGAGCGGAGCACTTCGCAGGGAGGGGGCAGGGCCATGAGGGCGGCGAGCGGAGCGGAGAAGCAGCAACGCATGCCTGGTATGTGCGCGCTGGCCGTGAACGGCGGCCGTGGTACCGGCGGCCGGGCCAGGTATGGAACGAGACTTTTTGTGGCGTCACGTGGCGTGACCGAAACGGTCCCGCAGCTCCCGTTTGAGGATCTTCCCGCTGGCGTTGCGCGGCAGTGCGTCCACGAACACCACCCGCTTGGGCGCCTTGAAGGAGGCGAGCTTCTCCCGTACATGTGCGATGAGTTGCTCCTCCGTCACTTCGCTGCGTGGCACGACGACCGCGGTGACGGCCTCGATCCAGCGCTCGTCGGGCAGACCGATCACGGCGGCCTCGGCGACGGACTCGTGGGTGTAGAGGGCGTCCTCGACCTGGCGGGATGCCACCAGCACACCGCCGGAGTTGATGACGTCCTTCACCCGGTCCACGATCGTGAAGTACCCGTCCGCGTCGCGCACCGCCAGGTCGCCGGAGTGGAACCAGCCGTCGCGGAAGGCCTCGGCGGTCTCCTCGGGCTTGTCCCAGTAGCCGTCGCACAACTGCGGTGAGCGGTAGACGATTTCGCCGGGCGTGCCGTCGGGCACGTCCTCGCCCTGGTCGTCCACCAGGCGCGCGTCCACGAACAGGACGGTGCGGCCGCAGGAGTCCAGCCGGCCCTCGTGCTCGTCGGGCCCCAGCACCGTGGCCAGGGGGCCGATCTCGCTCTGCCCGAAGCAGTTGTAGAAGGCGAGGCCGGGCAGGCGTGCGCGCAGCCGCTGGAGCACCGGCACGGGCATGATCGACGCGCCGTAGTAGGCCTTCCGCAGGCTGCTGAGGTCCCGGGCGTCGAAGTCGGGCCGGCCCGCGAGCCCGATCCACACGGTGGGCGGCGCGAACACGCTGTCCACCCGGCCCGCTTCGATCAGCTCGAAGAGGCGGTCTCCGTCGGGCGCGTCCAGGATGATGTTGGTGGCGCCGACCGCGAGGTAGGGCAGCAGGAACACGTGCATCTGCGCCGAGTGGTAGAGCGGCAGCGCGTGCACGGGCCGATCGCCGGCGCTCAGGTCGAGGGCGGTGATCGCGCTCAGGTACTCGTGCACCAGCGCCCGGTGGCTCATCATCGCCCCCTTGGGCAGGGCGGTGGTGCCGGAGGTGTACAGCAGCTGCGCCAGGTCCTCGGTGCGCGGTTCGGGCCCGTCGTACGCCGGCGCGTGAGCCAGCCGGGCGAGGAAGGAGCCGTCGGTGTCGCGCAAGGGCAACACCCTTACCCCGTCAGGCAGTTGCGTGGAGAGACTCGGGTCGCAGAGCACGACCTTGCTGCCCGACTGGCCGACGATGTACGCCAGGTCGTCGCCCGCCAGGTTCTGGTTGACCGGAACATGGACCAGGCCCGCCCGGGCGCAGGCGAGGAAAGCGATCAGGTAGGCGTCGGAGTTGTGGCCGTAGGCGCCCACCCGGTCCCCGGGGGCGAGCCCCTCGGCCAGGAGGAGGCTCGCCGCGCGGGAGACGGCGGTGTCGAGTTCCTCGTACGTCCAGGTGCGTTCGCCGTACTCCAGCGCCACGCGCGCCGGGGTGCGCCGGGCGCTGCGCCGCAGCACCCCGTCGACCGTGCTGCCGTGTCCCTGCGTCATGACACATGATCCTCGGCTCGCGGCACCTGCCGGTCAAGCACCCCGGGCGCCGGGCCGGAGACGGTCAGGCGTCGAAGTTGCCCGTCTCCAGGAACTCGGCCTTGACGAGAACCCAGAAGTCCTCGGCCAAGCCCTCGTGGACGTAGCGGTAGGGCATGTAGCCGTATCCGCCCTCGCCCCAGCCCTCGCCCCAGGAGTTTCGGATGATCATGGCTCCCTGGGTGGTGCTGCCGTCGAACGGGTTGGTGACGATGCGGTCGTCGTCGTAGCCGACCACCACGATGGCATGCCCTCCGATCACCGCCTCGCTCGGGGTGGGGAAGGGGATGTCGCCGCCGCTCGCACTGAAGATGCTGTTGTAGACGGAGAAGCCGAACATCGCGGGCAGTCCGGAGGCGACATGGGCCTTGATGTCCGCGAGCAGATCCGTCCGGGAGATGTCCGGCGGGTCCAGGCGGTAGTACGTGAGGGCCTGGTAGTTACTGGCGAACGAGTAGCAGAACGGTGAGGGCTCCATGTCGAACTGCTCGATGTCATAGGGCCAGTAGCGCTCCGGCGGGGCTCCGAACAGGCTCAGCGCGCCCATGGCCGAGCGCAGATACGCGCCGGTGTCACCGACCCACTGGAGGTAGTCGCGGGTCGCCTTGTAGATGAACAGCCGCGACGCGGGTGAGTACTTGCCGTTGGCCTGGAGTTCGAAGTACTCCAGAACCCCGGCGGCCGCGTTGGCCGTGCAGGACCCGAGAGCGCCCTGGTCCACGATCGGAGAACACCTCTGCCGCAGGTCCACCTGGGGTGGCACCGGCCCGCCGGCCGCCTTGAGGACACCGGTCCTCTCGACGAGCTGCGGGACACCGTTGGTGTTCTTCGTGAAGTCACGGATGTCGGGCGGGTCCGGCAGCCAGCCCATGCCCTTGCCCTGCATGGCCGCGATGCGCGCTGTGTCGATCATGGTTCACCTCGGTTCTCGAGCGGGTTGCTGTGGCATATGCCTCCCACTCATGTCCGAGGTGCGATCACATCATCACTCACCTGCCACGTTGGGTGCCGGTCACACCGATCGCGTGCGCCCCTCCCAGTACGGCTCTCGAAGCCGCCGTTTGTACAGCTTGCCGTTGGGATCGCGGGGCATCTCGGCGATGAAGTCGATGCTCTTCGGTTGTTTGTAACCGGCCAGCCGACCGGAGCAGTGCGCGAGCAGCGCGGCGGTCAGCTCCGGCCCCGGTTCGTACCCGGGGGCCGGTTCGACCACGGCCTTGACCTCCTCGCCCCAGTCGTCGTGCGGGATGCCGAAGGCGGCGGCGTCGGCCACGGCGGGGTGAGCGAGCAGCGCGGACTCGATCTCGGCCGGGTAGATGTTGACCCCGCCGGAGATGATCATGTCGATCTTCCGGTCCCGGAGGAAGAGGTAGCCGTCCTCGTCCAGGTAGCCGAGGTCGCCCACGGTGAAGAAGTCGCCGATGCGGTTCTTGCGGGTCTTGTTCTCGTCCTTGTGGTACGAGAACCCGCCGGTGCTCATCTTCATGTAGACGGTGCCCAGTTGGCCGGGCGGAAGCGGGTTGCCGTCGTCGTCGAAGACCGCTAGTTCGCTGATGGGCCAGGCCTTGCCGACCGTGCCGGGCTTCTTCAGCCAGTCCTCGGCGGTGGCGAAGGCTCCGCCGCCCTCGCTGGCCGCGTAGTACTCCTCCACGCAGGTGCCCCACCAGTCGATCATGGCCCGCTTCACATGATCCGGGCAGGGGGCGGCGCCGTGGATGGCGTGCCGCATGGACGAGACGTCGTACCGCTGCTTCACCTCGTCCGGGAGGGCCAGCAGGCGGTGGAACTGGGTGGGGACCATATGGGTGTGGGTGCACTTGTGGGTGTCGATGAGGCGGAGCATCTCCTTGGGGGTCCACTTGTCCATGAGCACCAGGCGGTGGCCGATGTGCAGGGCCGCGCCGGCGAACTGGAGGACGGCCGTGTGGTAGAGCGGTGAGCAGACGAGGTGGACGTTGTCGTCGAAGGGCCTGATGCCGAACATGCCGAGGAAGCCACCCAGGTAGGCCTCCTCGGGGGGCTTGCCGGGCAGCGGGCGGCGGATGCCGCGCGGGCGCCCGGTCGTACCGGAGGTGTAGTTCATGACCCAGCCGAGCGTGCGGTCGGCGGGTGCGGACTCGGGCTGTCCGTCGAGGAGTTCGGGGTACGGCCGGAAGCCCTCGACCGAGCCGACCGCGAAGCGGTGGGTGGCCGGCAGCCCTGCCTCGTCGGCCGCCTGCCGGGCCGGTGCGGCGAAGCGCTCGTGGGCGATGAGCACCTTGGCGCCGGAGTCGGCGACGATCCAGGCGATCTCGGGGCCGACCAGGTGGTGGTTGACCGGCACCAGGTAGAACCCGGCCTGGGTCGCGGCCAGGTGGGCGGTGAAGAACTCGACGCCGTTGGGCAGGACGACGGCGAAGGCGTCGCCGCGCGCGAGGCCCGCGGCACGCAGCCCGTGGACGAGCCGGTTGGCGGCGGCGTGCAGGCGTCCGGCGGTCCACTGCTCGCCGTCGGGGGCGATCAGGACCGTGCGGTCGGGATCCTGGGCGGCCTGGGCCCAGAAGCCGGCGGGGGGTGTGCTCACTGCGGGCCGCTCCTTCCGGCGATGCGGTTGATGCGGTCGACGGCCTGCTCGAAGCCGCGGGTGAGGTCGTCGAAGACGGCCTGGACGCTGCGCTCGCTGGTCATGCGGCCGACGATCTGGCCGACGGGCGTGCCGAGCAGCGGTTCGACCTCGTACTTCTGGATGCGGGAGACCGCCTCGGCGACCAGCAGGCCCTGCAGCGGCATGGGCAGGGTGCCGGGCCCGGCCGGGTCGTCCCAGGCGTCGGTCCACTCGGTCCGCAGCTGGCGTGCGGGCTTCCCGGTGAGGGCGCGGGAGCGGACGGTGTCGCCGGACCCGGCGGCCAGGAGCTTGCGGGTCAGGGCGGGCGAGTGGAGGTCCGCTTCTGTGGTGGTCAGCCATATGGAGCCCAGCCACACACCTTGGGCCCCGAGGGTGAGGGCTGCCGCCACCTGCTGTCCGCTGCCGATGCCTCCGGCGGCCAGCACGGGCAGCGGATCGACGGCCTCGACGACTTCGGGGGTCAGCACCATGGAGGCGATCTCACCGGTGTGGCCGCCGGCTTCGTAGCCCTGGGCCACGACGATGTCGATGCCCGCCTCCTGGTGCTTGCGGGCGTGCCGGGCGCTGCCCGCGAGCGCGGCGACCAGGACACCTCGGTCGTGGGCGCGGGCGATGACGTCGGCGGGCGGGGAGCCGAGGGCGTTGGCCAGCAGCCTGATCGGATAGTCGAAGGCGACGTCGAGCTGGGTGCGGGCGACCTGTTCCATCCACCCGGTGATCCGCCACCCGGACGCCTCGCCCTCGGCCAGCTCCGGTACCCCGTGCTTGGCCAGGGTGTCCCGCACGAACTGCCGGTGCCCCTCGGGGATCATCGCCTCGACATCCGCCTCGGAGACGCCCTCGACCTTCTTCGCGGGCATCACCACGTCCAGCCCGTAGGGCCTGCCGTGGGTGTGCGCCTCGATCCAGTCGAGGTCCCGTTTGAGGTCGTCGGGGGCGGTGTAGCGGACCGCGCCGAGCACTCCGAAGCCGCCGGCCCGGCTGATGGCCGCGGCGACGGCGGGGAACGGCGTGAAGCCGAAGACGGCGTGCTCGACTCCCAGTTTCCTGCTCAGCTCCGTCTGCATGGGCGCAGAATGCCGCAGTCCTCCGGACGACGGAAGGCCTTTTCTGATGCTCCGTCAGATTTCTTGCCCCTCGTGTCAGCCGGGCACGTCCATCCGCTGGGGTGCCCCCGCGCGAGCGAAGCCGAGCGTGGGGGAGGAGCCACGTGGGTGGTTCGGCAACGCGGCTGGGGGTCCCCCCACGCCCTTAAGGCAGTGGGGGAGTGCGTGCCAGGCGTCGCGCGCCCGGCCGGGGTATGACACAGGCTCTCAGTCGTCGGCGGACTCCAGCACCGCCATCGCCGCGTTGTGCCCGGGCACCCCGCTCACCCCTCCCCCGCGCACCGCGCCCGCCCCGCACAGCAGGATGTTGGCGTGCCGGGTCTCCACGCCCCAGCGGCCGGTGCCCTCCTGGGCGTACGGCCAGGACAGAGCTCGGTGGAAGATGTTTCCGCCGGGCAGGCGCAGGTCGCGCTCCAGGTCGAGCGGGGTCTTCGCCTCGATGCAGGGGCGGCCGTCGGCGTCGGTGGCCAGGCAGTCGGCGAGCGGCTCGGCGAGATGGGCGTCGAGTTGGGCGAGCGTGGACTTCAGCAGTTCCTCGCATACGGCGTCGTTGTCCCGTTCGAAGAGCCGGGCCGGCGTGTGCAGTCCGAAGAGGGTGAGGGTCTGGTAGCCCTGCTCGACGAGGTCGGGGCCGAGGATCGTCGGGTCGGTGAGCGAGTGGCAGTAGATCTCGGAGGGCGGGGCGCCGGGCAGTTCGCCGGCCGCGGCCTCGGCGTAGGCGGTGGCGAGGTCGGCGTATCCCTCGGCGATGTGGAAGGTGCCGGAGAATGCCTCGCGCGGGTCGACGGACTGGTCGCGCAGCTTCGGCAGCCGCTTGAGCAGCATGTTCACCTTGAGCTGGGCGCCCTCGGCGGGGGTGGGCGGTGCGTCGCCGGTGAGTTCCGCGAGGGCCTGCGGGGAGGCGTTCACCAGGACGTGGCAGGCGGCGGCGACGCCCTCGCCGTCGGGGGTGCGGTACGTGACCTCGGCGGTGCGGCCGTCCGTGTCGATGCGTACGGCTTCGTGGCCGGTGGCGACGACGGCGCCCGCGTGGCGCGCGGCCGCGGCCAGGGCGTCGGTCAGCGCGCCCATGCCGCCGACGGGAACGTCCCAGGCGCCGGTGCCGCCGCCGATGACGTGGTAGAGGAAGCAGCGGTTCTGGGCGAGGGACGCGTCGTGGGCGTCGGCGAAGGTGCCGATCAGCGCGTCCGTGAGGACCACGCCGCGGACCAGGTCGTCGGTGAAGTTCGCCTCGACGGCGACGCCGATCGGCTCCTCGAACAGCGCTCGCCAGGCGGTGTCGTCATCCACGCGGCGGCGCAGTTCGTCACGGGTGGGCAGGGGCTCGGTGAGGGTCGGGAAGACACGCTGGGCGACCTGCCCGGTCATGCCGTAGAAGCGCTGCCAGGCCTCGTACTCGCGCTCGCCGCCGGTCAGCCGGGCGAAGGCCTCCCGGGTGCGCTGCTCCCCGCCACCGACGAGCAGTCCGGTGGGCCGTCCGCCGCGCTCCACGGGGGTGTACGAGGAGATGGTGCGCCCGCGGACGCGGAAGTCGAGACCGAGGTCGCGCACGATCTTCGAGGGCAGCAGGCTGACCAGGTAGGAGTAGCGCGACAGCCGGGCGTCCACCCCGGCGAACGGGCGGGTGGAGACGGCGGCGCCGCCGGTGTGGCCGAGCCGTTCCAGCACCAGCACGGAGCGGCCGGCGCGGGCCAGGTAGGCGGCGGCGACCAGGCCGTTGTGGCCACCGCCGACGATGACGGCGTCGTAGGTCCGGGTTCCCTCGTTGGCAGTCATGGCTCTTCGTAACACGTGATGATCTACGGCGGCCAGAGGCGTGCCGGTTCGGTCGGGGCTCAGAGCCTGTGTCATATCCCCGGTCGGATCAGCGCGCGGCGTCTGGTGCGTGCGATCGCAAGGCGCCGGAGCGCCCTCGATGGGGGTGCCC
>NZ_JBVIGN010000007.1:0-189494 GCF_055570785.1 Streptomyces sp. NPDC031100
CCCCCCCCCCCCCCCCCCCCCCCCCCCCCCCCCCCCCCCCCCCCCCCCCCCCCCCCCCCCCCCCCCCCCCCCCCCCCCCCCCCCCCCCCCCCACCGCCCATGCGTGGCAACCTCACGTGCGAATCCGGGTTTCGTCGCCATCGATGCCCGTACGCGGCGCGAGGTCGCCACCCATGTCCCATGTCGGCGGTGGGCAGGCCGGCCGGCCCACGGACGCCTGCCATGCCGCCACTCTCCGCCGCCAAGGGAAACTGAACCGACCTCTTACCAGGCCTTGTTGTTGCAGCCCATGGTCGAGCCGATGTGGGTGGCCTGTGCGCCCGGGTCACCCTCGCCGTTGAGCGCGTTGCCCAGCAGGCCGTTGAGAATCCCGACCTCGCCGAGGACGTCGAGGTTCAGGTCGTGGTCCTTGCAATTCGAGCTCTGCATGACGCCGTCGCCCCCGTACTCGCCGGCGTAGGCGGTACCTGCAGACAGGAGCCCGACGCTGCTGAGGGCCGCGACCAGAACGGCAGCCTTGCGAAGCTTGTGCATGTCATCTCCATGGAGGTGAGTGTGGATGCGATCTGTCACAGATCGACCTCTTGCAGCTACGCAGATTAGTAAGAAAATAAGGCAAAGCAGACAACGACACGCCGTTCATGATCTCGTAGAAACGGCACGCACGCGCCTTGATCAAGTCGACCGAGGTGTCGCTCGCGAGCGCGTGATGCCTGCACGGGGGCGCCGACTCGGGCTCCTGGGCGGTCAGTAGACGTCGCGTATGTAGCGCTTGTCGGTGGCGAGTTGCTTGACGTAGGCCGCCGCCTCCGCCTTGCTCAGGCCGCCGTGGACGGTGGCGACGTCCCTGAGGGCCTGGTCGACGTCCTTGGCCATGCGGGAGGCGTCGCCGCAGACGTAGAAGTGGGCGCCGTCCTGGAGCCAGGACCACAGCAGCGGGCCGTGCTCGCGCATCCGGTCCTGGACGTAGACCTTGACCCGCTGGTCGCGGGAGAAAGCGGTGTCCAGGCGGGTGAGGGTGCCCTCGGCCAGGAGGGCGGCCAGCTCGTCCTCGTAGTAGAAGTCGGTGGCCCGGTGCTGTTCACCGAAGAACAGCCAGTTGGGGGCCCGGTGACCCCGCGCCCGGCGCTCCTCCAGGAAGCCGATGAAGGGCGCGATCCCGGTGCCCGGACCGACCATGACCATCGGTGTGCCGGGGTCGGCGGGCGGCCGGAAGTGCGGGGAGCGCTGGAGGTGGACCGGGACCGCGAGCCCGGGTTCGGCGTCGGCGAGGAAGGGTGAGCAGACGCCCTGGCGGGGGCGGCCGTGCAGGTTCTCGTAGCGCACCACGGAGACCGTCAGCGAGACCAGGTGCGGGTCGGTGAGCGGGCTGGAGGAGATGGAGTAGAGGCGTGGCTGCAGATGTCCCAGGGTCTCGGCCCACTCCTGCGCCCCGGCCCGTACGCCGAACTCGGTGACCACGTCGACGGCCTGGCGGCCCCAGGACCACTTGGCCAGCTCGTCCTTGTTGTCCGGGCGCAGGAGCTTCCTGAGCCGGCGCGGGTCGCGGGCCCGGTCGGCGACGAAGCGCAGCAGGCCGGGGGTGATGCGGGTGATGTCCAGGTGGCGCAGCAGGGCGTCGCCCAGGGGGACCTCGCCGATGCCGTCGACCGTCACCGCCGTGCCGGCGTCCAGGCCGGTGACGGCCAGCCATTCCGCCGCGAGAGCCGACGAGTTGAGGGGCCGCACGCCGAGGGCGTCGCCCGCCTGGTAGACGAACGGCTCCTCGCTGTCGCGGGTGTCGAAGGTGAAGCGGCGGACCTCCTTGCCCGCTCCCGGCAGACTCAGCAGCCGGTTGCCGGTGAGGCGGGCCGTCACCGGGGCGGGCCGCCTGCTGCGCGGTGCCGGGCGGGCCGCGGCCGCCGGGACCGCGGGGGACGCTCCCGGAGCGGCTTGGAGGGCGCTGAGCACCTGGGTGAGCCAGGAGTGGGCGGCACTCTCGTAGTCCGGCTCGCAGTCGGTGCGCGGCGCCAGTCGCACCGCCCCCAGTTCGTCCATGCGCCGGTCGAGCCGGCGGCCGTGCCCGCAGAAGTCGTCGTACGACGAGTCCCCGAAGGCCAGGACGGCGTAGCGGCGTCCCTCCAGGCGCCGGGCGTCGGCCGCGGCCAGGGTGTCCCAGAAGCCGGCTCCGTTGTCGGGCGCGTCGCCGTCTCCGAAGGTGCTGGTGATCAGCAGCAGGTCGGCGTCGGCGGGGAGCGCCGTGGGGTCGGCCTCGTCCATCGCGACCAATTGCGCGGCGTGCCCGTCCGCGGTGAGCCGCTCGGCGGTGGCGGCCGCGAACTCCTCGGCGTTGCCGGTCTGCGAGGCCCACAGGACCACGACCTGCCGTCCCGGGGTCGCCTCCGCCGGTGTCTGCCCGGGGGCCGAACCCGCCCGGGAGTACATCCCGGCGAGCGCGCCGTTCACCCACAGGGCGTGCTCGGGGCTGAAAGGCGCGTCCGGCGGCAGCACGGGGACTCCGGAGACGCCCGAGGGGATGCCGGCGAGGAAGCCGACCAGGTACTGCCGTTCGCGTGGGGTGAGCACCGGCGGTGGCGTGGGCTCCAGACCGAAGACGGCGCCGGGCACGACCGGCCCGGGGACCGTCTTGAGGGCAGCCACCGCGGGCTCGGGCTCCGCCACGGCCGCCGGGACCTTGACGATCACCGGAGCGGGGACCTTCGTCAAGGAGACGGCGCACACCTTGAACTCGGGCTGGAAGGACAACGGGTCCACGGCGTCGTTGGTGACCGCGTTGACGCTGAGGTACTCGCCGAACAGGTCGTTCCAGTGGAACGGCGCGAAGCAGTTCCCCGGACGCACCCGGTCGGTGACGACGGCGGGGAGCACGGCCCGCCCGCGCCGGGAAGCGACCTCCACCGAGTCCCCGTCGGCGACGCCCAGACCGTCGGCGTCCTCGGGGTGGATCTCCACGAAGGGTCCCGGGTCCAGCTTGTTCAGCTTGGGCACCTTCGCGGTCTTGGTGAGGGTGTGCCACTGGTGCTGGAGGCGGCCGGTGTTCAGCACGTAGGGGTAGTCGTCGTCCGGCATCTCGGCGGCCGGGATGTGCGGCCGGGCGTGGAAGACGGCACGACCGCTCGGGGTGGGGAACCTGAGCGAGCCGTCGTCGTCCACGTAGCGGATCGGGTTGCGGTCGGGGCCGTCCTCGGCCGTCGCGGGCCACTGCACGGGGGTGTCGCGGAGCCGGTCGTACGTCACTCCGCGCAGGTCGTAGCCGGTCTGGGGGTTCCAGGCGCGCTTGATCTCCTCGAAGATCTCCTCGGCGGTGTCGTACGAGAAGCCCTTCTCGTACCCCATGGCGCGGGCGACGGCCGCGATGATGCGCCAGTCCGCCGTCGCCTCGCCGGGCGGGTCGACGGCCGGCTGGGCGAGGGTGAGGGTGCGCTCGCTGTTGACGAGTACGCCCTCGGTCTCCGCCCACATCGCGCCGGGCAGGACGACATCGGCGTACGCGTTGGTCTCGGTGTCGGCGAAGACGTCCTGCGTGACGACGAACTCCGCGGCCTCGAGTCCTTCGATGACCGTCCTGCGGTTGGCGACGGAGGCGACCGGGTTGGTGCAGATGATCCAGCACGCCTTGATCCCGCCGTCGGCCATCTTCCGGAACATCTCGACGGTGCCCTGGCCGACGCCGTCCGCCCGGATGGTGCCCGGCTCCAGCTCCCACAGCTCCTCGACGAAGGCGCGGTCCGCGTCGACGAGCACGGAGCGCTGGCCGGGCAGGCCCGGGCCCATGTACCCCATCTCCCGCCCGCCCATGGCGTTGGGCTGGCCGGTGAGCGAGAGCGGGCCGCTGCCCGGGCGGCAGATCCTGCCCGTCGCGAGGTGCAGGTTGACCAGCGCGTTGGTGTTCCAGGTGCCGTGCGTGGACTGGTTGAGGCCCATGGTCCAGCAGCTGGTCCACTCCCCCGCCTCGCCGATCAGCCGGGCCGCCTCACGGATGTCGGCCTCGGGTATGCCGGTGATCTCCGCGACGGCGTCGGGCGGATAGTCGGCCAGCAGCTCCGGCATCGCCTCCCAGCCCTCGGTGTGCGCGGCGATGAACCCGGGGTCGGTGTGGCCGTTCTCGTGGAGGAGATGGAGGAGGCCGTTCAGCAGCGCGAGGTCCGTGCCGGGCTTGACCTGCAGGAACAGGTCCGCTTTCGCGGCGGTCGCGGTGCGCCGCGGATCGACGACGATCAGCTTGGCGCCCGCCTTGACCCGGTCCATCATGCGCAGGAAGAGGATCGGGTGGCAGTCCGCCATGTTCGAGCCGATGACGAGGAAGACGTCCGCCCGGTCGAGGTCCTGATAGGAGCCGGGCGGGCCGTCCGCCCCCAGCGACAGTTTGTAGCCGGTGCCCGCGCTCGCCATGCACAGCCGGGAGTTCGACTCGATCTGGTTGGTCCGCAGGAAGCCCTTGGCCAGCTTGTTCGCCAGGTACTGCGCCTCCAGGCTCAGCTGCCCGGAGACGTAGAGCGCGACCGCGTCCGGGCCGTGCTCGTCGACGATCGCGCGCAGCCGGCGGGCCGTCGTGGCGACCGCGGCGTCCACGCCCGTCGGCCGCGGTTCCTCCCCGCGTCCGGGCCGTACGAGGGCCGTGGTCAGCCGGCCGGGAGCGGCGAGCATGTCGGCGGTGGTCGCACCCTTCGTGCACAACCGGCCGAAGTTCGCGGGGTGCGCCTTGTCACCGGACGCCTTCAGCACCACACGGCGGCCGTCCGGTCCCTGGCCGATGTCGAGGACCATGCCGCAGCCCACACCGCAGTACGAGCAGACCGTACGCACCTTCGCACCGCCGTCGGCCCGCGGGACCAGCGCTCCCACAGACACCCCCTTCTCCTTCGACCTGCCACGACCCTCCGTGACCGTACGAAGGGCGCATTACGCGGGCGTCTCCATGGCTGATCATCAGGGGTTACGTGCATCGCACAGGGACCGGTCCGCCGGTGTGAGCGAGCAGGGCCCCCCGGGGGGTGCGAGAGGAGCCCTGTGGGCCTTAACCGCTGTCCCACAGCTCGGCGAAGCGGTCGCTGTGCTCGCGCGCCGACAGCCTCAGGGCTCGGGTCAGTGCCGCGACCACCTGCGACGGCCGGCGCAGAGCCTGGACCTGCCGCTCGGTCCCCTGCTCGACGTGCTGCGCTCGGGGCCGGCCGCCGGCTTCGCCCTGCAGGCGATCGGCCCGTACGGCACCAGCGACCAACGTCCACCACCTGCAACCGCTGGAACTGCTCGACATGCAGGGTGGGGTACCGTCCGGACGCCCGTGACTGCGATGATCCATGCGGCGTACGACGAGTCCGCCGAGGCCAGGCGGCACCGTTCCCCTTCGGGGGATCCCCCGTCCTCACCACAGGAGTTCGCAGTGAGCAGTGTCCACCACGACGTCACCCAGCTTCCTCCGCCGCGGGTGGAGGAGGTCAGTGAGGGCGTCTTCGCCTACATACAGCCCGACGGCAGCTGGTGGATCAACAACACCGGGTTCCTCGTGGGGCGGCGTGGCGTGATCAGCGTGGACGCGTGCTCGACGGTGCGGCGGACGCAGGCGTATCTGGACGCGATCGCCACGGTCACGCCCCAGCCGGTACGGACGCTGATCAACACGCACCACCACGGTGACCACACCTTCGGTAACCACCTGTTCGGCGGCGCCACCATCGTCGGGCACGAGGCCACCCGGTCGAGCATCATGCAGTGGGGCGGGCCGGCAGCGGCGGCTGCGTTCTGGACCGAGGTCGACTGGGGCGACGTCACCCTCGAACCGCCCTTCCTCACCTACACCGACGGCGTCACCGTCTGGGCCGACGACCTGCGCGCCGAGGTGCGCCACGTCGGTACGCCCGCGCACACGACGAACGACTCCATCGTCTGGCTGCCCGACCGCGGGGTCCTCTTCAGCGGTGACGTGCTGTTCAACGGCGGTACCCCCTTCCTCCTCCAGGGATCCGTCGCCGGTGCCATCCAGGTCATCGAGGAAGTGATCAAGCCCCTGGGCGCGACGACCATCGTCCCCGGGCACGGCGGCGTCGCCGGCCCCGAACTCATCGACGACGTGCTCGGCTATCTGCGGTTCGTCCAGGCCACCGCCCAGGCGGGCCGCGCTGCAGGGCTCACGCCTCTGGAGACCGCCCGGGAAACGGACTTGGGCAGGTACGCCGACCTGCTCGATTCCGAGCGCATCGTCGGCAACCTCCACCGGGCCTACGCGGAACTGGAGGGCGGCCCGCTCGGCAGGGGCATCGACGCCGTGGCCGCCCTCGGCGACATGGTCACCTACAACGGCGGCCGCCCGCTCACATGCCTCGCCTGAAACAGGCCCAGAGGGGCGGCAGCGGCCGGTGTCCGGGTGACGGCGGCGCCGGTGCGCTGACGGGCGAGGTCCACTCTGGCCGCAAAATCGATTGCCGCGCACCTTCGACGTGTGGCAGAGTGCGGCGAGTTGATCTCCACACACCTCTGTACGACGAAGGACTGAAGCCTTTGATCACGGCGTCCCGCAGCGGCCGCCGTCGGCACTGAAGCAGCCTGCCCCTCCGGGGGCGCGCACGGTGCCCTCGCGTCTCCTCACGGCGGCCCCACGTTCATCACCTTGTTCCCGGCTGTGGCCGGTCCCGCAGCTCTCATGGCTGCCATCCCGCGTGAGGTCATCATCTTCGTGCACACCGACGTCCAGAGTTTCGCCGTCGCCAACCTGCTGCGCCGTCCGGCGATGGCCGAAGTCGGAGGCTTCGTCGCGGGATTCGATCCCACGACGACCAGCCCGTACGTCAACTACGCAACCCCGGTCCCCGGCGCCGAACCGACCGACCGGGACATCAGCGCCCTGATCGGGGCATTCCGCGAGCGCGGGCTCACGCCTCGGCTGGAGTTCGCCCCGGATGCCGCACCCGCCGTGGAACCTGCCCTGCGCCGGGCGGGGTTCACCACGGAGGCCGTCCATGAGTACATGGTCTGCACCCCCGCCACGCTGGCGCCGCCGGCGGCCGGAACGTTCCGGGTGGAGGTCCCGGACAGCGACGAGGAGTACACGGCGATCGACACCGCCTTGTCCGAGGCGTTCGGCGGCGAGTTCCCGCCCACCCCGGAGGGTGCGGCCCGGCTGCGATGCACCCAGGAGGGCGGCGGGGCCGTCCGGTTCGTCCGCGGCACCGACGGCGACTGCGCCGGTGCGGCGCTGTGCTCGCCGCCCGCCGCCGGGACGGCGGAACTGGCGGGCGTGGGCACCCGGCCCGCGTACCGGGGCCGGGGCATCGCGGCCGCCATCACGGCCGCCCTGGCCGAGACCACCTTCGCCGCCGGGGCATCGTCCGTCTGGCTCGAATACGGCGGCGAGGGATCGCGCCGTGTGTACGAGCGGGTCGGCTTCCGGCCCCGAGGAACTCGCCTGTACCTGAGGCTCGACGGGTGACGCACACCCGGCCGGGGCCTCGCAGGGCCCGGGTGTCGGCTCGGGGCAGGGGCGCGGTGCCCTGCCCCGAGCAAGGGGCGGTGAACGGACCCGTCACTCGAACCCTCGGCCGACCTCCGGTACGAGTGCCAACGGCACTGCCTCGTCCAGCAGTTCGGGGACGGGCTCGATGATCGGCAGGATGATCTGCTCCGGGAACGCCTCCGCCCGGTGGAGATCCTTGATCAGCGCGTCGATCTTCTCCTCGGTCGTCGACGCCATGACGAACACGTGCGCATAGTCACGCCGCCGGACCTTCTGCGGGTTCTTCTCCTGCGGGTTCATGACCACTTGCTGCGAGGAGAGGGACCACTTGGCGACCAGTTCAGGGGTGGGCTTGCGGAAGCGGACCGTGAGCGTCCCAGGAGTCCGTGCCACCCACAGATCGATGCCGATGGTGTTGGACAGGCGCTTGAGCTGCCGCTCCAGATAGCGGGCGAGCCGCTGCGCCCGCAGGACTCCCGAGATCTGCTGGTCGTAGGAGTGCTTGGCCAGGTAGTCCCAGAGGATCACCGGAGAGAAGCCGTTGCGCGAGCCCGCGAACGTCGTGTCCGGCGAGCCGATGTACTGGGGCGAGGCGGGCGGCTTGAGCTGGTACTTGACCTTGGTCATGTAGATGCCGCACGGCCAGGGCGCGCCCGGCCACTTGTGCCCGCTCATCGCGATGGAGCTGATCATGTCCACGGGCGGTGCCTCGGGAACGCCCTCGCGCGGCAGCCGGAGCCCGAAGTCGAACTCGGTCATCTTCACTTCCGGCACGTGCGCATAGCTCGGGTTGTCCTCGGCCATGCGCAGGAACGGCGCATAGGCGGCGCCGAGCGCGCCGTCGACGTGGATCCAGAAACCGCGCCGAATATCCTTCTTGCCCTTCTCGTACTCGATCTCGCGCTCGACCAGGTGGTGTTGCTCGAAGATCGGGAGCAGCCTCTCGCAGACCGCGCGGACGTCGTCGTGCGCGCCCTTGAAGGTGCTGCCGAGGTTGAGGCTGACCATGACGGGGTGGCCGTTCTTGGCGAAGAACTCGACCAGGGTGGCCAGCTTGTCGATGTCGATCTCCCCAGGGCCGTCGGCCGAGGACTCGGTGCCGGACAGCGAGGGGACTTCCATGGGCCATGCCCCGCCGAGCGGATTGGCGTGCTTGTACCGGGGCTCGCTCATCGCCATCTCGTGGAAGGTCTTGAAGCCCAGCACACGGACGGCCTTGGTGAAGGAGTAGTGGGTGTCCTCCGAGTAGAAGACCACCGGCCGCAGAGCGTTGCGCCGCTTGCGTGCCGCCTCTTCCTCCTCCTCAGCCGCGAACGTCTCGGCCGTGACCTGGCCCTGTACGTACAGCATGCCGGCGGCCGGACGGACAGGATCGACGATCAGCGCCCTGCCCGACAGGTAGTCGCGCGCGTTCCAGAGGGCGTACATGTTGCCCTCGGTGGACCCCATGGAGAGCATGTAGCCCCAGTAGGACTCCGGGTCGTCGGGCTTGTGCGGCCACTTGGCGTTCCACAGCGCCGCGTAGTAGTCGAGCACGGCGCGCTCGATGACCTTGGTGTTCGGCTTGTAGCCACCCGAGCGGAAGGGGTCGCCGACGTTGTTGACGTGGTGCTCCATGAACCGGGACAGGTCCGGCTTGTAGCCGTCCATGTCCTGGTTGACCTGGTAGCCGAGCATGTGGTCCCGCTTGCGGGTCAGATACTCGTCCAGGTCGTCCAGAGCCGTCCGCCGCTGTTCCTTGGTCAGCCCGGACGGCGGGAGCTGGTACGCCTGGTCGGGCAGTTCCTCCTCCGCCGGATACACGGTGCACGGGTCGAACACCGGGTCGCTGATCGGAGCCGGGAATCCGTCCGCCAGCCCCTGCGACATCAGGATCTGCGACCAGGGCTTGTGGTCCGGACCGTAGGGGACGCTGGAGCGGTGGACTCCAGCCGTGCGCCCTGTCTGCGTCATGCGCTCATCCTCCAGAGATGTCCATGGTGCGATGGGTGTACATCTGCCTGAAATCGATCTTTCAGGCGAAATGAGGCATCCGCCACGCACGCCGATCGATCGAGTGATGACCGGACCGCACGGCACCCGCGCCAGGCCACTCGGAATGGGCCGGTAGAGGGAACGGATTCCAAAAGAAGCCACGTCTTAGCGGGATGTTAGATCTGCGCGGGCGGCCTTGTCCGGGTGCGGTGGTCGGCCGCATGCTCGGGCGCACTCAGGTTCCGGGGGCGTTCACCCGCTCCCCGATCCCACCGGATTTCCCCACCTGGAGCCGCCATGTCCGCCTCTGCCGCCCTGCCCGGAAAGCCGCCCGCGGCCTCCCCCGGCAGCCGCCGTCTCGCCCTGGTCGGCGGGTCCCTGGGCAACCTCGTCGAATGGTACGACTGGTTCGTCTACGCGAGCTTCGCGATCTACTTCGCCGACTCGTTCTTCCCCGGCGACAACCAGACCACCAAGCTGCTGAACACGGCCGGCATCTTCGCGGTCGGCTTCCTGATGCGTCCGGTCGGCGGGTGGATCCTCGGGCGGGCTGCGGACCGGAACGGACGCAAGAGCGCGCTGACCCTGACCGTCACGATGATGTCGGTGGCCGCCCTGCTGATCGCCGTCGCGCCCACCTACGGCCAGGCCGGCTACTTCGGCGCCCTGGTGCTGCTCCTGGCCCGGCTGCTGCAGGGCCTGAGCATCGGCGGCGAGTACGCCGCCAGTGCCACGTATCTGACCGAGGCGTCCGCGCGCAACCGGCGCGGGCTCGGCTCCTCGTTCCAGTACGTGTCGATGACGTGCGGGCAGCTTCTGGGTCTCGCCATCCTGATCACGCTGCAGCACACGCTGACCAAGGGCCAGTTGGAGAGCTGGGGCTGGCGGATCCCGTTCGTGCTCGGTGCGCTGTTCGCCGTGGTGGTGTACTGGCTGCGCCGCCGGCTGACGGAGACGGAGGCGTTCACCGAGGAGTCCGGAGCGGACGACCGCAACGACGGCGCGCGCGGCACGATCAAGGCGCTGTGGCAGCACCGCCGCGAGGCCGGGCTGGTCATGGCGCTGACCCTGGGCGGGACCGTGGCCTACTACACGTACACCACGTATCTCACCAAGTACCTGATCGGCAGCGCCGGCATGGCCAAGTCCACGGCCACCCTGGTGAGTTTCACCGCGCTCGCCGTCTTCGCGCTGCTCCAGCCGTTCGCCGGGCTGCTCTCCGACCGGATCGGCCGACGGCCGCTGCTGATCACGTTCGCTGTGGGCTGCACGGTGGGTACGTACCCCATCATGACCGCCCTCGGCTCCGCGTCCTCCTACTGGTCCGCGCTGGGGCTCTCAACTCTGGCTCTGGTCATCGTCACCGGCTACACCTCGATCAACGCGGCCGTGAAGGCGGAACTGTTCCCCACCCGGGTCCGCGCCCTCGGGGTGGCCCTGCCGTACGCCGTCGCCAATGCGCTGTTCGGCGGCACCGCGGAGTACGTGGCGCTGTGGTTCAAGGACAGCGGTCACGAGAAGGTGTTCTTCTGGTACGTGTCGGGGTGCGCGCTCATCTCCCTGGTCACCTATGTGCTGATGCCGGACACCCGCAACGCGGCGCTCAGCCGCGCCGAGGCGGAAGCCGCTGCCGGTGAACGGCCCGCCTCGGCCGACGCCCTTCGCTGACGCGGTGGTGACCCGGGCCGTGCCGCTTACGTAAGCTGCGGCCCAGGTCACCACGGCACGAGGACTTTTCATGCACGCGCTGCTCGTCGAGGACGACGACCGAATGGCCCAGGCCCTGACGACGGCCCTCGCCCAGCGCGGGCACACCGTGCGCAGGGCCGCCCGGGCCCTGGACGCTCTGCGTCTAGTCCGGGCGGCGGAGTTCGTGCTGCTCGACCTCGGCCTGCCGGACCTGGACGGGCTGGAGCTGCTGCGGCGGCTGCGCACGGTGTGCGACGCACCGCTGATCGTCGTGACGGCCCGCTGCGAGGAGCGCGACATCGTGCAGGGGCTGCGGGCCGGTGCCGACGACTACGTGGTCAAGCCGTTCCGGATGAACGAGCTCATGGCCCGCATCGACACCGTGCGCCGCCGTACCGGGGCGGCGACGGCGCGCGGCACGGACGGCGGCGGTCAGGCTGTCGTGCGCACCGGCGATGTGGAGATCGACATCGCGGGCCGTACGGTCACGGTGGCCGGCGCCGAAGTACGGCTCACCCGGCGCGAGTTCGACGTCCTCGCCTTCCTCGCCGCCCGGCCGGACGAGGTGCACTCCCGCGAGGAGATCCTGGACCGGATCTGGGGCGACGCCTTCCTCGCCGCGTCCCGGTCCCTGGACGTGCACGTGGCGGGCATCCGCGCGAAGACGAGCCGCGCCGAACTGGTGCGTACGGTACGGGGCTTCGGGTATCAGCTCGGACCCGACAGCCACGGCGGCCGCCGGTGAGGCGTCGGCTGCTGGCCGTGCTGATGGTGCTCATGGGGGCCGCGACGCTGCTGCTGTCGGTGCCGCTGGCGGGCTCGTACGCGAGCGGCCGTACCGAGCATCTGCTGCTCCAGCGGCGCGCCGACGCCGTGCGGTTCGCCGATCTCGCCGACCGGGTGCGGACCGCGGCGGACCGTGCCGAGCTGTCCGCCGAGATCCGCCGGTACACCGAGCTGTACGGCGCCTCGGTGACCGTGGTGGACTCCGCGGGGCGGAATCTGGCGCGGGCGGGGGCGGGCATTCCCGCGTCCGCCGTGGAGGACGTGCTGGGCCGGGCGCTGACCGGGCGGTCCACGGAGCGGCTGCCGACCGTGCGGCCGTGGGGGCCGGACCGGGTGGTGCTCGCCGAGCCGGTCGGCCGGGACGAGCGGGTCAGCGGGGCGGTCCTGCTGGCCGTTCCGACCACGGCCGCTCGGCGGGACGTGACCGTGCGCTGGGCGCTCACCGCCTTCGCGGCCGCGGCCCTGGTCGCGGCCGGCATCACGCGCTGGCTGATGCGCCCGGTCCGTGACCTCGACCGGGCCGTCGCCGCACTGGCCTCCGGCAGCCTGCAGACGCGGGCCGTGTCCGACACCGGTCCGCCCGAACTGCGCCGTCTGCGGCGGCACTTCAACGGCATGGCCGAGGCGGTCGCCGACTCCCTCGGCCGGCAGCGTGCCTTCGTCGCCGACGCCTCGCACCAGCTGCGCAACCCGCTGGCCACCCTGGTGCTGCAGCTGGAGAACGTCGAGCCGCATCTCGCGCCCGGCCCCGGCCGGAAGGAGCATGCGCGCGCCCTGGACGAGGCCGGGCGCCTGGAGGAACTGCTGGACGGTCTGCTCGCCTTGGCGCGCGTGGAGTCGGGGACGGCGGAGCGGACCGAACAGGACGTGTCGGGTGCGGTGCGTGCGCGGGTGGCCGCCTGGGAGCCGGTGTTCGAGGCGTCCGGGCTGAGCTTGGGCATCGCCGCCGTGGCGGAGGGGCTGCGGGCGCGTGCGGTGCCGGACGCCGTAGGCCGGATCCTCGACGCGGTCCTCGACAACGCGGTCAAGTTCGTCCCGCCCGGCGGCCGGGTCAACGTGACGGCCGTGCTCGACGACGATGCGGTCGTGCTGCGGGTCGTCGACGACGGCCCGGGCGTGCCGGAGGACCAACTGGCGCTGCTCACGCGGCGTTTCACCCGGTCACCCGAGCACCAGAACGTGCCGGGCAGCGGGCTGGGCCTGGCCATCGCCGAAGAGATCGCCCGCCTGAGCGGGGGCAGGCTCGACACCGCCGGCAACGATCCGCACGGTCTGGTCGTGGAACTGCGGCTGGCCACCGCCTGACAGGTCAGCCGTAGACCGACCGGTAGTAGGCCACCGCGCCCGGGTGCAGGGGTACGTCCCCCGTGGCGACGGCGAACCGGGGCTCGAGGCGGGCGCCCGCCGTGACCTCCCTGAGCAGCACGCGCCACCGGTCGAACACCACCCGCAGCACCTCGCGCACCGCCTGCTGCGGCACCCGCGAGCGGGCCAGCAGATAGTTGCCCACGCCGATGGTGCCGACCGGCTCGGTGAGCCCGTACACCCCGGCCGGAAGGGTGACCGCCGCGTAGACGGGGCCGTACGTAGAGCGCAGGGTGTCGGCCTCCTGCTCCAACGGCAGGAAGCGCAGTGGGAGTTCGCGGGCCAGGGCCGACAGGGCGAGGGTCGGCACTCCCCCGGCCCAGATCAGCGCGTCGACCGTGCCCGTGCGCAGCGCCGCCACCGAGGCGGCGAGGCCGAGCGGCCGTTGCCGTACCGACCGCTGCCCGGTCAGTCCCGCCACCCGTAGCAGCCGGCCCGCCAGCACCTGCCCGCCGGAGCCCGCCGCGCCGGTGGCGACCGACCGCCCCGCGAGGTCCCGCAGGGACCGCACGGGTCCGTGCGCCGGTACGGCGAGGTGCGTGTAGTTGACGTAGACGCGGGCGAGGGCACTGACGGCGGTCGGGCTCGAGAACGGTTCCTGCCCCCGCACGGCAGCCTCGGCGGCGTCCGCCATCGCCAGGCCCAGGTCCGCCGATCCGCCGCCGAGTCTGCGCAGGTTGTCCACGCTGGCCGAGGTGGTGAGCGGGGTGATGTGCAGCCGGGGAGCGGCCTGTGCGGACAGCGCCTTGCCGAAGGCGTTGTACGGCCCGCCCGGCGCTCCCGTCGCGAGCCGGAGCCGCCACACCGGTGCGCTGTCCCCGGAGCAGCCGGTCAGGGCGGCTGCCGGGACGCCGAGGGCCGCGGCCTCCAGCAGGCCGCGGCGGCTCATGGGTCGACCGGTCACATCCGCACAGTAGCCGCTTCGCGTTCACCGGGCGCTCCGCTCCCGCGTGGCTCGTGCGCATGGCGTGGCACTATCCTTGCGCCCTCAAACACGGGTAGGAGAAGGGACATCAGCGTGGCAGTGAAGGCCTTGCGTTCGGCGTTGGAAGCGATCTATGTACGGCGCCTGAACCGCAAGCTGGAGGGCCTGCCCCGGCCGCGGCACGTGGCGATCATGCTGGACGGGAACCGGCGCTGGGCCCGGGGGGCGGGACATCAGGACGTCCGCGAGGGCTATCGCGTCGGCGGTGCCAAGGTCACGGACTTCCTGCACTGGTGCAGCGAGGCCGGCATCAAGCACGTCACGCTGTGGATGCTGTCCGACGACAACCTCCACCGGCCGGAGGCCGAACTCGGCCCCCTGCTCGACATCATCGAGGAAACGGTCCAGCGCATCTGCGCCCCCGAGGCGCCGTGGGAGATCGAGATCATAGGCGCCCTCGACCTGCTGCCCGGGAACACCGCCCGCGTCCTCAAGGAGGCCGCCGCGCTCACGAACGGCCGCGGCGGGCTCAAGGTCGACGTCGCCGTCGGCTACGGCGGCCGCCGGGAGATCGTGGACGCCGTCCGGGCGGCCTTCGACAAGCACATCGGCGCGGGCGGCGACCCCGCGGAGCTGGCTTCGGAGTTCGACCTGGAGCACATCACCGACAACCTGTACTCGCCGGCCGGACACGACACGGACTTCATCATCCGTACCTCCGGCGAACAGCGGTTGTCCGGATTCCTGTTGTGGCAGTCCGCCTACGCCGAGGTGCACTTCGTCGACGTGCTGTGGCCCGCGTTCCGCCAGATCGACCTGCTGCGGGCCCTGCGCTCGTACGCCGCCCGGGAGCGCCGCTACGGCCGCTGACGGTGGCGGGCGGCGGAGTCCGAACTGCTCCGAGACGGGCGGCCGCGTGGCCGAAGTGGGGGTCGCGTAGCGTTCGGCGCATGACAGAGCGACGTGCGATCCTCAGTGGCTCGACCTTCGAGGAGCAGATCGGGTACGCCCGTGCCGTGGTGGACGGCGACTGGGTGCATGTGTCCGGGACGACCGGGTTCGACTACACCACGATGACGATCTCCGACGACGTGGTGGAACAGGCCGAGCAGTGCCTGCGCAATATCGAGGCGGCCCTGGCCGAGGCCGGCTGCGGCTTCGCCGACGTCGTACGGGTGCGCTATCTGCTGCCCGACCGGGAGGACTTCGAGCCCTGCTGGCCGGTTCTGCGCCGCCGCTTCGGCGAGGTCCGTCCGGCCGCGACGATGCTCGTGTGCGGCCTCGCCGACCCGCGGATGAAGATCGAGATCGAGGTGTACGCGCGACGCCGGAGTACTCACTGATCCCGGCGCAACGGGCCCTCGGTCAGCCCTGTCGGCTCGTGCGGGGCCGGATCAGTCCGCTCTCGTAGGCGAGGATGGTGGCCTGGACCCGGTCGCGCAGGCCGAGTTTGGACAGCAGGGCGTTCACATGGGTCTTCACGGTGCCTGTGGTCACGCCGAGTTCGGCTCCGATCTCGGCGTTGGTCAGGCCGGAAGCGATCTTCAGGAGTACTTCCCGTTCCCTCGGGGTGAGTTGGCCGAGGGCCCCGGTCGCCAGGGGAACCTGAGGGGCTCCGTGTGCGAAGGTGTGGATGAGGCGGCGGGTCACGGCGGGGGCCAGGATGCCGTCGCCTGCGGCCACGACGCGGATCGCGGTGAGCAGGTCCTCGGGCTGGGCGTCCTTCAGCAGGAATCCGGAGGCTCCGGCGCGCAGGGCCTCGTACACGTACTCGTCGAGGTCGAAGGTGGTGAGCACCAGCACCCGCGGACCGTTCTCCGCCGCGGTGATCAGGCGGGTCGCGGTGAGTCCGTCCATGCCCGGCATCCGGATGTCCATCAGGACGAGGTCGGGGGCCTCGGCGGCGGCGAGCGACACGGCCGTCGCTCCGTCTCCGGCCTCGCCGACGACGGTGAGGTCGGGTTCGGCGTCCACGATGGCGGCGAAGCCCGCCCTGACCACGGCCTGGTCGTCGACGACGATCACGCGTACGGCGACGGGGACACCTCCTGGACGGGGGCCGGAGCGGGTCCGGCCGGCAACGACACCCGTACATTACCGGTTGGTCCGAGCGCGATGCGTCCCTCGCCCGCGGCGGCCTGCACCCGCAGGCGTTCGGCGGCCGGGCCGGCGACGGCGAGCGGTACGCCCGTCACCGTGATGTGCACGGTGCCACGGCGCCGCCTCAGGGTCACCCGGGCCGGCCCGCGGTCGCCCGCGCCGAGCGCCGCTTCGACGATCCGGTACGTCGTGACGTGCACGGACGGCGGAAGGTCCCGCGCGGCCTCGGGCAGGCCCCGCAGCCGCACGTCGCGGCCGGTGGCGCGCAGGGTGCGGCACAGCGTGTCGAGGTCGGCGGCGGTCGGGGACGGAGCAAGACGGTCGGCCGGGTCTTCGGCGTCGCCGAGACTGTGCAGCATGTCCCGCATGGCGGCGAGGGCAGCCCTGGCCGTGGTGGCCACCTCGTCGAGTCGTCCCTGCCGGGCCAGTTCGACGAGCGACGCCGTGTGGTGCAGTACGGCCTCGCGCAACGAGACCGCCAGGCGGTGCCGTTCGGCCTCGGCTGCCCACTGTGCATGCCACATCGAGGTGGCGAGCGCGAAGTCGTCGTTCGCCAGAAGGCGCAGGCGCTGGCGTCGTACGACGAGGCCCGCGCCGCACAGGGCGGCACACACTGGTGCCAGCAGGACACACAGGACGGCCACCATCGCCACGGTGGACCCGCCGACCGGATCGCCCGCCAACGAGCCGTCGGCAGCGGCCGTGGCCGTGACGGCCGAGGCTGTGCCGAAGGTCGCCGCGATCGCCGCCGGCCAGGTGGTGGAGGGCCCCCGTCCGTAGGCGGCGAGCGCGTACACCGCGAGCATCTCCACGAACGTGCCCATGGCGAGGAACTGCGACACCCGTGACGGCAGGGGCACCGCGGCGACGGCCACGGGCCCCAGCCAGGCCGTCGCCAGCACGGCGACGAAGGAGGCCAAGGGGGCGCGTCGGCGCCACACCAGGGGCAGCGCGTGCAGGACCAGCAGCACCGTCACGAGGAGCAGCTCCGGTACCGAGGCGCGCCTGGTCCGTTCCGACCAGTCCTCCGTGACCGAGAGGGCGGTGACCACCGGCAGGATCATCGCGGTGAGGGCAAGGGCGGGATCGGCCAGCCGCTGCTCCCTCAGGACATCGCGCCGCCATCCGGGCCCGGGCGGATGCTGGGGCCCGGCAGCGTCGGGCAGTGTCGCGCGGACCAGCCATCCGCCGTCGGGGCGAGGGCCGGCGGTCAGCTCGCCGCCGGCCGCTGCGGCCCGTTCCCGCATGCCGGCCACGCCGCGTCCCGCGCCGAGGCCGCCGGTGTCGTGCGGTGCGGAGGTACGCGGCGGCGCGTTCTCCACGGTCAGTTCCAGCAGGCCGTTCGCCCGGTGGACGCGCACGCGGGAGGCGGCGCCGGGGGCATGACGCAGGGCGTTGGTGAGGGCCTCGCGGACGATTCCGTGGATCGCCTCGGCCGCGGGCCCGGTCAGGTCCTCGGGGATGTGGGCGTCGACGGGCCGGCCCAATCGGCCGAATCCCGCGACCAGTTCCTCGATCTCGGCGCTCGTGGCCTCCGGGCCCGGACGGTCGGTGTCCCGCAGGAGACCGACGAGTCGCTGCAGCGCGGCCATGGTCTCGCTGCCGGTGCGTTCCGCGAACGACAGGGCCTCGGCGGCCAGTTCGGGCCTGCTGTCCTTCAGCCTGCGCGCGGCGTCGACGGTGACGACGACCGAGGTGAGGTGATGGGCACTCACGTCGTGCAGTTCGCGGGCGAGGCGCCGGCGCTCGTGGTCGCCGGCCGTCCGGCGGGCGTGCTCCGCTCCGGCGATCCGGCGGGCCGCGGTGAGCCGTCCGCCGAGCCACTGGCGGCGCGCTTCGCCGAGTCCGGCGCACAGGACGTACACGGACAGGGAGAGCGCCATCGTCAGGAGCGAGGCGCGGAAGCCCTCCTGTACGGCGGAGAGCCCCCAGTCGACGCCCACGAGCCCGACGACGGCGCGGACCGTCACCGGCGCGGGGCAGCGGGCGGCGACGGAGTACAGGGCGATCAGCGCGCCGAAGCCGATGTAGCCGTCCGGCCAGGCGACCATGCCCAGGACGTCGGCACACTGCGCCACGGCGAGAGCCCGTAGAGGTGCCTGCCGGCGTCGGCCCAGCGCGACCGTCTGCAGGGACAGGGCGCACACGACGGCGATCAGGCTCGGCAGGCCGGGCGCTTCGTCCGGGCGCAAACCGGGCCACATCAGGGCACTTTGTCCGACTGCCAGCACCAGGGGCAGAAGCCAGTTGCGTATCGTCTCCATCTCGGCGACGAGCGTAGAGGGCTACCCGGACGCCGGGCACCGGCTCTGAGGCCGAGGCCGATCCCTACCCAGCGATAGAGGCACCGTTCGTGCCGCAGGGCGACGGCAGGGCCGGGTGCCACCGGAGAAGGTGGTGTCATGAAGATTCCTCCGCTGCCCGAACCCCTGCCCTACCACCGACTCGCCCGGCTCTCGGTGCGCCACCGCTGGTGGCGCCCGCTGGTGGGGACCCTGGCCGTGGCCGTGATCTACATGATCACCGTGGTTGTCCTCTACGGCGTCCTCGACGAGTGGGGTTCCCGGAAGGGATACCCCGAGGGCCCCGACGGGGTGGAGTTCGGGCCCGTGCCGGACACCGCCGTGGACCTGCTGCTCCTCGCCGTGGCGACCCCCGTCGTGCTGCTGGCCGTGCGCTGGATCGGGCAGCGCCCGGCAGGCACGGTCTCCTCCGTGACCGGGCGGCTCAGATGGCGCTGGCTGATCCTGTGCGTGCTGACGGGCCTGCCGATCGTCGCCCTGGCGATGGGCGGCATGCTCCTGCTGCCCGCCGACGGCGGCGAGGAGTTCCGGTGGGCGGGCTGGACGGTCTTCGGGCCGGCAGTGGCCATGCTCCTCGTCGTGGTTCCCCTGCAGGCGGCCGCCGAGGAGTACGTCTTCCGGGGCTGGCTGACGCAGGCCGTCGGCGCCTTCATACGCTCGCCCTGGTTCGCGTTCCTGCCCCAGGCCGTTCTGTTCGCCGCCGCCCACGGCTGGGGCACGCCCTGGGGGTTCGCCGACCTGGTGGTGTTCGGAGCGGTGGCGGGCTGGCTGACCTGGCGGACGGGCGGTCTGGAGGCGTCGATCGGGCTGCACACGGCCAACAACCTCCTCGCCTTCGCCGTCTCGGCGGCCACCGTCGACGGACTCAAGAGCGACGAGACCGCGGCGGACGCGACCTGGCCGGTGGTCGCACTCGACGTCGTGAGCATCGTGCTCTACGCGGCAGCCGTGGTGTGGCTGCTGCGCCGCCGCCCACAGGCCGGTACCGCGCCGGCACCGCTCCCGCCCGTGCCGCCGCCCGCGTTCGTCCCGTCGTACGCATCCCTCCCCGGTTCCCCCGTGCCTCCGCCCTGGGTCGGCGGGCCGGCTCCGCACACACCGCCTCCGCCCCCGCACCCCGGTGCTGAAGGGGAGGTCACCGACCGGCCGTGAGCGGTGCCCACGACCGGCACCCCGCCCCTCTCATTCTCATTCAGCGCCGGACAGATCGATCGCCCGGTCCACGTCCTGCGGCTGCAGCGCGCGCAGGATGCCTTCGAGGAAGTAGTAGTCGGCGTACGGCAGGGAGATCTCGATGCCGTCCTCGGCAGGCCGGTTGCGGGTGCAGCGGGCCAGGACGGCCTCGGCGCGTGCCGAGTTCCTGGTCAGGCAGGTCTTCGCCAGGGCGGTCCGACTCGATGGCGTTGCCGAAGTAGTCCGCGATCGCCTCGTTCAAGGCGCCGGACTGGCCGGCGTAGACGAGACCGGCCGAGTGCTCGATGACGCCGTGGGTCATCTCGTGGCCGACGACGTCCAGGGCGGCCGAGAGCGGCCGGTACTCGGCGTCGCCCGAGCCGTACACCATCTTCCGGCCGTCCCAGAAGGCGTTGACGTACGGCTGGCCGTAATCGGTCACGCCCACCAGCGAGTTGATCGTCCCGCCGTGGCCGTCCAGGCTGTCCCGGCCGTGCTTGGTCCGGTAGTAGTCGTAGACCTGCCCGGCGGCCCAGTGCGCGTCCACGGCGCCGGACTCGGTCGCCTCGGTGCCGAAGCCGGGGGTCGGCGAGGAGAACTCCTGCAGGTCGTCGGGCCAGGTGCCGACCAGTTGGCCGGCCCGTCGGCCGCGCGCGTCCCAGGTCGCGAGGCTGTTGCCGGGCTTGCTCTGGATCCGGGTCCGGTCTCGCCGACGAGGCCGCTCCGCGTGTGTCGTCGTGGCTGATGTTCAACTCGACGGTCCTGCCGTCCAGTCGGACGCCCGAGCCTGCCGCCGTACCCGGCGCGGCCTCGTCGGCGAGACGGCGTGCCGCGCTTCCCCGGGCGGCCGTCGCGGGCGTGCCGACGGTCTGGACGCCGCTGTACCGGAGGACCGGATAGCCGGCCTGCGCGTCGATGTACACCTCGCGCAGCACCGGTTCGCCGTGTGCCGGGTCCGTGCCGCGCACGGTGATGTGCCGGGTGAGGACGCCGGTTCCGGTGGGCAGCACGACCAGGCCGTGGGAGGTGCCGCTGAGCGGGTAGCCGTCCTCCTCGGCCGCGCCGAGCCCCTGTGCGTCGAGGTCGTTGCGTACGGCGTCCACGGCGCGCTCGACGGCGAGTGTGTCGTCGACCTCGGCGGTCGCGGTCCGGGTGGGCGATGCGGTAGCGGTCCTTCTTCGTGGTGAGGTACGCACGCGCGGCGCCGGCGGGGCTCGCCGCGGCCGGGGCCTGCTCGCGGATGCCGTCGACCAGGGCGGGCGCGGCCGTCTGCCGGCCCGGGATCAGCTCGCCCGGGTCCGGTGGTGCCGCACCGGCGGCTGCCGCGTCGGCGGGCACCGCCCACACGACGAGTGCGGCGGCGCCCAGGAGCGCCGCCGCACCGGATAACCCGCTTCTTCGCCCCCTCGATACTGCCGTCGACCGCTTCGAGTGCGTTCTCGAACGACGCACGTGTCCAACCCCCCCCACAGGAATCTGGCGTGATCCGGCGGCCGGCCGCCGCCGGGCAGGGGTCATCGAAGCCGTGATGCAACGGCGCATCAACGGGGCGAAGGGGACGAGAGGTGAAATCCGGCCCAGGGGAGCGAGGCGTTCCGCGTGTCGCTTCCCGTCCTTGTCGCAGAAACACCGCGGAATTGTCCGTGATCGGTAACAGCGGGATCCCCCGGGCCTCCCGGCCCGTCCTGCCAGATGCACGGGGGTCACCAACAGGGCGAAGAGCGGAGCGGACATGGCACGGCATGGCGGGCGGGGATGGTACGGCCGGGTGGTCGCGGCGGCGGTCGGCGTGACGGCGGCGGCCGCCGCCACCTCGGTGTGGACCGCGCAGGCCGACCAGCCCGGCGGGCACCGGGCGGCGGCGCGCCCTGCCGCCGCGAAGCCGGCGCCCGTGTCCGCCACCATCGTCCATGCCTCGGACGGCGGCGACCGCGCGGTCAACATCACCATCGACGACGGCCCGGACCCGCGCTGGACTCCGCAGGTGCTCCAGGTGCTGCGGGACAACGGCGTGAAGGCGACGTTCTGCATGGTCGGCACCCAGGCGCAGGCCCACCCGGACATGGTCAAGCAGGTGGTGGCGGCCGGGCACCGGCTGTGCGACCACACGGTGTCGCACGACACCACCATGGACAAGAAGTCCCAGGCCTACCAGTCACAGGAGATCCTGGACGCCGAACGCCAGATCACGAAGGCGTCCGGGGGCGTACGGCCGATGTACTACCGGGCCCCGGGCGGCGCGTTCACCCCGTACAGCCGGCACCTCGCCGCCTCGCACGGGATGCGCCCGCTGGGCTGGAACGTCGACTCCAAGGACTTCGAGCGGCCCGGCACGGAGGCGATCATCGCCACCGTCAAGAGCGAGCTGCACAACGGCCCGACCCTGCTCTTCCACGACGCCGGCGGCGACCGCTCCCAGACCGTGGCCGCCCTGCGCACGCTGCTGCCCTGGCTGAAGCAGCAGGGCTACACCTTCGGCTTCCCCGTGCGCTGAACCGAACGGGCGCGAGCGCTCCCCGGAAAAGGGACCTCCTTTCAAGCGGTGGATGCTCCAACGCGTCTGATTCCTTGGTTACTTCACCTCTTGACGAGCTTGGTTCAGACCTTTATGTTGCAGCCCCCACACGACCGGAGCGACCCATGCACGGTGTCACGCCCGATGCACGATCATGCGTCGCTCACCGTGGACCGGGGCCGGTACGAGGACGCGGTGACTCCCTGGGAGCAGGAGAACTGGCGGACCGCGGCCCTCGACTGGGTGGAAGCCGGACTTGCCGCCCATGGGCTGCGGATGACCGGCCCGCTGCGGGTACGGCTGCGGCCATGGTCCGTCCTGGTGCGGGTGCCCGTGGCCGGGCGGGGGGTCACCTGGTTCAAGGCGAATCCGCCGGCCAGCCGTTTCGAGGGCGCGCTGACCGCCGCGCTGGCGCGATGGGTACCGGAGCATGTGCTGGAGCCGCTCGCGGTCGACGCCGACCGTGGCTGGTCGCTGCTGCCGGACGGAGGTGCACTCTTCCGGAACGTGCTGGAGCGTGCGGCCGTCGAGCCTCGCGCCTGGGAGGATCTTCTCCGCCAGTACGCGAGCATGCAGCGCGCCTTGGTCCCGCACGCACGGGAGATCGAACGGCTGGGTGTCCCGAGTGCCCGGACCGCGGAACTGCCTGAGGTCTTCGACAAGTTGCTCACCGAGAACGCAGCACTGCGATCGGACGAACGTGCGCGGCTCGGCGAACTGCGGCCCCGCCTGGTGGACTGGTGCGCCGAACTCGCGGCCTCGGGCATCGCCGACTCCCTCGACCACTCGGATCTGCACGACGGCCAGCTGTTCAACCCGGAACCGGGCAGGTACACCTTCTTCGACTGGGGCGACGCCGCCGTATCCCACCCGTTCTGCAGCCTGCAGGTCACAGCGAGGAGGGCCTGCGACCGGTACGGACCCGACGTACTGCCGCGCCTGCGCGACGCCTACCTGGAGCCGTGGACCGGAGCCGGCCGCACGACGGCGGAACTCCGGCGCGCGGTGAGCCTCGCGTGGCGCCTGAGCGCCCTCGGGCGAGCCGGCGCCTGGGGCCGCCTGTTTCCCACCGCACCCGGCACCGCCCCCCTCGCCTCACAGAGCGCCGGCACGCTCCTGGAACTCACCGAGGATCCTCCGTTGTAGGGGCCCAGAGCTAACGCCTGCGAACGCCGAGTCCGGCCTTGTCGCAGGCAGGCCGGAGCTCCCGGGTGCAGATCTGGGCGATGGTGTACACGCCGTCCTTGACGAGCGTCTTCCTGACGTCGGCGGCGGTCACCGACCTCGGAGTGAGCAGGACGGACGGGATGTGCTTGGTGGTGGAGCTGTCGGTCGTCGTCGTGGCGACGTCGCGCAGATTCCTGCCGCGCCCCAGGGCGACGGCCATGGCGGCGGCCGCGGCGGCTTCGGTCCCGAAGGGTTTGTAGACCGTCATCAGCTGATCGCCCTTGACGATGCGTCGTACGGCGTCGAGATCGGCGTCCTGGCCGGTGACGGGAGGAAGTTCCCCTGCCCGGGCGCTCCTGAGAGCGGAGATGGCGCCGGCGGCGATGGCATCGTTGGCCGCCAGGACGCCGTCGATCCGTTGCGGGCCCAGGGCCGCGATGGCGGCGGACATGTTGGCGTGGGCGTTCTCCGTGCTCCAGCCGGGGGTGTCGTACGAACGGCGGATCTGCACCTTGCCGGTGAGGACGGACAGCGCACCCTTTCTGAACCAAGCCGCGTTCGGGTTGGTCGGATCGCCGTTCATCATGACGACGTTCCTGCCGTTCGCCCTGTCGCCCATGGCCTTGAGGAGCGCCTCGCCCTGGAGCCTGCCGACCTGCGCACCGTCGAAACTGACATAGCCCGAGATGGGGCCCTCGGCGAGCCGGTCGTAGGCGACGACGGGGACACCGGACTCGTGCGCCTGCTGGATCGAGGAGCGGAGCGCCCTGGTGTCGGCGGCGTCGAGGATCAGGACCCTGACCCCCTTGGTGATCATGGAGGTCATCTGTTGCTGCTGTCTCATGGCGTCGTTGTCGGCGTTGGCGTACTCCATGGCGCAGTGGGGACACAGCTCCTTCAGCCGCTTCTCGATCAGCGGCTTGTCGAAGTGCTCCCAGCGGGGCAGTGACCGGCTCGGGAGCAGCAGGCCGACGGTGAAACCCTGCGCGCCCGTCCTGTCGCCCCCTCCGCAGGCGGCCGGGGGCATCGTCATGAGCCCCGCGACGAGCGCAGCGACGACGTGCCGGGTCCGGGTTCTCATGGCCGATTCCCCTGGTCCGGCACGGCGATCTCGCTCCACACCTGCTTGCCGCTGGCCACCGGCACCGAGCCGAAGGACTCCGACATCGCTTCGACGAGGAGCAGTCCCCGGCCACCGGTGGCCTCCCAGTCCACGATCACCGGCTTGGCGGGCGCGCGTGGCGACGAGTCGCTCACACAGACCCGCACCCGGTCCCCGCGGAGCGTCAGGTCGAGGTGGACCGGTCCCTGGGTGTGCACCAGGGCGTTGGTGACGAGTTCGGACACGACCAGCAGCACCGCGTCGGCCACGTCCGCCACGTTCCACCGGCGCAGCGTGCGCGCGGTGAAACGACGGGCGTGCATGACGGCGTCCGGCAGCCGCCACACCGCCCATCCGGCCCGTATCGGCCGGGTCTTCATGCCGTCATAGCGCAGCAGCAACAGCGCCACGTCGTCCTCGCGACGGCCCAGGTCACCCAGCAGTTCGTCGGCCACGCGTCCTGGATCCGACGGATCGGCCTCGGCGAGCGCGCTGCGCGTGCGCCGCATTCCCTCGTCCAGGGGCAGGTCGGGGGCTTCGACCAGGCCGTCGGTGACCAGCGCGAGCAGCGTGCCGGGGGCCAGCGCGACGGCGGTCATGGGGAACTCCGCCTCAGCGGAGATGCCCAGCGGAAGCGCGCCCTCCACCTGCACCTCCTCGGTGCTGCCGTCGGGATGGCGGATCAGCGGTGCGAGGTGTCCGGCCCGGACGAACAGGGTGTTGCCCTCCTCCAGGTCCAGTTCGGCGTAGCAGCAGGTGGCGAACAGATCGGTCTCCATGCCGACGAGGAGCCGGTTGGCGTGTGAGACCACCACGTCCGGTGGGTGTCCCTCCACCGCGTACGCCCTGACCGCGGTCCGCATCTGGCCCATGATCGTCGCTGCTCCGGCACTGTGTCCCTGCACATCTCCGATGACCAGCGCCACCCGGTCCTCGGAGAGGGCGATGACGTCGTACCAGTCGCCGCCCACCTGCAGGCCGCGCCTGGCGGGCAGATAGCGGGCGACGGCCGTGCCCCCGGACAGTTCGGGCAGACGCCGGGGCAGCAGGCTGCGCTGCAGCATCGTTGCGAGCTCCTGCTCGGCGTCGTACGCGTGGGCACGCCCCAGGGCCTGCCCGACCAGCGCCGCGGTCGCGGTCAGCAGGGAGCGTTCCTCGGGGAGGAACTCGTGCGGCCGGTCCCAGCCGATCAGGCACACGCCGGCGGCCCGGCCCTTGGCCGGCAGCGGCAGGACGGCCAGCCCTCCGGGGCCGATGCCGGCGAGTCCGGGTTCGAGGGCGGTGCCGGCGGGCCACAGATCCATACGTCCGTCCCGCAGGGCGATCCGAACGGTGGGCAGGGCGCCGACCGGCGCTTCGGGCCACTGCGAACGCCACCCGGAACGCCAGGCCTCGGGCCAGGCCGCGCGCTCCGGCGGGTCGAGCACGGTGCCCATGAGCCGGTCGTCCTGCAGCTCGGCGAGCGCCACCCGGTCGGCGCCGAGCGGCTCGCGCAGCGCGGTGACGACCACGTGGCCGACGTCGGCGACGGTGGTGGCATCGTCGAGTGCGGCGGTCAGCCACTGGATCCTGGAGACGTCGTCGGTGCTCCGGGGCAGGACCGGGGTCGCCGTCACCACACCCAGCACCTGGTCCGGCCGGTCGTCGGTGCGCGCGACCACCCGGCAGCTCAGGCTGAGCCAGCGCATTCCGCCGGTGGGCCGGCGGACCCGGAACTCCAGTCCCCGACCGCCGAGCGCGTGGGCGGGCGGCTCCAGGAGCGACATCAGTGCGTGCATGTCCTCCGGGAGGGTGTGCGCGAGCAGGGTGTCCGCCTTGCCGTCGAACTCGTCCGGCGTGATACCGACCAGCTCCAGGAGGGTCTCGTCCGCCTCGATCAGGCCGGTGTCCGGCTCCAGGGCGAACGAGCCGACGCGCAGACGCCGCAGGGCGGGACCCAGCAGCGGCGACGGCGCGGGGCCCGCGGCCGCCGCCGGCAGCAGGCCTGGAGCGACCGCGTCGGCGTACCGCTCCAGGAAGCGCTGTTGCTCGGTCTCGAAGCCGTCCGCGCACGTGCCCACGACGACGAGGCAGCCCAGGCGTCTGCCTTCGGCTCCGAGGGGCAGTGCGCCGAGCGACACCTCCGCTCGTGACGGTGTCGGGCCGCCCTCGGAGAAGGAGGCGAGTGCCGCTGGGTTCAGCCACAGAGGCCGGCCGGTGCGGAAGACCTGGGCCGCGGGTGAGCCACCGGAAAGGATCAGGCGCTCCGGCAGCCGGTACGCGGAAGCGGTGGATCCGGCGGTTTCCAGCAGCCGAAGTTCTTCCGTCCCGGCACCGAGCGCATAGACCGCTGCCAGCGCCGCTCCGGCGAACGTCAGGATGCGCACGGTCGCGGCGGCATCGGGCAGCGGCTGCGGGTCGGTACCGGCGGCGTCGGCCACGGATGCCCGCAGCTGCGCGATCGTGGCCCGGGCACTGCCGTCCTGAGGCATGTCCGCACCTACCTCCCGTTCAGGCCGAGGTGGTGACAGGGTGCGACGAGGGCCCTCCACCAGAATCGCACATGCGAGCTAACCGGACAGATCGGCGGACCGGTCGACGAACCTGTCGCCGGGTTCGCAGATCACCGCGGCCGGTGTCAGACTGACGACGTGGTCGTCTTGCCCCATCAGCGTGGCGGTCTCGCGGGGGCGGGCGACGCCGCGTCACGCCCGGCCCGCACGACCCGGTCCGCCCGCGCACGAAGGCCTTGACGCCACCCCCGCCGGTCCCCGCTCACCCGCCCTGCCGTTCGTGCGTGAGCCGGTTGCCGACCGTTCGGTGTCCGAGGGAGGTCTCTCCCATGAAGGCCTTCATGGCGAACGCGGCCATGGCCATGGCCGCGGCCTCGACGATCGTCTCTGCCGCGGCCTGCGGGACGGGCACCGGGAACACCTCGCACGGGGGAAACACACCGAGGATCGGAGTGCTGCTCCCGGACGCCACCACTGCTCGCTGGGAGACACGGGACAGGCCCCTGCTCGAGAAGAGGATCAAGGAGCTCTGCGCCGACTGCACGGTCGAGCACGCCAATGCCAGGAACGATGTGGCCCTCCAGCAGGAACAGATGGACTCGTTGATCACCCAGGGGGTCGACGCCATCCTGCTGGTGGCCGTGGACGCCAGGGCGCTCGGCCCCACGGTCCGGAAGGCGCATGAGGCCGGCATCCCCGTCATCGCCTACGACCGCCTCGCCGAGGGCCCGGTCTCGGGCTACGTCTCCTTCGACGGCGAGCAGGTCGGCAGGCTTCAGGGCAGAGCCCTGTTGAAAGCCATGGGCGACAAGGCGCGCAGGGGCCAGATCGTCATGATGAACGGCGATCTCAGCGACCCCAACGCGGTGTCGTTCAAACAGGGCGCACTGTCCGTACTCAGCGGGAAAGTGAAGATCGCCAAGTCCTACGACACGCAACAGTGGCGGCCGGAGGCGGCGAACATGAACATGTCCGCCGCCCTCTCCGCTCTCGGCGCCGGCCACATCCAGGGGGTCTACGCCGCCAACGACGGCCTCGCCTCCGGAAGCATCTCGGCGCTCAAAGCCAACAAGGTCGACCCGCTGCCTCCCGTCACCGGCCAGGACGCCGAACTCGCGGCCGTGCGGCGTATCGTCGCCGGCGATCAGTACATGACGGTCTACAAGCCGTTCGGGCCCGAGGCCTCCGCCGGCGGCGCCTTGGCGGTGGCCGCGGCCCGCGGTGACAGCCTCGACCGGGTGGCCACGGCCAAGGTGCGGACCCGCGGTGGGACCGAGGTTCCGGCCGTCATGCTCACCCCGGTGTCCGTGACCGTCGCCGACATCAAAGGCACCCTGGTGAAGGACGGCGTGTACACGGTCCGGCAGATCTGCAGCCCCTCGCTCGCGGCCGCCTGCGAGAAGGCCGGGCTGAGCTGACCGAGCGGTTCGACCGCGGACGGGCCCCGGGAAGGAGATGGTTCTCGTGCCGGCTCCCCCCTTGCTGGCGCTGCACGGCGTGTGCAAGCGCTTCGGTGTCGTCGATGTCCTGACGGACATCGAGCTGGAGATCCACGCCGGCCAGGTCCTCGCTCTCCTGGGCGACAACGGGGCAGGCAAGTCCACCCTGGTCAAAGTGATCTCCGGTGTCGCCCCCGCGGACACGGGCACCATCGAGTGGGAGGGCCGGACCGTCCACATCAGGCGCCCCCATGACGCCCGGGACCTCGGCATCGCCACCGTCTACCAGGATCTCGCGCTGTGCGGGAACCTCGACGTCGTCGGCAATCTCTTCCTCGGCCGGGAGATCCGCAGGTTCGGGTTCCTCGACGAGGTGGAGATGGAGCGCCGCAGCAGACTCCTGCTGGAACGGCTGACCAGGGGCATCCCCGATCTGCGCGGGCCCGTCGTCTCGCTGTCGAGCGGCCAGCGGCAGACCGTCGCCATCGCTCGCTCCCTCCTCGGCGACCCGCGGGTCCTGCTCCTGGACGAACCGACCGCGGCTCTGGGATTCGAGCAGACCACCGAGGTGCTGGACCTCGTCGACCGGCTGCGGGACCGGGGCCTCGGAGTGCTCCTCATCAGCCACAACCTGGGGGATGTGAAAGCTCTCGCGGACCGGGCCGCCGTGCTGCGGCTGGGTCGCAACAACGGCTTCTTCGACGTGAGCACCGCGTCTCAGGAACAGATCATCTCCTCCATCACGGGTGCCACGGAGAACGTGCCCCGCCGGACGGCTCACCAGGAGGCAGGGTGGTGAAAGGGATGCACGACATGGCGGACAACACGCGAGCCGAACCGCCCGCACCCACCGCCGAGGCCCCTCGGTCGCACCGCGCGCGGGCGGTCGCCCGTGCCATGGAGGGCTGGGCCGCCGCCGGCCGGCACCGGCTGCGCGCCGGCGAACTGGGCTCGCTCCCCGTCGTCCTCGTCCTCGCCGTGGTCTGGATCATCTTCCAGTCCCTCAACGACAACTTCCTCTCACCGCGGAACCTGTCCAACCTCAGCGTGGACATCGTGGGCACGGGCCTCATCGCGGTCGGCATCGTCTTCGTGCTGCTGCTGGGTGAGCTCGACCTGTCGGTGGGCTCGATCAGCGGCCTCGCGGCGGCGGTCTTCGCCGTTCTGAACGTGAACAGCGGCGTGCCGGAATGGCTCGCGCTCATCGTCGCGGTGCTCGCGGGCACCGTGGCGGGATCCGTGCAGGGCTTCTCCTTCGCCCGGATCCGGGTGCCCGCGTTCGTCGTCACCCTCGCCGGGCTGCTCACCTGGAACGGCGTCATGCTGTCCATCCTCGGGACGAGCGGCACCGTGAACCTCGACGAGAACGGGCTCGTCGCCAAGCTGACCAGCTATTACTTCAGCAACGACGGCGCCGCCTACGGACTGGCGGCCTTCGGCACGGGCATGGTCTTCCTCGCGTCCCTCCTCGACAGACGGCGCCGCAAGGCCGTGGGCATGCCGCACCGCTCGCTTCGGCACATCGCCGCCCGTACGGCAGGACTCGCGGTGATCAGCTTCGCCGCCGCGTATCTGCTCAACCGGTTCCAGGGTCTGCCTCTCGCCCTCCTGATCTTCCTCACGGTGGTGGCCGGGCTCGACGTCCTGCTCCGGCACACGCACTACGGACGGCAGGTGTACGCCCTCGGCGGCGGTGTCGAAGCGGCCCGTCGTGCCAGTCTCAACGTGATGCGGGTGCAGACCGCGGTGCTCGCGGTCTCGGGCACCATGGCCGCGCTCGGCGGCCTGTTCCTGGCCTCCCGCATCACCTCGGTGAGCCAGGGATCGGGTTCGGGAGTCCTGCTGCTCAATGCCATCGCGGCGGCCGTCATCGGTGGCACCAGCCTGTTCGGAGGACGCGGTACGACCTGGTCCGCGGTGCTCGGCATCCTGGTCATCCAGTCGATCGCGTCGGGCATGGCGCTCACGGACACCCCCACCGCCGTCCAGCTCGTGATCACGGGCGGGGTGCTCTTCGCCGCGGTGGTCATCGACTCACTGTCGCGACGCTCGCAGGAGGCACATGGACGGGCTTGACGGGGCCGCGAAAGCGCAGGCCTACGGCGAGACGAGCCGGGCGCCGACTTCACGTACGGCCGTGCGGTCTGCGGGCTGGGCGATGCGGGTCTCCGCGTCGGCCAGGACGAGTCGGGCCTGGTGGGTGACCGCGGCCAGTCGGTGCGCGTCGGTGACCGAGGCGGCGGCCGTGGTCAGCAGGCGCAACAGCGCCAGACACACGGCGGGTTCACCGGCCCCGTAACGACGGATCTGGCCGCAGGCGAGGTCGAGACAGTCGGCGAAGGGGGGACCGGCGACGGCCACCCTGACCACACCCGCCCGGTCCGTCCTGACCTCGTCGCCGAGGGTGCGCCCACCCAGCATGCCGACGATCACGGAGAGCCTGTCGAGCGCCTGAACGCCGGTGTACGGGTCGTTGACGGCAGGCGACAGGGCACGCAGCGCGATGTCGACGAGCTGGCGCATGCCGAACATCACGTCCTGCTGCAAGGTGCGCTCCGGGCCGATCTGGACGGCGTGGTGCAGGGCACGGGCCAGTGCGGGAGCGTTCCTCGGTGGTCCGCCCCGGCGTGACCAGGCGACGGCCAGCGTCGCCGTACCGGCCACGACATGGTCGCCCACCCTCGGGACGACCACCACGACGGCGTCCTGGGCCGCGGCGGCCTCCAGCAGCGGTCCGGGATGGACAGTCTGCACGTAGCCGGAGCGCAGGGCGGCCAGGGCGAGCGCGCCCGGTGGCGGGACCGGCCCGGTGCGGTCCACGCCCGGGGCCGTCGGGGTGTAGGCCCGCGCCGTGCGGGCCGTGGCCTCCGCGACCGAGTTCATGATGGTGTCGATCTTGATCGAGTGCACGATGTGGTGCACGAAGAACACCAGCATCCCGAGGCTCAGGAAGATCAGCGCGATCGCTCCGGTGACGGCGAGCCGGGGGAAGTCCGCGCCGCCGGTGGCGCGGACGGTGTAGAGCCCGGCGGTGCTGTAGGCGAACGTGGCGACGAAGGTGGCGAGCACCACCTGGTTGGGGCGGTCGCGCAGGAAGTTGCGCAACAGCCGGGGGGAGAACTGGGTCGAGGCCAACTGCAGCGTGACGATCGTCAGTCCGAGGACCAGCGCGATGACGGTCACGATCGTGGAGGCGATCGTGATCAGCGCCTGCCGGGCGTCGTCCGCGGTGCCGCCGAAAGCGATCGGGTGCCACACCGAGTCCGGCGGGATCCGTACCCGCGACAGCAGGCTGCCCGCCACCAGCGCCAGTGCGGCGGCCGTCCCCGGCAGCACCCACAGGGCACCGCGCAGATACTCCGCGACCGCGGCGGTCCGAGCACCCCGGCGCACCGGTCCCATGTTCGCCTCCCAGCAGCCGGCTGCTGCCCAGCATGCCGCCGGAGCCTGTGACCGGCCCCGGACCACCACCGCCGGCGACGCCACTGCCACGGACGCATTCACTCGTACGGAACAACACCCGGTTCCCCACCGGCCCGCGCTCGTCCCCGTCGCTCGCCGGACCGGCCACGTACTGGGCCACGGCCCCGGAGCAGTGGTGCGGTTGCGGGAGGCCGCCGGACCGGGAGGCTGGACGGGGGACTGACCGGGGCGGATCCGGGAGGCGCGGTGACCCCAGCAGACGGCACTCCGGCCGTGGAGCGCCGGCGCTTCCTGGCCCTGTGCGCCGCGGCGGGCCTGGGCACAGCGGCCGCCTGCACATCCGCGCCCCCGCGTGCGAACCCCCGCGGCGACAGCCGCTTCCTGCCGGAGGCCGAGCAGGACGCGCCGGGCACCGCCGACTGGCGGATCCGCTCGGCGGGCCCGCCGGATGCCGTGGCCGGTTACACGGACCAGGTGAGCGTCACGCCCGGCCAGGAATGCGGCCTGCATGTGTCGACCACCGCCGCGTCGTTCCGGGTCTCGGCGTTGCGCGTCGGCTGGTACGGCGGCAAGCAGGCCCGCCTCATATGGGCCTCACCACGCATACCGGGCCGCGCCCAGTCGCCCCAGCACCTGCTGCCCGCCACGCGCACCGTGCGCGCCGACTGGCCCGTCTCGCTGAGCCTGGACACCGCCGGGTGGCCGGAAGGCGCGTATCTGCTGCGGCTGGAGGCGGACACCGGCCACCAGCGGCACGTCCCGCTGATCGTCCGCTCCGCCGAGGGCTCGGGCCGCACGGTTCTGCTGCACGCCCCGGCGACCTGGCAGGCCTACAACCGCTGGGGCGGCTACAGCCTCTACGCGGGCTCCTCGGGCGCGTACGCCACCCGGTCGCTCGCGGTCAGCTTCGACCGCCCCTACGACGGCAACGGCGCCGAGAAGTTCCTGGTCTACGAGCGGGCGCTGGTGGTGCTGGCCGAACGCCTGGGCATCCCGCTCGCCTACACCACCGGCGTCGACGTCCACCGGGACCCGTCGGTGCTCCGCGGAGCACGCGCGCTCGTCTGTCTGGGACACGACGAGTACTGGACGCCCGAGCAGCGGGCGTACGTCACCCGGGCCCGGGACGCCGGGACGAACGTGGCCTTCCTCGGCGCGAACACCTGCTTCCGCCGGGTCCGCCTGGAGGACGGGGAGCGGGCGGGCGACCGTACGGTGGTCTGTTACAAGACGTCCTACCGCGCCGACCCCTGCTATGCGTCCGCCCCGGCGCTGGTGACCACCGACTACCGCAGTCCGCCCGCCGCCGACCCGGAGTCCTCGCTCACCGGCGTCCTGTACGAGGGCTATCCGGTCGATGCCCCCTATGTCGTGCACGCCGCCGACCACTGGCTGTACGACGGCACCGGAGTACGCCCCGGCGATGCCTTCGCCCATCTGGTGGGCGTCGAGTACGACCGTGTCACGCCCGGCTCCCCCACTCCCGGCCCCCTGGAGATCACCGCGCACTCCCCCGTCGTCTGGGCCGGCCGTCCCAGTCACAGCGACTCCGCGTACTACACGGCCCCCAGCGGTGCCGGGGTGTTCGCGACCGGCACCATGCGCTGGGTGGAGGGCCTGCTGGCCGGCACCGGCGAACTCGGCCGCGACCACGGGATGGACGGCCGCACGCGCGCGTTCGTCACGCGCACCACGGAGAACCTGCTGCGCACCTTCGCGCGGGGCCCGGCGGCCCGCACCGGCCCACCACCCCGGGCGAACGTGGAGGAGGTGTACGGCGGCACGGTCTGACGACAGCCACCGGGCCCGGGCGTCACTGTGCCTGGTGCCCCGTGGCCCGGAGCCGGTCCCTGCGGGCGAGGTTGTAGATCCGCAGGAGGTGCTTGGCCACGGCACAGGGCGCGGCGTCGGCATGACACTGGCGGCACGTCTGCACGTGCTGCTCGTAGGTGAAGCGCGCGTTGTCCAACGGATCGTTGTGCGCAACGTTGAGAGAAGACATGGACATCTCCGGACAGGGCGCGTCGCGAGACGGCGCCGAGTTGACTGACTGGTACACCCGGAGCAAGGTGATCATGTTACTTGCGGTACTGGGAAACCGGCCGGTAACCGAGCTCGCCCCAGCTGAGACCGTGTGGTCAGTGGCCTCCCGAGGGCTGGTCGCAGCCCGTGTGGTCGGGGTAGCCGCCGAAGGCGTCCGCCTCGGTCGCGGCCTCGTTCATCTCGCCCTCCAGGCACACCGGGTAGTCGTCGGCCTCGACGAGGAAGCCGACGGTCATCGAGCCCTTCTGGTACGTCTGCGCCCGCTCTCCGGTGTACCCGAGGCCGGCGAGGACCCTGCGGACACTCTCGGGGTCGAACTCCCCGCGCCTGCGCAGCGGTTCGAGCGCCTTCCGCACGCGTCCGATGGCCGCGACGCCCTGGCAGCGGGCTTTGCCGTGCAGCGGGAAGGGCACCATGAAGCCGTGGTTCTCGGCGTAGTGGTCGGCCGGCGGCACGGTGGGACTCGGGGTGTCCGTGGACGCCGACGCTGTGGGGGTGGGGCTGGGGCTCTCGCCGGGGCACGGATAGTCGGCGATCCGGCTCGGCGTGGCCACGGCGGTCCGCGACGGGCCGCCCGCACCGGCTTCGTCACCGGCCCGCTGCGTCCCGCACCCGGTGGCGAGTACGGCCAGCAACACCACGGGCGCCGTCGCGGCCCGTGCCCCCGTCGTCCTGATCATGGTCATGCACCGATCCTGGCCGACGGGCCGGGCCGCCGTCATGAGTGTGCGTACTCATGACGCGGCGACGCACACCTGCTTCAGCCGGCGTACGCCCCCGCCGTCCGCACCCTGCAAGCGGTGGGCGTGCGCACGGCGACGCACGCCATCGGGGACGCGGCCGTGCGCCACGTCCTGGACGACGGCTCGGACCGGCCCATCGCGCACTACGACGTACGGGCTGTCCTGGCCAGGGGCCGCCACCCCAAGGGCGCCGCCGCACGGCGGCCGGGGCTCACGCCGTTGCAGGCGCTGGAGGGCTGCACCAGCCGCGCGGCGGCCGCGGCCGGCGAGTCCGCCGTGGCCGGTCGCATCGCACCCGGCCACCGTGCCGATCTGACGGCCCTGTCCGTGGACCCCGTGCTCGCTCCCGGTGACGAACTGACCGGCGCACCGGTCGGTTCGAATCCTGCCTTCTCCGCCAGAATGTGCGGGTGAACGACTTTCGCCCGGTCGACCGGGACCCCGCCCCGGAGTGGTACGGACGCCTGCACGTCCGTACCGCCGATCTCTCGCCTGCCCGGTGGCTCACTCAACGCGCCCCGGGGTACGCCGCCATGGGAACGGTGGCGGGTGTCGCCGCGCCCGGCTTCGAGGCCTACGCGAGGATCCTGCACCCGGCAACCCTGGACGAACGGCAGGTGCGCTGGTCGACGGTGGCCGCCGCGTACGGCACCCGGGTGACACCGGGCACGTACTGGCACGAGGTCATCGGAGCGGACCGCGACTACCTCAACCGCTCCGACCTCGGTCTGCCCGGTGTGTGGGACGAGCATCCGGGCGAGGGTCCGACCCCGCCCGATGTCGCCCGCGCCCTCATCCCGATTCTGGCCCGGCACACCCGGACCCCGGAGCGCTGCTGGTTCGGCCTGTGGTGCGGGTACGGGCGGTGGGACTTCGACGGGATCCCCACGTTCGCGACACCCGGCCGGGACGAGGTGCTGCTCGCCGGCGCCCTGGCCGATGCCGTCTCGCCGCCGTCCCTGGACGAGTTCGCCGAGCTGCCCGACCTGTGGTGGCCCGAGGACCGCGCCTGGTGCGTGGGCGGCGACGTGGATCTCACCAGCACCTACGTCGGCGGATCCGCGGAACTCGTCGCGGAGTTGCTGTCCGCTGCGGAACTGGAGGCACATCCCGTGGGGGCGGGCGACAGGGTCGGCTGAGCCGGGCGCCCCGCCAGGGCGTGACGACCTTGCCGCCGAAGGCCACCACCAGGTGCCCGTCCGAGGCGAAGGACCAGGCCAGGGCGCCGGAGTAGGAGGAGCACCGGGAGCCGGACCACGTGGTTGACCGCGATGCCGTCGCCGCCGAGCTTGTAGCCGTTGCGGTCGCCGTTCTTGTTCTGAGTGCCGTCGCTCAGCGTGCCGTTGGAGTAGGAGAGGGAGCTCTCGATGGTCACCGGGCCGATGGCGCCGGTGTCGGTATTGGTGCAGAGGTCCCAGCCGTCGTCGATGTTGTGGTGGGAGACGTCGTACCGGAAGACGTTCCCGCGGGGATGGTGACCGTCGCCGACATGAACCGGTGGTCGGTGTGGTGCGACTTACTCGCCGGGTGCGAGGGTGCGTGCCAGGACGCGGGCCGTGTCGGCGATCAACGCGTCGTCCACGGGCGCGTCCTGGGTGGTCTTCGTGGACAGCACGGCCAGCAGGAGGGGCGTCTTCCGAGTGGTCCACGCGACGCCCACGTCGTTGGCGGTGGCGTAGTCGCCGGTCCCCGTCTTGTCGCCGAGGACCCAGCCGTCGGGAAGCCCGGCGCCGAACCGCTTGCCGCTGGTGGTGTTGCCCTTCAGCCAGGTCACGAGCTGTTCGCGGTCGGCCGCGCCCAGGGCCCGGCCCAGCGTCAGCCGCTCGAAGCTGCGGCCGAGGGCCCAAGGGGTGCTGGTGTCGCGCAGGTCGCCGGGGAGGGCGGTGTTCAGGTCGGTCTCCCAGCGGTCGAGCCGGCTCACCCGGTCGCCGAGCGACCGGAAGAACCGGGTGAGGCCGGCCGGCCCGCCGATCTGGCGCAGCAGGAGGTTGCCCGCAGTGTTGTCGCTGTACTGGATCGCGGCCGCGCACAGGTCGCCCACCGACATGCCGGTGGCGAGGTGCTCCTCGGACTTCTTCGAGTTCGCCAGGATGTCCCTCGGCGGGTAGTGGATCACCGTGTGCAGCGGTGCGCAGTCACCGTGGTCGCGCAGCACGGCGGCGGCCGCGAACGCCTTGAACGTCGAGCACATCGCGAACCGCTCCCCCGCGCGATACGCCACGACCCGCCCGGTGCGCACGTTGTGGGCGTACACGCCGAGGCGCGCCCCGTACCGCCGCTCCAGCTCGCTCAACTCGGCTTGCGGGTCGGCCGCCGGGGCTGCGGATGCGGTCGACGCCCCCGCGGCCGAGGCGACCGCGGTGGCGGTGGTGAAGGCGAGACCTGCCGTGAGCAGGCGGCGGCGCGGCAGCGGGTGGGCACTGGTCATGTGCAGAGTTCTCCCAGGTCGTCCGTCGTCGGTCGGATGGATCTTCGGCAGGGACCAGGGAAACAGCCGGGCTCCACTCATGTCCAAGAGTGAACTTTGAACCCGTCATAACGTATTGATATGACTGGGCGGATGGATCTCCTCGCACATCTCGAGGCGTACGTCGCGACCGTCGACGAGTCGAGCTTCTCGCGTGCGGCCGACCGGCTCGGAATCGCCCAGCCGCTGCTCAGCCGCCGTATCAAGACGCTTGAGGCCCACTTCGGGGGCCTGTTGTTCGACCGCTCGCGACGGCAGGTCACGACCACGGAGCTGGGTCTGCTCCTGCTGCCGTACGCGCAGGACGTGCTGGATCGCGCCCAGCGGCTCGGGCAGATCGCCCGCTCCGCCCGCCAGGCGCAGGTGCGTGCCGTCGGGGTGCCCGCGGACTGTGCCCCTGCGGCGCTGGCGCGCGTCATCCGCGCGGGCACCGAGCGCGGGATCACCCTCGGCATGCGCGAACTGCCGCCCGGGGATCGGGTCGCCGGGCTCGCCGACGGCTCACTCACGTACGCCCTGGTGCGCGTTCCCCCGGAGCACGCCGCGGTCCGGGTACCGCTCGGCCTGGCGTCGGCCGCACCGCCCGGTGCCCCGGAGCCGACGCCCACCGAAGCGACCGCAGGCCGTCGGCGCGCGATCCATCTGGAGGACCTGCGGCCCCGCAGAACCCGTGCCGCGACGGGTGAACGGCCCGCCGCGCTGCCCCTCCTGACCCTGACGGAGGACGAAGTGCCGTATGCACAGGACAGGTTGGTCCGTGCCGCCGCGCGCGCCGGGTTGCCGGAGAGCCTGGTGCGGCCGGCCGGGCCTGCGGCCACGGCCCTCGCCGAGACCCTGGCCGGCGGGGCGGTCCTGCTGTGTGCCGAGCCGTTCGCGCGGCAGCACGGGGCGAGGTGGGCGCCGCTCGCCGATGCCGCCCTGCACCGCGGGTACGACATCCAGGGGACCCCGCGTCAGCGGGACGCGGCGGACGTGCCCGACTGGCTGGCCGCGCTGCTCGGGGCGGCGGCCGGTGCCACGAGCGGTGCGCCGGATGCGCGGCGGCCCGGTTCCGCGGCCGAGGAGGCCTCGGCACGGCTGGCGGCACGCGGATGAGCGCGGCACCGGCCCACCGCCCGGCCTGCGTGGCCGCGGACGGCGCCCTGCTCGATGTCGCCGAGACGATCGCGGCCGACTGGGCGGCTCTCGGCGTCCGCGGCTCCTTCCTCGCCCGGCACCTCGACTCGGGCAAGCAACTCGGCTTCGACATCGACGCGTTGATGCCTCTTGCCTCGGTGGTGAAGGCGCCGCTCGCCCTGGTCGTGCTGGACCGGATCGCGGCCGGGGAACTGGACCCGGCGCGCCCGGTGACGGTCGACCCGGTCACGAGCAGCATCGGACCCACCGGCCTCGCGGCGTTCCGGCACCCGGCCACCGTGGCCGTCGGCGACCTCCTCTTCCTGATGCTCTCGGTGAGCGACAACGCCTCCGCCGACGCGCTGTTCGACCTGGTGCCGGTCGCGGACGTGGACGCCCGCCTGCGTGCGTGGGGGTGCGAGGGGATACGGGTACGGCACCGGATGAACCACATGTACGAGTGCGCGGCCGGGGCAGCCGGCAACGACTTCTCGCTCGCCCTGGAACTCGCCGTCCGCGACGAGCGTGCCGGCCGGCACACCATCGAGACCCTGGATCCGGCCCACGCCAACCTCGGCTCCGCCGCCGCGCTGGTGGACCTGTTGCAGCGGGTGTGGGGCGACGAGATCTCCCGTCCGCAAGCGACCGCCGAGTTGCGCCGGTTGATGGCCCTTCAGGTCTTCACCCAGCGGCTGGCGAGCGAACTGCGCGCCGACACCCTGCGGTTGAGCGGCAAGACGGGCACCTTCCTGCATCTGCGGCACGAGATCGGGGTGGTCGAGGCGGAGTCCGGCGACCGGGTGGCCATGGCCGCGCTCACCCGCGCGGACCGGCGGGCCGGCCAGGCGCCGGACATCGACCTCGCGATCGGGATCGGCGCGCGCCAGGCGTTCGAGGCCCTGCGCGGCTGAGACGGCGCGGGTGCGTCCGGTGCGCGGGTCGGCACCTCGGGTCGCGGGGCAGGCGGGAAGGGTCAGACAGGGTCTAAGGGCCCCGGGTGGGGCCGAGCGGCCCGTGGTGTCCGGGTGTGGACGGGCGCAGGCTGGGATCAGGAGCCCTCCGTCGGCGAGGGCTGCCGGTCCTGGAGCGAAGGGAGCCGGAGCGATGACCTCCGTCACCACCATGAGCGCGGCCCTGCCCGTCGAGCACCGCGAACAGCTGATGCAGCTCGCCCGCGAGGTCTCCTTCGAGAGCGGGACCCGGCTGTTCGAGGAGGGCCGGCACGCCGACCGCTTCTGGATCGTGCGGACCGGCACCGTCGCCCTCGACCTACGGGTGCCCGGCCGCCGTCCCGCCGTCATCGAGTCGCTCGGGCACGGGGAGCTGGTCGGCTGGTCCTGGCACTTCCCGCCCCACCTCTGGCATCTGGGCGGCGAGGCGATGACACCGCTGCGGACCTGGGAGTTCGACGCCGAGGAGGTCCGGGCGAGGTGCGCCGCCGATGCCGAGTTCGGGCGGGCCGTCGCGGTCTGGATCGGGCTTGTGGTCGCCCAGCGGCTGCACGCCTCCCGGGTCCGGCTGCTCGACCTCTACGCCCCCTACGGCAGCGGTAGCCCGGAATGAGCGCGGCGCCGTGGCCCGCACCACTGCGGTGACGTCGGTACGCGTGCACTCGTGCGGGGGGCGAGCGGCCCTGTTCACCGGGCAGCGCCCCTCACGTCCCCCCGCTGCTGAAGTTCCGCCACTCCGGTCCGATGCGCTTCCACTCCTCGTCCCATTCGGACAGGCGCCGGCGCATGCGCCAGGACCGGACCAGCCAGCCCCCGGCCCAGACGGCGCCGCCGGTCGACGAGGCGACGAGGACGCCGGTCAGGGACGCCTGGAGCGCCGCCTCCGCCGTGCTCGCCGGCGCACGCACCAGGTGGTTCGCGCGATCGGTCCACACCGTGAGCCCACTGCCCGCAGGTGCACCCGGGTAGACCTTCGTCCGGTCGGTGTGCACCGAGCCGTCCGGAGCCGTCCAGCGCACGCCGGCCCACACCCGGCCGTCGTCGTAGCCGCTGCCGGTCGGCGGGGTCCTGGCCGCGTCGTCGGTCAGCACGGCGGACACCGCGTGGACCTGGGCGCGTCGCGCGGAGAACGCCGAGTCCACGGACAGGGCCGCCGTCGCGCCCGCGACGGCGCCGCCGAGGACGGCGATGATCCAGGTGGCGAGCACGATCCATGCCTCGACGACGTCGCTGTGCCGTCGGAGCGGGTTGCGATGCCATCGCCACCACCGGTCCCGTGTCACTCTCGTGGGAGGTGTCCGCGTCATCGGTCGCCGCCTCCTCTCGCATGCCGGCGGCCGCCGGTCGGGGCGTGCGGGCCCCTTCGGCGTCCGGCAGGTCCGGATCGAGATCCGGGTGACGTGGGGCGGACCGGTCCGTGCGTACCGCACGTCCGCCGCGCCCGCCGGGCCCCGTGCCGGGCGGGCCCCGTGCCGGGCGGCGCGGCGAGCGGCTCCGGCGCGGTGTCGTACACCCGGCCGCCGAGCGTCACCCCACCATCGTGCACCTCATGGCGGATCGATGCCGTCCGTATGCCGAAGAGAGCCGTACGAAGGCTTCGTCACGTGCCTCGTCCGCGCAGTCCGCTGCCGTTGCGGCAGGCCCTTGGGACACCGTCCCCGGGGACTACTCCCGGGGCAGGGGCGCCCGCCACCGCAGCGTCGTACCGCCGTCGTCGGAGCCGGTCACCTCCAGCCGGCCGCCCAGCTGCTCGGCCCGCTCGGCCATGTTGCGCAGTCCGCTGCGGCGGCCGCCGGGCGGGATGCCCACGCCGTCGTCCGAGACCGTCAGGGTCACTTCGTGCGCGTCGGCGGTCAGGACCACCTGGGCCCGGCCGGCGTGGGCGTGCCGGGCGACGTTGGTGAGCGCCTCGGAGAGCACGGCCACGACATGGTCGGCGATCTCCCGCGGCACATCGGTGTCGACCAGGCCTTCCATGCGCACGCTGGGTGCGAAGCCCAGCAGCGGGGCGGCTTCGCCGGCCACGCTCACCACCCGGGCCCGCAGCCCGCCGGCGGCCGTGCCCTCGCGCGCCCGCAGCCCGAAGATGGTCGAGCGGATGATCTTGATGGTCTCGTCGAGGTCGTCGACGGCCCGCAGGACCCGCTCGGAGGCCTGGGGGTGCTCGATGAAGCGGCCTGCGCTCTGCAGCGTCATGCCGGTGGCGAACAGTCGCTGGATGGCCAGGTCGTGCAGGTCCCGGGCGATCCGGTCGCGGTCCGTGAGCACGGCGATGCGCTCGGCGTCCTCGCGGCGCTCCGCCAGCTGCATGGCGATCGCGGCCTGCGCGGCGAAGCCCTGCAGCATCTCGGTCTCGTAACCCGCGAACACCGGTCGGCCGGTCTCGCGCGCCAGCAGGACGACGCCTCGGACGCCACCCTCGCCGGTCCCGATGGGAACGGCGACGGCCGGACCCAGGCCGCGGAAGCGCGCCGGCTCGGGGGTGATCCGTTCGTCCTGGTTGACGTCGTCGCTGCTGACCGGGCCGGCGGCGGAGAAGGCCAGTCCCATCAGGGTCGCGTTCCGGGGCAGCACCAGCCCGCGGTGCGCCTCGGCGTCCACGCCCACGGCGATCTCCACGGCGAGCGCATCGGTGTGCTCCATGGGCAAGGCGACGGCCGCCAGGGCGGAACCCGTGATCTCCCGGGCCCGTTCGGCGATCAGCCCGAGGGCCTCGGCCCGCTCGCTGCCGGACATCAGGCTGTGGGTGATCTCCGCGTTGGCCCGCAGCCAGCGCTCGCGCAGCCGGGACCCCTCGTACAGGCGGGCGTTGTCGATGGCCACACCGGCCGCCACGGCCAGCGTCGACAGCACCGATTCGTCCTCCGCGTCGAACTCCGCACCGCCCCGCTTCTGGGTCAGGTACAGATTGCCGAAGACCTGGTCACGCACCCGTATCGGGACGCCGAGGAAGCTGTTCATCGACGGGTGGCCCGGCGGGAAGCCGTACGAGGCCGGATGGTCGGAGAGTTTCGCCAGGCGCAGCGGCTGCGGATGCCGGATCAGCTCGCCGAGGATGCCGTGCCCCTCGGGGAAGGGGCCGATCCTGGCGATCTCCTCCTCGGTGACGCCCACCGTGTGGAACGCCGACAGCCGTCTGCCGTCCGGTCCGATGACGCCGAGGGCGGCGTACTCGGCGTCCACCAGGACCGCGGCCGCCTCGGCGATGGAGCGCAACACCTGCTCGAGGTCCAGTTCACGGCCGACGGAGAGCACCGCCTCCAGCAGGCTGTGCACCCGGTCCCGGGTGCCCCGGGCAGCGTCGAGCCGCGCCTGCAGCTCCTCCAGCAGCTCGTCCAGCCTCAGGTGCGGCAGTCGTACGCGGGACTCGCCCGGGTTTGCCACCCCAGTCCTCCAGGTCCGCTCGGCCCGGCCCCCCACCGGTCGGGCCATCTGCCACGGTATCGGTCCCCGGTCGGGGGTGCTGAACGAGGCCGGAGCGACACCGGCGACGGCAGGTGAGCGGCGCCGTCGAGGGACTTCCGGCCCCTCGACAGGGACCGATCGGCACTGGAGCGGGGATCCGTGTCCGGGCGAGAGTGAATGCCGGAGCGGCACCGACTGGACGGCGGCGACATCGTCATCCGTACCCGCGAGAGCTCGGCCCTGACCTCGCGGGTCCAGCGGGCCGGCGGCGGTGTCGTCGTCGCCTACGAGGCCGACGCCATCGACCCGGTGGTACGCGTCCCGATCTGGTCACCGGGGTCCTCCCCACGGATTCGGGCGGCACAGCGGGGATTCCCGGCTGACGGCGTCCGACGGACGGTCCGGAGAGTCCCGGATGGGGGCCGATCGGCCCTTCCGTACTTCTCACGAGATCGGTTGGCTGTGGACATGTCCGAGAACCAGACGGGAGCGGTGCCGTTCCCCGCGGACGACCTGCCCGACGAGGCGGCTGTCGTACGGCCCTATGGCGAAGCGACGGTCGTACCGCTGCACGGCGCGACGACCGTCGTGCCGCTGCACGGCGAGATCGACCTGCTGGCCGTGCCCGTGCTGTCGCGCCGGCTCGACGCGCTGACCGAGCACCCGCGCCCCGACCTGGTGCTCGACCTGCGGCCGGTCGTGTTCATCGACTGCGCCGGGCTCGGGATCCTGTGCCGGACCCGGAACCGGGCGCTGGCCCGGCGGGGCCGGCTGCGGCTGGTCGCCGACAGCCCGGTCTTCCTGCGGCTGCTGCGGGCCACCGGCCTGGGGGGCGTCTTCGAAGTGCTGCCGCGGCTCCCGCGGACCCCGTTGCCGGGGCTGCACGGCTCCTGAGCCGAGGGGTGCGTGACGGAGAAGTCCGCTGCGGGGGCGCGGGGCGCGAGGAGGTCGTCGAGGACCCGGTGCGCGGTCAGCTGTGCCAGCTCCAGTTCGCGACCTCCGGCAGGTCGGTGCCGTGCTCGCGGATCCAGGCGTGGTGGCGGGTGCGGGCATCGGCCATCGTCTGGCGTACGGAGGCGGCGCGCACCGCGAGGCCGGGCACGCGGTCGATGACGTCCATCACGAGCCGGTAGCGGTCCAGGTCGTTGCGCACGACCATGTCGAAGGGGGTGGTCGTGGTGCCGGACTCCTTGTAGCCGCGCACGTGCAGGTGCCTGTGTCCGGTGCGGCGGTAGGCGAGGCGGTGGATCAGCCACGGGTAGCCGTGGTAGGCGAAGATCACCGGCTTGTCGGTGGTGAACAGGCCGTCGTACTCGTGGTCGGTCATCCCGTGCGGATGGTGCTCGTGCGGCATCAGCCGGGTCATGTCGACCACGTTGACCACCCGCACCGCCAGTTCGGGCAGGTGCCGGCGCAGCAACTGGGCGGCGGCCAGCACCTCCTGGGTGGGCACGTCACCCGCGCAGGCCAGGACGACGTCGGGTTCGCCGCCGTTCTCGGTGCCGGCCCAGTCCCAGATGCCGGCGCCGCGGGCACAGTGGACACGGGCCTGGTCCATGGAGAGCCAGTCGAAGCAGGGCTGTTTTCCGGCCACGATGACGTTGACGTAGTCCCGGCTGCGCAGGGCGTGATCGGTCACGGAGAGCAGGGTGTTGGCGTCCGGCGGGAGGTAGACGCGGACCACCTCGGGGCTCTTGTTGAGGACGTGGTCGACGAAGCCGGGGTCCTGGTGCGAGAAGCCGTTGTGGTCCTGGCGCCACACGTGCGAGGTCAGCAGGTAGTTGAGGGAGGCGACGGGTGCGCGCCAGGGCAGTTGCCTCGATGTCTTCAGCCACTTGATGTGCTGGTTGACCATGGAGTCGACGATGTGCACGAAGGCCTCGTAGCAGGAGAACAGTCCGTGCCGGCCGGTGAGCAGATAGCCCTCGAGCCAGCCCTGGCAGAGGTGTTCGGAGAGGATCTCCATCACGCGGCCGTGCCGGTCCAGGTGTTCGTCGACCGGGAGTGTCCTGGCCTGCCAGGCCTTTCCGCTGGCCGCGAAGACGGCGTCGAGCCGGTTGGAGGCGGTCTCGTCGGGTCCGACGAGGCGGAAGTCCCGGCGCGTGCCGGTGTCCCGCACGATCTGTTCGAGCAGGGCGCCCAGCACCCGCGTGGGTTCGTGCAGGGTGGTGCCGGGTTTGTCGACGGGTACGGCGTGGGCGTCGAGGTCCGGCAGAGGCAGGTCGCGGACGAGGAGGCCGCCGTTGGCGTGCGGCGTCGCGCCGAGCCGCTTCGGGCCGTCGGGGATGCAGGCGAGGACGTCCGGGAGGGGCCGTCCGTCGGAGCCGAACAGTTCCTCGGGCCGGTACGAGCGCAGCCACTGCTCCAACTGCCGTAGATGCGCGGGGTTTTCCCGGACGGCCGGCAGCGGGACCTGGTGGGAGCGCCAGGTGCCCTCGACGGGTTCGCCGTCCACTTCGGCGGGTCCGGTCCAGCCCTTGGGCGTGCGCAGCACGATCATCGGCCAGGCGGCCCGTTCGGTGCCGTCCTCCTGGCGGGCGGCGCGCTGGATGCGGGCGATGCGGTCCAGTGCCTGGTCGAGGGCAGCGGCCAGGGCGCGGTGGACCGCGGCCGGGTCGTCGCCGGTGACGTGGAGGGGTTCGTGTCCGTAGCCGCGCAGCAGCGCGTCGAGTTCGGGCTCGGGGAGCCGGGACAGCACGGTCGGGTTGGCGATCTTGTAGCCGTTGAGGTGCAGGATCGGCAGCACGGCACCGTCGTGGACCGGGTCGAGGAACTTGTTGGAGTGCCAGGAGGCGGCCAGCGGTCCGGTCTCCGCCTCGCCGTCGCCGATCACGCAGGCCACGAGCAGGTCCGGGTTGTCGAAGGCGGCGCCGTAGGCGTGGGCGAGCGAGTAGCCGAGTTCGCCGCCCTCGTGGATGGAGCCCGGGGTCTCGGGGGCCACGTGGCTGGGCACCCCGCCGGGGAAGGAGAACTGCCGGAACAGCCGCTCCATGCCGGGCGCGTCCCGGGACACGTCCGGGTAGGTCTCGCTGTAGCTGCCCTCCAGCCAGGAGTTGGCGAGGATGGACGGTCCCCCGTGCCCGGGTCCCCACACGCACAGCGCGTCGAGTCCGCGTGTCCTGATCACCCGGTTGAGGTGGGTGTGGACGAGGTTCAGGCCGGGCGAGGTGCCCCAGTGGCCCAGCAGGCGCGGCTTGATGTGCTCGGGCTTCAGGGGCTCGGTGAGCAGCGGGTTGGCCATGAGGTAGATCTGGCCGGCGGCGAGGTAGTTGGCGGCGCGCCAGTGCGCGTCCAGGGTGCGCAGTTCCTCGTCGGTGAGTGCGGTGGCGTCCGGGTGGGTGGCCTGGGACATGAGGACTCCGAGGTGTCGTCGGGTGTCGGCAGGGTGCGGTCGCTGTCAGGAGGGTTCCGGTGTCACGGCCACCGGGCATGCCGCGTGATGCAGCACCCCGTGGGCGATGCGGCCGAGGTGGGGTCCGAGGCGGCCCGGGCGGCGCCGGGTCCCGACGACCAGCAGGTCGGCCTCGCGGGACGCGGCCAGCAGGGCGTCACGGGGCCGGCCTTCGACGGAGCGCCGGTGGACCTCCAGTCCGGCGGGGACGTCCCGCAAGGCCTCCGCCAGCACCCGCACGGCGTCCTCCTCCGGCCCGCCCCGCTCGCCGCTCCCCAGCAGGTGGCCGACGGTCCGGTGGTGCCAGGCGCGTACGGCTTCCAGGGGCACCCCGCGCAGGCCGGCCTCTTCGGCCGCGAAGCGCAGGGCCGCCGAGCCCGCCGGATCGGCGGTGACGCCCACGACGACCCGGCCGCGTGCCCCGGAGCGTGCCTGGTTGTCGTGGCAGCCGCGCAGCACGATCACCGGGCAGTGCGCCAGCCCGGCCACCGTCACGCCGACGGAGCCGAGGAGCGCCTCGCTCAGACCGCTGCGGCCGCGGCAGCCCAGGACCACCGCAAGGGCGGACCGGCTCTCCCGTACCAGCGCGTCCTTGGGTTCCTCGGGCAGCACCTCGGTGGTGACGCGCAGTCCCGGTTGCCGGGTGCGGGCTCGCCGCTCGGCGGTCGCAACGATGTCCTCGGCCATCACCTGCTCGGGCGGCCTGTCGGGCCCGACGCCGAGCGAGGCGCTCTCGTAGCGCTCCCACAAGGACGCGTACACCAGCCGCAGCGACTCCTCACGGCGGGCTGCCGTGTCGGCCGCCCAGTCCACAGCCCTCAGGCTGGATGCGGAGCCGTCGACACCGACGACGAGGGGCATGGCCTCCACCTCCAGGGGTGCGGACCGGGATGAGGACTGCGCCTCCAGCCTGCTGGTGCCGCGGCAGCGGATGCAGGGGCCACCCGGCCCCGGCCGGGGCCGGGTGGCCCTCGCGGGCGGAGCGAGCGGCTCGCCGAAGCGTCCGGGCGGAATCCGGCGCGCATCCGGCACGCACGGGAAGCGGCGCAAGGGGGCCGATCGGCCCTGGCGCCGGGCGGGCCGGGGGACGATGATCGGTTTGGTGGACAGCTCGCAGTCTGCCGCCATCGGGGAACGAGAGGTCGTCATGACCGACACACGCACATTCACGGAGCAGGACCCGATCCGCGTGTTCCTGCTCGACGACCACGAGGTCGTGCGCCGCGGCCTGGCCGATCTGCTCGACGCCGAGCCGGACATCAGGGTGGTCGGCGACGCGGACACCGCCGAACACGCCCTCGCCCGCGGACCGGCCCTGCGCCCGCACGTCGCCGTGCTCGACGTGCGTCTCCCGGACGGCGACGGCATCTCGGTCTGCCGGGAACTGCGCGACCGGATGCCGGAGTTGGCGTGTCTGATGCTGACCTCGTTCGACGACGAGGACGCCCTGCTGGACGCGATCATGGCCGGCGCCTCCGGCTATGTACTGAAGCAGATCAAGGGCTCGGACCTGGTGTCCGCGATCCGCACGGTCGCCTCGGGGCAGTCGATGCTGGACCCGGCGACCACGGCCCGCCTCATGCGCTCCCTGCGGGGCGAGCCCGCCGCGGCGCCGTCGCTGCCGCCGGAGCTGGCGGGCCTGTCCGCGCGCGAACGGGACATCCTGGCCCTGATCGGCGACGGCCTGACCAACCGCGAGATCGGCCGGAAGCTGTACCTGTCGGAGAAGACCGTCAAGAACCACATCTCCCGGCTGCTGGCCAAGCTGGGCGTGCAGCGCCGCGTCCAGGCGGCGGTCCTCGCCTCCCACCTGGACCATCGCGACTCCGGGGAACACCAGGGCCGACCGGTCGGCTCGTGACCCCGGCTCAGGCCGCCCCGGGACGCACGACCACCACCGGGCAGGTGGCGTGCTGCGTCACGTGCTGGCTGACGGAGCCGAGCAGGGCGCGGGCGAATCCACCGCGCCCGCGGCTGCCGACGACCAGGATCTCGGCGCCCTCCGCGGCCCTGAGCAGGACGTCGGCGGGGTTGCCCTCCACGACCAGCGGCCGTACCGAGGCGGACGTCTCCGCACCGAGCACCTCGGACAACTCCCGCGCCATCCGCTCCCGGGCGGCCTCCTCGTCGACGTCCATGTCGACCGGGGGCCCGGACCAGCCGTACAGGCCCGGCAGCTCCCATGCGGACACCGCGTCCACGGTGCCGCCGAGCAGCGCGGCGTAGCGCACGGCCCAGCGCAGGGCCGCATACGAGGACTGTGACCCGTCGACACCCACCACGACCCGGGGCCGGGAAACCTCCGTCTCCATGCGTGCCACCTCTCTCGTCTCGCGGCCGGGGCACCGGCCTCGTCGTTCGGTCCCCCTTGCCACGCTGCGGGAGGCGGCGCCGTACCGCCACAGCAGAGCATCCGGCGGCATGACCGTCTCAGGGCAGCAGCCGCTGCTCCTTCGCCACGGCCACGGCACCCGCCCGCGTGTCCACGCCCAGTTTGTCGTAGATCCGACGGAGATGGGTCTTGACCGTGGCCTCGCTGATGTACAGGGCGCGGGCGATGGCGTGGTTGGGCAGGCCCCGGGCGAGGTGGGCGAGGATCTCGCGTTCGCGCGGGGTGAGGGCCGGGCGGGGGTTGCGCAGGCGGGACATGACGCGGTCGGCGACCGGCGGGGAGAGGGCGGGGCGGCCCTGGGCGGAGGCGTGGATCGCGGTGAAGAGGTCCTCGGCGCGCTCCGCCTTGAGCAGGTAGCCGGTGGCTCCGGCCTCGATGGCGCGGGTGACGTCGGCGTCCGTGTCGTACGTCGTCAGGACAAGGACGTGCGGCGCGGGCGTGAGGGCGCGCAGCCGGCGGGTGGCCTCAACGCCGTCCAGGCCCTCGCCCAGTTGCAGGTCCATCAGGACGACGTCCGGCGCCGTCTTGCGGGCGAGTGCCAGCGCCTCCTCGCCGCTGCCGGCCTCGCCGACGACGTCGATGTCCGGGGCGCTGTGCAGGAGCGCCAGCAGGCCGGCGCGTACGACGGCGTGGTCGTCGCAGACGAGGATGCGGACGGGGGCCCGGTGGGGCGTCTCGGGTGTGCCGGTCATCGGGGCTCCAGCGGGATCGCGGCCGACAGGGCCGTGCCCTTGCCCGGGGTCGATTCGACGGTCAGGGTGCCGCCCAGCTGGCGCAGGCGGGCGTGGATGGCGGCAAGGCCGTGGCCGCGTCCCTCGGTGGCGGGGGCCCGAGTGGTGTCGAAGCCGCGGCCGTCGTCCGTCACGTCCAGGACGATCTGGTCGTCCAGGCAGGTCAGGGTGAGGGTGGCGGTGGTGGCGGCCGCGTGTTCGCGGACGTTGGCGAGCGCGCCCTGGGCGATGCGCAGGAGGGCGGACTCCACGGGGGCGGGCAGCGCGGCGGGCGGGGTGCCCTCGGTGTGGACGCGCACGGTGAGCGCGGGGGTCGTCTCGCGCTCGGCGACCGCGCGCAGGGCCTGGAGCAGGCCGCCGCCCTCGGCCAGGTCGGCCGGGGTCAGGTCGTGGACGAAGCGGCGGGCCTCGGTGAGGCTGCGCTCGGCGATCGACGCGGCCGTACGGACGTGGTCGCGGGCGGTGTCCGGGGCGGTGTCCCAGAGCCGGTCGGCGGCCTGCAGGAGCATCCGCTGGCTGGACAGGCCCTGGGCGAGGGTGTCGTGGATCTCCCGGGCCAGCCGCTCGCGTTCGGCGAGGGTGCCCTCGCGGCGTTCGGTGGCGGCCAGTTCGCGGCGGGTGCGGACGAGGTCGGCGATGAGGGCGTCCCGGCGGGCGGACTGGCGCTGCATGACGACGTAGACGGTGGTGGCCACGGCGGCCACGGCCGGGGGTGCGACCAGCACATTGGGGTCGGGCCAGCCGGCGAGGCTCAGCTGGGCCGCGACGGCCAGCGCCGTCAGCAGTGCCACCAGCGGGATCGCGGTGCGCGCCGGGAGGGTGCTCAGGCCGGTGTAGAACAGGGGGACCGCGCACCAGGCGTAGCTCGGGGCGAGGACCACGAGGAGCGCCCAGGCTCCCACCACCAGGCCCAGCCAGGCCAGGCGGCGCGGGGTGGGGCGGGTGCCGAGGGCGGGGCCGAGCACGTAGAGCGCCGCCAGCAGGACGGTGAGGGCGATGATCCAGGGGGTGCGCGGGCCGTCGGCGTGCCGGGCCAGGTAGCGGGCGAGGGATGCGGCCAGCAGCACGAAGAACGCCGTGTGCATGACGACGGTGAGGGCGCGGGTGTCGTCGCGTTCGGGCACCTGTGACTACTCCCTCATCATCGCTCTGAACTGGGCAAACACCCTTCATTGTCCCCTGACCCGGCGCCCTGGGGGTCATCCGATCGGATGACCCCCGTGACCACCGGTCCGTCGACGGGAAGGCGCCGGTTCCGGGCCGAGGATCGGTACGGGAGCGATTCCGCCCCCGTGTTCCCGCAGCAGAGAGGCCCCTGGTCATGCCCAGCCGCAAGAAGCCGTCCAGCCGTGTCCGCGTCCTCGTCGGCGGCGCGGTCCTCGCCGTCGCCGTTGCCGGTGCCGTCGGTACGGTCGCCGCCAGCGCCGCCGACTCCACGAGCGCCGCGCCCGCCGCCGTGGCCGCCCGGAACGGCAACCTCACCGAGAGCACCCACCTCACCCTCGACGCGGCCACGAAGGCGGCGCAGGCTGCGGTGGACGCGGCCGAGAAGGACGGCCGGCAGGTGTCGGTGGCGGTCGTCGACCGCAACGGCAACACCCTGGTCACCCTGCGCGGCGACGGCGCGGGCCCGCAGTCGTACGAGTCCGCCCAGCGCAAGGCGTTCACCGCGGTGTCCTGGAACGCGCCCACGTCCGAGCTGGCCAAGCGTCTGGAGCAGGCGCCGAACCTGAAGGACATCCCGGGCACCCTGTTCCTCGCGGGCGGCGCCCCCGTCACCGCCAAGGGCGCCCCCGTCACCGCCAAGGGCGCCCCCGTCGCGGGCATCGGCGTCGCGGGCGCCCCGTCGGGCGACCTGGACGAGCGGTACGCGCAGGCCGGCGCGGCGACGCTGGGCCGCTGAGGCCGGTACAACGGCGAAGGCGCCCGGACCGGCCCGCATGGGGTCGGCCCGGGCGCCCTCGGCGCGTTGATCAGACCAGGTCGAACCGGTCCAGGTTCGACACCTTGACCCATGCCGCGACGAAGTCGTTCACGAACTTCTCCTTCGCGTCGTCGGAGGCGTAGACCTCGGCGAGAGCGCGCAGCTCGGAGTTGGAGCCGAAGACGAGGTCGGCACGGGTGCCGGTCCACTTCAGCTCGCCCGTCGCGGCGTCACGGCCCTCGAAGGTGTGCTGGTCCTCGGAGGTGGACTTCCAGGTCGTGCCCAGGTCGAGCAGGTTGACGAAGAAGTCGTTGGTCAGCGTGCCCGGGGTGTCGGTGAAGACGCCGTGCGCGGACCCGGCGGTGTTGGCGCCCAGGACGCGCAGGCCGCCGACGAGGACCGTCGTCTCGGGGGCGCTCAGGGTGAGCAGGTTCGCCTTGTCGAGCAGCAGGTACTCGGCCGGGAGGCGGGTGCCCTTGCCGACGTAGTTGCGGAAGCCGTCCCAGGCCGGCTCCAGCGCGGCGAAGGACTCGGCGTCCGTGTGCTCCTCGGTCGCGTCCACGCGGCCCGGCGTGAAGGGAACCTCCACGTCGACGCCGGCGTCCGCCGCCGCCTTCTCGATCGCGGCGGCACCGCCGAGGACGATCAGGTCGGCCAGGGAGACCTTCTTGGCGCCGGAGTTGAACTCCTGCTGGATGCCCTCGAGGACGCTCAGGACGTGCCGCAGCTGGTCGGGGTCGTTGGCCTCCCAGCTGCGCTGCGGCTCCAGGCGGATACGGGCGCCGTTGGCGCCGCCGCGCTTGTCGCTGCCGCGGAAGGTGGAGGCGGACGCCCACGCGGTGGACACCAGCTGCGAGACGGTCAGGCCCGAGTCGAGGAGCTTGGCCTTGAGGGACGCGATGTCCGCGCCGTCGATCAGCTCGCCCTCGCGCGCCGGCAGCGGGTCCTGCCACAGCAGGGTCTCCTCCGGGACCTCCGGGCCGAGGTACAGCGACTTCGGGCCCATGTCACGGTGGGTCAGCTTGAACCAGGCGCGGGCGAAGGCGTCCGCGAACTGGTCCGGGTTCTCGTAGAAGCGGCGGGAGATCTGCTCGTAGATCGGGTCGAAGCGCAGCGACAGGTCGGTGGTGAGCATCCGCGGGCGGTGCTTCTTCTCCGGGTCGAAAGCGTCCGGGACGTTCTCCGGGGCGTCCTTCGCCACCCACTGGTGGGCGCCGGCCGGGCTCTGGGTGAGCTCGTACTCGTACTCGAAGAGGTTCTTGAAGAACCCGTTGCTCCACTGGGTCGGGGTCGAGGTCCAGATGACCTCGAGGCCACTGGTGATGGCGTCCTTGCCCACGCCCGTGCCGTAGGTGCTCTTCCAGCCCAGGCCCTGCTCCTCGATCGAGGCGGCCTCGGGCTCGGCGCCGACATGGTCCGCCGGGCCCGCGCCGTGGGTCTTGCCGAAGGTGTGGCCACCGGCGATGAGGGCGACGGTCTCCTCGTCGTTCATCGCCATGCGGCGGAACGTCTCACGGATGTCGCGGGCCGCGGCGATCGGGTCCGGGTTGCCGTTGGGGCCCTCGGGGTTGACGTAGATGAGGCCCATCTGGACGGCGCCGAGCGGGTTCTCCAGCTCGCGGTCGCCGGTGTAGCGCTTGTCGTCGAGCCAGATGCTCTCGGGACCCCAGTAGACGTCCTCCTCGGCCTCCCAGACGTCGGCGCGGCCGCCGCCGAAGCCGAAGGTCTCGAAGCCCATCTGCTCCAGCGCCACGTTGCCGGTGAGGATCATGAGGTCGGCCCAGGAGATGCTCTGGCCGTACTTCTTCTTCACGGGCCACAGCAGACGGCGGGCCTTGTCCAGGTTGCCGTTGTCCGGCCAGCTGTTCAGCGGGGCGAAGCGCTGCTGGCCGGCGCCGGCGCCGCCGCGGCCGTCGCTGATGCGGTAGGTGCCGGCGCTGTGCCAGGCCATGCGGATCATCAGCGGGCCGTAGTTGCCGAAGTCGGCCGGCCACCAGTCCTGCGAGGTGGTGAGCACCTCGGCGATGTCCCGTTTCACGGCGGCGAGGTCGAGGGCCTGGAACGCCTCGGCATAGTCGAAGTCCTCACCGAGCGGGTTGGCCACGGCGGGGTTCTTCGCAAGGATCTTCAGGTTGAGCCGGTCCGGCCACCACTGGCGGTTCCCGCCGCCCTGGGTCGGGTGCGCGGCACGGTCGTGCGCGACCGGGCACTTCGCCTCGGCAGGGGTGTTCTCGGACATGGGGGAATCCTTCCGAACTGAGGGGTTCACGGTGCTGCGGTAGCGGCGCTGGAACAGTCGGGGCACAGGCCCCAGTAGATGACCTCGGCCTCGTCGATCGAAAAGCCGCGGTCGTCGGCCGCGGTCAGACAGGGGGCGTGGCCGACCGCGCAGTCGACGTCGGCGACGACGCCGCACGAGCGGCACACGAGGTGGTGGTGGTTGTCCCCGACGCGTCCCTCGAACCGGGCCGGGCTGCCGGGCGGTTCGATACGACGCACGAGTCCGGCCGCGGTGAGGGCGTGGAGCGCCTCGTACACGGCCTGGACGGAGATGTGGCCCACGCGATCGCGTACGCCGGACGTGATGGCCTCGACATCGAGGTGATCGCCGTGGCGGACGGTTTCGAGCAGCGCGACACGGGCGGCCGTCACCCGCAGGCCGACACCGCGCAGCTCTTCGGCGGTGGTCGGAGTCTGGGATGCGGTCATGACCCCGAACCTACCCCGATAAACACGACTGATTCAAGAAAACGAACGATGCAATTCTGGCTTCGTGTCGTAGGCAGGTGTTCGCCTGCGCGTGGTGTTGCTCCGCACAGCCGGTGGCGCGACCGGCACGCGCAGGCACGGAGGCATCATGTGGCGGTACGTCCCACCCGGCGGCGCGCCGAGCCGAGCGGTCCTCCGAACGGGTGAGCGCGTCAGCCGCCGCACGCGTCCCTCGCGTACCGGCGGGCCAGGGCGTGGAAGGCCTCCTTCGGCTCCCAGTGCCGGCGGGAGGCCGGGTCGAACGGGCGGTCCTCGAGGGCCTTGGTGATGGCGTAGCCGGCGAGGTCGAGGTCGTGACGGGGGTCACAGGGCCGGTGCGGAGCGTCGAGGGTCACGAACTCGAAGGCCATCGCCGCGTACAGGTTCATCGAGGCGAAGACGTCGAGGAGCTCCATGAGGTAGTCGGCCTGGATGCGTTCGCTGCGGATCAGATCGCCCTTGATCTCCTCGGGGTCCTTGTCGTGGTCGACGACGTTCCAGCCCATGCCCGCGGTCTCGGGTGCGCCGACGTAGGCGCAGGTGCCGAACTCGGTGATCGCCAGAGGTTTGCCCCACCGCAGGTGGCGCCGCAGCTCCCGTACGTAGTCGGCGCGGCGCGGGAAGTACGAGTAGTAGTCGATCCCGACGATGTCGAACAGGCTCCAGTCGACCCGGTCGTCCTGGGCCGCCGCGTAGCTCAGCCGTCCACTGAAGACAGACCGGCCGACCGCCGCCGCCCTGGCAGTGAAGCGGTCCAGGCGGCGCTGCATCCTGACCGGGTCGACCTTGCCGTCCAGCAGGTTCCGGATGCGTTCGAGGACGGTGTCGCCCGGGACGATGCCGGGCACGAAGAGCCAGAACTCGCAGCCCACGCTGAAGTCGACGCTCGCGCCCTGCCGACGCAGCCGCTCGGCGAACCGGCCGGTCTCGGCGAGGTGCTCCAGGATGTCCCGTTCGGCGACGTCCCCGAGGGTCGGCTGCAGCCAGACGTGCAGGCCCCGCTCCGCGGCCTCCGCGGCGGTGGCCGTGAGCCGCTCCACGCCGTCGCCGGTGACGTCCACGGTGTCGGCGTGCAGGTCGTCGCGGATCGCACGCATGTCCTTGCGCATCCGGGCCATGGTGAACCCCGTGGCCGGCGTCTCGCCCTCGCCGACCGTGTACACGACACCCCGATGGCGCAGCCCGCGCCGCCGCTCCGTCGCCGCCCGAGCCGTGCCCGCGGGCAGCAGCGCGGCGGCGAGGCCGGCGGAGGCCGTGCCCGCGAGGAACTGTGCGCGGTTGATTCCGCGTCCGCCGGCACTCTTGGCGCGCTCGATGTTCTCGGTCTTCTCGGTCTGCTCGGTCTTCTGCATACGGTCACCCTGGCGGGAGCAGGCCCGCCTGCGCCGTCCCCCGATGGTCTACGGCAGGGGGCCGAAGGGTGAGGATCAGGCGGCGAAAGTCGCGGCGGGCCGGGTCTGTCCGCCTGGGCCGGCAATCTCCTCGTCCGCAGGCTGCCCTAGGAAGCCCCCCTCGCTGCTGGGGCTCGGTGCAGAGTTGCGCCGCTCGCCCGCCAGCAGACCGAGGTGATCGGTGCCTTGGGGAGGCAGGCGCGGCGGCCGGATGCCAAGGCGGGTCATCCGGTCGGCGAGGGCGTCCAGCGCGAGGTCGAGGAGACCCTGCCCGGGCGCGCCCCCGGGAGGAGGAGGCGTCTCCCGCCGCAGGGGAGGCGGAGGAGGCGGCTCGGCGGTCGGCCGGGGCGGAGGGGCGGCTGCGAGAGCTGCGAGAGCTGCGGGACGGACGCGGCGGGCGCAAGAGGCACGAGAGGAAGGCCCGCGCGCAGAAGTGGAGCACCCGAGAGCGGGCCCGGCAGGCCGAGCGGAACGTGCGCAAGGCCCGGCGCCGCGCCGGGGCAGCCACCGCGCGGTGCGAACGGCCGGCCGCCGGACAGCGCTCCTGCCACGAGCCAGGCGCTCCTGTGACGTCTTCCCCAACTCGCGCCATGGCGAGCCGAGTTGAGGCAGATGCGGTAGCGCGCGCACCGGTCGATGCACGGCACGCCGGTGGCACCCCGGGGCCGGTCGGGGCCTTCACTCATATGGGTGCACCCGGTCCGACCGTCCGTGGCATACCGAGGGTTCCGTCGTTCGGCAGCAGTGTGATGTTTGCAGCATGACGTGATGAAGAGGGGGCGAACGGGCAACGCTCCCCTTCATGCCCCACGCGAACCTTCTGCGGCAGGTGATTGGATGACGACGGCGACGACCCGGGCGACCCGGACGCCGCCCGCACGAACCGACGCGGCCACGGGCCCGGGCTCCGTCAGACCCTCCCCGCCCGCCACCTCGTCGTCCCTGCCGTCCCTCACCGGACTGCGGTGGATCGCGGCGCTGCTGGTGTTCGGCCTGCACATCAACAATTTCGGCTACTTCGGGGGACACGCCGGTCGCATCGTGTTCTGGGGCTTCGGGGCCGGCGCCTCGGGCGTGTCGTTCTTCTTCGTGCTGTCCGGCTTCGTGCTGACGTGGTCCGCGCGACCGCGGGACCGTGCGTTCGCCTTCTGGCGGCGGCGCATCGCGCGGATCTACCCGGTGCACCTGGTCACCCTGGCCGTCGCGCTCGCCATGGCGTACACACTCGACCATCAGGCGAGACCGACGCCCAAGCAGGCGCTGGCGAACCTCCTGTTGCTGCACTCGTGGTGGCAACCCTGGTGGCAGACGCTGAACCCGGTCAGCTGGTCGCTGGCCTGCGAGGCGTTCTTCTACGCCGCCTTCCCGCTGCTGTTCCTGCTGCTGCGCCGGCTCGGCGCCCGGGGCGCGACGGCGCTGGGCGGGCTGTCGGTCGTGGCGGTGCTGGTCCTGGCCTGGGCGGACGCGCACCACTGGATGAGGGAGTCGATCTACTCCCTGCCCGCCGCCCGCCTCCCCGAGTTCGTCCTCGGTACGGTCACGGCCCGGCTGGTGCTGCTCGGCCGCTGGCGCGGGCCCGGTCTGGAGGCCTCGCTGGCCCTGGCGATCATCGGGTACTTCCTGGTCCCGCAGGTCACGCCCGGCTACTCCGCCACGGTCTGCACCCTCACCGGGTTCGCGTTGCTCATTCCGGCGGCGGCCGTCGCGGATCTGCACGGGCTGCCGTCGCTGTGGCGGCGCAGGCGGCTGGTGCGGCTGGGGGAACTGTCGTTCGCCTTCTACATGATCCACCTGCTGGTCCTGCGCGCCGGCGAGCACCTGCTGGGGACGAAGCCGCAGTTCGGGGTGGTGGCAGGCCTCGCGGTCACCGCCGTCGCGTTCGCCGTCTCCCTCGCGCTGTCGTGGCTCTTGTACGAGGCGGTGGAGCGCCCGGCCAGACGCCTGCTGCTGCGCGGCCGCCGCACCCGCGGCAGATCGGCCTCGCCTCGGGACTCGGTCCCGTCCCGCCGCGAGACTCCGGCCGCGGCACGCGACTGAGCCGTACGCCGTTCGGGCGTGTCGTTGACGACGTGGGCGTACTGGCCCTTGCCGCCGAGGGAGATCACCAGCAGGTCGTGCATCGAGATGCCCGACGTGGCCGGGACCTGGAAGCCGTGCGCCTGGACGATCATGGGATCGGCCGTGTAGTTGCATTAGCTGCCCAGACCCCAGGCCTCGTGGGTGGTGACTGACGGTGCGTCGCACCACGGTGAGCAACAACTCGACCGGCGGCACCGGCGCCATCTTCAACTGCTCCGGCGGCACGGCGACACTGGACCATTCCACGGGGCGCGGCAACACCGCGGCGACCACCGGCGGCGGCATCGTGAACGACGGCGGCGGCTCGACCACTCTGAACCGCCACGGTGACGCGCAACACCGCCAACGGCGGACCGGGCAGCGGCGGCGGTATCTTCAACGGCACCGGCACGGTGCAGCTGAACGGCTCCAGGGTGCGCAACAACCAACCGGACAACTGCGCCCCGGAGAACACCACCTCCGGCTGCACGAACTGACCTCCCTGGCAGCCCGTCGGCAGCCTCGGGCGGACGCCGCGCAGGTGATCCAGAAGAGCCGCCCTAGACCTGCTGCCGTGTCTGGTCCTTGGCCATCGCCAGCAGCGCCGCATGCGTCTCCGCGTCGGCCGCCGCGATCAGCCCGCCCGCGCCAGTGTGCACGGGGCGGCCGTCGATGCCGGTGACCGTGCAGCCGGCGGCCCGGCACAGGGCGATCCCGGCGGCGAAGTGGACGCTGTCGCGCAGGTCGCCGTCGGTGACGTACGCGGCCCGGCGGCCGGCGGCGACCCAGGCGACCGCGAGGGTCGTGGAGACCACCCGGGGCCGGAACCGCTGCGCGAAGTCCGGGTGGGCCAGCAGCCTGACCGCCTGGAAGCCGGGGGCGTTGGGGAACGGCGGATCGAGGTTGACGTCGACAAGCCGGGAGTGCGGCGAGGGCTCCGCCGACTCGTCCTTGCCGTCGCGTCGCAGCCAGGTCTGATGCCCGTCCGTCCAGAACACCTCGCCGTTGAAGGGGTCGGCCGTCGCGGCCGCCGTGATCTCGTCGCCCACCCGCAGGGCCACGTTCACCCCCACCAGCATGTTCCGCACCGCGTAGTTGAGGGTGCCGCACAGCGGGTCGACCAGCCAGCGGCGCCGGGACGCATCGGATCCGGTGCTGCCGCTCTCCTCCCCCGTCACCGCGTCGTCGGGCCGCGCGTCGCGCAGCACCTCCAGGACGGCTTTCTCGGCAGCGAGGTCGGCCGCCGTCGCGAAGTCTCCGGCGGACTTCTCGAAGCGGGCGAGGGATTCCCCGTACATCGCGTGCACCACGTCCGCGCCCGCCTGGGCGGCGGCCAGGGCCAGTTGGGCGTCGGACTCCCCGTTGGTGATCAGCATGCGCACAGCATAGGTCCGGGCCCGCCGGGGCGGCGGGCCCGGAGTCGATCACCGCTTGTGGGCCTGTCCGGTCGGGGTGAGGGACAGGGTCTGTTCGGCAGCGGTGCGGCCGCCGCCGACGGAACTGCCGCTCGTGTCCGTCCAGTTGCGTACCGGAGTGGTCTCGGCACGCCGGCCGGAGGTGCCGGAGAGGGCGAGGACGAGGCCGCTGTAGCGGTTGACGAGGCGGTAGGTGCCGTCGCCGGAGGCGCTGCGGATCAGGAACCACTGCTGGCCGACGGCCGGCCCGCCGGCCGGTGCCGCGGTGACGGTCGGCCTGGCGCCCCAGGCGCGGCCCGTGGTGGAGCCGGAGTTGACGCCCAGCAGACGGGCGCTCGCCGCGTTGGCGATGGTGAACGCGCCGTCGCCCGTGGGCGTGAAGGTCCACGACTCCCGGGACGAGCCGGTCGGGGATGCGACGGACGTCGTGGTCGAGCCGCCGGAACTCTGTGCGAGGACCCGGCCCGTGCCGGCGGCGATGCGGTAGCTGCGGGTGGTGTCCACGGGCGGGGCGGCGGGCCGGTCGGCGTCGACGGTGACGTCGACGTACTCGCCGGAGGCGTCGTGGGAGCAGCCGAAGGCGCAGTACGAGCGGAAGGTCCTGCCGACGATGGTCGAACTGGTCCGGTTGGCCGGGTCCAGGAACCAGCGGTACCAGGACGCGTTCGTGTAGCGGCCGGTGTCGCCGATGAGGCGCCACTTCTGGGAGGCCAGGTCGTCGGTGGCGTAGAGGTACTGCGGTGAGGTGCCGCTCTGGTCGACGGCCTGCGGTTCGCCGATGTAGAGGCCGAGGTGGGCGTCGTAGGCGATGTTCATGACGAACAGCGGCGAGGTCGGGGGCATCGTGCCGGCCGCGATCTGCTCGGCGGCGGTGCCGGTGTTGGCCGGGTCGTACTCGCCGGAGACGGGGGTGTAGCCGGTGGGATGGCCGGCGTCGACGGGCACGATGTTGCTCTCCTCGCCGCCGGTGCCGGGCTGGGACCAGGCGCCGTCGTACCACTTGCGCCAGGAGTCGGGTGCCATCTTCGCGGAGATCGGGGCGCGGGCCACGTGCTCGTAGAAGGCCTTCCAGCCGCCGCTCTTGTCGATGATCCGGGAGCCGTAATAGACGTAGAAGTAGCCGGAGGCGGTGTCGACGAAGAGCCGCTGGTCGCCGTCGCCGTAGGAGTACGTCTGGTGCGGGAAGGCCGTCGTGTCACCGCGCTCGGTGCTGTACGGGGACGTGATCACGTGGTCTTCGACGGTCCAGGTGCGGCCCTGGTCGGTGGAGACGGCGTAGTCGATGGCGTCGTAGTGCAGTCCGTCGCCGAAGGGCTGCGGGGTGAACTCGTTGTGCACCAGGCCGTACCAGTCGCCGGTGTCGGGGTCGACCCAGACCCCGGACAGGTCGCAGTAGTTCTTCTGGGCGTAGCCCGAGCCGCTCGGGGCGTACGTCGCCTCGCGGCCGGTCGGGCTGTTGTTGCACCGCCAGGTGGTGTCGTCGTTGCGGTCCTGGGCGTTGGCCGGGTTGACCGCCTTGCTCAGCGTCTTGTCGAAGGTGGCGGTGTCGAAGTCCTTGCCGGTGTAGAAGTCCCAGGTGCGCGGGTCCTTGGCGCCGTAGAGGGCGGCGGACTGCTGGTAGTGGAAGGTGCCGTCCTCGTCGGTGTACGGGGTGGCGGGGGTGTCCGTGGGGTGGGCGAACGGCACCGGTGTCCCGACGGTCACGGTGTACGTCGTGTCGGCGGCCGGGGGCGTGGCGGACGCGGGGGCCGGTGTGCCGCCGCCCAGGGCCAGGGCGGCGGCCGCGGCCAGGGCGCCGCCTGCTCTGCTCAAGAGTCGCACGGGTGCTCCTTGTTGCCGAAGGGCCGGTTGCACCGGAACGATCCGGTCCCGGTGGTTGCCCCGGCAATGGACTCCCATGCTCCGCCTCTTGCACTTTCGCAGCGGCGCGCCGTTCAGTCGGCCAGAAGCGGTGCCTCCCAGGCCAGTTGGCGGATCAGTGCGTCGTCCTCGCGCGCGGCGCCGGGGGCGGCGGAACCGGTGCGTGACGGGGTGTGGGTGCCGCGGGATATGCCGCCGCTGACGGTGATGTTGTGCTCGACGCGCGGGCGGCGGTGGTGTGCGTAGAGGGCGAACGCGGTCTGCGGATCGGGGGTGTCGCGCAGGGCCTTGGCGAGGACGACGGCGTCCTCGAGCGCCATCGAGGCGCCCTGGCCGGTGGCCGGGGAGGCCGCGTGGGCCGCGTCGCCGATGAGGAGGGCGCGGCCCGTGTGCCAGGGGGCGCCGAGCGGCATCTCGGTGGCGTTGGTGACCATGATGCGGTCGGCGCAGGCCGCGACGATGTCCGCGGCGGGCGTGGTGTCCTTGCGCAGGAGCGGGAGCAGTTCGTCGCGCCGTTCGGCGGCCGTGCTGTGATCCGGTCGGCCGACGGGCAGCGGGTCACCGGCGACGCGGGCGAACCAGTACGTCTCCCCCGTCGGCGAGACGGCGTACCCGAAGGCGGCTTCGGTGCAGCGCACCATGGTGATGGCGCCGGTGCCGTCGCCCGCGAGGTCGCCGTCCGTGTAGCCGTAGAAGACGCGCTGGCCCGCGTACCGGGGCTGCGCCGCGGGCGTGACGGCGAGCCGGCGCACGGCCGAGCTGAGGCCGTCCGCGCCGATCAGCAGGTCTCCGGTGGCCGTGCTGCCGTCGGCGAAGTGCGCGGTGACGCCGTCGGGGCCGTCGTCCACGGACACCAGGCGGGCGCCGTGGCGCAGGGGTACGCCGCGCCGGACCGCCTCCGCCTGCAGGGCCGCGTTCAGCTCGCCGCGGCGCAGACAGCGGTAGCGCAGGGCGGGGTCGTGGGCACCGGCGAGCTGTGCCTGCGTGACCTCGGCGCCCTGGCTGTCGAGCAGGCGCAGGGAAGTCAGCGGAAAACCGACGGCCGTGACGGCGTCCGTGGCGTCGAGCTGGGCCAGGGCGCGCATGCCGTTGGTCGCCAGGGTCAGGAAGGCGCCTATGTCCTCGGCGGTGTCGGGGTGCGCCTCGAACACGGCGACGTCGTGTCCGGCCTTGTGCAGGCCCAGCGCGGCCGCCGTGCCCGCGATGCCGCCGCCGATCACCAGGATGCGTGCCATCGGATCCACCCCCACCGTCCCGTTCCGGTACCTCGACCGGTGGCAGAGGTACGGCATGAACGGCGGGGCGGGCAAGACCGAGGATCCACATCCGGTCGCGTCCGGGACGGGGCCTGACCTCGTCGCCGAGCACCTCGTGGGCTCCGGACTCGATGCCGTCCAGGGCGGCCACCGCGATGTCACCTTCCCGGCTCCCCGGACATACACCAGCCGACGAAAACCGCGCCCCCACATGTAGCGATCATGACAATCACGGGTGCGCATGGCCGTACGGCGTTACGTCGATCACGATCGGGACGAACCAGGTTCGCGGCGGTCATCGCCGCCGTGGCACTCATCCTCGCGGGCTGTGAGAGCGGGGGATCCTCCTCCGGCGGCGGGCGGCAGGTGCTGACCGTGGCGGCTCTGCCGCTCACCGACTCGGCGGCCCTCTATCCCGCCCGGGACCGGGGACCTGTTCGCCAAGGAGGGCCTGGAGGTGCGCATCCGGCCCGTGCAGCAGAGCGTCCAGGCGCTGCCCGCGCTGCACGCGCGCGTGCCCGTCGAGATGACCGGCGGCTTCCTCACTACGGGCAGCGGAGCGCTCGGCTGGGGTCTGCCGCTGGCGGCCGGCCGCGCGCTCGCCGACGGACGCCGGCTGGTGTGCGTGGTCGGCGACGGCTCGGCGCTCTACTCCGTGCAGGCACTGTGGAGCGCGGCCCGGTACGCGGCGCCGGTCACCTACGTCCTCCTCGACAACGGCGGATACGCGGCGGTCGGCGCGCTGGGCCGCCGGATCGGTGTCCAGCCCGTCCCCGGTACGGACATCGGCGGCATCGACTACACGGCCCTCGCGGAGTCCTTCGGCTGCCCGGCGGCCCGCGCCGAACACCCCGACGAGCTGCCGACCGCCCTGGACCACGCCCTGGGCCGGGGCGACGACGCGGGCCCGTTCCTGCTCCATCTGCGGGTGACCGGCAGCACGGGCACCCTGTACGAACCATGGGCCGGGTGACGGATGCTGCGCCTCGACTCCGTCAGCCGGCGCTACGGCGATCACCTCGTGCTGGACCGCATCGACCTCACCGTGCCCGACGGCCAGCTGCTGTGCGTGGTCGGGCCGTCCGGCTGCGGGAAGTCCACCCTGCTGCGCACCGTCGCCGGGCTGCTGCCCGTGAACGAGGGCACGATCACGATCGACGGCGCACCGGTGACCGGCGTGCCCGACCGGCTCGCGGTCGTGTTCCAGGACTACGGCCGCTCGCTGCTGCCGTGGCTCACCGTCCGCGACAACGTGGCCCTGCCGCTGCGGCGCCGGGGCCTCGGCCGGGCAGCCCGGCACGCCGAGGCCGAGGCCATCCTGGAGCGCGTCGGACTGCACGGGGTGGCCCGCCGGCATCCGCGGCAGCTCTCCGGCGGTATGCAGCCGGGGGTGCCCCCAGGCCCTTGAGGCACTGGGGGAGCGTCGCCATCGCCCGCGCGCTGGTGTGCCGCCCCTCCCTGCCGCTCATGGACGAGCCGTTCGGCTCCCTGGACGCCCAGACCCGCGAGGACCTGGAGGACCTGCTCCTCGAGGTGCACCGCGCCGACGGCACGACCATCGTCTTCGTCACCCACGACATCGACGAGAGCGTGTACGTCGGCGACCGGGTCGTCGTCCTCTCCGCCGGCCCGGGCTCCCGCGTCGTCCGGGACCTGCCGGTCGACCTGCCCGGCAAGCGCGATCAGATCACCACGCGGAGCCTGCCCGGCTTCGTGGCCCTGCGCACGGAGGTGGGCCGGGCGGTACGGCACGGAGACCGACGCCGGGGCATCCTGGGAGGCGTACCGGGAGGCCGGGAGGTGTGGGCATGCGGTGGTGGGCCGGTGGGTGCGTGGTGGCCGCGGTCGTCGTGCTGGCGGGGTGCGGGGCACCGACGGGCGGGGGCGCGAGTCGCTCACCGCGGCCGTCGTCCCCGGCGCAGGCCTCCGAACCGTCCGGCGGCGCGGCCACGCCCACGTCCGCTTCTCCTCCCGCGTCGGCCGGAAGCTGTGCCGCCGGGCACGTACAGGTCACCGTCTCCCCCGGTGACCGGGTCCGGCAACTGTGCGTACGGCCCGGCGCCGTGGTGACGCTCCTGCTGCGGCCACGGCTGGACGACAAGCGCTGGACCGCCGTGCGGAGTTCCGCGCCCGCCCTCGTCCTGCCCGCCGGCTGGCAGGTGGACGCGGACGGCACCGCGCACGCCACCCTGCGCTGCGCGGGCACCCGGGGCGGTACCGCCCGGGTCACCGTCTCCGCGAAGGCGCCGGACGTGGCGGGTGCCGCGCGGGGCGTCTTCACGCTGGACGTGCACGTGGTGCCGTACCCGCAGAACGGGTGACCCCGCAGCCAGCGGGATCACCCGTTCCTCACGCGTCCGCGCTGCTCAGTCGAGGTCGCGGAGCCTGATGGTGGAGATGCCCCGGCCGTGGGTGGCCGCATACAGGGTGCCGCCGTCGGGGCTCGTCTTGAGCTGGAGGACGGCGACGGCCGGCAGGTCACCGACGCGCTGCCACGTCGTACGGCCCGGTGCGCGGTAGACGACGCCGAGGTCGGTGGCCACGACGAGGCCGCCGTCCGCCGTCACCAGCGCGGAGTCGGTCGGCACGTCGGGGAGGTTCGCCGAGACGTCCTGCCAGGTGGTGCCGCCGTCCGTGGACTCGAAGACATGGCCGACGCCCGCGCCCGGGCCCTCGGTCCAGTGCCGGGAGAAGCCGTTGACCGCGAGGAAGACGTGGTCGGCGTTCTTCGGGTCGATGGCGAAGCCGCTCAGGTAGCGGTTGGGTACGGTGCCGTCCACCGGCAGGGTGATGTCGTGCCAGCCGGTGCCGTCCGCGTTGCCCACGGCGATGCCGCGGGCGAAGCCCTGGTTGTTGCAGGGTCCGCACCAGGCGGCGTAGATCTTCCCGCCCGAGGCCGCGACGGCGGTCGCGACGCGGCCCTTGCCGAAGTCGTGCACCGCGGTCCACTCCGAGCCGCTGCGGATGGCGTAGCCGTGGCTCTGCACCCAGATGTGGCGGCCGCCGGCGATCCAGGTGGAGGCGTTCTTCAGGTCGGCCGCGAGCGGGGCGATGAAGCGGGCCTCGCTGGTGGCGTTGTCGGCCGGGGCGACGTTGTACGACGTGGCCTTGCTCGGGTCCGTGGTCCAACTTCCGTCGTTGACCGCGCAGTTCTGTGTGACCTGGATGGCGAGGTAGACGTACTCCTCTGCGATGTTGCAGCCGTTGGCGGGGTCGGTGAGGGTGTCGCCGCCGTCGCCGCCGAAGTTGGAGCCCATCACCGTGTCGTTGCTGCGCAGGACGGACTGGCCGTTGTCCTGCAGGCCGCCGGTGACCGAGAGGCCGCCGTGGTCGAGGTCCTTGCCGATGCCGACGGAGTAGTACTGGAGGGTGTCGATGGTGCCGTCGTTGAGGGACGTCCAGTCGGTGGCGTGGCCGGAGGCGTCCTGGGAGCCGTTGACCGGGCGCTTGTAGACGCCGCCGTCGTTGCCGACGTACACCCAGCTCTTGCCGTGGTAGCGGCCGATGGCGACGCCGTGCTGGTCGGGGTGGGTGCTCTGGTTGCAGTCGCCGGTCTGCTTGGCGGGGTCGATGCTCCAGCAGGAGAAGCCGAAGTTCCAGTACGGGCCGACAGCGGACCAGGTGCTGCCGCCGTCCTTGGTCTCGTGGACCTCCTCGAGCCCGGCGTACACGTGCTGCGGGTCGCTCGGGTCGACGGTGAGGAACTGGTTGTACCAGGCCTGGACGCCCGGCATGTAACCCGGCGAGGTCAGCGCCGAGCCGTCGGCGGCGAGAGCCTTGTAGTCGGCGATCTTCGTCCAGGGGCCGGTCGGCGAGCCGGACTTGGAGACGAAGATGCCCTCGAGGCCGCTGTCCGGGTTGGTGGCGAGCTGCTCCGGCGACTGCTCGATGGCGTAGTAGCGGGAGCCGTCGGCGGAGCGGGCGAAGGTGACGTCGCCGACGTTGTCCGCGTCGCCGGGCAGGTCGCCGAGACCGCTGGTGATCCGCGTCCAGGTGCCGCCGGACCGGGTGTAGAAGCCGTTGTAGTCGTCGCCGCTGCGCCAGCCGACGGCCAGGACCACCTTGGACGGGTCCGTGGGGTCGATGGCGATGTCGTTGGCGATGTTCTTGTAGGGGGCGCTCGGGTCGTCGGCCTTCGAACCGCCCGGCAGATAGTCGGGGTTGGGTGCGAACTCCTGCTTCCAGGGGCCGCTCAGCTGCTTCGTGGAGTGGCTCCACACGCCCGTGCTGGTGGCCGCCCACACCTTGCCGCCGCCGAAGCGCAGCTGGTGGATGGTGGTGCTCTCCAGCTCGTCCCCGCCGACCCGGCGGCGCGGCGAGAAGGTGCCGTGGTGCGGGTGGGCCAGGACGTAGACGCCGCTGCCGAGGTAGGCGTCCGCGTTGGTGGTGGCCTCGCCGGTGCCCAGCCACAGCCGGTCCGCTCCGTCGAGGGCCAGGGCGCCGGTGGACTGCGCGGGCAGCCGGTCGCTGATGGGCTGCCAGTGGCCGCCGCCGCTGCGCGAGCGCCAGACTCCGCCGCCGGCGCTGCCCGCGTAGACGTAGCCGTCGTCGTCGGCCGCGACGGCGGCCATCCGGCCGGTGACGTTGCCCGCTCCGCCGCTGGAGTTGGAGTCGATGTCGCGGTAGCGCTGGTCGTCGGAGTTGTACGGCAGGTAGGTGACGCTGCGCCACCTGCCGTCCGTCTCCGGGAGGTTCTGGAGGCTGCGCCAGGCGGCGCCGTACGCGCCCGGGGCCACGACACCGGGTGAGGTGCGGGCCTCGGCGTACTGGTCCGCGCCCTCGGCGATCTCGTCCGCCTCGCCGCCGTCGTCGCCTTCGGCCGCCAGATGCGGGGACATGGCGCCCACCGACTGCTCCCGCTCCTTGGCGAGTTGGCCGAGCGCTCGGACTCCGAAGGGGCTGGCGCCGCCGCGTCCGGAGGCGGCGGACGGGGGTATCGCGACGAGCGCGGCGGACGCCGTGAGCGCACAGACGGTGAACCACCGTCTTCTGCGGGTGGGCAGGGACACCAGGACCTCCCAGACGTGCATCGACACTGCAACGCAGGAGACCCGATCACGCGGACGGGCAATCGTCCGCCACTTGGCCAAATTTTTGACGAGAACCTGCCAGTAACTACGCGCCCGACCCGGAAAACCTCCCGCTCTGGGTGCGCAGCCGACCCGCCGTCTTCAGCAGGCGGTCGGCGGGCTCGCGCAGCCGGGGATGGGCCAGGACCGTGTTCCGCAGGCCGCGCACCGGTCTGCGCCACAGCCGTTGCGCCACGGCCACGGGGTGCGGCCGGGCGGCGAAGCCCTCACCGACCCGCAGTTCACGGGTCTTGAGCCAGTCCTTGTACTCCTTGTCGCCGCGCCCCAGGTCGACCAGGGTCACCCCGTGCCGTGCGGCCGCCTCGGCGGTCCTCAGGTGCATCATCAACCCGGGCGAGTAGTAGTGCAGTTCGGGGTCGTACGCGGTGAACCAGGCCGCCAGCACGGTGCTGGAGCGCGGTCCGAAGTGGGCGGCGACCGGACGGTCACCGGCGTAGAGCACGGACAGCACGCCGGTGAAGTGCTCCTCGCGCACGTGGAAGAGGTGGTTCACGAGCTCCACGATCCAGGGGCGCGCGAACCGGTCCATGCGGCCGGTCCGGCGGTACTGGGCGGACTTCCAGTCCATGAGCGTGCGCAGCAGCCGCGGGTCCCGTTCGTCGAACTCGAACCGCACCTCGCCGATGTCCCGCCCGAGCCGGCGTTCCTTCTTCAGCGTCGTCTTGGCCAGCCCCGGGTAGGCGCCGCGCAGCCACTGCGCGTAGGTGCCGTCCCCCGGCTTCACGTCGATCACCGGTGAGGCGAAGGTGCCGGTGACGTGCGGGGCGAACGGCCGCTGTTCCTGGACGAGATGGTCGAACTCGAAGATGCTCAGCCCGCAGGCGCGCAGCAGTTCCGCGGTGTCCCAGGTGACACCGGGCCGGTGCACCAGGGCCTGGCAGTCGGACAGGCCGAGTCCGATGGCCCGGCCGGTGCCGAGCGGGGCGCGCTCGTACGGGAGGAAGCCGACCGTCTCCCGGCCCTCCGTCAGGACCGCCACCCTCACCCCGCGCCGGTGGCGGCCGACTCCGAGGGTGAACTCGGGTGCCAGGAACGGGTTGGCGTACTCGGGCGATTCGTCCATCGCCCGGTGCCAGGCCCCGCGCAGCGCGGCGGTCAGGTCACCGGGTCTGAGGATGGTGATCTCCACTCAGCTCGACCGCCCTTCCGCCGGCTCCACGCATGACGTGGCGCGTGCGGCACAGGCCGGTGAAGCGTGTGGATCATGGCTCATGGATCGCATGGCGACCGCTCCCCCCATGACGCGCCGGGCGCGTCCTGCCAAGTCTTCTGCTGTGCGTTAATGCTCAAACGTCGCGAAACCGTACGCACGCTGTCAAGGGTGCCTCAGGCGACGGATGGTCCGCCACGGGTCCGCGGACATCCGCGATGAATCGGGGTGGACGGCCCGAACTTCACGCCCCCTGCCGGTGCCCCGAGCCGTCCCGGTCCGTCGTCATGTCCTGCGTGCCGATGACCGACAGCAGTTCCAGCTGCGCGGCGCCCTCGGTGCCGGGCGGGGCGCTGAACCACAGCAGCCGCTGGCGGCCGTCCTCGCTGAACAGGTTGTGGCAGTCCAACTCGATGACACCGAGCGTGGGATGGACGATCCGCTTGTGGTCGGTGCGGCGCAGCGCCACGTCCCGCAGCTCCCAGAGCGCGGCGAACTCCTCGCTGCGGCGGCGCAGCGCAGCGACCATCCGGGTGACGTCGGCGTCCTTGGCGCGCCGGGCGGCGACCGCCTGGAGGTCGGCGACGAAGACCCGGGAGTGGTGCGGGTGGTCCTCGGCGGGATAGAGGGCGCGGGCGCCGGGGTCGGTGAACCAGCGGTGGACGAAGCTCGCCTCGGGGCCCCGGATGGCCGGTGGCGGGCCGAGCAGTGCCACGGCGAGCGGGTTCTGGGCGAGGGTTTCGTGCAGGTCGTTGATGATCTGGGCGGGGGTGGTGGTGAGCCGGTCCAGCAGGCCGAGCAGCGCGGGCTGGGCATGGGCCGCGGTGGTGTGGACGGCCGGCACGGGGCGGTCGGCGAGGTGGAAGAGATGGTCGCGTTCGTCGCCGCTCAGCCGGAGTGCGCGGGCGAGCGCGGCCAGGACCTGTGCGGAGGGCTGGGCCCCGCGACCGCGTTCCAGCTCGGTGTAGTAGTCGGCGGAGAGCCCGGCCAGCTGGGCGACCTCCTCGCGCCGCAGCCCCGGGACCCGGCGGCGGGGCCCGACGGGCAGGCCGACGTCGGCGGGGCGCACCCGGTCGCGGCGGGACTTCAGGAAGGCGGCCAGCTCGGAGTGGTTCACGTTCCCATGGTCACTCCTGCGACGGTGCGGAGCCAGGGGTTGCCGGCCCCAGGGTGAGCGGAGCCGTGGCTGGCCTCCGGATGGCGGCCCAGGCTGGAGACCCAATCCGCCACCAGTCCCTCCAGCGCTCAGGAGTTCCCATGTCCACGCAGGAAACCGCAGCACCCCGCGTCGCCATCGTCACGGGAGGTTCCCGCGGCATCGGCCGGGAGACGGTGACCCGGCTCGCCGCCGACGGATACGCCGTGGTGGTCGGGTACGCGGGCAATCGCGAGCTGGCCGAGGCCGCTGTCAAGGAGGTCACCGCGGCCGGCGGCCGGGCGGTCGCCGTCCGCGCCGACGTCGCCGACGAAGGGCAGGTCGCCGAGTTGTTCCAGGCGGCCGCCCGCGAGTTCGGCGGAGTCGACGTGGTGGTGCACGCCGCCGGCCGGATGTACCTCGCGCCGATCGCCGAGCTGGACCTGGCACAGCTGGACGCGATGCACCGCACGAACATCCGGGGCACCTTCGTGGTCGCCCGGCAGGCGGCCCGGACGCTGCGCCGGGGCGGCTCGTTCATCGCCTTCTCCACCTCCGTGGTGGGCCTGGCCTTCCCCGCCTACGGCGCCTACAGCGCCAGCAAGGGCGCGGTCGAGGCGCTGACCCTGGTCCTGGCGCGTGAGCTGCGCGGCCGGGACGTCACGGTGAACACCGTCGCGCCCGGGCCCACGGCCACCGATCTGTTCCTCGAGGGCAAGGACGAGGAGACCGTCGCCGAGCTGGCCGCCCAGCCGCCGCTGGAGCGTCTCGGCACGCCCGCCGACATCGCCGAGGTGGTGGCCTTCCTCGCCTCCCCGGCCGGCCACTGGGTCAACGGCCAGATCGTGCGCGCCAACGGCGGCATCGTCTGACACCCCCAACTCCCCGACATCAGCGAGGAATTCATGACTACCGACACTCCCCGGACCGTCCTGGTCACCGGCGCCTCCAGCGGTTTCGGCGCGCTGACCGTGCGCGCGCTCGCCGACGCCGGTCACACCGTCTACGCGGGCATCCGGCAGACGGCCACCCGCAACGCGCCCGCCGTGGCCGACCTCGACCGGCACGCCACCGAGCACCGCGTGGCCCTGCACGCGGTCGAGCTGGACGTCACCTCCCAGGACTCGGCCGACGCGGCCGTCTCCCGGGTCCTGGCCGGCGAGGGCCGCCTGGACGTGCTGGTCCACAACGCGGGCCACATGGTCACCGGGCCCGCCGAGGCCTTCACGCCCGAGCAGCTCGCCGACCTGTACGACGTCAACGTGCTCGGCGCCCAGCGCCTGAACCGGGCCGTGCTGCCCCACCTGCGGGAGCGGGGCGAGGGGCTGCTGGTGTGGATCGGCAGCTCCAGCACCCGGGGCGGCTGCCCGCCGTTCCTGGCGCCGTACTTCGCCGCGAAGGCCGCGATGGACGCGCTGGCGGTCAGCTACGCCGGCGAGCTGGTCCGGTTCGGCATCGACACCGCAATCGTCGTCCCCGGTGCGTTCACGTCCGGCACGAACCACTTCGCGCACGCGGGCACCCCGGCCGACACCGACCGGGCCGCGGCCTACGACGAGCGTTACGGCGCCCTGCTGGCGGGCCTGGACAAGCGGCTCGCAGCGCTCGTGCCGCCGGACGCGGACGTGGCCGAGGTCGCCGAGGCGGTCGTACGCCTGGTGGGCCTGCCGGCGGGCAGCCGGCCGCTGCGCACCCATGTCGACCCCACCCGCGACGGCAGCGAGGTCGTCTCCGCGGTCGCCGACCGCATCCGCGCCGACTTCTTCCGCCGCGCCGGACTCGAGGATCTGCTCACCGCGGGCAGCGCTCTCTGACACCCCTTCACCTCAGGAGATCCATCATGCCGTTCGCGAACTTCAAGGTCCCTGCCGGAAGCCTGGACGAGAAGCAGAAGGAGCTGATCGTCACCCGCACCACCCAGCTGTACGCCGAGATCTACGGCGAGCGCGCCCGCGCCACCACGCTGGTCCTGGTCGAGGAGGTCGCCGACGGCGGCTGGGGCATCGGGGACCATGTGCTGACCCTGGCCATGATCCAGGAACCGTCCGAGGACTGACTGGCGCACCCCGCCCTTCGACCGGGACCGGCTGGTCGGACGGACCACGCAGACCCAGTCGCGCTCAGGAAGCACCGCCGTATTGACATGAACCTGCGTCAACCCCGAGGCTTCGTGCGTGAAGTTGCTCGATTGAAGCTCATTTCGAGCGCTTATGCGCAGACAGCGCAAGAACAGTCAGTCCGCGATGGTGCGATGGGAGCTGTTCCGCCGTGCGAAGACTCCGACACCGTGTGCCCTGGCCGGCCTGGGTTCCGCTGGGGCTGGCGACCGCCCTGGCCGGGACCGCGCTCGCCGTCCCGGCGCCCGCAGCGGCCGCCGCGACAGCGGCCGGCGCCGTGCTCGACTCCGCCCACAGCAGCGTCACCTGGCAGAGTCCCGTGTACGCCAAGGGCACCGGCGGCGGCACCGAGAGCTGTCCCGATGCCGCGACCGACCCCGACAACAAGGTCTGCGACCGCTTCGACCTGACCGTCTCGGTGCCCGACGGCTACTGGGACGACAACCCCGAGGGCGGGGTGCCGCTGTCGATCAAGTGGGAGAAGCCCTCCGACGACTTCGACCTGTACGTCCTGGACGACCACGGCAAGCAGGTGGCGTCCAGCGCCGGCACCGCCGACCCCGAGGCCACGGTGATCCCGCGGGCGTCGGGGACGTACCACGTCGTCGTCGTGCCGTACGACGTGCACGACAACTCCTTCACGGGCACCGCGTATCTGCCCGCGACCACCGACGCGGGGGATCTCACCTCCTTCTCGGGCGGCGACGGCAGCTACACGATCGGGGCGGGCGCGCTCACGGCCCGCGCGGACTTCCTGACAGGAGGTCAACTCCGCCTCCAGGCCGACCCGTCGGGCTCGCTGAGCGATCCGGCGGGCACGGCCATCGTGCGCAGGCAGCCCGCCCCCCAGCGGCACACCTCGTCCTTCGACGCGGGTGACTACTACGGCATCCGCAGCCCCGAAGCCGTCCTGCGCGTGTACAAGAAGCCGCTGCGGTTCGGGCTGTACAAGCCCGACAACCGCACCCGGATCTGGCAGGAGGACAAGCCGCTGCGCTGGTCCACCGGCGGGATGCGGCAGAGTCTGCAGCGCGGCCCGGACGAGCAGTTCTTCGGCGGCGGCGAGCAGAACGGCAGCTTCTCGCACCGCGGGCAGACCATGTACGTGGCCAACAGCTTCGACTGGAACGAGGGCGGCTACAACAACTCCCAGCCGTTCTACCTCTCCAGCGCGGGCTACGGCGTCTTCCGCAACACGTTCGCGCCGGGCGTGTACACCTTCGGCTCACCCGTCACGACCGGGCAGCAGGAACGGCGCCTGGACGCCTACTACTTCCTGGGCGACGCCAAACACGTCATCGGAAAGTACACGCAGTTGGTGGGCAAGCCCTTCATGCCGCCGGTGTACGGCCTCGAACCCGGCGACTCCGACTGCTATCTGCACAACGCCAACCGGGGCGAGCGGCACACCCTGGACGCCCTGAAGATCGCCGACGGCTACACCGAGCACCAGATGCCACTCGGCTGGATGCTGGTCAACGACGGCTACGGCTGCGGGTACGAGAACCTGGAGCAGACCGCGAAGGGCCTGCAGGACCACCACGCCCAGCTCGGCCTGTGGACCCAGGACGGCATCGACAAGCTCGCCGACCAGGTCAAGGCCGGCCAGCGGGTGGCCAAGCTGGACGTGGCCTGGGTCGGCAACGGCTACAAGTTCGCGCTCGACGCGTGCGACGCGGCCAAGGCGGGGATCGAGGGCAACAGCGACGCGCGCGGCTTCGTGTGGCTGCCCGTCTCCTGGGCGGGTGCCCAGCGGTGCGGGGTGCTGTGGAGCGGTGACCAGAAGCTGTCGTGGGACTACATCCGCTGGCAGATCCCGACGTACGCCGGGGCGACCCTGTCCGGCATCGCGTACAACACCGGTGACGTGGGCAGCATCTACCGCCACGACGCCAAGATGTACGCGCGCGACCTGCAGTGGAAGGCGTTCCTGCCGGCCATCATGACCATGGACGGCTGGGCCGGCGACATCACCACGGGCAAGCCCGCCGACCAGCAGCCGTGGCGGGACGGGGAGCCGTACACCTCCGTCAACCGCAAGTACCTCCAGCTGAAGGAACGGCTGCTGCCGTACATGTACACCCTGTCCGCAGAGGCGGCGAAGACCGGGGTCGGCGCGGTGCGTCCGCTGTGGCTGGAGCACCCGGACGACCCGGACACGCTCGGCGCGCAGGCGAAGTACGAGTTCCTGTCCGGCTCCGACTTCCTGGTCGCCCCGGTCTACCAGGACTCCGACACGCGCGACGGCATCTATCTGCCCAAGGGCACCTGGACCGACTACTGGACCGGCCGTACCTATCAGGGTCCGACCACCCTGAACGGCTACCACGCTCCGCTGGACACGCTCCCGCTGTTCGTGCGCGAGGGTGCGATCGTTCCCATGTGGCCCGAGGGCACGACGAGCTGGCAGACCCGTGACCGGCACGAGCTGGACTGGGACCTGTACCCGTCCGCCCACGGCACCAGCCGCTACACGCTCTACGAGGACGACGGTGTGACCCGTGACTTCGCGAAGGGCGCGGCTGCCGCCCAGCGGGTGTCGGTGCAGGCCGGCACCGAGGGGACGACGGTCTCGGTCGGTGCGAGCCAGGGCGACTACGCGGGCAAGGTGGACGCGCGGACGTACCGGTTCACCGTGCACGGCGGCTCGGCACCGGCGCGCGTACTCCTCGACGGGCGTCAACTGCCGGACTCCGCCTGGTCGTACGACGCGGTCACCCAGGTGACGACGATCAGCACACCGAGCCTGTCGCTCGGCCAGGGATTCACCGTGCGCCTGGTCGGCGGGAGGTAAAGAAGTCGTATGGTCTAGTCCAAAGAGGAAGTTGGTCTAGTCCAACTCGTTGACGTGACCGCAACAGCTCCCGGAGGGTGGGGCTCCTCCCCACCCCACCCTCTGGAGGCACGCAGTGAGACGTCTTCACGCATGTCTGAGCGCGGCGGCGGCCGTGACGCTGGCCGCCGCAGGCACGACCGCACTCGTCGCGGGCAACGCCTCGGGCGCGACCACCGCACTGAGCAACCGGTGGTACGCCGCAGCCCCGTACCTGATGCCGCTGGACAACGACCCGCCGGACGCGTCCGCCATCATGGACGCCACCGGCCTCAGGGCCTTCCAGCTGGCCTTCATCCTGGCCCCCAACGGCGGCGGCTGCTCCCCGACCTGGGGCGGCACGGCCGCGGTCTCCTCCGACACGGCGGTCCAGTCGGTCATCAACACCATCCGCGCCAAGGGGGGAGACGTCTCCGTCTCCATCGGCGGGTACGGCGGCACGAAGCTCGGCCAGACCTGCTCGGACGCCGCCGCCACGGCGGCCGCGTACCAGCAGGTCATCACCAAGTACGGGCTGCACGCCATCGACTTCGACCTGGAGGAGCCGGAGTACGAGAACAGCGCCGCCATCAAGAACGAGATCGGCGCCGCGAAGATCCTGCAGCAGAACAACCCGGGTCTGTACGTGTCCGTGACCACCGCCGGCACGGCCGACGGCACCGGCTGGTTCGGCAAGCAGATGCTGCTGGAGGCCAAGTCGCAGGGGTTCACCCCGAACAACTTCTCCATCATGCCGTTCGACGGCGGCTTCAACGGCGGGCGAGCCAGACCAGCGCGCTGACCAACTTCAACTCGATCCTGCAGTCCACGTTCGGCTGGGACCAGGCGACCGCCTACGCCCACGAGGGCTTCTCCGGCATGAACGGCCGCAGCGACACCGGCGAGTACTTCACGCAGGCCGACTTCCAGACCGTGCTGGACTACGCGACCAGCCACCACATGGACCGGTTCACGTTCTGGTCGCTGAACCGCGACCGCCAGTGCACCCCGGCCGACAACGGCGGGCGTACGTCCGGGACCTGCTCCAGCGTGACCCAGAACTCCTGGGACTTCGCGACGTACTCGGTGAAGTTCGCCGGGGTCACCCCGCCGACCTCCACGCCCACGCCCACCCCCACGCCGACCCCGACGTCCTGCAAGACCGCCTGGAGTTCGACGGCGGTGTACACGGCCGGGAACGAGGTCTCGTACAACAAGCACAACTGGAAGGCGAAGTGGTGGACCCAGAACGAGGTGCCCGGCGCCTCGGAGTGGGGTCCGTGGCAGGACGAGGGCGCCTGCTGAACCTCTTGACGTGTCTGGTTCAGACCTTTAGCTTCACGGGTCACCAGTGACCAAGGATGCGTTCGGCGTTCATCATGCTGAACGCATCCTTGGTCCGACGAAGGGACCCCCACATGACCCGCCACCGACTCCTCGCGGCGACGACCGCCACGGTCCTCGCGCTCACTCTCACCGCCCTCACCGGCGGCAGCGCCGACGCGGCCGACCCTCATGTCGCGCCCGGCGGCAACTTCGACCTGTCGATATGGCAGCTCCAGGAGCCGGTCGGGTCGCCCGGCTCCCCGACCACCATCCCCTCCTCCCGGCTCCAGGGTGCGAACGGCTACCAGGACGCGTACTTCTACACCGACACCCGCGACGGCGCGATGACCTTCTGGGCGCCCGAGAAGGGCGTGACCACGCCGAACTCGAACTACGCCCGCTCCGAACTGCGGGAGATGAACCGGGGCGGCAGCGCCGCCGACTGGTCGCTCGGCGGCTTCCACCGGATGAGCGCGACCCTGCGGGTCGTGTCCGTGACCAAGAACGTGTGCGTGGGCCAGATCCACCTCGGCTCCGGCGGCTCCTCCACCAAGCCGCTGCTGGAGCTGTACTACCACGCGAACGGCGACATCGTGCTCGGCACCGAGAACTCGCCGTCCGGCGGCCAGACCCCGCACGCCGTGGGACATGTGCCGGTCGGCAGGACATGGAGCTACACCATCGCCGTGTCCGGCGGGAACACCATCGAGCTGACCGTCAACGGCACCACCACCCGCTACGGCATCCCGTCGTCCTTCTTTCCGTACAAGCAGTATTTCAAGGCGGGCTCCTACAACCAGTCCTCCTCGAACAGCACCACGAACGGCGCCCGTGTCGCCTTTTACGGACTGACCGTGAAGCACGGCTGACACGCCGTGCGACCTGCGCGACTGGTGCAACCGGGCGGACGGTCGTAGCGTCGAGGTGCACGCGGTCGGACACGGCACGACGGGTGGGAGCGGCCATGCGCGGATCACTGGTGGGAACGGTAGTCACCCTCGGGGCAGGAGCCCTGCTCACGGCGGCGATGACCACGGCCGCGGCCAGTCCGCCGACCCCGACCCCGATCCCGAAGGCCGATCCTCCGGAGCCCGTGCTCGTCGACTGTCTGTGGAACCGCGACGTCCGCCCGGCCGACTTCATCCTGGCCTGCGGCGACGGCAACAGCCGCCTCCTCGGACTCCACTGGTCGCAGTGGGGTCCGGAGGCGGCGACCGCCGTGGGCGTGAACGCGGTCAACGACTGCAAGCCGTACTGCGCGGCGGGCACCTTCCACTCGTACCGGGTGACCGTGCGTCTGGACCGCCCGCAGCCGTGGAAGAAGCACCCGGACGTCCAGCGCTACAACCGCATGACCCTGACCTACCACGGCGCCCGCCCGGAGGGCTTCAAGCAGGTCATGACCTACCCGCTCTGGGACTGACCGCGCCCGGGCTCCGGGAGTGACCCTTTAGGACCGCACGCGACCCGCCCGTCACCCGGGCGTGCCGCGTGCGGCGGCATGTCGTGGGCCGCGCGGGCGACCCCGCGGCCCTGCTCCCCCGCCCGGTGACCGGCACGCCGTCATCTTTGTGTGGCCCTGCAACGCCGGCGCCCCGTGCGCCGTACGAAGAGAGGTCACATGCCCCGACTCCCCCGCCTGGCCGGTGCCGCAGCTGCCGCGCTCGCGCTCGGCCTGATCGCGGCGGCGCCCGCCGTCGGCCACGATCCGCTCGTCACGGAATCGCGCATCGTCGCCCACTTCGGCCTGGCCGCCGGGCAGACGCCCGAGAACATCGCCGTCGAAGGCGACGGCTCCGCCGACCTCACCTTCTCCCTCGCCCGGCAGGTCGCCCACGTCACCCCCGACGGGAAGACCCGGATCCTCGCGACCCTGCCGGCCGTGGCGAAGCCGGACACACCCGTCGTGCACAGCGCCGCCGTCACCGGCATCGTCCGCGCCCACGACGGCACGCTGTACGTCAACTACGCGACCGGCACGCGCGAGACCGGCATCTGGCGCATCCCCGGTGCCGGCGGCACACCGACGCAGATCGCCGAGCTGTCGCCGAAGGGACTGCCCAACGGCCTGGCCCTCGACGAGCGCAACGGCATGCTCTACGCCGCCGACTCCGCGCTCGGCACCGTCTGGCGCGTCGCGGTGTCCGGCGGCAAGGCCACGGCCTGGGCGCAGGACACGGCACTCCAGCCGCTCTCCGTGCCGCCCGGCTCCGGCTACGGCGCCAACGGCATCAAGGTCCACCGCGACGCGGTGTGGGTGACCAACTCCGACCGCGGGACGCTGCTGCGCTTCGCAGTCGGCCCCGACGGCTCCGCGGGCCCCGTCGAGACACGGGCCACCGGACTGGCCGACATCGACGACTTCACCTTCCCCGGGCACGGGAGCAGCGTGCTGGCCGCGCTGAACGACTCCAGCCAGATCGTGCTGGTGCGCCGGGACGGCACCCGCACGGTCGTGCTGACCCGGCAGGACGGGCTGTCCAACCCGACCTCGGTGGCCGTACTCGGCCGGACGCTCTACCTGCCCAGTGCCGCGTCCGTCACCCGGCTGGACCCGAACCTGATCCTCGCCCGCCTGCGCTACCCGTTCGGCCGCCTCTAGCCGGCCGGCTGCTCTCCGCGACCGGTTCCCTCCGGTCGCGGAGAGCAGTCGTCTCAGGCGATCTCGACCAGCAGGTCGCCGCCCTCCACCTGCTGGATCCGGTTGATGGCCAGCCGGGAGACCCGGCCCGCCTTCGGCGCGGTGATCGTGGCCTCCATCTTCATGGCCTCGATGGTGGCCACGGTCGCGCCCGCCTCCACCTCGTCGCCCTCGGCGACCGCGAGGGTCACCACACCGGCGAACGGCGCCGCCACATGGCCCGGGTTGGCACGGTCGGCCTTCTCCGTCACCGGCACGTCCGAGGCCGCCGCCCGGTCCCGGACCTGGATGGGCCTGAGCTGTCCGTTGAGCGAGGACATCACGGTGCGCATGCCGCGCTCGTCCGCCTCGCCGACGGCCTGAAGTTCGATCAGCAGCCGGACGCCCGGCTCCAGGTCGACGGCGTACTCCTTGGCGGGTCGCAGGCCGTAGAAGAAGGCCTTGCTGTCCAGCACGCTGGTGTCGCCGAAGCTCTGCCGGTGTGTGTCGAACTCGCGGGTCGGGCCGGGGAACAGCAGCCGGTTGAGCGTGGCCCGCGTGTCCTTCGCCAGCCCTTCACGGTCCTCTGCGGACAGCTCGGGAGCGGGCTTGGGCTCGGCGCGGCCCTGGAGCGCCTTGGTGCGGAACGGCTCGGGCCAGCCGCCGGGCGGGGTGCCCAGTTCGCCGCGCAGGAAGCCGATGACCGAGTCGGGGATGTCGAACCGGTCGGGGGTCGCCTCGAAGTCGTCCGGCGACACGCCGGCGCCGACCAGGTGCAGGGCGAGGTCGCCGACCACCTTGGAGGACGGGGTGACCTTCACCAGGCGGCCGAGGATGCGGTCGGCCGCGGCGTACATGGCCTCGATGTCCTCGAAGCGGTCGCCGAGGCCGAGGGCGACGGCCTGGGTGCGCAGGTTGGACAGCTGGCCGCCGGGGATCTCGTGGTGGTAGACGCGTCCGGTCGGGGAGGCGAGGCCCGCCTCGAAGGGGGCGTAGATCCTGCGGACGCCCTCCCAGTACGGCTCCAGGTCGCCGACGGCCTGGAGGTCGAGACCGGTGGGCCGCTCGGAGTGGTCGGTGGCGGCGACCAGCGCCGACAGCGACGGCTGCGAGGTCGTACCGGCCATGGAGGCGACCGCACCGTCCACGGCGTCGGCGCCCGCCTGGATCGCGGCGAGGTAGGTGGCGAGCTGGCCGCCGGCCGTGTCGTGCGTGTGCAGATGCACCGGCAGGTCGAACTCGCGGCGCAGCGCGGAGACGAGCTTCGCGGCGGCCGGGGCGCGCAGCAGTCCGGCCATGTCCTTCACGGCGAGGACATGGGCGCCGGCCTCCACGATCTGCTCGGCCAGGCGCAGGTAGTAGTCGAGGGTGTACAGCCGCTCGTTCGGGTCGTTGAGGTCGGCGGTGTAGCAGAGGGCGACCTCGGCGATCGCCGTGCCGGTCTCGCGTACGGCGTCGATGGCGGGGCGCATCTGGCCGGCGTCGTTGAGGGCGTCGAAGATGCGGAAGATGTCGATGCCGGTGGCGGCGGCCTCCTGCACGAAGGCGTCGGTGACCTCGGTCGGGTACGGGGTGTAGCCGACGGTGTTGCGGCCGCGCAGCAGCATCTGGAGGCAGATGTTCGGTACGGCCTCGCGCAGGGCGGCCAGCCGCTCCCACGGGTCCTCGGCGAGGAAGCGCAGGGCGACGTCGTAGGTCGCGCCGCCCCAGCACTCCAGGGAGAGCAGCTCGGGCAGGGTGCGGGCGACGACCGGGGCCACGGCGAGGAGGTCCTTGGTGCGGACCCTGGTGGCGAGGAGCGACTGGTGGGCGTCGCGGAAGGTGGTGTCGGTGACGCCGATGGTCGGCGATTCGCGCAGGTGCCGGGCGAAGCCTTCGGGTCCGAGGTCGATCAGCCGCTGCCGGGAGCCGGCCGGGGGGTCCCCGGCCGGGAGCGCCGGCAGCTTGGTGACCGGGTCGAGCAGGTCCGGGCGCCCGCCGTGCGGCTTGTTGACCGTCACGTCGGCGAGGTAGGTCAGCAGCTTGGTGCCGCGGTCGGCGGAGTGCCGGGCGGTGAGCAGGTGCGGGCGCTGCTCGATGAAGGAGGTGGTGACCCGGCCCGCCTGGAAGTCGGGGTCGTCCAGGACGGCCTGCAGGAAGGGGATGTTGGTGGCCACGCCACGGATGCGGAACTCGGCGACCGCACGCCGGGCGCGACCGATGGCGGCCCCGAAGTCCCGGCCCCGGCAGGTGAGCTTGACCAGCATCGAGTCGAAGTGGGCGCTGATCTCCGTACCGGCGTGGGTGGTGCCGCCGTCGAGGCGGATGCCGGAGCCGCCGGGTGAGCGGTAGGCGCTGATGCGGCCGGTGTCCGGGCGGAAGCCGTTGGCCGGGTCCTCGGTGGTGATACGGCACTGGAGGGCGGCACCGCGCAGGGTGACCGTGTCCTGGGACAGGCCGAGGTCGGCGAGGGTCTCGCCGGAGGCGATGCGCAGCTGGGCCTGGACCAGGTCGACGTCGGTGACCTCCTCGGTGACCGTGTGCTCGACCTGGATGCGCGGGTTCATCTCGATGAAGACGTGGTTGCCGTCGCGGTCGAGGAGGAACTCGACGGTGCCGGCGTTGCGGTAGCCGATCTCGCGGGCGAAGCGCACGGCGTCGGAGCAGATCCGGTCCCGCAGATCCGGGTCGAGATCGGGTGCGGGCGCCAGCTCGATGACCTTCTGGTGGCGGCGCTGGACCGAGCAGTCCCGCTCGAAGAGGTGGATGACGTTGCCCTCGCCGTCGGCGAGGATCTGCACCTCGATGTGGCGCGGGTCCACGACGGCCTTCTCCAGGAAGACGGTCGGGTCGCCGAACGCGGACGCGGCCTCGCGGGAGGCTGCCTCGATGGACTCGCGCAGCTGGGCGGGGTCCTCCACGCGGCGCATGCCGCGCCCGCCGCCGCCCGCGACCGCCTTGACGAAGACGGGGAAGCCGATCTCCTCGGCGGCGCGGACGAGTTCGTCGACGTCGTTGGAGGGCGCGGAGGAGCCCAGCACGGGCACGCCCGCCGCGCGGGCCGCGGCGACCGCGCGGGCCTTGTTGCCGGTCAGCTCCAGGGTATGGGCGCTGGGTCCGACGAAGGTGATGCCCGCCTCCTCGCAGGCGCGGGCGAGTTCGGGGTTCTCGGACAGGAAGCCGTAGCCCGGGTAGACGGCGTCGGCGCCGGCCCGGCGGGCGGCGCCGACGATCTCCTCGACGGAGAGGTAGGCGCGCACCGGATGTCCCGGTTCGCCGATCTCGTACGCCTCGTCGGCCTTCAGCCGGTGCAGCGAGTTGCGGTCCTCGTGCGGGAACACGGCGACCGTGCGCGCGCCGAGTTCGTAGCCCGCCCGGAACGCGCGAATCGCGATCTCTCCACGGTTGGCGACCAGCACCTTGCGGAACATCCTGGATTCCCTTCAGCTGCCCGGCGGCGACGAACACCATGGTGTCAGCCATGCACTGTCGTACGTCGCGGCAACATTAGGGGGTGCCCGCACGTGTCGAAGTGCGAAAAGAGTCACATTGACGTGGTCGGGCGGTGCCGGTGCCGGGCGGTCAGAAGCGGCAGTGCAGCGGGGGGTCGAAGACCGGTGGCGGGGCGGCGAGGGCGGCGCGGATCGATTCCTCCAGGACCGAGTAGGGCGAGCCGTCGGTGCGGTGCAGGCGCAGGGGCGCGGTGAGGCCCGCCTCGGTGTTGCTGATGAAGCGGGGCGGCCCGGTGTGTTTGAAGCCCCGGGTGTGAAAGAGGAAGGGGTGGGCGAGGACGACGTCGCCGGCGCGGCCGGTCAGCTCGGTGACGTTGCCCAGCGGTTCGGCCAGGACGAGGTCGAACAGCTCCCGGTGGCCGAGGCCTTCGGGGTGCCGGGCGAGGACGTGGGCGGTACGGCGGTGGCTGCCCTCGGCGACCAGGGTGCCGCCGCCCGAGGGTGCGATGTCGGAGAACAGGCCGATGAGGAGCAGGCCCTGGTGGGGTGCGTCGAGGGTGTGGCGGAACCAGTTCCCGTCGATGTGCCAGCCCTCCACGGGCAGGCTCCCTGGCGGAAGGGCCGCTCCGTGGGCGAAGTTCACCGGCCAGAACCCCCAGTCCCGGTCCCCGCGCCAGCGGCCCCGGCCCACCAGTTCCTCTACGGCCCTTGCGAGCACGTCCGGGAAGCAGGCCCGTACGGCGGCGTCGTCAAGACGTTCCTCGATGTCGTACGCGGGCGGCCAGGTGCCCGGGTCGGCCTGGTCGATGCCCGCCTTCTCGCGCATGCGGCGCCACACGGCCGCACGGGCCGCGGCCGCGCGCCGCTCGTCGAACGCGCCGCGGAGCACGCAGTAGCCGCGCTCGGTGAAGTCCGCCAGGTCGGTGCCGGTGAGGACGGTCATCGCGTCACCAGTGGTCCTCGCGTCACCAGTAGAGAAGCCAGCGGCCGTCGCACCACACGCCGTGCCCCTGGAGGGTGAGGCGTTCGTCGCCCGGCTGTACGGCGCTGCTGGGGGCGACCTGGTGCAGCACGTGCCCGGAGTGGACGTACAGGTGGCCGGGTGTGTAGGGGACGTACCGCAGGGTGTGGAAGCGTTGCAGGTCCGCCGCGCTCTCCACCCAGCCGCGCGCCAGGGAGCGGCGGAAGTCCTGGTACGTCACCTCCCACAGGTTCAGTCCGCCTCCGGCCGCGGGCACCCGCAGCGGCAGGGTGAACGACAGCAGGCGGTCGGTGTCGGTGCCCGGCGGCCAGTCGAACGCCTGGTACTGGAGGTCGAAGTGCACCGGTGCCTGGGGCCTGGTGAAGACGGCGGCCTCCAGCCAGATGTGGAAGCCGGGCAGGGCCAGGTGCTCCAGGTAGTGGACCGGTGCGTCGAGGTGGTCGGTGAGGGCCTTGCCCACGAGGTCGTACAGATCCCCGAAGTGGGTCCGCAGCAGCGCCCGTGAGCCCACGCCGTGGCGCTGGTAGTGGCCGGTCTCAGGACGTTCGGCCACGTCGAGGTAGCTCGGTGTGCCGAGGGTGAGGAACGAGGGCGGTTCGCCGCCGCGCGCGATCCAGTGCTCCCGCAGGGCGTACACGCGCTCCCGTACGTCGTCGCTGCCCTCGGCGGTGAGCAGCGGAAGGTCCGTGATCACGTGGTGCCTCCGGTCAGCAGGCGGAGCAGCGAGGTGGTGATGGCGCCGTCGAGCCTGCGGTCGTACCAGTCGTACCCGGGCATCGGGTTGGCCTCCAGGCACCAGTACGTGCCGTCAGCGTCCCGTTTGAAGTCCCAGCCGGCGAAGGCGAGCCCGAGGGCGCGGGTGCAGGCGGTGATCCGGGTGGCCAGGGCGGGGGGCAGGTCGTGGGGCCGGAACTCGACCTCGTCCGGGGGTGCGGTGCGGTAGTCGACGGCCGAGGACACCGCTTCCTCGGCGTGCAGTTCGTCGCCGAGGACGTGCACGCGGACGTCGCTGCCCACCACGTAGCGCTGGAGGTGCACCGGTCCCTGCCGGGGTATGAAGTCGTCGAACTCCGCGGGGACCACGAGCCTGCTGTCGGCCCGCACTCCGGACAGTGCCTTCACGATGGCGGGTCCGCCGCCGGCGAACGCACGCAGTCTGCCGGGGTCGGAGGTGGTCAGGCTCTCCGGTACGGCGAAGCCGTGGCGGGCCAGGGTGACTTCGTGCAGCGGCTTGGAGCCGTTGTCGCCGGCCGCACCGGGACGGTTGGCGACGACGCCGGGCACCTGGTCGAGCCAGGCGGTGAGCGATGCCATCAGGCTGCGCCAGCGCACCGTACGGGCGACGTCGTCCTCGAAGGCGGACAGGTCCGCCAGCCGGCAGTAGTAGCCGTCCGCCGGGTCGAGGTCGTAGCGCTGGTCGCCGATCACGATCCAGCTGTCCCCGTCGTGGGGCAGCGCGAGGCGCCAGGCCCCGTCGTGCACCAGGTCCCCGAGGTCGACGAGGGTGACCGGGGCGGACCGGTCGGCGGCCTCGGCCGTGAAGTGGGCGAGGGTGCCGTCCGTGGCGATCCCGACCGCGTAGATCACGGGAACAACACCTCCATGAGGCGGGGCCCGAGACCGAGCCAGACCATGCGCAGCTGCTCCAGGGCGGGGAACGGCTCGACGTGCACCAGGCGGGCCGTCGCGACTCCGTCCGTGACCCGCCAGACGAGCGCGGCGAGGTCCAGTTCCAGGGCGGCCGCCGCGGCGACGCTGCGGGATTCGAGGGCGAGGTGGTCGAGGTCGGCGGTGGTGCAGCGCCAGGCCCCCTCGCCGAGGACGACGACCGTCTCCGTGGCGGGGGCGGTGTCCGACCAGCGGGCGCGGTAGGGGCCGGTGCCGGGTGGCCGCTCGGGCCAGCGGCGGGTGCGGAGCGTGCCCAGGTCCTCGACCCAGAAGGCCTCGCCCTCGGGGCTGCCCGGCCGCGGATAGTCGAGGGAGAACAGTTCGCTGTTGCCCACCTCGCCCGCGCGGTGCTCGGTCACCGCGGCGGAGCGCATGGTGCGGCCGGCCACCAGCGCGGACGAGGGGCGGTTGACCACGGGAGCGGGCGTGAGTGCCGCGACCGCCCAGAGCTGGGCGAGGCACTCCCCCACGTGGAACTCCGCGTCGAAGCCGATCCGGCGCCCGGGCGGTGGCGGCAGCAGGAGGACCAGCGGAACGACGGGGTCGACCGTGGCCGTGCCCGCGCGGGTCGCGACGGTGAACAGCTGCGCCGCGTCGAAGACGTCGAGGACGGCCACCGAACGGCCGTGTTCCCGCACGTAGTCGGCCATCTCCACGGCGACGGGGTCCTGGGGATCGGCCACCACGATCAGGTCGGCCGGGGCGGCGGCCCCGGTCGTCGGTCCGGAGGGCGTCTGCGGCTCGGATGAGGTCTTCGGCTCAGATGACAAGGCCGCGCTCCCGCAGGAACCGGCTCGCCCGGGAGGCGCGCAGGACGGCCAGGACGTCATCGGCTTCGTCGGCCGGCCGGGCGTGCATCCCTTCCCCCGACTCCGCAGGCCGTGCGGCGAGCGGCACGGTGTGCTCCGTCGGCGTCCAGGCGCCGTCCGTCACGTCCTTGGAATCCTTGAAGTCCTTGCCGTCCTTGGTGTCCTTGCGGTCCTTCCCGTCCTTCCTGTCCTTGAGGTCCTTCAGGTCTTTGTAGTCCTTGAAGTCCTTGCGGTCCTTGTAGTCCTTGAACTCCTTGCCGTCCTTGAAGTCTTTGCCGTCCTTGAAGTCCTTGAAGCTCTTGGCCTGGGGGTCCGGTAACCCGTCCGCCTCCGCCTCGGGGACGTCCGGCCCGGGTTCGGTGGCGGCGGTCTCCGGGGGCGTCGGTCGCCACAGTCCGGCGAGCAGGTCGCGGCGGTGGGCCGCCTTCAGGAACGGCATCACCCTGGCCTCGTCGATCGTCCATGTCATGAGCGGGGCCCCTCCTCGGTCGGGTCGGGCTGGGCGCGGTGGCGCCGCAGGGCTTCGGCCAGTGCGCGCTGTGCTCTCGCGTGGTGCGGGTTCAGATTGCAGATGAGGTGGTCGACGCCGAGGTCCCGGTAGCCGGCGAACCCGTCGGCCAGCTCGGCGGGGGTGCCCGTGAGGACCGGGGCGCGGGGGTCGCGGCCGTCGGCCTGGTCGGCGGGTACGACGTTCACGCCGACGGTGATGCGCAGGCTCGACGGGTCGCGGCCGGCGTCGGCGCAGGCGGTCCGCACGGTGTGCAGTGCCGTCTCGAAGGTGTCCGGGGCGCCGAACCAGCAGCCGTTCCACAGGTCGGCGTAACGGGCGGTCGCCCGCAGCATGCGGGGTCCGGAGCCGCCGACCAGGAGGGGCGGGCCTTCGGGGCGTACCCCGCGGGGGCGGAGTTCGCCGCCCCGGACCCAGGAGTAACGGCCGTTGAATTCCGCCTTTCCGGTGCGCAGCAGTGACCCGATGATCTGCAGCGCCTCCTCGAAACGGGCCACGCGGTGGTCGAAATCGAGACCGAACGCGTCGAATTCCGGGCGGTGCCAGCCGGCCCCGAGACCGAGAATGAGTCGGCCGTTGCTCAGGGAGTCGAGCGTGACCGCCATTTTGGCGAGGACGGCCGGATTCCGGAAAGCCGTGCACAGGACGAGGGTGCCGAGCTGAATGCGCGAGGTGGCCTCGGCGAGTGCGCTGAGGGTGGTCCAGCATTCCCAGATTCCCTCGGCCGGTTCCCTCCCGTCACGGAAGAGCAGGTGGTCGAAGCACCAGAGCGAGTCGAACCCGGCTGCTTCGGCCTGTCGGGCGAGGGCTCTTATCTCCTCGTAGGAGGGCTGTTTGGCGGGGAATTCCGCCAAGGGCAGAGTGACGCCGACCTTCATGGACCCCCCCGAGCCACACATTGGGTCACCGCTGGCAACGGCGCGAGCGTAGCAGCGGGGGATCGGAGATCGCCATGCCCGGAAGTGGGCGACATTTCCGAGATAGGTTTCTGACGATTCCTGGGAAGGCTGATTCTGCCGGGCTGGACTAGCGTTCGACAAACGGCAGGGAAACTTCGCGGGCGGAATTTCCGGGAGGGGCGGCGGGCTCCGGTACGGGTAGGGGGAGCGGTACGACCTCCGCCGGAGCGGGGTCCGCGTTCCCGGGCCGTGACAGCAGGGACTGCACGACCCGCCTCGGCAGCAGGGACCGTACGGCGGCCCGTACGCGCTCCCGGCGGCCGCGCAGCAGTCCCAGGACGATCGCGGTGCCCACCGCGATCAGGTGCTCCCGGCCGGCGAGGTTAGGGACCGCGATGGACTCCCACACCATCGAGCCGCCGGTCAGCGTGAACACCACGGGGGCACGCCGGACGACCGCGAGATAGGTGAACAGGCCCACGACGGCCGCCGAGGGTCCGGTGTCGAGCACCTTGCCGCACTCGGGCGGCAGCCCGAACCCCCACCAGCCGGGGCCGAGCGCGATCATCAGGCGGGCGGTGAGGGTGCCGGCCAGGGTGGTGATGTAGGCGATCGCCAGCGTCCGGCGCCTGCCGAGGGCCAGTTCGGCGAGGGCGAAGGCGAGGAACAGCTGGGTGATGCCCGCCCACACCGGCAGGTCGAGCGCCGGGACGTACAGCGACACCGGGGTGCGCAGCAGGGACTCCCACAGCGGCAGGTCGGCGTAGACGCCGCCGAGCCTCTTCACCCACAGTGCTCCGGTCGGGTGCTGGGCGAGGTCGTGGAAGAAGATGACGCCGAAGGCGGCGACGAACGCCAGCAGCAGCCCGGACAGTCCGCGCCGCGCGAGCCGTCGCACCGGGTCGACGACGATGCCGTACCACTCCGCCCGCAGTGTCCGCCCGGTGAACCGGACAAGGCGCGCGAGTGCGGCACGGACCTGGTCCGTGCGCCCGACGGCGCTCCCCTCAGCGCTCATGAGGCACGGCGGCCCGTCGCCGCCCGGTCCCCCGACACGTGCATCGCCCCCTCTGCCCCGCTCCCGGCGTGCCGGCCGTGCGAGGTGTTTGCTGGTCTTCCACCCGTTTAAGCCGTCATCGTACAGATGTACGGTTCCACCCCTTCCGCGCGGGCCGCCCCCACCCTGCGCTCACAGTTCAGCGAGCCAGGGGCCGGGCGTCAAGATCGATTCGACCTGCGGCGCCGTGACAAGAATCGGGCGCACCGGAGGCAACCTGCCCCGCTTCGGAAGCGTCGCCCCGTCGCATCCGAGGTGGGACAGAGGATCCTGCGGCGCCCCATTCGCGACCAACACACAGGTTCGAGCGTCCACTCGATGGAATGACACCGGAACCTCTCAGATTCGATCACCAACTCTCGTATAGTGACCGGCAGTTCACTCTCGATAGTCACTCGACCGCGCACGCGCCCCTGCTCGACCCCCTGTCGCGAGGACCAGACCGGACCGATGACCGTGCCCACGCATCCCGGCGACCGACCGTCCCTCCGCACGCTCGCTTCCGCCCTCGCCGTGTCCGGTGTGCTGTCGGCACTGGTTGTCTTCTCGGCCGTGTCCGCCGCGCCGGACGCCGTGCGAGCGCCGCTGGCCTGGGGCGGGGGTACGGCGGCGGTGGTGCTCTGTGCGGCCGTGACCGCGGCGGCCCACGCGGGACGCACGGCACGCGACAGGCGGCGCAGACTGCAGAGCGCGACACGGGACATCGGCCGGCTCCTCCAGCAGCAGGCCGATGCGACCGAGGAGGCGCGCCGGGAACAGCAGCGGTTCATCGACGAACTGGCCGAACAGCGGGCGGAGTTCGCGGCCGAACAGGCCCGGCTCGCCGAGGCGGGCGCGCAGGAGCTGGGCCGGTTGCGGGGCGAGCGCGACGGGCTGGCCGAGGAGTTGGAGCGGGCCCGGCGCGAGCGGGACGCGGTGCTTGCGGCAACCTCCACCACCGCCGCCCGGCTGCAGGCCCTCGCCACCGCGACCCTCGCCGATCTGCGCGCGATGGAGGACCGGCACACCGACGAGGATGTCCTCGACGACCTCCTCCACCTGGACCATCGCACGGCCCAGGCCGGCCGGCTCGCCGACTCCGTCGCCGTACTGACCGGGGCGCGTTCGGGACGCCGGTGGGCGCGGCCCATCGGGATGGAGTCCGTGCTGCGCGGCGCGATGGGCCGGATCGCCGGGTACCGGCGGGTGCGGATCCACTCGGCCGGCGAAGCCGCCGTCGCCGGGCACGCGGCCGAGGGCGTGATGCACGCGCTCGCCGAACTCCTCGACAACGCGGCGAACTTCTCGCCCCCGACGGCCGAGGTGCATGTCTACGTCGAGGACGTGCCGGCCGGGGTCATCGTGTCCGTGGAGGACAGCGGGCTGGTGATGGGGGACGTACAACTGCGCCGCGCCGAGCGGGCCGTGGCCGGTGACGTCACCGAGGTGGGCGGACTGACCGGCACCCGGCTCGGGCTCGCCGTGGTCGGCCGGCTCGCCCGCAAGCACGGGCTGAAGGTGTCCTTCCGTCCGTCGGCGCGCGGCGGCACGGGCGTGCTGATGCTCATCCCGCAGGAGGTCCTCACCGGCATCGCCGAGCCTCGGCCTACGGCGGCGATGGCATGGCCCACCGGGCCGGCCGCTCCCGCCGAACCGGCCGCTACCGCCGAGCCGACCGCTCCGGCAGAGTCGACGGCTACCACCGAGCCGACCGCTCCCGCCGAACCGGCCGCTACCGCCGGACCGACCGCTCCGGCAGAGTCGGCCGTTCCCGCCGAGCCGACCGCTCGCGCGGGCCACGGTCCGGTCCACGAGTCCCCCGTGCCGCCCGTCGGTGAGGGCTTGGCAGGGCTGCCCAGGCGGCGTCGTGGCCGTACGCTCGCCGAGGCCGAACGGTCCCGGCCGGCACCCCGGGCCACCGAGCAGCGGCCCACACCGGGCACCGTCGAGGCCGCGGCCCGCGTCGCCCGCTTCCACACCTTCCGCCAGTCCGTCCGGCCCTCCCCCGCGTCCACCCCGCCCGACCGCACGGCGGGACCGGGCCAGGCCACACCTCCGGGGGACGCCCCGCCGAAGCCCCACGCATCGGCATGCGCCGCCCAGGGCATCCTGCCGAACAACCAGGCAGCCACCTCCACCCACGAGACCGTGCCGGACAGTCACTCGACGCCTTCCGCCCACGGCACTCCGCAGGACAGTCGCTCGACGTCCTCCGCCCACAACACCCCCCACGACAGCCACTCGACGCCGTCCACCCACAACACCCCCCACGACAGCCACTCGACGTCCCCCACCCACAACACCCCCCACGACAGCCACTCGGCCGACTCGCCGCACGACGGCGCCTCCGCCGGCCACCCGGCCACCTCCGCGCGCGACACGACTCCAGACAACCGCCCAGTCGTGTCTCCGCGCGGCGCCACACCCGACCACCGACCCGCCGCATCCCCGCGCAACGCCACACCCGACCACCGACCCGCCGCATCCCCGCGCAACGCCACACCCGACCACCGACCCGCCGCATCCCCGCGCAACGCCACACCAGTCCACCGCCCAGCCGTACCCCCGGCCAACCGCCCAGCCACACCCCCGCACAACGCCGCCGAGCCCGAGCACTGCTCTCCCGCCTCCTCTCCCTCCCACCCGCACGCGCACCCGGAAGGGGACGCCACGCCATGACCGGCCCGAGTACCGCCGACGAGACGCTCACCTGGCTCCTGGAGGGCCTGTTGGAGAGGACTCCGGGGGCGCGGCACGCGCTCGTGCTGTCCCGGGACGGGCTGCGGCTGTGCCGGTCCCCGGAGTTGAGCGTGGACCGGGCCGACCAGCTCGCCGCGCTCGCCGCCGGGATCCAGTCGCTGTCGCGCGGGGCGTCGGTCGAGTTCGGCGACGGCAGCGGAGGCGTGCACTCGGCGATGACGGAGTTCTCCGGGGGTGTGCTGTTCATCGTCGAGGCGGGCGCGGGCGCCCACCTGGCCGTGGTGACGGCGGAGGACGCGGACGCCGGGGTCGTCGGGCACACCATGAGCGAGCTGGTCGTGCAACTCGGCGAGCATCTGACCGCACTGCCCCGTACCTCATGAGCCGTCCGGGCAGGGACGACGCGCCCGACCGTCTCTACACCCTCACCCAGGGCCGCACCCGGACCGGCCCTGACAACCCCTTCGACCTGGTCACGCTGGTCGTCGCCGAGTCGGAGCCGGTGACCGGCATGCAGTCGGAGCACGCGGCGATCCTGCGGATGGCCCGGTTCCCCGCCTCGGTGGTCGAGATCGCCGCCGCGCTGCGCCTGCCCGTCGGCATCACCAAGGGGCTGCTGTGCGACCTCCTGGCGGCGGGCCGCGTCAGCGCCCGTCATCCGCGTCCGCCGGCCGTCACCGATCCCGACATCCTGGAACAGGTGATCCTTGGACTCCGGAGCCTCTGACACGCGCACCCGGTCGGGTGCCGTCCCGTTGTCCGGACCACGGTTTTGGACCGAACCCGCCCGGCTGTACCAGGAGTTGCGGCGCGACCACGGCGCCGTGGTCCCGGTGCTGCTCGACGGTGACGTCCCGGCCTGGCTGGTGCTGGGCTACCGCGAGCTGCACCAGGTGACCGGCGATCCGGTGCTGTTCAGCCGGGACTCCGAGCTGTGGAACCAGTGGGAGAACATCCCCGCCGACTGGCCGCTGCTGCCGATGATCGGCCGCGGGCAGCCGTCGATCCTCCACACCGTCGGCGAACGGCACCGGCGGCGCGCCGCGATGATCAGTAACGCGCTGGAGGCGGTGGACCCCTGCGAACTGCGGGGCCACGCCGAGCGGTTCGCGGACGAGCTGATCGACGCGGTCTGCGCAGTGGGCGAGACCGATCTGGTCGCGCACTACGCGAGGCTGCTGCCGGTGCGGGTCCTCGCCCGGCTGTACGGCTTCCCGGACGAGGACGGTCCCGGTCTGGTCACCGCCCTCAACGACATGATCGACGGACGGGAGCGTGCGCTCGTGGGGCAGTCCCATCTGGCTGCCTTCCTAGGGGAGTTGGTGACCGAGCGCAGAAGGGCGCCGGCGCAGGACGTGGTCTCCCGGATGCTCGCCGACGGCGGCGGGTTCACGGACGAGGAGATCGTGCAGGACTTGACGGTGATGCTGGCGGTGGGGCACCAGCCGACCGCGGACTGGATCGGCACCTCGCTCAGGCTGATGCTCACCGACGACCGGTTCGCCGCCTCCCTGTTCGGCGGCCGCAGCAGTGTCGCCGAGGCGATGAACGAGGTGCTGTGGGAGGACACGCCCACGCAGAACGTGGCCGGCCGCTGGGCGGCCCGCGACACCCACCTCGGCGGCCGCGGCATCCGCGCCGGCGACCTGCTGCTGCTCGGTCTGCAGGGCGCCAACTCCGATCCGCTGGTGCATGCCGACGCCTCCGCGCTGACCGGGGGCAACAGCGCGCACTTCTCGTTCGGGCACGGCGAGCACCGGTGCCCGTTCCCCGCGCAGGAGATCGCCGAGGTGATCGCGCGGACCGCCGTCGAGGTCGTCCTGGACCGGCTGCCGGACGTCGACCTGGCCGCGCCGGCCGACTCCCTCGCCCACCGCGCCTCGCCTTGGCTGAGGGGACTGACCCGGCTGCCCGTACGGTTCACGCCCGTACCTGCCGTCCGCCTGGACGGGTGAGTTGACTTCGAGTGCGCTCCAAGTCATAGCGTCGCAGACGTCCCGGCGCATGAAGGCCAGGTCACCCGGAATCCCCCACGGGATGCCGGGTGACGGAATCCGTCGCTAGATGGACGAGGGACTTCGTGCCGTCGGGCATGACCATCAAGCATGCAGGAAAGGCTGGGACATCACATGCGACAGCGCAGTCTGCGGGACCTCCAGGTGTCGGCCATCGGCCTCGGGTGCATGGGCATGTCCGCCTTCTACGGCACCGCGGACCAGGGCGAGGGCATCGCGACGATCCGGCGTGCCCTGGAGCTCGGCGTCACCTTCCTCGACACCGCGCAGCTCTACGGCCCGCTCACCAACGAGTCGCTGGTCGGCGAGGCGATCCGGGGACACCACGACGAATACGTGATCGCCACCAAATTCAACTACCGGATGGACGACGCCGTGCCGGGCGACATGAGCACGGTGGGCCGGCAGGACGGCTCCGCCGAGCATGTGCGCAGCTCCGTCCACGGCTCGCTGGAACGGCTCGGCACCGACCACATCGACCTCTACTACCAGCACCGGGTCGACCCCGACGTGCCCATCGAGGAGACGGTGGGTGCCCTGGCGGAGCTGGTCGCCGAGGGCAAGGTGCGGTACATCGGGCTGAGCGAGGCGAGCGCGGAGACCATCCGGCGCGCCCACGCCGTTCACCCGATCACCGCGGTACAGAGCGAGTACTCGCTGTGGTCGCGGGACGTGGAGGCCGAGGTGCTGCCCGCCTGCCGGGAGCTGGGCATCGGCTTCGTCCCGTACTCGCCGCTCGGCCGCGGTTTCCTCGCCGGGCGCTTCTCCTCCCCCGAGGAGCTGGACGAGAACGACTACCGCCGCACCAGCCCCCGCTTCACCGACGCCAACATCGAAGCGAACCTCCGGCTGGCGGCGAAGGTGAAGGAGATCGCCGCGGAGAAGGACGTGACCCCGGCCCAGCTGGCGATCGCCTGGGTGCTGGCGCAGGGCGAGGACCTGGTCCCGATCCCGGGCACCAAGCGCCGTACCTACCTGGAGCAGAACGCGGCCGCGGTCGACATCGAGCTGACCAAGGAGGACCTCGCCCGCATCGACGCCGAGCTGCCGGACGTGTCGGGCGAGCGCTACGACGAGGCCGGGATGCGCACGGTGAACCGCTGACCGCACCAACCTGTGGGGTCCCCTGGCCGGTGAGCAGGGGACCCCACAGGGCGTAGGGCCGGTCAGGCCGCCGGTTCGCGGGCCGTGCGGGCCGCCGTCGCCAGGTCCAGGTCGGTGGTCTCCGGGGCGAGGAACTGGGAGACCAGTGCGCCGACGGCGAGGACGGCGGCGCCGACGAAGAGCACGAAGCGGGCGCCGTAGAGGTCCAGGCCCATCGGCAGCAGGAAGGTGCCGATGGCGGCGCCGACCCGGCTCATCGCGGTGGCGAAACCGACGCCGGTGGCGCGCAGGGAGGTCGGGAAGACCTCCAGCGGGTAGACCGCGGTCAGCGCGCTGGAGGCGGCGTTGAGGAAGATGAAGAACAGGAAGCCGCCGACGATGACGGGCGTGGACGACGGCCACACCGCGACCAGGGCGAGGCAGCCCGCCGTGATCCAGAAGGGCGGGATCAGCAGTTTGCGGCGGCCGATGCGGTCCACGACCAGACAGCCCACGGTGACGCCGGCGACGGCGGTGAAGGAGTAGACGAGCAGCGCCGCGACCGCGTTGTCGCCCAGGTTCAGGGCGTCGAAGACCTGGGTCCAGAAGGTGCCGATGGCGAAGTACGGCAGCACCAGGGCGGCCCAGAACACGCTCGCGAAGACCGTGCTGCGCAGCTGCCGGCGGCTGAACAGGGCGCGGAAACCGGCGCGTTGGGGCTGGGCGGTCTCGTCCAGTTCGGCCCGGACGTCGATCTCGATGCCGTACTTGGCGATGAGTGCCTCGGCCTCCTCGCGGCGGCCCTTGCTCAGCAGCCAGCGCGCCGACTCGGGGACGCCGCCGCGCAGGGCCACGCAGACCACGGCGATGACCGCGCTGCTGGACAGGGTCCAGCGCCAGCCGCCCTGCACGTCGGCGAAGACGGCGCCGACGACGGTGGCGAGGGCGTAGCCGACGTACCAGCTGATCTCGAGGCTGGCGAGCAGGCGGCCGCGGCCCTGGCGGGGTGCGTACTCGGACAGCAGCGGGGCGCCGATGGCGTACTCGCCGCCGATCGCGATACCCATCACCAGGCGGATGAGGAACAGCTGCAGGCCGTCGGTGACGAAGAACTGGAGCACCGAGCCGATCAGGAAGATCGGCATGTCCACGAGGAACACCGGGCGCCTGCCGTAGCGGTCGGCGAGCCGGCCGAAGAGCGGGCCGCCGACGAAGATGCCGATCAGCGGCGAGGCGCCGACCAGGCCCTCCATCACCGTGGACAGGTGCAGGTCGGTGGTGAGGGCGGCCATTGCCATGCCGATGCCGCCGATGATGTAGCCGTCGGCGTCGTTGCCATGAGCGGTCCTTGTCTGGGGACGGGCGGATCGGGGGAGGGGCGGATCGAGGGCGGGCGAGGAATCAGCCGGTGGGCCAGTCCAGGGCGATGTACTGCGTCTCGAGGAACGCCTCGATGCCCTCGCGGCCGCCCTCCCGGCCGAGGCCGGACTGCTTGACGCCCCCGAAGGGGGCGGCCGGGTCCGACAGCAGGCCCCGGTTGAGCCCGACCATGCCGGCCTCCAGGCGTTCGGCGAGGCGCAGTGCGCGGGCGACGTCCCGGGAGTAGACGTAGGCGGCGAGGCCGTGGGCGGTGGCGTTGGCGCGGGCGAGGTCAGCCGGGGAGTTGCCGGAAGAGCAACCGGCGTTTCGATTCCCGCGGGCGCGCCTTGCCCACCCCGGGCACCGGACCTAGATTCGCCCCATCGGGCCGGACGAACTGCTCCGTAATGCCAGGTTCGTCCCCGGGTCCGTCGTCCCCCGATCCCCGAGGTCCAGGAGTTCCGATGTCCTCCGCGGTTTCTCCCTCCCGCCCATCCCGCTTCGCCGTGCACGCGCTGATCGGCGAGTCCTTCGTCGGTGCCGGCGCGAACGCCGCGCACACCAACGTCGTGATCGGCCGCAAGGGCGGCCCGGTCGAGTCGGCCTGGGCGACCGCACTGGCCACGCCGAGCGCGGGGCACGTGCCGTTCGTGACCGTCGTACGGCCGTCGGTGCCGGTGAAACCGCTGACGCTGTTCGTGACCAAGGCCGCCGCCGGGAGTGATCTGCACGAGCGCGCCATTTGGGGCAGCGCGCAGGCGGGCCTGGCGCAGGGCGTCCTGGACGCCGTCGCCGAGGGCCTCGTCCCGGCCGAGGAGGCCGACGACGTGCTGATCATCGCCGCCGTGTGGGTCGACCCTGCGGTCCATGATCTCGACGCCTGCTTCACCCACCAGCGGGCCGCCGCGTACGGCGCGATCCGCGCCGCCGTGACGGGAACGCCTTCGGTGTCCGACGCCCTGGCCGCCGCGAAGGAGGGCCCGGCGAACCCGTTCTACACGCCCACCCCCGATGTGCTCGCCGCCTCCGCGCCCGGGGCGGTTGCGCGTTGAACATCACCGACATCACGCTGGACCGGCTGCGGCTGGAGCTGGACCCGCCGTTCCGCGCGGCCTGGGACCCGGAGCCGCGCCACCGCTTCGACGCCACGATCGTGCGGGTCCACACCGACGAGGGCGTCCTGTTCGGCGGGTGCGGCCAGGGCGACGACCTGGCGCTCGGTGGCGGCGTTCCCGTGGGCCATCAGCCGGCCGCCGAGCCGGCCGAGCAGCCCGCTGGGCCGGCCGAACCCCTTGGTCAGGATCCGCTGCGCCATGCTCCCCACATCCCCATCGAAGCACGCTGCCCCCGGCTCGGCGGCTTCCCGGGTCAGTCCCCGACGACCAGTGCGGGAGATCGCAACGTCATGGCCGTGCGGAAGTGCCGAATGCCGCGAAATGACGTGCGCCGGGTCCAGGCGCACTCTTATATGCATGAGGCCCCGGCTGAGGGGTGCGGGTCTGCGACCGCCCTGGCAGTCGTCGCATGCGCTGCTGCTGCTTCCGATCGCGCTCATCGTGGTGATCACGGTGATCGACATCCGCTCCCCCGAGAGCATCCACCTGGGTCCGGCGCTGGTCATCGCCCCGGCGCTCACACCCTCGTTCGCCGGACCACGCACCACGGGGCTCGTCGGCGCGCTGGCGCTGGCCGCCCAGACGCTGATCGCTTTCCTCCACGGCGGGATCTCCACCACGAACCACGTCGTGCAGCTCGTCACCCTCGGCGTACTCACGGTGATGTGCGTGGTCTACAGCGCCGTACGGGAGCGCCGCCAGGCACAGCTGGCCCAGGTCCGCACGGTCGCCGAGGCCGCGCAGCACGTGCTCATGTGGCCACTGCCCGAGCACATCGGCCCGCTGCGGATCGCCTCCCTCTACCTGGCCGCGGAGGACGAGGCGCAAATCGGCGGCGACCTGTACGCGGCGACCCGGAGCGAGGACGCGGTGCGGGTGCTGATCGGCGACGTACGCGGCAAAGGGCTGCCGGCCATCGGGGAGGCGGCCCTGCTGCTCGGCGCGTTCCGGGAGAGCGCGCACCGGCACGTCGCGCTGGCGGACCTGGCCTCCGGTCTCGACCAGAGCATCAGCCGCTACGCCACCGAGCTGGAGACGGAGGAGGAGGCGGGCGAGCGCTTCGCCACCGCGCTGCTGGTGGAGATCCCGGACCGGGATCCGATCACCCGGATGACCAGCTGCGGTCATCCCCCGCCGCTGCTGCTCAGCCCGGGGCACGCGGTCTCGGTCCCGAGCCTGCACCCGTCGCCGCCCCTCGGTGTGCACGGGTCCACCGAACACACGCTGGACGTGTTCTCCTTCGAGCCCGGTGACACGCTGCTGCTGTACACCGACGGTGTCGTCGAGGCCCGGGACACGCGCGGCCGGTTCTATCCGCTGGCGGAGCGGGTCGCACGCTGGACCGACGAGAGTCCGGAGGCGCTGATGCACCATGTGCGGCGCGATCTGCTCGCCCACGTGGGCGGCCAGCTGAACGACGACGCCGCGCTCATCGCCCTGCACCGCACGCCGTCCGAACGCCGCCGCCACCACGGACGCGGAGCCGCCGCCGAAGGCGCACGGCTCCTGACCCACGACTCCCGGCAGCCCGGTGCATGACCGCCACCGGCGTTGGCCGGCGGACGGCACAGCGGAGCGGAGCGGAGCCTTCGGGCTGTTCAGTCCGACGCTGACGCGGAGGGACGGATCGGCTGGAGCACGGTGAGCGTGGAGTCCACTGCCGCCCACGCGGCGGACTTACCACCAAAATCCACCGCGTGAACCGACCCACCGCACGCCCCGCTGCAACCGCCCGCCCCCTGTGGTCGTCTTGTGCGCTGACTGTGTACGAAGCGGGGATGTGGGGGACGTTGTGACGCGGAACGTGACGAAGGCCGGTCTCATGGTGGTGGCCATGGCGACGGTGCTCGGGGCCTCGGCCTGCGGCGGGGAAGCCGGCGCGGCGGCCGGGCGGAGCGGCGGGAAGCTTCCCGCGCACGGGAAGGTGGAGTCCGTGGCGGCCTCCGGGGACGGGGCGTCTTCGGGCTCGGCGCCGACGTCTTCCGGCACCGTGGGGAAGTTGTCCGGGATCGCGCAGACCGGGGCGTCGTCCATCACCCGGCACGTGCCGTGGAACCTGGACATTCTGGACCAGCGGTCGCGGCCGCTGAACGGGACGCTCACCACCACCGCCACGGGCAAGGGCGTTCACGTCTACGTGATCGACACCGGGATGGACATCGCCCACAAGGAGTTCGGCGGACGCGCCCACCTCGGCGCCGACTTCGTGGGCCCGAAGGACTCCGGTGACTGCTTCAGCGAGGAGGGGATGGGCCACGGCACGTTCGTCGCGGGCATCATCGGCGGGGCGAAGTACGGGGTGGCGCCCAAGGCCGAGCTCGTACGGGTCCAGGGCATCCTGTGCGAGAGCGAGGGCGGCGGCTCCCCGGCGGCGGCCGAGGCGGCCGTGGTGAAGTCGGTCAAGTGGGTCACTGCGCACGCGCAGAAGCCTGCGGTGGTGAACATGTCGCTCAACTTCGACCACCGGTCGGCGGCCGTGGAGTCCGCCGTGAAGAAGATGGTCGACGCGGGGATCCCGACGGTGGTGTCGGCCGGCAACTTCCATGACGACGCCTGCAAGCACTCGCCGGCCGGCGTCCCCGGCACGATCGTCGTGGCGGCCTCCACCTCGAACGACCGCCCGTGGAGCGACTACGACTCCTACGGATCGGGCTACGGACGGTGCGTGGACCTGTACGCCCCCGGCCAGAAGGTGACCGCCGCGCTCGCCGGCGGCGGTACGACCACGGAGAACGACGGCGCGACGTCCTGGGCCGCGCCGCATGCGACCGGCGTGATCGCGCTGTACCTGTCGGCACACCCCCACGCCACGGCCAACGAGGTCCACGTCTGGCTCGACCGCACGGCCACCCGCGGTGTCCTGCGCGGCGTCCGCTCCGACACTCCCAACCGGCTGCTCAACACCGGCGGCATCTGACCTCGGGGTTGTACGAAGGGGAGGCCGGTGGCCTCCCCTTGTGTGTGACGGGCGTGCGCCGACACGACCCATCGGACACGCCTCAGAAGCCCTTGACGCTCCACTCCTGAACATTGGTGCGGTTGTTGGTCCACAGGGTCAGCCAGGTGCCGTCGGTGCCCTCGGCGTCGCCCTGCGGGGTCAGGCACTTGCCGCTCGCGTTGACCAGGGGGCCGTCCTGAAAGGCCCAGCGCTGGCTCTCGGCCCCGGTGCAGTGCCACACCGTGACGACGGTGCCGTTGGCGGTGCCGTCGCCCTGGGGTGTCGCACAGACGAAGCCCGGTTAGTTGAAGTTGGACATCCAACCCCAGCCGTCGACCTCCTGGCCGGCATCCGGAACGATCGAGTACACCACGCGGTGCGGGCCCGCGGAGTCCTCCAGTGCCTCGTTGAGGCCCCACAGCCGATGGGCGTTCGGATCTAGCCGGTGCTGTACGACGACACCTTGGTCGGCAGGCTCGCACCGAGCTGGGACAGCGGCCAGCGGACGATCCGGGCCCCGGGCCCGCCCCGGTTCTCCACCGAGACCAGAGACGGCGTGGCCGTCGACCGGCCGATGCTCAGGCTGCTCAGGCACAGCACCCCGTTGGTGGGTCCGCAGCTGCGCGGGTTGTCGTTCGGGAACGGCTGGGCGTCGGTGTCCGGGGTGACGCCCGGCTTGGTGGTGTAGCGCGCCACCAGCGGCAGCGAAACCGGAGAAGCCCTGCGGCATCCATCCGCCGATGAGCTTGCCCGTGCTGTCCTTGTCCGTGTAACCGGTCCGGTCGTCGGCGTCGTCCCAGCAGAACCCGTCGTACTTCAGCGCGCCGTCGAGGCCGGTGCCGTGGCACAGGGACGGGCGGCCGGTGCGCGCGCTCAGCACGTCGGTGACGGACGCCCTGGCCACACCGGCCGACTCGGCCGCGGGGAGCAGGAGGCGCCGTATGCGCTCGAACGTCTGTTTCACGTCGCACAGGTTAATCACAGGCCGCCCACGGGCGTCGGCGCCCCGGACGCCCGCCGACCCGATGTACCCGTACGTCGGCAAGCACATCAAGGACCTGACGCTCACTCAGATCAGGACGCTGGACTGCGGTACCGGCAACTGCCCCGATTCCCGGAGCAGGAGGTCGTCAAGGGCTTCCGGACGGTCGAGTTGAAGGACCCGCACGGCCGGGCCTGACCGCTCCGGGCGGCCGCGAGCCCCGCCCCGAGTGGGGGCGGGGCGGGACTGCGCGCCCGTCAGCCGGTCAGCGGGCCGGCTTGAGGTCGGTGATCTTCAGGGTCTTCAGGTCGGACTGGACGTCGATCTTGCTGACCTCGGCGCCGGCGCCGTCGCTCCAGGTGAGGGTGACCCGGCTGGTGGCGTGGCCCGCGCCGGAGCCGGTGTAGACGACCTTCCACTTCACCGGGACGTTCTGCGCGAACAGGATGCCGTCGGCGTGGTTCTTCTTCTCGTACGCGGCGACCTTCTTCTGGGCCGCGGAGGACAGGTAGAAGGCGCGCAGCGCCTTGGCGTTGGCGGCGGCCGCCGGGTCCTCGGTGTCCCAGACGGAGTCGATGTAGGCGCCGTAGAAGTCGGCCACACGCTGGCTGACGTTGCGCGGGTCGCCCTGGGTGGAGGACACGGCGGCGGCACGCGGGGCGTGGCGCACGCCGGTGCCGGCGAGGGCGGGCGTGACGGCGGCCAGAGTGAGGCCGGCGGTCAGGGCGACTGCGGTGAAAAGGGTCTTACGACTGCGGACGGACATCTTTCTCTTTCCCCCGGTTTCTTCGCGACCGGTCCGATCCCGGCCGTCGACGGACCTTAAGACCGTATTTCCCTCCGCCCGGTTCCGCTTCTCTCCGCTTTCTTTCCCCGCAATTCCCGGCACCGATCACCACGCCCACGGTTGTGCCGAATTCCGGACCTGATCCCCGCCTTTTCGGCCAGATCCGCTCAGGACGTGTACGGGTTCCGTTCTTCGACCAGCCGGGCGAGGTGGTCGAGGGCCATACGGGTGCCCCGCTCGTTGTCCTCACGCGGGATGGCGTCCGGGATGCCCTCGTGGAGGATCTCGACGTCCGTGGCGCCCTCGTCCGTCTCGGTGAGCGTCGTCGTCATGGTCATGGTGCCGCCCACGGCATCGTCGTCCGTCTCGAACGCGAACACCTCGACGACCTGGGAGCCCGGGACGAGTCTCGCGAAGTGCCCCTGGTAGGTGTCCGTGCGCCCGCCGGACTTGCCTGCGCCGCCCGGGTCGTCGTAGCTGAGGGAGATGCGGAAGGTGCCGCCCTCGCGGGCCTCGAAGGAGTGGACGTGGGCGGTCATGTTCTCGGGGACCCGCCAGGCGGCGAGGGCGACCGGATCGACCAGGGCCCGGTAGACGGCCGCAGCGGGCGCCTGCACACGCCGGGTGACTCGCGTGGCGTACATGGCCTCACGCTACCGGCCGGGGCGCGGCCCGTCCCGTCGTCGTACGACAGGGCGGGGCCGGGGTCCGGGAGGTGGGTCGGACCCCGGCCCCGGGTCGGTTCACGGCTTGCGGGCGACCGCGCCGTACATCGCGATGTCCTCGTCGCGGATGTCCTTCTCGCCGGTGCCGTCGGGGTGCCACTTGTGCACCTGGACGATGCCGGGTTCGGCCAGTTCCAGGCCCTCGAAGAACTCGTGGGCCTCGTCGAGGGTGCGCAGCCGCATCGGCATGTTGCGGGCCGCGTACTCGCGGGCGACCCGGCCCACCTCCTCGGGCGCGAACTCCGCGGTGCCGATGGACATCGCCAGATGGCTGCCCGACGGCAGGGGCTCCAGCAGCCGGCGGACGACACCCACGGCGTCGTCCGCGTCCAGCATGAAGTGGACGATCGCGATGACCGTGAGGGCGACCGGCTTGTTCAGGTCGAGGGTCTCGCGCAGTTCCGGGGCGTCGAGGATGGCCGCCGGGTCGCGGAAGTCGGCCTCGATGTACGACGTCCGGCCCTCGGGCGCGCTGGCCAGCAGGCCCTGGGAGAGGGTGAGGACGATCGGGTCGTTGTCGACGTAGACGACCCGGGACTCGGGGGCCACCGCCTGGGCGATCTCGTGCAGGTTGGGCGAGGTCGGGATGCCCGTGCCGATGTCCAGGAACTGGCGCATGCCCGCCTCCTCGGCGAGCCAGCGCACGGCGCGGTTCATGAAGTCGCGGTTGGCGCGCATGTGCACCGGGAGGGCGGGCCACTCCCGGGACATGGCGTCGCCCGCCTCCCGGTCGGCGGGGTAGTAGTCCTTGCCGCCGAGGATGTAGTCGTAGATGCGGGCGGAGTGGGCGTTCTCGGTGTCGATGCGGTCGGCCGGCCATCCGTTGTCGGGCAACGCCGTGTCTCCATTCGGGTCGGGGGGTGGGCCATTTGCGTCAAAAATCAGGCACGGTCACAGCAGGAAGTCGGCGTCGCCCTCCTTCACACCCGCCAGGAAGCTTTTCATCCCGTGCGGCGTGAACACCAGCGCCGGACCATCGGGGCCGGTAGACCGGCGTACGGCCACCCGGCCGTCGGCGAGCCTCTTCACCTCCACGCAGGCGCCGCCGGCGTCGTCGCTCCACGGCTTGGCCCAGCCGCGGGCGCCCGGTTGCCGGGCCGGCATGCCGCCCGCGTATCGGATGGTGCACGTCTACAGCTCCTTGCGGATCGCGGCGAGCACGGACTCGGTCTTCCTCGCGGGCGCCGCCTGGGCGGCCAGCCGGTCCAGGGCCTCGCGGTACACCACGACGTCGTCGCCCTTGTCGAGGTAGACGGCGCCGACGAGGCCGTTGAGGTAGACGATGTCGGGCAGTTCACGGGCCCGGAACCGGAAGAGGTGGTACGCGCCTGCCCGCAGCGCCGGGTGCGGGCCGCCTGCGAACGGCATGAGCTGTACGGTCACATGGGGCAGCCGGTTCAGCTCGATGAGATGGTCGATCTGCGCGCGCATCACCTCGGGCCCGCCGACCGGCCAGCGCAGCACGGTCTCGTCCATGACGACCCACAGCCGCGGCGGCGCGTCCCGGACGAGCAGTTCCTGGCGGCGCATGCGCAGCGCGACCCGGCGCTCGGTCGCCTCGGCCGGGGCGTGCGGATTGCCGACGCCGAGCAGGGCGCGTGCGTAGTCCTCGGTCTGCAGCAGTCCGTGCACGAACTGGTTCTCGTACGCCCGGATCTGCAGGGCCGCTTGCTCCAGGCTGAGGTAGGCGGCGAACCAGTCGGGCATGACGTCGCGGTAGGTGTGCCACCAGCCGCGCTTGTTGGCCTCGCGCACCGACTGCAGGAAGGTGTCGATCTCCTGCCGGTCGGTCACGCCGTAGACGTGGAGGAGTTTCTCGGCGTCCGCGAGGCGCAGCCGGGCGACTTTTGCGGCCTCCATGCGGCGGATGGTGGAGTGGCTGACGCCGATGGCCGCGCCCGCCTGCTCGTAGGTCAGGCCGGCCCGGGTCCGCAGTTCCTCCAACTGCCGGCCGAGGATCATGCGCAGGACGGAGGGGGCGCCGCCCCAGTCGGTCTCCGCGGTCATGCCCACCCCCTCACCCGGTATCAGGGTCACCCTCGCACGCGATCGCCGTCACGAACCCCTGCGATCACTTCTTGCCGGAAGCAGCATGCACTTGGCCTTTTGCAATTTTCAACTTGCCAGTTGCGAGGCCTTGTCGGCGGGTGTCACAGTGGACTCACTGCTCCGGCTGACCGAAGGAGCGGGCGGCGCAGTCCAGTTGGGGGAGACCGGGCTGCACCACGGCCTCGTGGGAGGCGTGTGTCGTCCGCCTCCCCGAGCGGCCGGCCCTCCGACACGACACCCCCCACGACACGAGGCCGGACGAAAGGCGTACGGCGATGGCTCCGCCCTCCCTCCCCCGACCACTGGACCGACTGCCCGGGGACCGGATCGCCGGCCGTCCGGCGCTGTCCCCGCCTCCGCCGCGGCTGTCACTGCCACCGGTGGGCCTTCCGGTCCGCATCCCCGAGGCGCAGACGCCCGTCCCTGGGCCGGCCGAGGCCGCCGGCGTCCCGAGACCACCCGGAGGCGAGCTGCCGGGTCGACTCCCCGGGCCACACGGCCCCGACCCGCTCGCCTCCGGGGCCGTATCTCCACGGGTCGCATCTCCCGGCCCCGCAGCCGCTTTCGAGGTGCCTGCCTTGCCGGCGGCGGTCGGCACGGCCCGCCGGGTGCTGCGCGACCTGCTGGCCGCCTGGGGCGTCGACGAGCCCACCCGGGACGACGCGGTCCTCGTGGCCTCGGAGCTGGTCACCAACGCCCTGGTGCACGCGGCCGGCGAACGGATCGTGTGCCGGGTGCGCAGCAGCGCGGACCGGGTGCGCCTCGAGGTCGAGGACCAGAACCGGGGCCCCGCCCGCCCGGTCCAGCGGCAGTCCGGACCCGACGATCAGAACGGGCGCGGGCTCTTCCTGGTCGACGCGCTGAGCGCCGACTGGGGCGTGACCCTCGCACCCGACCGGCCCGCGCGCGTCGTCTGGGCGGACCTGACGACTACACCCCGCACCCCGGAACCGGCCGACCCCGCACCGCCCGCCGCCCTCCCCCGGACCGTCCCCCACTCGTCCGAAGGAGTCACGCCCCATGCCCCGTCCCCTCCCCGCCCCTGACCCGCCCGCCGACCCGTCCTGGACCCGCACCCGCCCGAAGCCGGGTGCGGGCGGTCCGGCCGAGGCCCATCGGCCATCGGCCGGCTGACGCGACCGCGGGGCTGCGCGGGCGAGGCGCGGACGGTGGCGGCACCTCCCCGGACCGACCGACCGCGCCTTCCCGGAACGACGGACCGCGCCTTCCCGGAACGACGGACCGCGCCTCCCCGGACCGACCGACCGCGCCTCGCCGGAACGACGGACCGCACCTCCCCGGAACAGGCGACCGCGCCTTCCCGGAACGACGGACTGCGCCTACCCGGAACAGGCGACCGTGCCCGCCCAAGGCACGGGAAGCGGCCCCCGCGGATTCCCCGGTACATTCGGCCCGATGCGAGCCGTTCGCATCCGTCGGCGGTTCCGGAGCCCGTACGGGCCCGGGCCTCCGCCGCGTGGCGGTTCCACCCGGGGGGTCCGATGGTCTGGTCGCTGTTCCGCCGGAGCAGATCGGGGGCGCGGCTGCCCTCTCCCGGCCGGTGCGAGCCCGGCAGGCACGTCCTCGCCACCGAGCGGCTGCTGCTGTTCACGCCCCGGACGCATCTCGACGTGGCGGCGGCGCTCGCCGCCTGTGCGGACGCCGAGGCCCAGCGGTGGCTCGGGAACCATGCCGACCGGGTCGCGCCCGACCCGGGTACGCGGCGCGCCCTGCTGGAACGGCGGCCCGCCGGCGACGACGGCCGTCGCGTCCCGCGCACGCTGGCGCGGCCCATCACGCCCGATGACGACGATCAGGTGTTCCTGGTCTGTGTGCGCAGGGCCGATCTCAGCTATGCCGGAGGGCTCCAACTGGAGCGCCGCGCGGGCGAGATCGGAGGCTGGCTGGCGCCGCGCTGCCGCGGTCAGGGCCTGGGAGCGGAGCTGTTCGGGGCCGGGGCGCTGCTCGCGCACTCGCACTTCGGGATGACGCGGGTCCGGGCGGGTGCGGAGAGAGGGAACACCGCGAGCCGACGGGCCCTGGCGCGGGCGGGTTTCGTCCCGGACGAGGGGCCGCCCCGGCACACCCTGCCCGACGGGCGCGTGGTCGACTCCGTCTGGCTCCGGCACGAGGCCACGGCCGCCTCGCACTGCGCCTGACCGTCCGCCGGTGTCCATCGCCGACGGTGCCGGGCCCCCCGGTTCGGACATATGCTGCGAAATGCCGCACCGACAAGGGAGTACCCATGGCCGACGCCGCGCCGACCTCCGAGTTGACCCTGTGCCCGCTCGGCTTCGAGCACCTCACCGCCGTCCTCGACCTCGGTCACCGGGTCTACGACACGGACGCCATGCCCTACACCGGCTGGTCGCTGTCGGCGGTCGCCGGGCACCTGGACGCGCCGGACTCCGCCTGTCTGGTGATGCTGGACGGTGACCGGGTCGCCGGTTTCGTCCTCGGGTCGCTGTCGTTCGAGCAGCGTGCCGACTGGGGTTATCTGGAGTGGATCGCCGTCGACCCCGCGTACCAGGGCCGCGGGGTGGCCTCGCGGCTGGTGAAGGAGTGCTGTGCGCGGCTCGCGGCGGCCGGGGCGGTGTGCGTGGTCACGGACGTGGAACGGCGCAACACCGCCTCGGCCGAGCTGATGCGCCGCAACGGCTTCACGGAGAAGGCCACGGTCAGCCTCTTCGTACGGCCTCTCGTAGACGCCGCCGCCGATGCCGGGCGGACCGACACCGCCGCGCCCCGGCGCCACCTCACCTGGGCGGCGGCCGAGCGGGTGAGGTGAGGCCGACGCCAGGTCGTCGCGGGCGCAGGCGGCCCCGCGCCGAGGAACACTACCCGTCGAGCGGCTCGTCACCGGGCGCGGCGTCGGGCAGGACGCGGAACCCGGCACAGCCTTCGGGCTCCTCGGCGACACCGGTACAGCGGACCACCTGGGCCGCCGGCGGGCCCTCGGCCGCCCAGCGGACCATGCCGGCGACGTCGTCGGGGTCCCCTTCGAAGACGGCTTCCACGTCGCCGTTGTACAGATTGCGCACCCACCCGGCCACGCCCCGTTGCTCGGCGAGCCGACGGCAGGTGTCGCGGTAGAACACGCCCTGGACGCGGCCACGGACGTGCACGTGCTGGCGGACGGTCATTCCTGCGGCTCTCCGTTCTCCTGTCGGCGTGCGATGATCCGGCACCGGTCCGGACGGCGGCTGAGCCGGTGCCCGAGCACGGCTCCCCGGTCGAGGTCGGGCACCTGGCAGGAGGAGGCCGCGGGAAGTCCCTCGACGCCCGGGGCGGCGGACGCGGTGGACCGCCCGGCGCGCGGGCCCGCCCGTGCGGCGTCCCTGCCTGCTCCGCCCGGTTTGACCGGTCTCGGTCCGGTGGCGGCCGCCGGGACACGTGCTGTCAGGAGCTGCATGACCGGTGATTATCCGGGCCGAGTGCGGCGGTTCCGGGCTGCGACAACTCGTTGGGCCCAGGACGGCGACAGCTACCACCCGGATGTGCGAACGCTGCTGATGAACCGTCAGCGGTCAGGTGCGGGGACGAGCCCGTCCGGGCATCATGTCGCCGTGATCCAGAACGACCGGCACGCGCCCGAGGCGCTCCCGCAGCATCCAGACGTCACCGAGGCGATTGTCCGGGAGCGACGCCTCCACGACCCCTCCGTCCGCCTCTCCGGCCCCCTCGCCGAAGCCCTCTTCGACCCCGATTTCATCGAGGTTGGCGCCTCCGGCCGGCGGTGGACGCACGCGGAGATGGTCGCCGCCCTGCCCACGCTCCACGGCGGCGCCGAGAACAGCACCCCCATCACCGCAGAGCACTTCGAGGGCACGGTCCTCGCCTCCGGGATCGTCCACCTCACCTACGAGACCCGCATCGAGGACCGGCACGCCCGCCGTTCGTCGATCTGGCGCCGCGACGCCGCCGGGGAGTTCCGGCTCTACTACCACCAGGCCACCCCGGTGCCGGACGGGACGGCCCGGCCGTAGGGTCCGTCCTGGGGCCCATCTGCCCCTTCCCGTCGGGTCCGGCCCGCCCGGCCTGATCCGACGCGAATTGTCAGACAGGCCCTAGAGGCGCTCTGCTCCCCGACACCGTCGCGGCCGGCCTTCCGCTGTGGAGCGCCCATCTGCTCATGCTCGTCGTCGGGCCGGCCGTGGCCCGGGCGCTCAGGCGTCGGACATGAGCCCGGCCGCGACCGTGGCGCCCAGCTCCCAGCAGGCCTGCACGTCGGCCTTGCCGGGTTCGCCGGTGACGGTCACCGCCTCGGCCGTACGGCGCCAGCCGAGGCCGGTGGTGATGGCCTCGATGGCGCGGACGGCGCCCGTGACGTCGTTGCCGCCGTGGACCCAGTAGCCGAAGGGCCGGCCCCGGGTCTCGTCCAGGCAGGGGTAGTAGACCTGGTCGAAGAAGTGCTTGAGGGCGCCGGACATGTAGCCGAGGTTCGCCGGGGTGCCGAGGAGATAGCCGTCGGCCTCGAGGACGTCGGAGGCGGTGGCGGACAGGGCCGCCCGCCGCACGACCCGGACGCCCTCGATCTCCGGTGTGGTCGCGCCCGAGACGACGGCCTCGAACAGGCCCTGGCAGTTGGGCGAGGGGGTGTGGTGAACGATCAGCAAGGTAGGCACGTCCCGAACCCTGCCCTGCCGGTGCCGCGACCCGCAAACGCCGCCCGGCGCGCGGCATTGTGGCCGCCGGACCGGGGGTGCGACGATGCCGGGCACCTGGACCGGACACGGGAGGAACAGTCTTGGGCGAGGACGGTCAGCGGGCACCGGCCGCCGTGGTGTTCGACGCGCTGGGGCTCGACTACGAGAAGGCGTTCGCGTCGTCCGAGGCGCACCGGGCCTCGCTCCAGTGGCTGGTGGACCGGCTGGAGCCCGGCAGCCGGGTGCTGGACGTGGGCAGCGGGACGGGACGGCCGACGGCACAGACCCTCACGGAGGCCGGGCACCGCGTGCTGGGCGTCGACGTCTCCCCGGTCATGGTCGACCTCGCCTCCCGGCAGGTGCCCGGAGCCGAGTTCCGGCTCGCCGACATCCGTGAACTGCCGCTCGCCGAGGGCTCGTTCGACGCGGTGTGCGCCTACTTCTCGCTGCTCCAGATGTCCCGTGCCGAGCAGTCGGCCGTCGTGGGCCGGCTGGCGCGTGCGCTGCGGCCCGGCGGGCTCGCCGCCCTGGCCACCGTACCGCTCGACGTGGAGGCCGTCGAGGCGGTGTTCATGGGGCAGCCGGTGCGGGTGACTAGCTTCGCCGCCGGGGACTTCAAGGAGATGGTGACCGGGGCGGGCCTGACGGTCCTGTCCGAGGAGCACGCCACGTTCGAGCCGGCCCACCCCGGGGCCGTACCCGAGCCGCACCTGTTCCTGCACTGCCGGCGCGACGAGGACTGAGCTCCCCCTTTATTGCGTACGGCGCTGTCGGTGCCCTCGGTTAGAGTGGCGGCCTTGATCAGGAGGGGAGACGACGGTGCAGGTCAGGGTGGGGTCCGTGCGGGGTCGAGTGATCCAGGCGGTGATGCTTGCGGCCGTGCTGGGAGGGTGCGCCCAGTCGACCGACGCCGGGGCGAAGGCGTCGGGGAGCCCGTCGGCCGAGAGCACGGGAGCGAAGAGCGCGGCCGCGGCGAGCGGGGGCACGATCGGCGCGTCCGGCTCGGCCTGCGAGCTGCCGGTGAGCTTCGATATCGCCAAGCTCTGGAAGGCCAAGGGGATCGACGCCGAGAAGGAGCTGTCGAAGTCGTCGCAGGGGTCGGGCGGCGACGTGTCGGGCGCCTTCGCCGACGCCTTCCTCCGCCAGGGCCCGGTCACCACCGCCTGCGAGATCGACGCCAAGCCCGCCGGGAACATCGGCTTCCTGCGGGTGTGGACCGGCAAGCCGGGCAACGCCGACGCACGCACGGTCCTGCGGCAGTTCGTCGCCGCCGAGGACAACACCAGCAAGGAGCAGTACCGCTCCTTCAGGACGGCAGGCGGTGTCTCCGGCGTGGAGGTGGAGTACCTCTACACGAGCAAGCTCCTGGAGGAGACCAAGAAGGAGCGGGCCTTGGCGGTCTCCACGCCCGACGGTCCGGTCGTGCTGCACCTCGGCGGGATGGACACCGAGGAGCACAATGCGATGCTCCCGGCGTACGAACTCGCCAAGCGGACCCTGCGGATCCGCTGACGGACACGCTACGGCGGCCGCCTCGCCGGTGCGGTGCGGCCGCCGTCCGGGGGTCCGTGAGACGCGGTCAGTAGCGCAGGCGCTTGGCCCGGAGCAGCATGATCAGGCCGGACAGGGCGAGCAGCGTGCCGATGGCCGCGGGCCACAGGTGCGCTCCGGTCTCGGCGAGGCCGCCCTGGACCGCCTGGGGTTCCGTCTGCGCGACCGGGGGCGGGCTCTGGCTGCCGGCGGCGGTCTGCGTGGGCCGGCCGACCTCGCCGCCGCCCGCGTCGGACGGTGCGGCGGAGGTGTTCTTGTCGGCCTGGTCGGCCTTGGCGGGATCGGTCTGCTTGGTCCGGCCTGCCGGCTCGGACTGCTTGTGCTGCTGCGCGGGCTTGTCGTGCTTGGTGGTGTTCGCCGGCGCCGTCGACGTGTAGGTCCTCGGCTCCTGTGCCGGGCCGGAGGAGGCCGGAGCAGGGGCTGCCGGGTCACTCGCGCCGGGGTCCGCCGCGCCACCGCCCGTACCCGGGTCCGCGCCACCGCCCGTACCCGGGTCCGCGCCACCGCCCGTCCCCGGGTCGGCCGTCGCGCCGGTGTCACCACCAGGGCTGGGCGTCGTGCCGGTTCCGGAGTCGTCGTCGCCCCGAGGCCCGCAGGTCCGGCCGGAGTTGATGCAGTCGACCATCTCGCGCATCAGGTCCTCGTCGAAGACGTTGATGAAGTCGCCGTGGTCGGTGACCGGCTTGTGCAGCTGCTCGGGGAACGAGTCCACCGCGAAGAGCGGCACCGTCCGCCCGCCGTCGTTCAGGCTCGGCGCGTCGACGTGGTACACGATGCGCTGCACCAGCTGCGGGATCGCCTGGAAGCCCTGGGGACAGGAGCCGTCGGGGCCGGCGAAGGCCACGTGGGTGCGGTGGTTGGCGCTGTCGATGTTGCGGCCGTCCCAGCAGCTCTGGAAGCGGAAGGTGCGCACCACGTCGCTGCCGGACGGGCAGAGCGGGTACTTGTCCTTCAGCTGACGGTCCTCGAAACCAGTGCAGCTCCACGAGGCGTTGGCGTTGGCGGGGCCGTTGACGAAGGCCTTGGCGTCACCGGTGATGATGCGCAGCAGGCGCGGCATCTCGGTGACCTTTGCGCGCGGGTTGCCCACGAACGTCAGCGTGACCTGCTTGGCCGTGACGATCTGCCCCGCGTTGCCCTCGGTGCCGCCACCCGGCGCACCGGCGTCCCGTTCCTGCTTGCCGTTCTGCAGACGCAGCACCGGCCAGTAGTACGTGGACTTGTCGCCCTGGTCCACACAGCTGGTCTTGGCATCGGCCAGGTCGTCGTCGCCGGCGAAGGCGTTGTTGGACTGGTTGCCGATGTAGTCGTGGAAGTGGTGGGCGCCGTTGGAGACGCCGGGGGCGACGATCACGTTGTCCGAGTTGAACAGGCCGCCCGCATTGACACCGCACTCGGACGTGAAGGTGCCGCGCGAGGCGTCGGCCTGCTGGGGCGGGTTCGGCACATTGGGCTGTACGGAGGTGATGTCCGCGTAGTCGGAGGCGACGGGTCCGTTGCCGCCCTGGCCGGCGCCGTTCTGGCCCTGGCCGCCGGTCTGTTGGCCACCGTTGTTCTGTTGACCGCCGTCGCCCGGGGTGGCGGTGCTCTGGCCGGCGCTGCCCGCGTCGCCGCCCGTGGTGTCCTGGCCGGGGCGCAGGGTGCAGGCGGCCAGGGACTCCAGTCCTTCCGGCCGGTCCCCGACCCGGTCGACGGCGACGGCGATCCGCTCGATCGTCGCCGTCCGCTTCTCCTTCAGCGGGTTCATGATCGAGTCGTCCGCGGCACCGGGGTCCTGTCGGACGGCCTGCGCCGCGGCCTGGAGCTGCTGGTAGGCGGCCGCGATCTGCTGGTCCAGCTGGGCGAGTTCACGGAAGACATCCTCGCGGGCGCCGTCCGGCACCGACGTCAGCCGGCTGCCCACGTCCGGGCAGTCGATCGTCGCCATGCCCGCGGACTTGACCTGGCCGGTCGCGTCGGAGCCACTGTCCCCGCCCCAGCCGCCCTCGGAGGCGGAGGCATAGACGTTCGCGGCGACCAGCGCACCGCCGCCCAGCATGAGGGCGACTGCTGCGAAGGTCGCGCGTCGTGCGCCGGTCGGGCGTCTGCGCCTGTTGCGTACCAAGGTCTTCCCCTTGCGTGGAGCGGGCGGGCATGGAGTTCCCACGCCCCATACGGATGACCGCACCCCTGTGTTCAACCGGATCGGAAATTAACAGGGACCTCACAGGAAACCGAGACCAGGGCACCGCCGGTCGGGTAAGGCCATGCACCCTCGGGACCGAACCCATCGGAGGGGCCGCTCGCTTTCCCGCTCGAATGCCACGGCGAACATCACAAATATGTATCGGACATTCCGCCCTTCAACCTTCACACGAGTGACACAAGTTGGCTAGGTTGACGCCAGGCCGCCCGGCTGCCCCCAGCGAATCCGCCGTGGCGTCCGGGGCCGGGGTTCGACCGACTCCGGGATCGGCCCAACTGCCCTGTGGGGCAAGGAAGGAGCACGTCTTCCATGGCGCCGGAGAGCCGCGACGAGGTCCTGCAGCGGATCAACTCCCTCTACGACCAGGCCGAGAACGCGACGGGGAACTACAACGCGACCCGGGCCATGTCGGCGGCGACACGCAGGAGAGGGGTCCCGCTGGCCAAGAGGTCCGGCGGGCAACAGGATCCCGCCCTCGACGCAGTGGCCCGCCAGTGGTTCGACGTGGCGCGCGCCAAGCTCGGGCCGACGGTTCCCGCGGCGCTCCCCGCCGACCGCCGACCCGCCCGCCCGGCGGCGCCGGCCCGCTCCCGGGACCGGGGGGAGGGCGGCATGCAAGAGGCCCTGAACATCGGACTGCCGGAACTGGGCCCCGGTTCGTCCGGCCGGCCCGCCGATCGCGCGATGCCCGCGCTGCCGCCCGGCTCGTCGACGGACCCGAGCGGCCGTCCCCGGCTTGCGTTGGAAGCGGGGACCACCGGCACCCCGGGCGGTGCTCTCCCCATGGAACTCCCCAGACACGCCGTGGAGTTGCCGGGCTCGACCGGGACGGGTCCGGCGCAGACGCCGGGCCGGGGCATGCCGGAGCTGACGGGCGCAGGCACAGCTGTCCTGCCCGCCGCAGCGGACATCCCGGTTCGGGTGCCCAAGGAGCTTCCGGGCTCCGCGGCCGCGCCCCTACGCCCCTCCCCCGCGCACTTCAAGGCGAACAACCGGCGCAAGCTGGCCGCGGCCGGGGACGTGCTGTTCCGGTACGCCGCCCGGCTCGCCACGCCCGCCGCCCTCCCCTCCGCACGGGGCGCCTGGAACACCGGGGCACAGCAGGTGTCGGAGCAGGCAGGACAACTGGAGCAGCCGGCTCAGCTCGACACCGGACAGTGGCAGCAGCCGCAGTGGACGACGCCGGTCGAGGTGCCGACCCCGAGTACGGCCACCCCGCTCACGACGACCACTCCGGTGACCGACACGGGCTCTCTCGCACCGCTGACCGTCGACCCGCTCACCGACACAGGCTCCTTCACACCGCTGACTGCCGACCCGCTCACCGACACAGGCTCCTTCACACCTCTGACCGTCGACCCGCTCACCGACACAGGCTCCTTCACACCGCTGACTGCCGACCCGCTCACCGACACAGGCTCCTTCGCACCGCTGACCACCAACGCACCTAACAACACCGGGGTCTTCGCAGCGCCCACCGGCAATCCCCTCACGGACACCAGCTCCCTCCCCCTCCCCGTCGCAGACACCGGCTCTTTCCCCCTCCCCGGCAGTGCCCCCCGATCCCCCCACACGGTGCGGGCCGCCAAGGCCATCGCGTTCGCTCGGGCACAGATCGGGAAGCCGTGTGTGTGGGGTGCCACCGGGCCGGACTCGTACGACTGCTCCAGCCTCGTCGGGGCGGCGTGGAAGGCGGCCGGTGTCACGCTGCCGCGTGCCGCGCACCAGCTGGCGCTCGCCGGCACCCCGGTCACGCTCACCGGCCTCGAACCCGGCGACCTCGTCCTCTTCTTCGACGACGACCGGCATGTGGGCCTGTATGTCGGCAGCGGCATGATGATCCACGCGCCGGGCCCGGGGTCGTACATCCGCGAGGAGTCGATCTACGGTGCCGGGGAGGCGGCGATCCACCGGGTGATACGGCCCGCGTGACGGACCGGGCCTGACCGGGGGTTCTCCCCCGGCAGCCGGCCGCCTCAGCTGTGATGCCGTCGCCGCGTGCGCCAGCTTTCGTAGTGGTCCAGCAGAGTCTCCTCCACCGGCCGGTAGGTGAGGCCCAGTTCATGGATGCTGCGGCTGTTGTCGACGCGGAAGCGGATGCCGAGGTGTTTGCGGATGTAGTCCTGGGTGAGGCCGAAGGACGGGCCCAGGATGCGCACCGGCCAGTGCGGGAGCGCGGTGCGCGGCAGGCGCGGGTCGTAGGGGTGGCGGGCGCGGATGATGCGGGACATCTCGAGGAACGAGGTCATCGTCTCCGCCGCGACGATGTAGCGGCCCTTGGCCCCGGGGTTCTCGGCGGCCGCGATGTGCGCGTCGGCCACGTCCCGTACGTCGGCCGTGGTGAAGCTGAAGTCGGGGGCGCCGTAGCAGAAGTAGCCCTTGAAGAGTTCGTCGAGGAGGAAGAGGCTGCCGGACTCGGACGCGGGGGTGAGGGACGGGCCCAGGACCAGGCCGGGGTTCACGGACACCAGGCGCCAGCGGTCCTGTGCCGCCTCGGCCTCCCAGGCGGCGCGCTCCGCGAGGGTCTTGGCGTGGTGGTAGGGGTTGTTCTCCGCCGTGCTGGTGGTGTTGAAGTACCGCTCGGACAGCAGCTTGCCGTCCATGCGCAGGACGTCCGCGTAGTCGCCGAAGACCGCGCCGACGGTGGAGGTGAACACCAGCGTCCGGACCTCGGGGGTCCGCTCGATGCTCGCCAGCACGTCGCGGGTGCCGAGCAGCGCCGGGTCCACCACGTCCCGTCGGGCGTCCCTGATCCGCTCGGGCATGAGGAAGGGCGAGGCCACGTGGAAGACGACCGGGCAGCCGCGGAACGCCTCGTCGAACGAGCCCTCCTTCAGCAGGTCCGCCTCGAACAGCGTGAGCAGGCCGGGGAACTCCTCCTGCATCTCCCACAGGGGCCGGACCTTCGCCGCGTTCGCGGTGCGGCGTACGGTGGTGCGGACCCGATGGCCCCGCTCCAGCAGCCGCCGTACGAGATGGCTGCCGACGAAGCCGCTGCCGCCGGTCACCACGACGGTCGTCTCCCCACGTCCGCCCACGCGCGCTCACCCCTCGCTCCATAAGAGCCACCTGGGCAGGTCATAAGGTCCGCTTATGGGGTCATAGACCGGACCCGCGTACTAACTTAGGTCTGCCTTAGTCTAGGCTTCCCGATCGAGTACCTGATCACGCTCGAAGGGAACTGATCATGCCGCGCCCCCTGCGGGTAGCCATCGTCGGAGCCGGCCCCGCCGGGATCTACGCCGCCGACGCCCTGCTCAAGTCCGAGGTGGCCGCCGAACCCGGCGTGTCCATCGACCTCTTCGAGCGGATGCCCGCCCCGTTCGGCCTGATCCGATACGGCGTCGCCCCCGACCACCCGCGCATCAAGGGCATCATCACCGCCCTGCACCAGGTGCTCGACAAGCCCCAGATCCGTCTGTTCGGCAACGTCGACTACCCGACCGACATCAGCCTGGACGACCTGCGTGCCTTCTACGACGCGGTGATCTTCTCCACCGGCGCCATGGCCGACCGCGAGCTGCCGATCCCCGGCATCGACCTGGACGGCTCGTACGGCGCCGCCGACTTCGTGTCCTGGTACGACGGCCACCCCGACGTCCCGCGCACCTGGCCGCTCGAGGCCGAGAAGGTCGCGGTGCTGGGTGTCGGCAACGTGGCGCTCGACGTGGCCCGGATCCTCGCCAAGACGGCGGACGAGCTGCTGCCGACCGAGATACCCGCGAACGTCTACGACGGCCTGAAGGCCAACAAGGCGCTGGAGATCCACGTCTTCGGCCGCCGCGGCCCGGCGCAGGCCAAGTTCAGCCCGATGGAGCTGCGCGAGCTGGACCACTCCCCGAACATCGAGGTCATCGTCGACCCCGAGGACATCGACTACGACGAGGGCTCGATCGAGACCCGGCGCGGCAACAAGCAGGCCGACATGGTCGCCAAGACCCTGGAGAACTGGGCGATCCGCGACGTCGGCGACCGGCCGCACAAGCTGTTCCTGCACTTCTTCGAGTCGCCCTCGGAGGTCCTCGGCGAGGACGGCAAGGTCGTCGGCCTGCGCACCGAGCGCACCGCCCTCGACGGCACCGGCAACGTCAAGGGCACCGGCGAGTTCAAGGACTGGGACGTCACCGCGATCTACCGCGCCGTCGGCTACCTCTCCGAGAAGCTGCCCAAGCTGCCGTGGGACATCGAGTCCGGCACGGTCCCGGACGAGGGCGGCCGGGTCATCGAGGAGGGCGGCGAGCACCTCCGGTCGACGTACGTCACCGGCTGGATCCGGCGCGGCCCGGTCGGCCTGATCGGCCACACCAAGGGCGATGCCAACGAGACCGTGGCCAACCTGCTGGACGACTTCGCGAACGGCCGTCTGCACGCGCCGGACTCGCCCGCGCCGGAGGCCGTGGACTCCTTCCTCGCCGAGCGCGGTATCCGCTTCACCACCTGGGAGGGCTGGTACAAGCTGGACGCCGCCGAGCGGGCGCTGGGCGAGCCGCAGGGCCGTGAGCGCGTGAAGATCGTCGAGCGTGAGGACATGCTGCGGGAGAGCGGGGCCTGATTCACGGGAGCGCCTGGGAGGCTTCGGAGCGAGTCCAACGAGGCCGCCCAGGGCCCCTGTTAGGGTCCTGAGGTGTTCTCCCTGCGTGAGCCCCCTTTCTTCACCCGTCTGCGCGAAGCGCGCCGGGTGCTCGTCGCCGGTGCGGGCGGCGGTTTCGACGTCTACGCCGGACTGCCCCTGGCGTTCGCACTGCGGTCGGCCGGTGCGCAGGTCCAGCTGGCCAACCTGTCCTTCTCCGACCTCTACGGCCTGGACCTGGACAGCTGGGTGGCGGAGGACGTCGCCGCGGTCCGGCCGGACACCCCGCTGCGCGGCGACTACTTCCCCGAGCGCGCGCTCGCCCGCTGGCTCGCGGGACAGGGGCTGCCCGACACCGTGTACGCCTTTCCCCGTACGGGTGTCGAACCGCTGCGCGCCGCCTACCGGGCGCTCCTCGATCATCTGGGGGGCGTGGACGCCGTCGTGCTGGTGGACGGCGGTACCGACATCCTGATGCGCGGGGACGAGCACGGGCTCGGCACCCCGGAGGAGGACATGGCGAGCCTGGCCGCCGTCGCCGGTCTCGACGAGGTCCCGCACCGGCTGGTGGCCTGCCTGGGCTTCGGGGTGGACGCCTACCACGGCGTCAACCACTCCCTGTTCCTGGAGAACCTGGCCGCCCTGGACCGCGAGGGGGCCTATCTGGGGGCGTTCTCGCTCCCCCGGGAGAGTCAGGAGGGCGCGCTGTATCTCGACGCGGTGGCGCATGCTCAGCAGTGCCACGAGAGCTATCCCAGCATCGTCCACGGCTCGGTCGCTGCCGCCGTGCGCGGGGACTTCGGTGACGTGCGGTTCACCGAACGCACCCGGGACAGCGAGCTGTTCGTCAACCCGCTGATGTCCCTCTACTTCTGTGTGGACCTGCCCGCGCTGGCCCGTGCGAACCTCTACCTCGACCGGCTGGCGGGCACGATGCTGATGCGGCAGATCAGCTCGTTGATCGCCGGGTTCCGTGAGGAGCTGCCGCGCCAGCGGGCGCCCCGGGCGTTCCCGCACTGACCCGGGGCGGGCCGGTCACGACAGGCCCGGCTCGGCCGCGACGAGGTCCCTGCGGCCGACCACCGCCAGCGCCACGGTCAGCAGGGCGAGCGCGGCGGTCTGTACGAGACCGGCGCCGATGTAGGCAGCGGGCACGGGCAGGTGAAGCCAGGGGTAGAGGACCACGACCCGCACGACCAGGAGCAGCAGGCCGAGGGCGGCCAGGGCGAGCGCGCCGCCGGGCGTCGTACGGTCACCGCCCCGGGCCTGCCACAGGAGCCAGCCGAGCGCGCCCACGACGTAGCAGCTCGCGGGCGCCCAGGCCAGGTCGGGGATGGCGGGCAGCAGCACGATGGACGCGCCCATCACCACACAGCCGGTCATGAAGGCCAGCCCCGGTGAGCCGACGGGCAGCCGGGCCGGCGGTGCGTCCCGGTGGTGGGCGGCGCAGAGCGCGAGGGCCGGCAGCCAGGCCAGGAGCCCGAAGGCGGTGGCGAACGCCGGGTCGGCTGGGACCATCGCGCCCGTCAGCGGGCCGAGCAGCGGCCACAGGGTGGGCAGCGCGGCGAGCAGCGCGGACACCCGGGCGAGGGCGCGGCGGTCATGGAGGAGCGCGAAGTACGCGACGGTCCACAGCAGCGGAAGGATCCACTGGGCGGCCGTGACCACCGTGGTGAGCAGTCCCTGATCGGTGAACTGCGACAGGAACAGGTGCCGCCCCGTGCCGCCCCGGCTCGCCGCCCAGGTCACTTCGATGACGAGGTCGACGACCGCGGCGGCCGCCTGGACCAGGACGGCGAACAGCGCGAAGAGCCGGACGGTCGAGCCGAGGAGGACGTAGCGGCGCGGCGCCCCGGGCGCTCCCAGTCGGCTGCGCACGGCGAGGGCGGCGATGCTCGCCACCTCGCCGAGCGTGGGCCGGCTCTGGTCCTGTGTGTCGCGGTCGACGTCCCACAGGTACGTCTCGACCATCTCCTCCTCCCGCTCGCGCCGGTAGTAGGCGGGGAGCAGGCGGAGAACGGCGCGGTAGCGGGATTCCAGCAAGGTGGTCATGCGAAGCCTCCCGCGAGTCCGGGTGCCGTCGGGGGTTCGGGGGCGGTGCCGGCCGGGGCGGCGGCCCGGCGCCCCTGGGCGATGCGCCGCTTGGCGGCGCCGGCGCCGGCGGCCATGCGCTCGGCCTCCGCGTCGAGGGCGGCCACTCCCTCGTCGGTGAGCCGGTAGTAGCGCCGCAGGCGGCCCTGCTGCACCTCCTCCCGGTCCAGCACGATCAGCCCGTCGGCGGTCAGCCGGTCCAGCACGCCGTACAGGGTGCCGACTCTCATCTGTACCTCTCCGTCGGACAGTTCCTCGACCTCGCGCAGGATGCCGTAGCCGTGCCGCGGCTGGTCGGCGAGTGCCGTGAGGACGAAGAACGCCGCACGGGTCATGCTCCTCGATACCATGCAGCCAGAATATATCGGCTTCCGATATATATCGAGTGGACGGGGCTGCAGGCACGACGAACGGGGCCTGCCCCTGGCGGATGGTCGGGCGGGCCCCGTTCGACGGACCATTGTCGGCACCGGGTGACGGCCCGGGGACGAGTGAACAGCGGTCGCGCGATGCGCGCGACGCACACCCCGGGTGTGGGGCGCACATCCCGTGCGCGGGGCGCGAGCCCACCGCGCCGCACCGCCCGGAGCCCCGGCCGACATGGAATGTCACCTGGCGGGGATACTGAAGGGCACACCCGTCCCCATCAGCAGATTGGCCCATGTCGAACTCCGCCACCGACCGCGCCACGATCCCGCAGACCCTCTGGGCGGCCCGCGGCCGCCACACCGGTCCCGCCGCCGAGGACGTCGTCCGCCGCACTCTGCGCCGGCACAAGGAGAGCGGCGACATCGACGACTTCGCCGAGCCGCCCGCACCCGAGGATTCTCTAGAACGGATCTTCGAGGCGCGCTGGCGGGCAGGCGGCACGGTGACCGTGCGGGCCCGGCTCACCCTCGTCCCTCGGCAGGTGCGGCCGGAGGGGCACGAGTGGAGGCTCGTCGCGGAGGCGGAACACCCGTGGGACGAGGCCTGGCCGTCCCCGGCGACGCTGTTCTGGCCCGAGGCCGGACCGGCGGAGGGCGCCGACGGCGCCTGGGACCATCACCCGACCATCGCCGGCCTGCGGTTCCGGCAGGTGAACGCGCTGCCCGAGGACGACAAGGAGATGCGGCGCCGGCTGCGGGACGCGGCCCGCGAGGCCTGGTGCGTCCACGTCGTCGTCCATGAGGCGATGACCCCGGACGAGCGCGGGCGGCTGCCGCTGGCACAGCTGCTGCCGCCGGGGCTGCGGCACCGCGTGGTGGAGCACCGGGCCGCGCCGCAGCAGCTGCGCGCCGTCAACTGGGCGCTGAAGGTCCTCGACGTCGAGGTGCCGCGCGGCGGCGCCGTCCTGCTGCCCCCGGACCCGGCGCCGGACGGCTACGACGGCCGGGAGCACAGCGTGCGCTCCGTCTTCCTGGACGGCTCCGAGCCGGCCGAACTCGTCGCGGCCCTGCGGCACTTCGCCGCCCTGCCGCGCCCGCTGCCGCAGGGCGCCCAGGAGGCGCTGACGGACCTGCGCGAGAACTGGACCCTCATGACCCTCCAGGAGGAGCTGGAGCGCGAGCGGCGGCTCGTCGCCATGTACGCCGAGGCGCTGGAGGCCATGACGACGTCCCGGGACCTGTACCGGGACGCCGCCGAGCAGGCCCACCAGGCCCTGGCCGCCTACCGCGACACGCCCGCTCCGCCCGCCCTGCCGCGCCGGCAGCAGCAGCCCGGCACCCGGACGTCCTCTCCGCTGCAGCAGTTGACACGGACCTTCGAACGGCTGAAGTTCACCCCCAAGGGTGCGCGCCCGGACACCCCGCCCGGCGGCGACGGCCCGGACACCACGAACCCGGCGTGAGCCCTGGAGGAAAGGCGGCCGCATGGATTCCACCACCACCCTGCTGGTGATCGCCGCCGTCGTCGCGGCGCTGCTGCTCGCCGTCGCCGTCGGCCTGCTGGTGCGGCTGGTGCGCGCCCGGCGCGTCCTGCAGCGGGCCGGTCTGCCCACGGGACCCCGCTGGGTGTTCTGGGGCGCGGTCCTGTATCTGGTCCTGCCCACGGACCTGCTGCCCGACCCGGTCTACCTGGACGACATCGCCGTCCTCCTGCTCGCACTGCGCAGCCTGCGCACCGCCCGCACCCTGCCGCCCGGGTCCACGGAGTCCTGAACCTCCCCCGCGTGCGCGCAGGTTGCCGCACCATGGAGCGATGCAGCCCACGTTCACCGGGATCCCCGACCTGCCGACCGCCCCTGATGTCGCCGTGGTCGTCGATGTGATGCGCGCGTTCACCGTGGCCGCCTGGGCGTTCCGGCGCGGCGCGGAGAAGATCGTCTTCGCCGGTACGCAGGAGGAGGCCCTGGATCTGAAGGCCCGTCACCCGGGTTGGCTGGCCTTCCAGGACGGTCCGCCGGTGCCGGGCTTCGACCTGGCCAATTCACCCGCCCGGCTCCGCGCGCTCGATGTGCGGGGCCGTACGGTCGTGCAGAAGACCACCGCCGGGACGGCCGGGGCGCTGGCGGTCGCGGACGCTCGGCTGCTGCTGTGCGCGAGCTTCCTGGTGGCCGGGGCGACCGCCGAGATGCTGCGGCGCGCCCGGCCGGAAGCGGTGACCTTCGTCGTCACGGGGGACGGCGGGCGGGCCGAGGAGGACCTGGCCTGCGCCCAGTACATCGCGGCCCGTGCCGCCTCGGCCACCACCGATCCCGGGCCGTACCTGGAGCGGGCCCGGCACTCCGACGCCGCCGCCCGGCTTGCCGAAGGCGTACGGCTCGGCTGGGCGGGTGTCCACCCCGAGGACGTGCCGATGTGCCTGGAGGCGGACGCCTTCCCGTTCGCGATGACGGCCGCCCGCGCGGACGGTCACCTGGTGCTGCGCCCCGTGGGTGTGGCCACGGCGGTCTGACTCAACGGCCGTTGGCGTGGCGGGCGTTCGGCGTCCCGAGGCCGGCGAGCAGCACCGCCAGGGCCGCGAGCGCGGCCGCCGCTGCCGCCGTGCCGGCGAGCCACGGCGGGGCCAGGATCAGCCCTTGGAGGTGTTCCGGGTCCGGCAGGCCGAGCCGGATGCCGAGCGCCTGCCCCGCGGCGAGGACCCCCGTGACCAGGAGCGCCACGACGGCCGCCGCCAGCCGGGTCGGCACGGCCCGTGCGGGCAGGGCGAGGGCGGGCAGGACGCAGAGTCCCGAGGCGAGCAGGGTCGCCTGCAGCACGTCGTGCGGCAGGACGGTCCAGTAGCGCGGGGCGTGGGCGGCAGCGCAGAGGAGCGCCAGCAGGGCGGCGGCGCGGGCGAGCCACAGGGGGGCCTTGGGGGACCCGGCGTCCGGGCCGTTCTCGGCGGTCTGCCGGGGCTTCGGGGCGGCCTCGCACAGCGCCGTCGGGCCACGGCCGGCAGCGCAGGGGGCGGCCTGGTCCGGTGTCGGCGCCACGGGCGGGGGCGGCGCCGGTGCGGGTTCCAGCACGGCCGGCTCGGGCAGCGTCGCCCCGCGCCCGGCCCGGTCGTCGGCGAGGCGGGCGATCAGCTCGACGAGTTCCTCGACGGGGCGCCCGACGGCCGCCGCCTCGACCACGGCCTGCCCGCAGTGGGGCTCGACGGGAGAGCGGTGGAGCAGCTCCATCAGCCGGGTGACCTCGTCCAGGGGGCGGCACTCGGCGGCGGCGCGGATCGCCGCGTCCGCGCTGCCGGTGTCCCGGGGCGGACAGGCGAGGAGGGCGACCAGACGGGCGACATCCTCGACGGACCGGTCGACACCGACCGCGCGCAGCGCCTCCTCGGCGGTCCGGGCGTGCTCGGGCGCGCGTTCCAGCAGGGTGATGAGCCGGACGACGTCCTCCACGGGACGGTCGGCCACCGCCGTACGGACCAAGGCGCGCAGCGGGTCGCCGTGGAGGTCCTGCATGGGCAAGGGCTCCTCGCGCGGGGCCTGCGCGATCGGGGCCTCGGGGATCTTCGGCGGGGACGGCTCGGGCCAGGTGAGGTCCGGGGACAGTGCGGCGAAGCCGGTGGCGGCCGGTGCGGGCCGTATGACGCAGGCGTCGTCGGGCCGGGGGGACGAAGAACGGGTCGTCATCTGGCCTCCAGGAGAGGGGTGCGGCCGCACCGGCGCCCCCGCGTGCGGCTCGCAGCGTTACCACGTCCATAACCATGTCCATTACTAGGAGCGCCTCCGGGGTCCCGCCACCCCGGTGAGGCAGAGGTGTGAGGCGGAGCCGCAGCCCGGCCCTCTTCTCCCGCCCACGTGCGTTTCGCCACCGTCGTGGCGCATTCTTGTGTCATCCACCCGGCGGCACGGGACGAGGAAGGGCCCATGGCTGGGATCCGGGAGCAGACGGTCCGCACACGGGCCCGGCTGGCTGCGCTGCTGGTCGACGCCACGACCGGCGCGCTCGGCGCGGCCGGCGGGCGCGTGGCCGGTGTGTACCTGCGCTCCAGCACCCCCGGACTGCTGCGCCTCGCGGTGCTCGTGGGGTTGCCCGGCCAGCTGTTCCGGCCCTGGTGGCGGCTGCACCTCGGCCGCCCCTTCCCGGTGGCCGACGCCTACCGGCTCGGCGTGCAGGTGGCACTGCCGAACGCCTCGGAGACGGCGCGCCGCTATCCCCAGTTCGCGGCCGGTCTGCCCTTCCCCTTCGGGTCGGTGTACGTGCCCGTGCCGGGCATCGCCGAGCCCCTGGGCGTGCTCACGGTGCTGCGCCCCTCGACGTCGGACACCGTGGACGAACTGCTGGACCGGGAGCTGCTCGTGCGCCTGGCCGAGGGGCTGGGCGCCGAGCTGCTCGGCCTCGCCGACGGGGACGAGGCGGCGGTCGCCTGGGACGCGGAGCCGCTGTGCGTGGAGCCGCCCACCAGCCGGCCGGCCGAGGCCCGCGTGGGGCGGTTCACCTGGGATCCGACGACCTCGGCGGTGTGCGCGGACGACCGGCTGCACACGCTGCTCGGGCTGGATCCGGGCGAGTTCGAGAGCACCGGCCCGGCGCTCGCGGACGCCCTCTCCCCCGCCGACGCCCACCGGATCCTGGCCGCGCTGCACGAGACAGCCGCCGGAAAACCGCCCCCCGCGCCCCTGACCATGCGGTCGTCGGCAGGCTCCCCACGGCTGCTGGACCTGAGCCCGGCGCCGGAGCCCGGCACGGCGTCCCCGGTCTCCGGAATCGTCCTCGACCCCGGCCCCGGCGCCTCGGCGGACGGCGCGGCCGACCTGTTGCCGCAGGGGGTGTTCTGCCTGGACCGGCTCGGCCGGATCGTGTACATCAACCCGGCCGCGGCACGCATGGCCGGCCGGGAGCGGGTCTGGCTGCTCGGCCGTGCGCTGTGGGACGCGATGCCGTGGCTCGCCGGGCCGCCGTACGACGACCATCTGCGCAGCGTGCTGCTGTCACACGAACCGGTGCACGTCCACGTACGGCGACCGGCCTGCGCCCAGGCGGGGCCCGGAACGGGCGACTGGCTCGCCCTGTCGGTCCACCCCGGTGCCGACATCCTCACCTGCACGCTCGTCCCGGCCAGCCGCGTGGACGCCCCCGCGGAGCCCGCCCCCGACGCCCTCACCGTGGCCGGCCTGCACGCTCCCCGGGACGCGTCGGCCGGCGATGCCTCGCTGACGCCGCTGTACCGGCCGATCGCCCTCGCCATCGCGCTGACGGACGCGGTGACGGCCCGGCAGGTGTCGGCGGTCGTCATGCAGGAGCTGCTGCCCGCGTTCGGCGGCCGCCGCCTGGCCATCTACCTGCTCCAGGAGCGGCACCTGTACCTGGCCTGGGAGACCGGCTTCCCGCAGGGCTTCCTCGCCCCCTTCGACGGCGTCGGCCTCGACGCGCACCTGCCCGGCGTGGAGACCCTCACCACCGGCCGTCCGATCTTCTTCGAGTCGATGCAGCAGCTGGCGGCCACCTATCCGGGGATCCCGATGGACGCCGAGGAGGGGGCCCGCGCCTTCCTTCCGCTCATCGCCTCCGGGCGGCCGGTCGGCTCCTGCATCCTCGGCTTCGACCGGTCGCGCAGCTTCAGCACGGAGGAGCGTACGGTCCTCACCGCGCTCGCCGGGCTGATCGCGCACGCGATGGAGAAGGCGCAGCGCTACGACAGCGAGGCCGCGCTCGCCCGCGGCCTCCAGCAGGCCCTGCTGCCCCGGCGATTGTCCACGCATCCCCAGGTGGAGACGGCGGGCCGGTATCTGCCGGGCACCCAGGGTATGGACGTGGGCGGGGACTGGTACGACGTCGTCGAGGCCGGCGACGGGCTGGCACTGGTCATCGGCGATGTGCAGGGGCACGGGGTGCAGGCGGCGGCCACGATGGGCCAGCTGCGCAGCGCCGTGCGTGCCTTCGCGCTCGGCGACCGGCCGCCCGACGAGGTGATGAGCGGCACGAACCACCTGCTCATCGGCCTCGACCCGGGCCAGTTCGCCAGCTGCTGCTACCTCCGCCTCGACCCGGCCACGGGGCACGCCCGGGTCGCCCGGGCCGGGCATCCGCCGCCGCTGCTGCGCTGCCCCGACGGCCGTACCCGGATCCTGGACATCCCCGGCGGTGTCGTCCTCGGGGTGGATCCGCACGCCCAGTACCCGGTGGCCGAGCTGCGGTTGGAGCCGGACGCGATCCTCGCCCTGTACACCGACGGGCTCGTGGAGCGGCCCGGCGCCGACATCGACGACGGCATCACCGCGCTGCGCCTGGCGCTGGCGAAGGCGGGCGCCGTCGCCGGACGGCGCGGCGGGCGGTCCCTGGCCGGGGTCGCCGACCGGCTCACCGCCACCGCCCGGCACGCCACCGACCGCCCGGACGACGTGGCGCTGCTCCTCGCCACCCGCCGCCCCGCGCACCGCAGATGACCGGAGCACGCCGCCCAAAACTCCGGCCGTCGCCTCGGGCAACGCCCTCGCCTGACGGGGCCGGGCAGTGTAGACATGGGCTCATGGTCCGACTGCCCGGCCGGCCCGCGACGCGGCCACCCCGTCCGTTCGGGCTCCCGCGCGCGGCGCAGGGCCCGCGGCCGGACGCACGGGGGGCGCGCGGGGGCCGCCCGGGGTTCCTGCGGTCGGCGCTGACCGGGCGCAGCGTCGCCGGACAGGTGTTCGTCCTCCAAGTGGTGATCGTGCTGGTGCTGGTCGTGGCGGCCGTGGTGGCGCAGGTGCTCCAGGTGCGGCACGACAGCAGCCAGGAGGCCCGCAACCGCTCCCTCGCCGTCGCGGAGACGTTCGCCCACGCGCCCGGCACGGCGGCCGCGCTGCGCGCCCCGGACCCGACGGCCGTCCTCCAGCCGGAGGCCGAGGCCGCCCGCAAGGCGTCCGGCGTGGACTTCATCGTCGTGATGAACACCGACGGCATCCGCTATACGCACCCCAAGCCGGACCGCATCGGCAAGAAGTTCGTCGGGACCATCGGGCCGGCCCTGGCCGGGGGCACGGTCGTCGAGGAGGTCCACGGGACGATCGGCGAGCTGGTGCAGGTCGTGGTGCCGGTGAAGGACTCCGGCGGCCAGGTGGTGGGCCTGGTGTCGGCCGGGATCACCACCGCGCACGTGGGCGGGGCCGCCGAGCAGCAACTGCCCCTGCTGCTCGCGGCGGCCGCCGCCGCGCTCGCGCTGGCCACCGCGGGCACGGCCCTGGTCAGCAGACGGCTGCTGCGGCAGACGCACGGGCTCGGCCCGTCCGAGATGACGCGGATGTACGAGCACCACGACGCGGTGCTGCACGCCGTCCGCGAGGGCGTGCTCATCGTCGGCGGCGACGGCCGGCTGCTGCTCGCCAACGACGAGGCCCAGCGACTGCTGGACCTGCCCGAGGACGCCGAGCAGCGGCATGTCCTGGAGCTGGGTCTGGACGACGAGACGGCCGGGCTGCTCGCCTCCGGGCGGGTCGCCACGGACGAGGTGCATCTGGTCAAGGACCGGCTGCTGGCCGTCAACCAGCGCCCCACCGACCTGCGCGGCGGCCCGCCCGGCAGCGTCACCACGCTGCGCGACTCCACCGAGCTGCGCGCCCTCTCCGGCCGCGCCGAGGTGGCACGCGAGCGGCTGAACATGCTGTACGACGCCGGGGTGGGCATCGGCACCAGCCTGGACGTGTCCCGCACGGCGGATGAGCTGGCCCGGCTGACCGTGCCCCGGTTCGCGGACTTCGTCACGGTGGACCTGTTCGACGCCGTGCTGCGCGGAGAGGAGCCGAGGCCCGGGACCGCACTGCGCCGGGCGGCGTGCAGCGGCATCCGCACGGACGCCCCGCTGTATCCGGTGGGCGAGCACATCCGGTTCGTGGCGACCTCGCCGCAGGCCCGGAGCCTGACGACCGGGCAGTCCGTCGTCGAGCCCGTGCTGCGCGAGGCGCCGGGCTGGATGGCGCAGGATCTGGAGCGCACCGAGCAGGTCGTGGCGTACGGCGTCCACTCGCTGATCACCGTGCCGCTGCGGGCCGGCAGTCTGGTCCTCGGCCTGGCCACCTTCTGGCGCTCGGAGAAGCCGCAGCCGTTCGACGCCGAGGAGCTGGCCCTCGCCGAGGAACTGGTCGCGCGGGCCGCCGTGTCCATCGACAACGCCCGCCGCTACACCCGTGAGCACAGCATGGCGGTGACGCTCCAGCGCAGCCTGCTGCCGCGCTCCCTGCCCGAGCAGGGCGCCCTGGACATCGCCTACCGCTATCTGCCGGCGCAGGCGGGGGTGGGCGGCGACTGGTTCGACGTGCTGCCGCTGTCCGGTGCCCGGGTGGCCATGGTCGTGGGCGATGTGGTGGGGCACGGGCTGCACGCGGCGGCGACGATGGGCCGGCTGCGCACGGCGGTGCACAATTTCTCCGCGCTCGATCTGCCGCCCGACGAACTCCTCGGCCTGCTGGACGAGTTGGTGAGCCGCATCGACCAGGACGAAACCCAGGACGACGGCGCCGCGGTCACCGGCGCGACCTGTCTGTACGCGGTGTACGACCCGGTGTCCCGGCGGTGCACGATCGCCCGGGCCGGCCATCCGCCGCCCGCGCTGGTGCATCCGGACGGGAGCGTGGAGTTCACGGACGTGCCCGCCGGTCCCCCGCTGGGCGTCGGCGGGCTGCCGTTCGAGACGGCCGATCTGGAACTGGCGGAGGGCAGCCGGCTGGTGCTCTACACCGACGGTCTGGTGGAGGACCGGGACCGGGACATCGACGCCGGCCTGGAGATGCTGCGCGACGCCCTCGGCCGCACGCCCGGCGCCTCGCCCGAGGACACCTGCCGCACGGTGCTGGACCGCCTGCCGAACCGGCCCAGCGACGACGTCGCGCTGATCGTGGCCCGCACCCGCGTCCTGGGCGCCGACCGGGTCGCCGAGTGGCAGGTGCCGTCCGATCCGGCGGCCGTCTCGGAGGTACGGTCCTCGGTCACCCGGAAGCTGGCCGAATGGGGCCTGGACGAGGCGGCGTTCACGACGGAGCTGATCCTGAGCGAGCTGGTCACCAACGCGATCCGCTACGGGCGCGGCCCGATCGGCGTACGGCTGCTGCGCGAGCGGACGCTGATCTGCGAGGTCTCCGACCGCAGTACGACCTCGCCGCATCTGCGGTACGCGGCGACCACCGACGAGGGCGGCCGGGGCCTGTTCCTGGTCGCCCAGCTCGCGGACCGCTGGGGCACCCGCTACACGTCCGACGGCAAGATCATCTGGGCGGAGCAGCCACTGCCCTGAGCGCCCGCACGGAAATGTGTTGAGGACCCATCAGGCGCCCTGTGAGGATCTCCGTCATGTTCTCGCGCAGGAATCGCCGACCGAAGTCCCCCGAACTCCTCACGGCCTGGGAAGCCCTGGATTCCGGCGATGTCCCCGGAGCGCTGCGGCAGTTGCGGGCGGCCGGGGAGGACCAGCCGCTCGGCGAGGTGGCGCTGGTGGTGGGGCGGGCCGCCGCGTCGGCGGGCTTCGACGACCTCGCCCGGGCGGCGACCGCGCTCGCCGCGGACCCCGGCCGGCCGCGCGCGCTCTTCGACTTCGGGTACGCGTGCATCGAGCGCGGGGCCTCGTATCTGGCGATCCCCGCCCTGCGGGAGACCCTGCGGCGCAGTCCGGGCGCGCATGCGGTGCTGCGCGAGCTGGTGTCGGCGTACGAGGACGAGGGCCGCCACCGCGAGGCGATGGCCGAACTGACCGGGTTCGAGGGCGGGTTGGAGGACTGGCCGGACCGCTATCTGCTGGTGTTCAACGCGATCATGGCGGGCGATCTGGCCGTGGCCCGGCGCGAGCACGCGCTGCTGTCCGACCCGGAGGACGCCCGGTGGCAGCCCGCCCGCGACCGGCAGAGCCGCATGCTCGCGCGTGCGGTGGACACCGAGCGGGCGGGCGGACTGGATGCGACCGATCTGCGCGGCTGGCAGTACGTGATCGGCGGCACGGTCCTCGGCACGCTCTCCCCGTTCGGCTTCGAGGCGGGGATGACCGGCCGGTACGCCTGGCTGCAGGACGGCCCGCAGCTGTGCCTGCGGGGCCTGCTGCGGCTGCGGACGCTGCTGGCGGCGGCCGAGGTGCGGCCGCGGTCGGTGTCCCTGCTGCCCGACCGCGACTCACGGATTCTGGGCCTGGCCGCGGCCGAGGTGCTGGACCTGCCGGCCAGGCCGTTCGCACCCGGCCGCGAGGACACCGTCGTCGTGGCGTACGACCTGAACGGCCTGGCGGCCCACGAGGACGGCCCGGAGGTCCTCGGACAGCTCCTCGAGCGCGTGCCCGGGCAGGTGCTGCACGAGCACGCGAGCTGCTGGACGGACGCGCCCGCGGTCACCGCGGACAGCGTCGGCCTGCTGCACCAGTCGGTGGTGGCGCCCTGGGCCGGGCAGCTGCGCCAGGGCGCGGACGGCGGGGTCGAGGAGGGTCCGGCGGACGACCGTCCGGAGGCGGAGATCGCCGCCGGTGTCGCCGCCGGGATCACGCATGCGAGCCTGGCCACCGACGACAGCGACGGCGACGGCGAGGGCTCGGCGGATCCCGACGAGGCGTTCGCCGCGTTCGCCTCGGCCGTGCGGGGCACCTGGCTGAACGGCGAGCGCGCCCGGCTCTCGTCCGCCGGGCCGGTCCCCAGCTCCCGGTTCGCCTGAACGAGGAGCCGCGGGGCCGGGGTCTCAGCCGAGGGCCCGGTCCAGGTTGAACGCGGCGCTGATCAGGGACAGGTGGGTGAACGCCTGCGGGAAGTTGCCCTGTTGCTCGCCGGTGCGGCCGATCTCCTCGGCGTACAGGCCGAGATGGTTGGCGTAGGTGAGCATCTTCTCGAAGGCCAGCCGGGCCTCGTCGACCCGGCCGGCCCGGACCAGCGCCTCCACGTACCAGAAGGAGCAGATGGAGAAGGTGCCCTCGTCGCCGCGCAGCCCGTCGGGGCTGGCCTGCGGGTCGTAGCGGTAGACCAGGGAGTCGGAGACCAGGTCCTCGGTGAGGGCGTCCAGGGTGGACAGCCACTTCGGGTCGGTGGGCGCGATGAACTTCGCCAGCGGCATCATCAGCACCGAGGCGTCGAGGACGTCGGCGTCCTCGTACTGCACGAAGGCGCCCCGGCGCTCCGACCAGCCGTGGTCCATGATCCTCCGGTAGATGGTGTCCCGGGCCTGGCGCCAGCGGCGATGGTCGGCGGGCAGCCCCCGGTGGGTGGCGAGGCGGATGGCCCGCTCGATCGCCACCCAGCACATCAGCCGCGAGTACAGGAAGTTCTTGCGGCCGCCGCGCGTCTCCCACACGCCCTCGTCGGGCTGGTCCCAGTGGTCGCACACCCAGTCGACCAACTGGCACAGATCGTCCCACTGCCCGCTGGAGATGGGCTGCGCCCACTTGTCGTAGAGGTAGATGGAGTCGATCAGGGCGCCGTAGATGTCCAGCTGGAGCTGGTCGGCGGCGGCGTTGCCGACCCGGACCGGCGCGGAGCCCAGGTACCCCTCCAGGTGGCGCAGCTCGCGTTCCGGCAGGTCGGCGCGGCCGTCGATGCCGTACATGATCTGCAGCGGTCCGGAGGCGGCGCCGTCGCCGGGGCTGATGTGCGTGGTCAGGAACTTCATGAAGGCCGCGGCCTCGCCGCTGAAGCCGAGCCGGAGCAGTGCGTAGACCGCGAAGGCGGCGTCGCGGACCCACACATAGCGGTAGTCCCAGTTGCGCTCGCCGCCGAGCTGCTCGGGCAGGCTGGTGGTGGGCGCGGCGACGATGGCGCCGGTGGGGGCGTAGGTGAGCAGCTTCAGGGTCAGCGCCGAGCGGTGCACCATCTCGCGCCAGCGGCCGCGGTAGCGGGACTGGTGCAGCCAGCTCCGCCAGTAGGCGACGGTGGCGTTGAACTCGTGCTCCGCCTCCGCGTGGGCGCAGCCGCGGGGCATGACCTCTTCGCCGAGCTGGTCGAGGGCGAACACCGCCGTCTCGCCCTCGATCAGTTTGAAGTCGGCCCATGCGTCGCGGCCGTCGCACTCCACCGCCACGGTGGAGGTGAGCGCCAGAGACCGCTCCGGGGACTCGAAGAAGACCATGCCGTCGACGTCGCGCAGGATGTGCGGGTCGGCGCCGTAGTTGAAGCGCGGGGCGATCAGGGCCCGGAACGGCACAGTGCCGCGGACACACACCACGCGCCGGATCAGCCGGTGCCGGCGCACCTCGTGCGACTCGTCGCAGCAGACGGGCATGAAATCCTGCACCTCGCCGACGCCTTCCTCGGTGAAGAAGCGGGTGATCAGCACGTTCGTATCGGGGAAGTAGAACTGCTTGGTGCGTGCCGGTACGGCGGCCGCCAGCTCGAATCGGCCACCCCGCTCGGCGTCGAGGATCGCCGCGAAGACGCTCGGGGAGTCGAAGGAGGGGCAGCAGTACCAGTCGATCGTGCCGTTGGTGCCGACCAGGGCGACACTGCGCAGGTCGCCGATGAGGCCGTGCTCGGCGATCGGCAGGTAGCGGGGGCTCCCGGACACGTCCTGCTGGAAGGGCATCTCGGCCATCGCTCAGGCCTCCCCAGTGCGGTGTGCTGCTGTTTTCCAGGTTAGAGGCGGTTTTCCAGCTTACGGGCGAGTGCGTCGCCGCGGCATGGGCAGACGCTCGGTACCCGGCCCTGCGGCGCCTTCCGGATGCAGGGTGCGCCGAGGCGGGCAATGGTGAGAGTGTGCCCCGTTCGGCGGCACCGGCACGGATGCGGTCATCCGGACCGAGGAGGAGGCATCATGTCGACATCCACACCCGAAGAGTCCCGGTCGTCCGACGACCACTGCACCCCGGACGCCCTGCTCCACTCCGCTCCGTCGAGGAACGTCACCCCGGAGGACCTGGTGATGGCGACGGGCAGGGACGTCACTCCGGCGACCCTCGACTGGGCGCGCCGCAAGCTGGAGACCGAGGGCCAGAAGGCCATCGAGAGGCTGCTGCCCTAGGGCGGTCCGGGGAGCGCCGAGACACCAACGGGGAGACGCCGGGCCAGGCGCGTGTGGGGCGTGCCCGCCCGGCGTCCGGTCCTGCCCGCGCGGGGTTGCGGCCCCTTTCGTGCGGGCGTTCCCTGGAAGTACCGGCGGTGAAGCGAGCGCATGGGGGCCACGGCACAGGCCGAGGTCCCGCGTTCTTGTGTGCGACCCCCGGAAGCGGCTCCGCCTCGCCGCCGTCGTCCAGCGCTCGACGCGGAGGTGATCCAGGTGAAAGCCGTCGTCTACGAGAAGCCTTTCAGCGTGACGGTGAGGGACGTCGACGACCCGAAGATCCAGCATCCGAACGATGTCCTGGTACGGGTCACGTCGACCGCGATATGCGGCTCCGACCTGCACATGTACGAGGGCCGCACGGCGGCCGAGGCGGGCATCGTGTTCGGGCACGAGAACCTCGGCATCGTCGAGGAGGTCGGCGCCGGTGTCACCTCCCTGTCCAAGGGAGACCGCGTCGTCATGCCGTTCAATGTCGCATGCGGATTCTGCAAGAACTGCCTGGCCGGGAAGACCGGCTTCTGTCTGACGGTCAACCCGGGCTTCGCCGGCGGAGCCTACGGCTATGTGGCCATGGGCCCGTACAAGGGCGGCCAGGCCGAGCTGCTGCGGGTGCCGTTCGCCGACTTCAACTGTCTGAAGCTGCCGGCGGGCAACGAATTCGAGACCGACTTCGTGCTGCTCGCCGACATCTTCCCGACCGGATACCACGGATGCGAACTCGCCCAGGTCTCCCCCGGCGAGAGCGTGGCCGTCTTCGGCGCCGGACCTGTGGGTCTGATGGCCGCCTACTCCGCGCTGCTGCGCGGTGCGTCGAAGGTGTTCTCCGTGGACCGGGTGCCCGAGCGGCTCGCCAAGGCGGCGGAGATCGGGGCGATCCCCATCGACTTCACCAAGGGCGACCCGGCCGAGCAGATCAAGGAACAGACGAACGGAGAAGGAACCGACAAGGGCGTCGACGCCGTCGGGTACCAGGCCCAGGCACACGACGCCAGCCATGAGGAACCCGCCATCGTCCTCAACGAGCTCGTCATGACGGTACGCCCCACCGGCATGCTCGGCGTGCCGGGGCTGTACGTGCCCGCCGACCCCGGCGGCCCCGACGAGAACGCCAAGCACGGCCAGCTGCTGGTCTCCATCGGCAAGATGTTCGAGAAGGGCCAGCAGATGGGCACCGGCCAGTGCAACGTCAAGCGGTACAACCGCCAGCTGCGCGACCTGATCATCGCCGGGCGGGCCAAGCCCAGCTTCGTGGTCTCCCACGAGCTGCCGCTGGAGGAGGCGCCGCTGGCCTACGAGAAGTTCGACAAGCGGATCGAGGGCTACACCAAGGTGGTACTCCACCCCGGTCACGCGCTGGCCGCGTGAGGTACGGGTCCGGGCGCGCACGGGCGCCCGGACCTCTTGGCCCGCTGCCGTCGTGCTCGCGCACCGACGGCGCGGGCCTGCTGCATGACGCCTGGTGACCGACAGACTCCGGAACGTGCCCTCCTTCGCATGCTCGGCGCTGACTACGACCGCTGAGGGAGTTGTGTCGGCTCTTCGCGGCGACAGAGGAGCGCGGGAACCGTCACCACCGAGGTGCCGTGCAGTGCAGGCACGAACAGGAACACGCCGTCGCCGAGTGCTGCCGCGGACACGAGCATGGCGCCGAAAGCGGAGGCCCTCATGGATCCGCCCCCAGACCCGAGGAGGACGTTCCGAGCGTTCCGGGATGGATTCGCGGCGACCGATCCGTCGGATCGACAGGAACGACAGCGCGAAAAACACTGCGCGGGAGGCGGCGGCGATCGGGGCCGACAGCACAGACACCAACGCACCGCCGAGGGCGGGACCGCCGATCTGCGCAGCGGACCGACTGCCCTTGAGCGCGCTGTTGCCCCGCACCAACTGATCGCGCTTCACCAGCCCTATCAACGACGCCTGGTATGGCACGTCGTAGAACACGGCCGCCACCTGTCCACCCACGCGCCGGCGAAGAGCGACAGCAGCAGGACCGGCGCCTGCCCCACCGCGCGCAGGGCGCCCAACTGGCCGGCACCGGCGTTGAGCGGCACGCCGATCGTCGTCCAGGTCTGCGCGGTGAAGGGCGAGAAGGAGCAGTGCGGCACGGTTTTCGGCCTGTCGTAACCACTTCGCCTCGCCGAACCGAGGTGATGCAGTCGGGTCAGCCAGTGCTGTTGCAGAAGCCACCCCCACCCGCCGTGGCTCCTCCCCCGACGCGATCGCCGCGTTCCTGCGGCCGCGCCCCATCCGGGAGCTGCCCGGCGTGGGGGCGAAGGCCGCCGCCGTGCCGGCCGAGTACGGCACCATCCGCTACGCCGACGCCGACGCCCTGGCACCTCACTTCCCCTATCAGCAGGCGTACGTGCCGACCAGCAGGCTGCACGACGGTAGTAGGGGCCGTGGCTGGTCCGATGTCGTATCCAGACAGTCCGTCAACTCTGCGTCCTTCCTTGCCGGTTGCGGTCCGAACCCCTACATTAAGCGCGACATTAAGTGTACTTAACTGAATAATTAAGCGAGGTTGTCGTGCCGCACTGCGCAAGACCGCGTATGCGCTGGATCACCGCTGCCGGGGCTGTCCTTGCCGCCATGGCCGCGCTGGTCGGCGGAGTGAACTCAGGGCCGGCCGTGGCGGCCGTCCCCCCGGTCCGCCATCAGCACGTCGAGTACTTCCCCGGACCCCGGAGCGAGCCCCGCCAGGTGACCGTCCCGGCGGGCGCCCCCGGCCGGATCGGCCGCCACATGCCGACCCCGGCCGCCACCACCCCGGCGGTGAAGGCACTCCAGCGCACCGGACCGGTGTCCGGGCGGCTCGACCTGGTGGTGATGGGCGACGGCTACACCGCCGACGAACAGCGAGAGTTCGCCGCCGACGCCGAGCAGAAGCTGGACGCGATCTTCACTGTCGAGCCGTACCGGAGCTACCGCGGCCTGTTCAACATCTGGTTGGTCGACACCGTCTCCAACGAGTCCGGCGTCTCCGGCGACCCGAGCGCCGATGTCGTGAAGGACACCGCGCTGCACTCGTCCTTCTTCTGCGACGGCATCGAGCGCCTGCTGTGCGTCGACACCGATCAGGTCGCGCACTACGCCGACCTGGCCCCGGACGCCGACATCGTCTTCGTCGTGGCCAACTCCGCCAAGTACGGCGGCGCGGGCTACTCCGCCGCCGACCTGCCGTCGGGCTCGACCTTCGGCGGGGTGGCGACGATGTCGTCCGACAACGACAGGTCGTACCTCATAGGCGCCCACGAACTGGGCCACTCCATAGGCAAGTTGGCCGACGAGTACCAGTACCCGGGCTCGGGCACCTACCCCTCGGCCGAGGAACCGGCCGCCGCCAACCTCACCCTCCGCCGCGACCTGGGCACGACGAAGTGGTACCGCTGGCTCGGGGTCCAGGACCCGTCCGGTTCAGTCGTGGGCGCGTACGAAGGCGGGGGATACTACGATGCAGGCGTCTACCGTCCGACCGAGACGTCCATCATGCGCTCCCTGGCCTCGACCGAGTTCAACGTCGTCGGCCGTGAGGCGATGATCGCCGGCTTCTACGCCGACGCGGACGCGATGACCAGCTCCCTCCCCACATCCCGGCCCATCGGGGAGGGACGCCGGATCACGGTACGGCTCGCGTCGCTGACCGGGCTCGCCGATCTCGAGCTGACCTGGTACGTCGACGGCCGGCAGGTCCCGTCAGCGACGGGCGATCCGTCGGTGACGCCACGTGAACTGGGCGTTCGAGGCCACGGACACGAGGTTACGGCGACCGTCACCGACCACACGGCGGCCCTGCGGGATCCCGCGGTCCGAGCACAGGCGACCACCTCACTGACGTGGACGGTGCGGTGACACAGTGATCGGAGACGGGGCGTGCGTGTGGCCCCCGGCTCCAGCGGATGCCCTGTTCACCCGAGCACTCGGGAACAGGGCATCCTTTCACCGGATCAGCGGCCGAGCAGTTGCTTCACCTTCCTGCCCGCCGCGGACTCGCCCAGCGTGTCCCACAGCTTGGCCGAACCGGTGTACGTGTACACGCCCGGAGCCCCCTGAGCGGCGCAGCCGTCGCCGTACGACACGATGCCCACCTGGTAGACCCCGCGGCGGCCCGGAAGCTTCCGGAACATCGGTCCGCCGCTGTCACCCTGGCAGGAGTCCTTGCCCTCGACGCCCGCGCAGACGTTGACCTTCTTGTCGTAGCTCGAGTAGGACGCCTTGCACTCGATGTGCGACACGATCGGGACGTCCACCGCTCGCAGCCGGTCCGGATAGTTCGGCACTTCCGTGTCGGTGTTGCCCCAGCCGATGACCGTGGCCTTGGCGCCCGGGCGGATGAGTGCGTCCGTGCCCGCGGTCGGCAGGTTGACCGGCGCGGTACCGCTGACGGGCTTGTCCAGCATCAGGAACGCGATGTCGTACGCCTCCTGGCCCCGGGCGTAGCGGGGGTGGACGACGATGTCGGTGACATTGCGCAGGTGGCCCTGGTTCTTCTTGGACAGCACGGTGCGGCCGACGACCGTTTCGAGCTGCTTGGGCTGCTCTCCGACGACGCAGTGCGCGGCCGTCATGACGACGTACGGGTCCAGCAGGCTGCCGCCGCAGAACTGCCGGTCGTGCGGGTTGCCCCGGCCCTTGGTCAGCAGCGCCGCCATGAACGGATAGGAGCCGACGGGCTTCTCGGTGCCGCCGATGATGGGACTGCTCGGGCGGGCGGGGTGCGTCGGTGTCGCCGCGTCGGCCGTCCCGGTGGACGCACCGACGACTCCGAGCACCGCGCCGGCAGCGATCGCCACGGAGGCGATCCGCCGGGGCGCGGTTCTGTGGGCGGTGGAAAGACGCATGGGGGGTGTCTCCAATCTCCGAGGGGCCACCACGACGGACACCCGAGGCGCTCAACCGGGCCGAGCGACGCGGGACTCACCCATCGGCGGTGGCATGCCGCCCTGTGAGATGGGATCTTGCACAGGGAGGTTCCCGACTGCTGACCAGCAGGGGCAACGCCCACGCTGCTCGGATACAGGTCGATGCCACCACTGACGCGCAGCGCCGCGAAGGTATGCCCCGTCGGCCGGAACCTCCCGGGGCGAGGCCGCATCTACCTGCACTGAGCAGTTGATCAGCGTGCAGTTGTCTACTGCGGTGGCGGATCGAGCCGGCAGGGGCCGTCCGGGGGTGAGCCGCGTCGCATCGGAGCGGGTGGGACTTGCTATGCAACGAGTTGCATAGCAGGATCGGCGGCATGGCGCTCGAACACGCGATCATGGTGTCGCTCCTGGAGAAGCCGGGGTCCGGCTATGAGCTGGCCCGGCGTTTCGAGCGGTCCATCGGCTACTTCTGGACCGCTACCCACCAGCAGATCTATCGCGTGCTCAAGCGCATGGAGAGCGACGGTTGGGTCGAAGCCCGGGACGTCCCGCAACAGGGCCGGCCGGACAAGAAGGAGTACTCCGTCGCCGCCCTCGGCCGGGCCGCGCTGTCGTCGTGGTTGCACGATCCGATCGAGCCGGAGAGCGTCCGCCACGACCTGGCGGTGAAGATCCGGGGTGCCGCCTTCGACGACCCGGCCGGCCTGATCCGCGAGGTGGAGCGGCACCGGCAGGCGCACCGGGACCGGCTGGCGCACTATCTCGCGGGCGAGGAGCGGGACTTCACCGGGCCCGAGGCAAGCGCGGCCGCGTCGGAAGCGCCGCTCGACGCGGAGCGCGAGCTCCAGCACGTCGTACTGCGCGGCGGCATCGCCTACGAGCGGATGATGATCGACTGGCTCGACGACGTGCTCGCCACGCTGGCCCGGTTCGGCCCAGGCAGCTGATCGCCGCCGCACCCGCCGGCCGATCCTCCCCGTCCGGCTCCTCCAGCCGCCAGACCTCCCGATTCCCATCCGTCCACCAGCCGAAAGGCCGCCTCACCATGGCTGACCAACTGCTCTTCAACCCGCGCACCTACGACCCCGCGCACTTCGACTCCGAGACGCGCCGCTTGCTGCGTGCCACCGTCGACTGGTTCGAGGAGCGCGGGAAGCGGCGGCTGATCGAGGACTACCGGACCCGCGCGTGGCTCGGTGACTTCCTCGCCTTCGCCGCGAAGGAGAACCTGTTCGCCACCTTCCTGACCCCGTCGTCCGCCGCGGGTGAGGGGGAGCCGGACAAGCGGTGGGACACCGCCCGTATCGCCGCGCTCAACGAGATCCTCGGCTTCTACGGCCTGGACTACTGGTACGCCTGGCAGGTCACCATCCTCGGCCTCGGCCCGTTCTGGCAGAGCGACAACGCCGCCGCCCGCGCCCGCGCCGCGGAACTCCTCACCCAGGGAGAGGTGTTCGCGTTCGGCCTGTCCGAGAAGACCCACGGTGCCGACATCTACTCCACCGACATGCTGCTCGAGCCCGACGGCAACGGCGGCTTCCGCGCGACCGGCTCCAAGTACTACATCGGCAACGGCAACGCCGCCGGACTCGTCTCCGTCTTCGGCCGCCGTACCGACGTCGAGGGCCCCGACGGCTACGTGTTCTTCGCCGCCGACAGCCGTCACCCGGCCTACCACCTGGTCAAGAACGTCGTCGACTCGTCGAAGTTCGTCAGCGAGTTCCGCCTGGAGGACTATCCCGTAACGGCCGAGGACGTCCTGCACACCGGCCGCGCCGCCTTCGACGCCGCCCTCAACACGGTCAACGTCGGCAAGTTCAACCTGTGCACCGCGTCGATCGGCATCTGCGAACACGCGATGTACGAGGCCGTCACCCACGCCCACCATCGCATCCTCTACGGCCGCCCCGTCACCGCCTTCCCGCACGTGCGGCGCGAGCTGACCGACGCGTACGTCAGGCTCGTCGGCATGAAGCTGTTCAGCGACCGGGCTGTCGACTACTTCCGCTCCGCCGGCCCCGACGACCGCCGCTACCTGCTCTTCAACCCGATGACGAAGATGAAGGTGACCACGGAGGGTGAGAAGGTCATCGACCTGATGTGGGACGTCATCGCCGCCAAGGGCTTCGAGAAGGACAACTACTTCGGCCAGGCGGCCGTGGAGATCCGCGGCCTGCCGAAGCTGGAGGGCACGGTCCACGTCAACCTGGCGCTGATCCTGAAGTTCATGCGCAGCCACCTCCTGGACCCGGTCGACTACCCCGGCGTGCCGACCCGCCTCGACGCGGCCGACGACGACTTCCTGTTCCGGCAGGGGCCGGCCCGCGGCCTCGGCTCGGTGCGCTTCCACGACTGGCGCCCGGCCTTCGAGGCGTACGCGCACCTTCCCAACGTCGCTCGCTTGCGCGAACAGGCCGACGCGCTCTGCAGTTTCGTCGCCACGGCAGCCCCCGACGCGGAGCAGAGCCGCGACCTCGACCTCGTCCTCGCGGTCGGTCAGCTCTTCGCGCTCGTCGTGCACGGGCAGCTCGTCCTGGAGCAGGCCGCCCTGACCGGACTCGACGAGGACGTGCTCGACGAACTCTTCGCCGTCCTCGTGCGGGACTTCTCCGGCCACGCCGTCGAACTGCACGGCAAGGACTCGGCGACCGAACAGCAGCAGGAGTGGGCGCTGGGTTCGGTCCGGCGGCCGGTCGTCGACGAGGCGCGCACGGAGCGAGTCTGGCAGCGGGTCGAGGCGCTGTCCGGCGCGTACGAGATGGCCCCGTAGGCACGCCGTACGCATCACCGGTGGCCCGGCCGCGTGGGCCGGGCCACCGGTCGGTCAGGGTTCGGCTCCGCGTGCGGGACCTGGAAAAGGCGTGGTCATGCTCCGGAATGCAGATAGCCGGCCCACACTAAGGTCGCCCTCCTCCTGTTGGCAGGAATCTGCAGGTCATGGCCGTCGCGGAGCTTCCTCAAAGCCTGGTGCAGAGCGAAGGCCGGCTGGTCGAAGCCGGAACGCGTCGGATTGTCCTGCAGGGTGGCCGTAAGAGGGACGTCGTGCAAGAGCAGCCGGCTTCTCGAGGGGTCGGCGGGGTCGGTTCAGCCGGGTAAGCCGGGTTGCAGACTCCGCGGGTGTATCGGGCTCCCGTAGCAGCACGGGATCAGGCAGACGGCCTTGCAGCATTGCGGCATCGACGAAGTTCAGCTTGCCACGGTCGGGCAGTTCTGGTGTTGACGGCATGGCGACAATCAGGCTGCGCATGGCTGCAGGCGTCCCCGCGGCGCGGGACCGGGGTCTGCTCGCATGCGTGCCGGAACGCACGCAGTGTGGGGGTGTACGAGGAGACCACCCGGTCTATCACCGTGCGTGGGGGATCGTCACTCACCTCCGTGTGATAGCCGGCAGCGTGCAGGGGCAGAACGCTCAGGGGGCCGCCTGGCACCCACCACACATGTGGCCAACGCTCCTCACCTTGCGCGTCTTTCAGTGCGGGCCGATCGTGATACCCCAGGGCGTCCAGCACCGGGCCGGCAGCTACATCCCATAGCCACTGAAGCACCTCAACAAGGGTGGACTGCGCTTTGATGCACTCCGACATGTCTTCCCCCGGATACCGCGAGTCGCTGCGCCCGGCGGAAGGCAATGCCCTGTTCGATCACTTCGTGGTTTGCTGGCGCCAACGGCCCGGAGTGGGCATCTCCGTGCTTACTGCGGCAGGTTGGCCTCGTTTGCCTTGCGGAAGGTGTCTGCGCACGTGGGGAGGGCACCGACTCGCGGGCTGCAAGGATGGTCGTGTTGCGGCTGTCGCCAAGCTCCGGCGATGCGCAACGCCCTGTACCGTCAACCGCATGGACGCACAGTTATTGGACCGGGTCGGGGAAGCGGTGTTGGAGTGGGCTGCCGAATGGGGGGAGCAGGAACCGCGCAACGTCCTGATGGTTGTCACGACACATCACGCGGCAACCCAATGGCTCCACGGTCCTCAGACTTGGTCCAGGCCCGATCGGGTCTACTTTGTCACAGTTCAAGGAACGTTCCAACAGGGCGGTAGGTCAGGGGAGTGGGCGGCTTTGTTCGTTGATCCCTTTACGTGCCGAGTCGTGACATTCACGGTTCGCCCATTGGAAGCGGTCCCGAACCGTCCACTCGGACAACTCGGGACCATCCATCGATTGTGACGTCTACGGACACCTCCCCTTCGGGCCGATGTGCAGGATCATTGCCATCTTGAGATCGTGGTCCGCGATCTTCCGCGCGGAGCCCGGCGGGATGCACTGCTTCTTACCGGACTTGTCGAGATTGGCGTACAGCCACACCTGTGTGTGGCAATTGGTGGTGTTGATCAGGTCGATGGGCCAGCTTGGATTCCGATAGTCGTGCTCCCAGGCCAGCTCGCACGGATACCCCCCATTGAGGTACCACTTCTTGTCGAACCGATCCCAATAGTAGGTGTGAGCAGAGTCGTCGGAGCGGGGTGCAGGCGACTCGGTGGCATGGGCGACGGTGGAACAGCCGAGGACGGCACCGAGAGCGGCGACCATAGCGAACGTGCGTAATCTGGCGCTGCGGTTTGGCATGAACCGAACGTTAATCATCCAGTTGTCTGTGCCGAAACACCAGTTTCAGCAGACATATGCGTCACAGAGGTCACGCTGCCTGAAGTGCCGCGACGATAAACCCGCAGACCCTCACGAGCAGCCCTTTGAGCTGCCCGTAGCATCACATGGGCCTCATGAGCCCCTCCCATCACAGGAGGTGAAGGCGGTCTGCGGGCCCCGCTCATGTGTCATCGCAGAAAGCACCACGAGGGGTACGTCCCGCTCGTCCGCGATCAACGGCACGTTGTCCGGTCACGGCACGAGGAGCCGTACTGCCAAGGAGTGCTAGCCGGGGAAGCAAGGCTGGAAGCTGACCGTCCAGTTCTTGCCCGCTACGGTTCGGCGGCCCTCTACGATCCGGTGCATGCTGGATCCCGAGCTGCTGGAATGGATCACCGCGCGGCGCGCGGAACTGGACGAACTCGAAGAACAGCTGGCCAAGCAGTTGACGGAGGTACGGGCCGAGCGGGACGAACTCGCTGTCGCCGAACGAGTCCTTGAGAGGGTGAGCGAGCAGCTCGCTGGCGAGCGCGTTTCGGCCGCGCCGGTGCCCGGGCAGGTGGGCGGACGGGCGCTGATGCTGATCCCGCACCGCACGCGGGACGTGGAGGAGTCCATGCTCCCGCCGGATTACCGGCGCATCCTCGCCGCCGTGCGGCAGGCCGCCGGACCGGTCATGGCCCGCCAGGTCGGCGAGATGCTGGGAGTGGACGTCAGCGTGCGGGCCAAGCTGGTCAGACTCGTCGACCGCGGCTGGCTGCGGAAACTGCCCGATGGCCGGTTCACCACCCTCCTGTGACCTGCTCCGCCACCGTCCACAGCGGTGCAGCGTGGGCGTAACCGGGGTGTCCCCGGCGGTCGTTGGATTTGTGTGACGAAAACCAAAGAACGAGCCGAAGGCACCTGCCCGCTTGTCTACCAGTGCCGTCTGCCGATGTCCACGGACACCGTCAACCACCTCGCCGACCTGCTACGACGGCATCTGAAGGCGATACGGTCCAGGTGGCGGATCCTGCCGCCCGGAAGGATCGCGGTGATCGTCCTGGCCGTGCTGCGCCACGACCAGCGCCTGGCCGACATGGCTGGCGGCAACGACGTGTCCGAGTCCACCGTCCGCCGCTGGCGCGACGAGCTGATCACCCTGCTCGCCACGCAGGCACCACGCCTGGACCGCGCCCTGAAGAAGGTCGCCAAGCAGGGTGGGGAGGTGGTCCTGCAACCGAGTCCTCGCCACCGGGCGCGCCCCGGTCGAACACGGCTTCGCCCACCTCAAGAACAGGCGGATCCTCACCAAACTCCGCACCGACCCCGCCCGCGCCACCCAGCTCCTGCGCGCCCTGCTCGTTCTGACGAACCTCGAAGTCAACCGCTGACGGACGATCTACTCCGCAGACTACCGCCCACGGCCGGTGTGAGCACCCCGGAAGACTCTCACACCAGCCCTTTGACCTGCGACTTCAAGTTGGCGGAGGCTCAGTGAAGACCACCACCGGGCCTTCGGATGCCTGGCAAGCAGTTCATCCGTGGCGGGCGGGAGAACGAAGCTTGAGAAACCCTCCAGGCTTCGGATCTCGGCCAGAAGGGCAGTGAGGTTCTCGACCAGCAGTCGGCGGTCTCGCACCACACGCTCCTGCTGCGCCCCGAGATCATGTCCTTGGCTGTGTGTTTCGGCGGGGCCTGTCGAACTGGCGTGATCGTCGAGCTGCTGGCGCAGCTGCAGAAACTGATGGGCCAGGGCAGGGTGGACTTCAGCGAGGTCCGTCAGATCGCTGCGCGTCTCCAGTGCTTGGCTCAGCTCCTGCAGCCCCTCCGGTGCAACCTTCGTCCTATAACCGCAGTGGATCTCTGCCCCCGCACCCCCGATCCGCCTCCGGGCGAGCGACGGCCCAGCCCTTGCCCGGAGGCGCTCCCGTCCCTGCCGTGAGACATACGAGGTCCCTGTGAGGGCCGAGTACATCGTCGGGCTGATCGTCGCGATCGGCCTGCCGGCCTACCTGGTGGTGGCCCTGGAGCAGACGTTTCCCTCAGATCGCCCCGCCCGATGTCCCCATCGACGACCCGGGCGCCGAGTAGTCACACGGCCGGCCGGACCTGTCCTAGGCGCAGATGGCCCACACGGTCACGGGGGTCTTGGTGTCGCTCGCGCGAGCCCGCCCGGTCCAACCCGACCCGTCCGGCGCGGCGTGCGAGTCGAGACCCTCGGCCTTGCCCACGGTGTGGACACCGCCACCGGTGACCGACATGCCGACCGGGCAGTGAGCGGTGATGAATCGGCCGTTGGCGGTGCCGTCCTGCGTCACGGCCTCGTGACCGGGCAGGTCCCCGATGAGCGGCACCGCCGTGCCCGACGGGACCGGTTCGGCGGCGGCCTGGGCGGAACCGCCGAATCCGGCGGACACCGCCAGGAACAGCACTGCTGCGCCTAGGACTCGCTTGCCTCGCATAGATGTCTCCCTTTCGACGTACGGGCTCTCATGAGCCGTCTCTGCGACATCCATAGCGGTCACGGACGGAAACTCATGTGCGGAACTCGACGAAGTGGACCGATAGAGAGCGCACGTGTCCGCTGATCGTGTGGGGTACGGCCCCTCGGCGTTGACGGCGGAGCGCCTGGCCGTCGTACGCCGCAGGTATGAGGGCCTGAATGTGGAGGGCTCGACCGCGGAAGAGAACCGGGGCCGCGCCGCTGGCCCCCGTTACGGGCCCATGAATGAGGCCGCCGCTGTCGAGTGGTGGTGAAGGCGAACCGCGAGTCCCCTTCTCGCCCGCGCCCCTAAGGGATCACCATGACGCCCTGGAGGGCTGCGATGATCCATACGACCGATCGTGTACTGGTGTCCGAGCTGCGCGAGCACGTGGGCCGGACCGTTTCCGTGTCGGGCTGGGTACACACACTCCGGCTGCTGGGCAAGGTGCAGTTCGTCGTGGTACGCGACCACACCGGCATGGTGCAGGTAACTCACCAGCGCGGCGGCCCAGGCGACGAGATCGAGGCCGCCCTTCAGCAGCTCACTCCGGAGTCCGCGGTCCGGATCACCGGCCGCGTCGCCGAGAACCCGATCGTGAAGCTGCACGGCCTGGAGATCATCCCGAAGAGGGTTGAGGTCCTGAACCGGGCCGAGACGCCGCTGCCGATCGACGAGCACACCGGCCTGGAACACCGCCTGGACTGGAGGTTTCTGGACGTCCGGCGCCGCCCGGCCGCGCACCTGCTGTTCGTCGTGCAGACCACGCTGGAGCAGGGCATGCGCGAGTACGCCTACGGACAGGGCTGCACCGAAATGCACACGCCGAAGCTGATGGGCACCCCCTCGGAATCCGGAGCCGAGGTGTTCGAGCTCGGCTACTTCGACCGCTCCGCCTACCTGGCGCAGTCGCCGCAGTTCTTCAAGCAGATGGCGATCGCGGCCGGCATCGACAAGGTGTTCGAGGTCGGTCCGGTCTTCCGCGCCGAGCCGTCGTTCACCTCCCGGCACGCCACCGAGTTCACCGGCGTGGATGTGGAGCTCGCCTGGATCGACGGGGTCGAGGACGTCATGGCGTTCGAGGAGCGGATACTCGCGCACGCCCTCACCAAGGTCGCCGACGCGCACGGGGAGGCGATCCGGGAGACGCTCGGCATCGAGGTCACGGTGCCGACGGTGCCGTTTCCGCGGATCACGATGGCCGAGGCGCAGCAGGTCCTGCGGGCGCAGGGCTGGGATCCGGACGGTGTACGGCAGGACCTGGACCCCGAGGGTGAGCGTCGTATCGCCACGTACATCCAGCAGCGGACCGGGCATGGTTGGGTGTTCGTCACCCGTTATCCGGCGGGTGTCCGGCCCTTCTACCACATGCGGCCGGCGGACGATCCGGGCGTGACCCTGAGCTTCGATCTGCTGTGGAAAGGGCTGGAGGTCACGACCGGCGCGCAGCGTGAGCACCGCTACGACGTGCTCCTGGAGCAGGCTGCGGAGAAGGGCCTCAGGCCCGAGCCGATGCGGGACTATCTCAATGTCTTCCGCTACGGCTGCCCGCCCCATGGCGGCCTGGGCATGGGGCTGGGCCGGGTCCTGATGGCGTTGCTCGGGCTCGATTCGATCCGCGAGGCCGCGTTCCTGTTCCGCGGCCCGAACCGCCTCACCCCGTGAGCGCGGGAGTCAGGGCGGAGTTCAACGAGTTTCCCGTGATGGCCCAAGTGCCCTATGCCAGAGGATGGCTGACTCAGAGTCAGCCCAGTGCGGTCGGGGTTTCGGCGTCGGGTACCAGCAGGCGAGGTGCGCCGGACCCGTCAGCCGGCACGGACCAGACATCGGGGTCGCCGCTGCTGTCTCGCACCGTGTAGGCGAGCGTGGCGTTGTCGAGCCAGGCTGCCTGGTCGTCGATGCTGCGGGTCTCGGCCAGCGGCGTCACCCGCATCGAGGCGCTGTCGAGCACGGACAGGCGCCAGCCGCGGGTGGGATCGCCGCCGGTGGCCTCCTTGAACGCGATGCGGGTGCCGTCCGGTGACAACGACGGGCACTCCACGTTCTCCTTGAGCGTGCGCACGGTTCTCGCGGCGAAGTCGCCCTCGACGAGGTACCGGCGGCCGGCCGTGGACATCGTCGCGTAGAACCGGTTGTCGTCGGCGGCGAAGGTGACGCCCCAGAAGTTGACGTCGGCGGCCTGGTAGGGCCGGCCCTCTCTGGTCACCGCGAACCTCTCCAGTGTGCTGACGAGCGCGCCGGTACGGGTGTCGAGGATGCCGGCACGGGTGGAGAAGCCGCCGCTGTTGTAGGAGTCGCCCCCGGTGAAGGTCGTCCATGCGACCATGCGTCCGCTGGCCGAGACCCGGGCCCGGTTGGGCAGACCGGGGACCGGGAACGCGCGCTTCTCATGGAGGTTCTGGTCGAGGACGACGAGGCGGTAGGACCACGGGGAGTCGGGGCGGATACAGACGCCGGTGCCTGCCGCGGCATAGACGCGCTCGCACTCCAGCGGGGAGACCCTCTTCGGGCCGCTCGGGTCGTCCCGAGAGACAGTGACGAGATGGCGGTCGCTGACCACCAGCAGGCGTCGCCCGGCCCGCGGTGGTGGTGACCCGATCAGCTCCGGCGTCGGCCGTGGCCGTTCGGTCGGCAGCCATCCGGATGTAGCCGATGGAGACGGCGGCGAGCACTGCGACGGTGGCGATGACGACGGCGATCCGGGTCCGCTGGGTCAGGGCGCTCAACTGGATTCCTCCTGGACGACGGCACCGGGCCGGCGCGTGAGCAACACGGCGGTAGCGGTGATCGCCACGACGACTCCCGCGGCTGCCACCCTGCTGGCGGTCACCGGACCCCATGCCTGCCAGGCCATCCCGAACAGGACCGAGGAGACGAGGTAGGCCAGTGCCTGGCCGGTCTGGACGATGGCGATGCCGGTGGTGCGCAGCCGTTCCGGCAGCAGCGGGCCTGCCAGCGCCATGAGTACACCGTCGGTGGCGGCGTAGAAGATGCCGTAGAGGCCGAGCGTCAGGACGATCAGCGGCCGCCCGCCGAGTGGCCCGAACAGCAGCAGGTAGACGGCGATCAGCGCGGTGTAACCGCCCAGCATGACGGGCAGCCTGCCGACCCGGTCGGCCAGGGCGCCGATCGGGGCGGCGAGGAGCAGGTAGCCGAGGTTGGTGCCGACCGCAAGCAGCGGAAACCAGCCTGTGCTCAGCTCTTCGCGTCGCTGCAGGAGCAGGTGGAGGAAACCGTCTCCGACGGTGGCGAGACCGAGCAGGCAAGCGGCAAATACGAGGCGGCGGACCGGCGCGGACCGCAGCATCGACATGGCGCCCCGCGGTGAGACGGTCCCGGCCTCGGGCGGCGGGTCGCGCCGGTCGCGTACGAACAGCACGAGCAGCACGACGCCGAGGACAGCGACGCAGAAGCTGGTGACGAAGACCGCGTCGAAGGACTGGCCGGCGGCGGCGAGGACCGCCAATGCCGTCATCGGGCCGAGGAACGCACCGAAGCTGTCCATCGCCCGGTGGATGCCGAAGGCCCGGCCGAGGGCTTCCGGCGGTGTCGACAGCGTGATCAGCGCGTCCCGCGGTGCCGTCCGCAGTCCTTTTCCGGTCCGGTCGACGGCGATCACCAGCCCGAGGGTGGCCGCCGACCGGCCTGCCGCGAGCAGGCCCAACTTGGCCACGGCCGAGAGCGCGTAACCGACGCCCGCCACCCCCTTGCGGCTGCGCACCCGGTCGGCGACGTAACCGCCGACGATCCGCAGCAGCGCCGTGGCGCCGGTGTAGACGCCGTCGATCACTCCGGAGGCCGTCGGGCTCAGCTGCAGGCCGAGCGCCAGGTAGAGGGGAAGGACCGCGGTGACCATCTCCGCGGAGATGTCGGTGACCAGGCTGACGGTGCCGAGAGCGAAGACGTTGGCGCTGATCGCGGACAGTCGGCGTCTGCCGAGCTCGTCCGCCTTGCCGGCCCCCTGGACCAGCCGACCGTCGACAGGTACACGCGGTTGCGCACCTCCTGCGGCTTGCGCGGGACGAGCGGCTGGGGGACCGCCGATGACGACGGACATCGTGCGGGGCCCGCAGCGCGTGAACCAGGCAAATCGTCCGTTCCGGAGATCAGCGATGGCGGGAGGGGCAGTCCGGCTGACGACCGCCGCCGTCGCAGCCCTGCTCACGACCGCCGACACGGCCACCGCGGCCACGAACACGTTCACCCCGGTGGCCGGCACCTACGTACAGGGCAGCACCCCGGCCACGACTACGGCACCTCGACCCAGTTCGTGGTCGACAACTCGCCGGTGCGCCAGTCGTTCCTGAAGTTCACCGTCAGCGGCCTCACCGAGCCGGTGACCAACGCCAAGCTGCGGATCCGCACGATCAGCGGCAACAACGGCAGCAGCAACGGCGGCACGTTCAAGGCGATGAGCAACACCACGTGGTCGGAGACCGGCACGACCTGGAACAACAAGCCCGCCATCGACGGCGCCACCCTGGGCACCCTCGGCTCGGTCGTCAAGGACACCTGGTACGAGATCGACGTGACCTCGCTGGTGACCGGCAACGGCACCTTCAGCATCGGCGCGACCTCCCCCAACAATGACGGCGCCTACTACGACTCGAAGGAGAGCGGCGCCGACGCCCCGCAGCTGGTGATCACCACCGGCACCACCCCGCCGCCCACCACCCCGCCGCCGTCGGGTGACCCCGTGCTGGTCGACGCCGGTGACATCGCCAACTCCGGCACGGGTGACACCGCGACCGCCAACCTGCTGGACAGCATCCCCGGCACCGTGTTCACCGCCGGCGACAACGCCTACGACAGCGGCACGGCCGCGGAGTTCGCCACCTACTACGACCCGACGTGGGGCCGGCACAAGGCCCGCACCAGGTCGGCACCGGGCAACCACGACTACAACACCCCCGGCGCCACCGGCTACTACAACTACTTCGGCGCCAACGCCGGCCCGTCCAGCCAGGGCTACTACTCCTACCACCTCGGCAACTGGCGTGGTCTCGCTGAACTCCGAGGTCAACATGGCCGTCGGCTCCCCGCAGGAGCAGTGGCTGCGCTCGGACCTGGCCGCCAGCACCAAGCCGTGCACCCTCGCCTACTGGCACAAGCCGCGGTTCACGTCGGGCGCCAACCACGCACCCGACCTCTCGACCGGACCCCTCGTCCAGGCGCTCTACGACAACAACGCCGACGTGATCGTCAACGGTCACAACCACCAGTACGAGCGGTTCGCCCCCATGAACCCAAGCGGTCAGCTCGACACCACCCGCGGCATCCGGGAATTCGTCGCCGGCATGGGCGATGCCAGCCACTACAGCTTCGGCACCATCCAGCCGAACAGCGAAGCCCGCAACAGTGACACCTTCGGCGTGCTCAAGTTCACCCTGCACGCCAGCAGCTAGGACTGGCAGTTCGTGCCCGAGGCGGGCAAGACCTACAGCGACAGCGGCACCACCGGCTGCCACTGAGTGATCGCCTCTCGCACCAGCCAGGGGCGATCCGCGGCGAAGCCCCGGACCGCCCCGTCGACTTCGCTGGGGACCCCGGTCGGCCCTACCGGCTTGCCGCCCGCGATTCCCGAGCACCGGGGCGTCGATTCCGCTCAGGGTCGGGGACTGCGATCCGCCGACTCCGCGAGTCGGCAGCGGGGTTCATGCTGCGGCGGTTGAGGGGGTCAACTCGCTGCGGCGCACCTGCAGCAGACTGCCTGGGAAGTGCCCGGAGTGGATCGTCTCACCGGTGCGCAAAGCCCGTACTCCAATCGACCGCACCCTGCCCGCCCCGCGCTGCCGCGGGCCTTCCGTGCGGCGCTCGGTGGCTGACAGACTCCGGTGCGTGCCCGACTTCGACATGCTCGTCATCGGATCCGGACCCGGCGGGCAGAGGCCGCCATCGCCGCGGCCAAGCTCGGCCGCCGGGTCGCCGTCGTCGACCGCCCCGACATGATCGGCGGGGTCTCCCTGCACACCGGGACCATCCCCTCCAAGACCCTGCGCGAGGCCGTGCTCTATCTGACCGGTCTGCCCCAGCGCGACCTGTACGGGCAGAGCTACCGGCTGAAGGAGGACATCACCGTCGCCGACCTGACCGCGCGCACCCGGCACGTGGTCGGCCGGGAGGTGGACGTCGTCCGCAACCAGCTGTCCCGCAACCAGGTGGCCCTGTACTCCGGCACGGGACGGTTCGCCGACCCGCACACCGTGGCCCTGCGCGACGAGGCCACCGGGAACGAACGGCTGCTGAGCGCCGAGCACATCGTGATCGCCACCGGCACCCGGCCGGCCCGCCCGGACAGCGTCGCGTTCGACGGGCGCACGATCATGGACTCGGACGACGTGCTCTCGGTGGAGCGGGTGCCGCGCTCCGTGGTGATCGTGGGTGCGGGGGTGATCGGGATGAAAAACAAGCAATCACTAGAACTTCGGCGATGGTCCTACCGGGCTCATAGCCCTGCACAGTGTCAGCCGACAAGCACAACGGCACCGCCGCGCGGAGGCTTCCGGTCCTCAGTGCGCGACGGGGCCCATGTGATACGCCCACAAGTTTGAGACCGGAATAGCTCATTCAGGAGCCCCATTCCGTATCGAACCCGTGTGAACAGATGACACCCCGTGTGAATTGGCCCGGACTTTCACTGGTCGGATGCATCCAGCGGTGGGAGCCCGTCCCGCCGGGCCACTCCGAAACCCGACCGTTCGGGCGCTTTCGCACCCCAGAAGCCGCACCTGGCGAGCCATCAGAAAAAGCACTTGTGCGCCACCACCGGCCTGAGCCGGGGCCATCTCCAGCGCATCGAATCCGGTGAGACGGACCCCCGCTACAGCGACCTGCTGAGGATCGCCGCCGCCTCGCACAAGGACGGCTCGGTCCTCATCAGCGGCAAGAACGAGAGCCCCGCCCGTCCGCTACGGGGAAAGCGGACGGACGGGGCGCACTGGGACCGGTCAGACCAGCCAGGCCTTGTCCGGCGAGTCCAACCACACGTACTGCGTGCCGTCCATCTCCGCGGTCAGGCCGAAGCGCGCGAAGTCAGGCTGGTCGGCCTCGTGCCACCAGCCCAGAGCCTCACGTACCTCGTCCCACAGCCGCCGCGGCCCGTCCTGCCACACATCGGCCTCCAGGCGACCGTCGCGGAACATGACGCAGGCCCACGAGTGGTCCTTGAGCCCGTAGAACCACACCGGCCGGGCGCCGTCGCGCTTCTCCGCCACGACACGGTGGCAGTCGCGGACCCGCAGGCCGATCGCGAAGGTCCGCGGATCGAAGCGGCCCTCCCCCAGTAGCTCGCCCTCGGTCACGTCCGTCGTGGACCGCTCAGCGCCGGCCATGCCGTCCTCGAGGTAGGCATCGTGGCCCTTGAACGGCAGCCGCTGGTTGCGCAGCTTCATGAACTCCACGGGCCCGGTGAGATACCCGCTCGCCTCCGAAGCATCGACCCTGAGGCGGACGATGGCGTCGGCGTTGCTGAAGTGCGTGCCACAGGGGGCGACAATGAAGCCGCCCGGACGGGTCTGCGCGATCCACTCCGGGGGCACCGTGCGGATCCCGGCCGTGGCGATGACGCGCTCGTACGGGGCTCCCGCCGGGTCGCCGAGCGCCCCGTCCCGGGTGAGGACGACGCCGAGCAACTCGTGGGCCGCGAGATGATCCCGGGCAGCGTCTGCCACGTTGGGATCGATCTCGATGCTCACCACGTTGTCGACTCCCAGCCGGTGGGCCAGAAGACCGGCGTTCCAGCCGGTGCCCGTGCCGATCTCCAGCACTTTGTGCCCCGGCTGCACGTCCAGGTCGCGGAGCATCCGGAACACGACCGACGGCATGGACGCCGACGACGTCGGTACGCGGACACCCTCGCCGCTCGGCTTAGCGTCGTCCCACTGCGTCACGATCGGCACGTCGGCGTCGGCGTACTGGAACCAGAGTCCCGGCTCTTCCCGCAGGTCTACGGTGGCGTGCGTCCCCGACTCCATGTCGTACGGCCACATCACCTCCGGCAGGAACGCGGACCGCGGCACTGCCTCGAACGCGTCCTTCCAGTCTGGGGTCATGGCCCCACGGGCCAGGAGGGAGCGGCCCAGTTCGGACCGCTCCTCCGACAGATCAGGCAGTTTCATCAGCCGATGACCCTCGGTCCGCCGTCGGGGGACGGGGGCTCCTGCGGGCCGGGCCAGGGCTCACCCGGCAGGCCGTCGCCTCCCTCGCCGCCACCGCCACCGCCACCGCCACCGTGCGTCTGGACCAGATGCAGCATGATGTATCTCCCTCTTCTTCACTCATGGTTGCCCGCCCGGGGTGTTCCGGGAAGGGCGCAGGGACCCGCCGCACCGCGGCTTGCGGTCCACGGTGCGGCGGGGGCTTGTTGGGTGCGGCTCTGACCCGGAGGGGCCGCCTGGGGGTGCGTCAGTGCGCTGTCCGCGCCAGCACCACGGCGAGGACCGGGCCTGTCACGGTCGCCACGTATACGAGCAGGCCAGCAATCGCCTTCACGGCGACGGCTTGCCCGCGTTTTCGTAGTGGTCGCACAGCGCTCGCAGGACACGCGCCAGGCGGCGGGCGTGGCCCGCGGCTCCCCCATACCGGGGGCTGGGCTCGGCCGTGAGCTTGCGGCGCGCCTCACCGACGCAGGCGATCGCGCAGTACCGAGGGATGCTGTTCTTCGGCAGCTGGCCAGCCTTCTTCTCCACCTCGGGGATCAGCAGCCCCAGGTGGCCGCGCAGCATCAAGGTGAGGGTGTCCACCTCCTTAGAGACCGGGGGAAGCGCCTCGGGCCCGTCATCCGGCCCGAGCAGCAGGGCCGCGGTGGCGCGCATCGTCTCGATGTCGACCTGGGCGGTGTCCTTGTCGTGCTCGACTGCGGCGTTCACTGGGGCACCGCCTGTCCGGCCCGGTGACGCGGGCACTCACACGGCGGCCATGCGTCGGACTGCTTCAGCTCCATCACCGTCGGGACCAGAACCGTGCCGCGGTCCGAGGTGACCGTCCCGTAGCGGTCCACCTGATACACGCGGATGGTCGTGTGGGTCAAAGGTGCGCAGTGGTCCCGGGCGGGGCCTGTACCGTTCCTCATGTTGACGCTCCAAGCAGCGTTGACCACGCCCCCGGACCGTTCGCGCGGTCGCGGGGGTCCTGTCTGCCACCCAGAGTGCCGACATGCGAAGGCCGGAACTATCAAACTTAATTGATAGTCCGGGCCAAAGCCTTGACGCTAAGTCACATCCCGAGCCACGCACCATAGTTGTTGAAGGTGTCCGGCATACGACGCTTGGCCGCTTCCAGCCCGGCGTACGTCTCGCGCACCGTCGGGTGGTATCTGGTCTGCTGCGGAGCCGGCTTCCGCGCCAGCTGGAGGCTCTTGAAGGCGGGCTCGGTGCGGCCCGTCCACATCTGCGCGCGTGCGACCTCGGCGTGGTGATGAGCCAGGCGGGACGGCGGCCACCCTTCAGGAATGGTGATCTCCTCCGCCTGCTGGACGGCCTCCGGGTACAGGTCCAACTCAGCCATGACGCTCACCCGGTGCACCTGAACGTTGGTCGGTCCGAAACTGAGCCAGTGCACCTTTTCGGCCGGGCCCGTGCGCTTGGCGATCCGGGCAGCCTCACGGAGGTGCCCTTCCGCCGTGTCCTTGTCCTTGTCCCGGCCTGCCAGTACGGCAGCTCCCAGGTACAGCTGCCCGGTGACGACATCGAGGACCCGGCCCTGCTCCGCCTGTTCGAGCGTGGCCATGCCCAGGCCGATCAGCCGCTTGCCCGTCTTGTAGTCGCTGGCCCTGAGGTAGGCCAGGGCGCGCAGGTACTGCCGCATCCCGCCCAGCACCGGGTCCGACGCCCGGTGCGCCGCCCAGTCCATGCGGTCCAGCGCAACCGTGCACAGGTCGGGGAATCCGAGCTTCGTCGTCACGTCGTACGCGGTGCGGTAGACACCCGCGAGCAGCTGCCAGGAACGGTCCGTTGGGTGAAGGTGTGCGTTCGTCGTCGCCTCGTGCAAGAGCGTCGGAAGCTCCGCGGCGACCCGCTCGATGTCCGTGGCCCGGACCATGGCGCACAGCCCGTAGGCGTGCTCTTCCAGCTCCTCCAGCGAGCGCGGCGTCACGTCCGGGTCAGGCCCCAGGTCGTACACGTTCAGGGCTTCACGGATCGGGTTGATCAGCCCGTCGAGCTGGTCCTGTCGCAGCTACTCCAGGTACGGCTGGCCGTTGAGTTCGGCGACCGGCACCGACAGCGCGTGGGCGAGTGCACCTATGACCGAGGCTGCCTGGCACGACACCCTGTTCGACCTTCGTGATTGTGCTGTACGAGACGTTCGAGAGGTCCGCCAGCTCACGCTGCGTCAGACGGCGGGCTTTGCGTGCATGCGCGATGCGTGCGCCTGTGTGCTCTTCAGAGTGCGGGGGCATGCTGGTCTCCGTTCTGAACTCGACACTCAGAACGGTCCCCCCGGAGCGGAGCCCGGGGACCCGACCAACGGCCCTCACCCCTTACAGGCGAGGGCCGTTGCCGTGCGGGCAGAAGAAAGCCCCTGCTGGCTCTGCGAGGAGCAGGGGCTGCGCCCTTCTTCCGCCTGGGAGCGTAAGGGGGCATGTCACCGCCCCCGGGAGAGCCGCACCGGGAGGACTCCGGTGAGGCGGTGGGGCGACGAACGGAACAACGCCGACGGCACCGCCGCTACGAGCCGCCTTCGCCCATGTCGCTTCGGGCTGAGGTCGTAAAGGATGCCGCTGCTGCTAGCACCCCCTGGACCCCAGCGTGGCCCGGTGACGGCACAGGCGCGGCCGGATCGCACTCTTACTCATTTGGGTGACTGAAGGTCTCGGCCGGGAATGCCGAATCGTTCCCCTAGGACATGCCTCCCGCATGCACCCCTCCATGAGCCCGCTTCGCCCCTCCCGGCCCTCCCGTTCTTCACGCCGCGCACGTCTGGTCGCGGCGTGCGTGGCCGCCGCCCTGGCCGGCTCGTCTCTCACCGCGGCTGCCGGTGTCTCGGCTGCTCCACTGGCCGCGGCTGAGCCCTCGCCAGCCGGGTCGGGAAAGGAGGTGCTGCGCGAGCGCACCGTCCCCCTTAACACCGAGCCCTTCCGTGGCCTGTGCAGTGCTGCTCCCTTCGGTGAGCCCCGGGAGCACAGCTTCGACTTCTTCGACGACGTCCGCGTCACGGCGGTCGAGGACGGGTTGGACAGCGATGGGGGAACTGTCACCTGGAGCGGTCACGCCAAGGGCGCCCCCGAGCACAGTGTCGTCCTCTCGATGCGCGGCCTGTGCACGGCAGGTCCGGGCGCGGACGCAGCGCTGGAAGCTGTCGCGGACCTCGGGACGAGGGTCTACCGCATGGAGACCATGCCCGGTCGGCCTGCCCGGGTCCGCATCACCGAGGAAGACCCCAGCCACCGCGAGCCCCATGCACCCGACGACGACATCATGACTTCCGCCCCAGCCTCCCGGCTCAGGAAGTCCCTGGAGAGCAGGGCTCCGGCCACAGTCGCAGCCCCCGTGGTCATCGACGTGATTGCCGGGTACACCCGGCAGGCCGTGGCCCAGGCGGGAGGCGAGCAGCAGGTCGTCGACACCATCCGGTGGTCCGAGCGGAAGATGAACGAGGCGCTCGCCGACAGCGGCGTCCCGGCGAGTATCGACATCATCGGGACCTACGGCACCGGATACGGCGGCGACAACACCTCCTCCGCGATGTTCAAAAAGCTCTCCGATCCCCGGGACCCGGAACTCGGGGCCACCGCCGCCGGCCTGCGCGACCGCTACGGGGCGGACCTGATCACCGTCGTCAACCGCGTCGCTCCCGGCCAGTCCTCCGGCCAGGGCAGCCTGCCGATGAGCGGCCGGTTCAACCCCTCCGACGCGTTCTCCGTCGTCGACATCCGCTCGATGACCGACTGGTACAACCTCGGACACGAGATCGGCCACAACCTCGGCCTCTTCCACGACCGCACCACCCTGAACCAACAGGGCCCGGACGGCTCCTGGCAGCGGTTGCTCAACGCCCCGTTCGCAACCGGATGGGTCACCCCGCGACACAACTTCCACACCCTGATGGCGTACTCCAGCGCATGCGGCATGCCCTGCACGGCCGTCAACCAGTACTCCAACACCGAGAACTCCATCAACGGCCAGCCCTTGGGCGATGCGAACAACAACAACGCGGCCCTGGCCCGGCTTTCCGCGCCGGTCCTGGCCGGCTACCGCAACCTGACCATCGCCAGGACCCGCTACCCCCTGACCCTCGACTCCACCGCGGGCGGAAGCGCCCGCCCGGCCGTCTACGGCCCCTATGCGCCGGGCACCGTCGTCGCGGTCACCGCGTATCCGCAGGCGGGCTACCGGCACGCGGGGTGGATCTACGACGGGGTGCAGTACACACTGGGCGGCCAGGTCAACGTCACCATGAACTCCCCCCACAAGCTGACCGCCGTCTTCGTCCGCTCCTGACCGACCGGGTGGTGAACCGCCCGTGGAGGGGGCGTGAGTGCGGCGACGCCACTTCGACCCGTCAGCGCAGGGCCCGTACGTTCCGAAGGTCCAGATGTTGCCCTCGGCGTCGCGGGCCGTATTAGAGGTGAGAATGCAGAGGACCCCGGCACGCGCCGGGGTCCTCACCTGAGTGCGGGACCTGGGATCAGGGCAGGAAGTTCTTCTGCCACTCCAGCGAGGGCATTGACAGCGCGGCGTCGGCGAGGGCCTTCGCCGAGGGCGTCTTGAGCGAGGCGAGGCTGGTGTCGATCCAGTTCTGAGTGAGGCTGTAGCCCTGTTCCCGGTATTCGACGGCCTGCACGAGGCACTCCAGCTTGTCGGCGTCGTGGGCGACGATCGCCTCCGGGGTCTCACCGGCCTCGTACTCGTCGACCGCACCCTGCACGCCCTCGCGGACGGCCGGGTGGGCGTTGGCGACCTGATCGGCGGTCACCTCCTCGTTCGGCGCGGCCCTGATGTACTTCCGGCCGATGTGCGGGATGTCTCCGACGCGGGTCTCCTGGCTGTCGTGGAACAGGCACATCAGTGCAACTCGGGCCGGGTCGGCACCCTCCATCATGGCGAGCACCGAGCCGATCACCCCGACCCGGAAGGAGTGTTCGGCGACGGACTCCGGGGCCTTGTTGCCGGTGAACCACCAGCCGGTCCGTGCGACGCGCTTGAGCACGCCCATCTCGGAGATGAAGCTCGCGGTGCCCCTGGTGGTGTCGTCGGCCATGCGGTCCTCCATCGTCAGCGGTTGTGATCGAAAACGTAGTGGACGTGGGCGAGTTCGCGCCTCGATCTTGCCGAGATGGCTGCTCCGTCCAGGAGCTGGGCGGTCCGCTCGCGCAGCGGACCGGCGAGCTGTCCGGCCGCCTGCGGCAGCCAGGGGAACGCGGTCAGCAACGACCACAGCGAGTGCGCGTACAGGTCGGCAAAGCCGGGCGCCAGGTGCAGCCCGCGGGCCAGCCCGCGCAGCAGGGTCACCGGGTCCCAGCCCGTGAGGTCCCGGTTGCGCATGAAGGCATCGTCGGCCTGCGGCACCGGCAGCGCACCGAGCCACAGCGCCCAGGAGTTGAGGTTCGCGGCCTCGGCGGTGTCGTCGTCGGCCAGGGCGCGGTCGATGAAGTCCTGCAGTGGCTGCGGGTCGCCGAGCCGGGCGAGCGCCGTGGCGGTGGAGCGGGCCTCCGCCCAGTGCGGGGACCAGCCCCGTCGGGCAAGGACGTCGCGTCGGCGGTGCAAGGTGTGCGCGGTCCATGCGGCCGCATCCGGGCCGTGATCGTACGACGCCAGATACAGCGCTTGGCGGTGCAGCAGCACCCCCCGGCTCCCCCTGTGCGGCTTCGTGCTCGGTCGTGGCTCGCAGGTGATCGAAGAAGACCGTCCGTTCGGCAGGCGCCAATTGCGGTGCGACGGCGACCGGCCCCCGCCGGGGCCTGGGTAACCGGCCGGCGAGCGCGGACGGGGTGGTGCCGTTCAGCGCCCAGGCCAGCATGTGCGCGGTGTCCCGGGTGTGCACCCACTCGGCCAGCGGATGGGGCCCGCCGACATCGCCGGCAAGCCCGGCCGCAATGATCCGGTCCGCGTCCATTGCTGCGTCCAGCCACTGCACGAGTGTCGCGTCCGCCCCCAGCGCGGGCAGCCGCCGGCGCAGGTCCAGCAGCGCCCCGGCCCTCATGTCGTGATCGGCCGGGACGTTGAGGACACCGCGACCGGCCAGCGCAGCACCCGGACCGCGACGGCGCACGCATCCCGCCCGCCCGGCCGCCCGCACCGTGACCCGGCATCGCCGCAGGCCCCGCCGCAGCGGACCGCCGTGGTGGGCCTGGCGGCAGACGTAGTGCCTCGGCGGCACGCTCCTCGCCCTGGTCCTCGTCCTGCTCCACCCCTTGTAGACCCCGGCTGGGCTGGGCGGGACGTCACACCCCAGCCCAGCCGGACCAGCGCTGCCCCCGTGGTCATGGCCGTCCTCGGCCCGGCCGTCCTGCCAGGAGGAGGACTCCATGCTGGTTCCCACCCCGTCCACGTCCGCCCCGCCGCCAACCGCCGCCTCGGCGTCGACCAGCCCGGGAACCGTCGACGAGATCGCTGCACAGGTCGCCGGGCTGTACGGCCGGGACGCCGCGCGGATGGCGCCGTGTCTGGCGCTGGGGACGTTCGAGCGGGTCGGCTCGAACTGGCTGTCCGACTCCCTGCGGCCGGTGATGCCCCAGCACAACGAGCCCTTCCGGCAACAACTCGGAAGGGAACACCCGCTGTCCCCGTGCAACCGCACACCGGCCGACCTGAGCGGGACCGCTCTCGGCGCACTGGGCAGGCACCATCTGGCCTGCGCGCTGAGCGACCTGTATGGCCAGCCCCGGCACCTGGTCAAGGAGACGAACCTGTTCGTCGCCACGGACACCGTTGTGCGGCTGCTGCCCCACTCCCCGGTGGTGGTCCTCACCCGTGCCCCCATCGGCATCGCGTCGTCCTTCGAGCGCGGCCGGCTGTGGGAGCGGTGGGCCTACGGCCAGCGGTACACCCAGGTGGCCGCGAGTGCCCGCTCCCCGCGCTGGCGGGACTTCGCACCTCTGGTCCCCCTGGACGATCCCGCCGCCCCCGTCGCGCTGGGCCGCCTCATCGCGCTCAACGCCCTGCTACTGGCCAAGTCGTTGAGCACCTCGGGCAGGGACATCGCCGTGGTGCCGTACGAGCAGCACGTAGGCGACGGCAGACAGTGCTCGCCGAACTGGCCCAGCATCTGGGCATCACGCTCTCCTCCGGCACACCCCAGTCGGCTCCCGATAGTGCGGGCGCGGTGCTGGACCCGACGTTCGTTACCACCGGCGGCAAGGACGGCTTGGTCGCTGAAGTCGACCCCGCAACGGCGGACCTGGTCCGCAGCACCGTGGACGCCACGGTGGCCGGCGCCCGCTCGTTCCTGGACGGGCAGGTCACGGCAACCGCAGCCGAGTGGCTGGCTGGTGACGACCGGTACGAGGTACGCAGGCCTGCTGTCCGCCGCCGGACGCCCGCACAGCCGCAGGCGTCTGCCGGGCCTGTCCCGGCTCCGGTCTACCTTCCGCTGCCGGGCGGGGCGTCGTGGCGGAACCAACTGGTCACCAACGCGGAGATGGCAGAGCTTCTGACCCTGCTCCAGGCGGCCGGGCTGCCGAACACGCACCTGGGGACGAACCTGCTGGTCTGCCCGATGCCGCACGAGCGTGGCGGGCGGCTGCACCGTGATGCGCGCACGAGGCAGTGGCGGGTGAGCCCCGGCTACGAGGCGCACCCGGCCTCTTGGGTGACATGGCTCGGGGCGGCCACCGTGGCGGCCTGGCTCGGCGCCCGCCTGCCCACCCGGGCCGAGGCAGCCGAGGCCACCGCCGGCGCCCACGCCTACAACTGCGACTACGCGGTGGGCGATACCTGCCCGGTACTGGAACCCGGCCGCCCGTCGTCCGACGTCCACCACCTGGTGGGCAACGTCCAGACCTGGTGCGGCGACGGCCCTTCGCTTCCGCCGGACGCGCCCGCTCAACGGCACCTGTTCGGGGCGGCGTGGAACACGCCGGGCACCCAGGACGCCATCGGGGCGGTGCGCTCCCGCTACCTGCTGGGCTCCTCGCGCGGAGTCGGCATCCGCCCCGTGCGCGACGAGCGGACCTCGGCGTCCACCGGACTCGGGGCGTGGGAACTCGCGCACCGCCTCAACGGATGGATCGACGCCCTCGACGGCCCCGCCCGCCCCGTGGGCGAGCTGGACCGCCTCCTGATCAGCACGTTCGGGTCATAGTCCGATCGCGGACTTCGGCCCCATGTAGGAGCCAGCCCCGGGATAGCCCTCCCTGCACAGCTTCGTGAACTTCTCGCTGAACCCCAGCTCCGGCAGGCGGTCGAGCGGCACGAACGCCACCTGCCGGATCGGACGCGTATCCGCGCCCTCCGTAACGACCCCGACCTGCCCGCCGACCCGGCGGGCCTCGAAGGTGATGTGAACGACATGAGCCGACGTCACGTCGCAGACGTACAGCAGACGGCCGACCTCGACCTCGACGCCGGTCTCCTCCCGCATCTCGCGGACCAGAGCCTCCTCGAGGGTCTCGCCGTTCTCGACCTTGCCTCCGGGCAGGGACCACGACCGGGCCCCTTCGGTGTCCTGGTCCAGCAGCAGAATCGCGTCGTCCTCGATGACGACACCTGTCACACGCGTATGCATCCCGCAACGCTAGCGCTGGCTGACACCAGCCGGAGGGCGGATCAGTGACGACCCAACCCGCAGGAGTGGTGATCGCGGCCGGAGGACTGGGGACCCGCGTCAATGGCTGGTCACCATTCCTGCCCAAGGAATTCCGCCCGGTCGGGGGACACCCCGGTCTCCTCCACGTGCTGACCGAAGCCGCCGCCACCGGCATCCGGCATGCCGTGGTCGTCCACCACCCCTACTACACACCGTTCATCGACTGGGCCCGCCAGACCCTCGCCCCCGGCGCCCTGGCCCGCTACCAGGAACTCTCCCAACAGCCTGTCAGCCCCCACCCGCCCACCGAGGACCTGCGGGTGGACTTAATCGCCCAGCGAGGCCGCTACGCCGACATCACCTCCGCGCTCAACGGCTCCCAGCACCTGCGCAGCCCAGACGTCTGCCTGCTCTTCTCCGACAACGTCGACCCCAGCCACACCGCACTGCGCGAACTGGTCGGCGCCGGCGCCCCTCACACCCCCGCCGTCCTGGCCGGCCCGTTCGACATCCGGTCCGCCACCAGCCACGGGGTGATCATCTGCACCGGTACCGGGCCCGTCCGCGCCATGGCCGCACTCGTCGAGAAGCCCGATCCCCTCCACACCCAGCAACTGGCCGCCGACCACGGACCGGACAACCTCCGCCTGCTCCTGGGCCGCGTCCGCCTGACACCGGGACTGCTCGGCGGCCGCGCGAGGGACCGCTACGGAACCGAGGTTGTTCCTCGCCCTGGCCGCCTACGCTCGCCGCCACCGCGTCGACGTCGTCACCAGCAGCACGCCTATGGTCGACCTCGGCGCCCCCGAGCCCGCGCCCACAGGCTCCGTGCTGGGCGGACCAGAGCACCCTCTGCGGTCACCCCACAGCGGTACGGGGTGAGCACAGCCGCACGTCACGTCCTATCAGGGAGCCGGCTGGAGTACGGCAGTAGGCAATCACAGCTCTGCCTGGACGTCGACGGCCTGGGCACCCCCGACGGTGCCCGCATCACCCTGTGGTGGTGCAACGACAACGACGACCACTTCTGGTCCTACGACCCCTGGACAGGCTGACCATGGCTAGATGATCGATTCCAAGGGATCGGCTGCGCGCATGAGATGAGGGAGCCCAAAGTGCGGTTGTGACGCCAGACTTGGACTCCCTCGCCACCGCACTGTACGTGAAATCCGACGACCTGCTGAAGGCATCGCCGCATCTCGCGCCGTGGCGACCGACTGTCGGGATCACCCCCAAACTCACCGACGCCGAGCTGGTCACCCTCGCGGTGATGCAGGCCATGCTCGGGTTCACCTCCGAGGCCAAGTGGCTCCGCCACGCCCGCGCTCATCTGCGGCATCTGTTCTCGTACCTGCCCCAGCAGCCCGGCTACAACAAGCGCCTGCGCAAGGCCGTCGAGCTGCTCCGCCGGATCACCCGGCTGCTGGCCACGGACACATTCGTGTGGAGCGACGACGTATGGATCGTGGACTCCACGCCCGTGGAATGCGGGCGCTCCCGCGAGACCGTCAAACGCTCCGAGCTGGCCGGATGGGCCGAGTACGGCTACAGCGCCGGCCACAGCCGCTTCTTTTGGGGCCTGCGCCTGCACCTGGTGTGCACGCTCCAGGGACTGCCCGTCGCCTTCGCCCTGACCGGAGCGAAAACCGACGAGCGCGACACGCTGCTGGACCTGCTCGACGCCGAACCGGAACTCCTTGCCACCCGGCCCGGACAGACATTGATCGGCGACACGCGATGCTCGGCATCGCGCGCCTGCACAACCTCGCCCTCACCGGATAGACGGTGGAGGGCTCAGGTCGTCTGTCCGCCTGTGTTCATCAGTGGGGCAGGTGTGTGGCGGGGCCATGGCGCGCCCGCCCGTTCCGAGGCGGCGGCCCGAAACGCTTCCGCCAGCGAGCTTCCCGGATACGTGCCGAATTCCGGGTATTTCCAGCGGTAGTAGCAGGACCAGTAGCTCACCACACGTCGTTCCGTGCGGGCGAAAAACGCAGGATTCCGAGCGATGAACTCCCCATAGAGTCCGCGCTGGACCGAGTCCGGGACACCGAGTCCGGGCAGCCCTCGGTAGATCGCCTCAAGGATCTCCACCACGTACTCACCGGCCAGCTGCACGACGAACGGGACCACCCACGCCTCGTCCAGCCTCACAATCTGTTCGAGGTGACGCTGACGGACCTTGCCATCGCAGTGCCGGGAGTACAGGCAGTGCAAGATCACCTGCTGGATCCCGGGCAGTGAACGCACCACGTCGGCGTTCGGCTCATCGTGGTAGATCCGCGAGGGGATGGTGACGGTCTCACCCCACACCTCGACCTGGAACGGGTCCGCGGATGAGAGCCTGCCGTCCGGTACGACTGCCAGAACACTCCGGACGTCACCAGCAAGCCGGGACGGAAACGCACTCACCAGGGCATCGGTGCTATTCGGCGACTCCCAGGACTTCTCCACGACACGAGGGTAAACGGCCAGCCCCTGGCCCCTCACCCGCCTACCCGATCAACGGCTCGCACCATCGCTGCCACGCCATTGCGGGACAGCCCTTAAGGGATGTTCCGTAATTACGCGTAGTCGATCCCGGGGCCCGGCGAACAGCGGAGCCATGCGGTGGATGATGCGGTGCACGGTGGTCACGCCGACGCCGAATAAGCCGGTGAACAGGGGCGCGGCACCTGGGTGTTGTGAGGGTGGTGCTCTTGGGCCGCCCCCGGCATGATGAGCCCCATCGCATCCACGAGGGGGACATGCTCATGCGGATACCGCGCAGACTCGCGGCCCTGGCCACCACCACCGCCGCGGCCGTCACCTTCAGCGTGATGGGAACCGGCACGGCCGCCGCATACTGGGACGAGTGGCCGTACTCGTTCCGCAACGACGACACCTACCTGTGTCTGGACGATTCGACGTATGCCTCCGGAAGCGACTGGGAGCAGCTGCGCACCTTCAGCTGCAACCAGAACTCCCGCGACGGCGGCTGGCAGCGGTGGATCATCCACCACTACGACGACGGCACGATCCGCTTCCAGAACATGCGCACCTATCTGTGCATCCGGCAGACGTGGTGGACCAGCGACAACAAGGACGGCATCATCGAGCACGCCGGGTGTGACAACTCCGAAGAGGAAAGCTGGTACGTGACCCGGGGCACCTTCCCCAACGGGGAACCGTGGATCACCTTCCGGAACCAGAAGACCCGGCAGTGCATGGACGACTCGTTCTACTACGGTCTGCGCACTCACGAGTGCAACAACACCTACTACCAGAGGTGGCTGGAGTTCTCCGCCTGAGGTGTCCATGTGGGGGCGCAGCTCACCCTTTGGTGAATTACGGATCAAGTCTTAAAGCGTGTTGCAGAAGGCTGTGATCTGGGCATTTTCCTTGTATGCGTGGGATGTTGAGGGCTGAGCCGGTGTAGGTGGAGACGTTCACAGGGCTGCGGATGCGGCAGTTCGAACGGTTGCTGAGGGTGGTACGGGAACGGGGCGGGAACGGCCCCGGGGGCGGCCGTCCGTGGTGCCTGCCATTGGCGGACCGGGTACTGCTGGTGCGTGGTCGACTGGACCGCGCACACGCTCGGTCGCGAGTTGGAGATCGTCCGGAAGGACCCTGATCAGCGCGGTTTCCAGGTTCAGTCGGAGCGGTGGGCGGTGGAACTCACCTTCTCATGGCTCACCGCCCACCGACGTCTGGCCCGGGATTACGAGGCCAGCCCGGCCCGATCGGAGACCATGATCCGATGGGCAGTGATCGGCATCATGGTCCGCCGACTCACCCGCGGCCGTCCCGCCACACGGCCGGGCCCCAAGCCATTGGTCCGGGTGCGGCCGGACGAGGGTACGGTTCGGGCGTGACCAGTGACGCTGCCGCCCCGAGCGGAACTTGGAACGGCGCCTCGGTGCGCTCGCGTGTTGCCGCGATGGCTCGGGAAGATCCCGAGCATCGCCGCTTCGGCGCCTCTCACCACCGGTACCGGCTTCACCCGCCTCTGGCGGAGGAGGCGATCCGCTCGTTCGAGCAGCTGCACCGCGTCACCCTTCCCGCCTCCTACCGAGGCTTCCTGAGCGCGGTCGCCGGCGGCGGAGCGGGACCGGACTACGGACTCCTGGGCCTGGCAGAGGAAGTAGACGATGAAGAGGCCCTGCACGACCTTCGGGCCGAGTGTTTGCACGTGGGCTTCCTGGCCACCCCGTTCCCGCACTCCACGGACTGGCCGGGGCCGGGCAGGGGAGGCGACGCTGACTACTCGGTCACGGGGACCCTGGTCCTCGGCGAGATGGGCTGCGGTACCTTCTCCCGCCTGGTCATAACAGGAAGCAATGCCGGACAAGTGTGGCTCGACGACCGCTCCTGGGGTGGTCTGACCCCAGGACCAGACTTCGGCACTTGGTACACCGCATGGCTGGCATCCCAGTAGATCTCAAACGCGGTCTGAGGTTCTTGGACGGTTCCAGAACGGCCAGACGCGTTCCAGGCTCTTGCGTGACGGTGGGCGTAGCGAAGGTTTTGGCTGTGGAGGCCGAGTTGGAGGTTGTGGGGTCGAGGGTTGCTTGATGGGCCGCGGCAGGTCGGTGATAGTCCGCGGCGGGGGTTGGGTGGGCTCGCTGGTGAGCTGACGGAGGAGGAGGGCTGCGTCGTCTGCGCGCAGTCTGTGCGCGGGGTCTTTGGCGAGTAGTTTCAGTAGGAAGGGGGCCAGGCTGCCAGCTCGGCTGGGTGGGGTGGGGTCTTCGGTGAGCAGCGCAGCGAGCGTTTCTACTGCGGAGCTCCGGTCGAAGGGGCCGCGGCCTTCAACCGCGAAGTACAGCGTGGCACCGAGTGAGAACAGGTCTGATGCTGGCGTTGGCTCGGAGCCGCGCGCTCGTTCCGGTGCCATGAAGCCAGGAGTTCCGATGATTCCGGCAGCGGTGGTGAGCCGTAGTTCGCCGACGTCCTGTTGAAGCGAGATGCCGTAATCGGTGAGCAGGACCCTTTCGACCCGGGCCGGATGTGGGCCTTGCGGCTCTGGAGCGGTCAGCAGGACGTTGGAGGGTTTGACGTCCCGATGCAGGATGCCCATCTGGTGGCCCGCAGTCAGTGCATCGAGCAGCGCCAGGCCGAGTCCGGCTGTGTCATCTGGTGACAGGGTTCCGCTTTCGCGGACCACGGCCTCAAGGTCCTGTGCTCCAGACACGTACTCCATGACGACCCACGGCAGGCCACCGTCGACGACAGTGTCGTAGACCGTCACCACGTGGGGGTTGCTCCGCAGGCGAGCGGAGTGCCGTGCTTCACCTCGCGCTCGGGCGATGCGCGCATTCAGCTCCTGCTCCGAAACCTCCGGCGGCACGGCGATTTCCTTGAGCGCAACATCGCACGCCAATTCCTCGTCGTGGGCAAGCCAAACACGCCCCATACCGCCGGCTCCCACGCTGCGCACCAGTCGGTAGCGCCCGGCGATTACCCGGCCCACGGGATCATCCGGTCGCGGCATGTTCACCTTCCGCTTCAGTCGACGAGGCAGCATTGCCCGAGTGGCTCTTTCACCAGTCCAGCCTTGCGGCTGTGCTCAGGGTGGGCCATCTGGGCGATGCTGATCGGGTGAGGATGCACGTCTTCGCAACGCTGCGGGTTGGTCGGCGCCGAGGGCAACCTCGATCGTGCGCACTGGATGCCTCACGGGCGGCCCTGCCGCGCTGGGACGCCGATCTCACGCGGCGTGGGTCGGCTGCCGCTGGGTGGCGGACGGGGAAGAGCCACAGCCCACCACTCGAACCAGCGATAGCGCCACACGTGTTGCGCTGTATAGGTTCAGCTGCATCAGTGCTGAGCTGCATCAACGCGAGAACATCGGCATCGCGACACCTCGACCCCCTAGAGAACTGCCATCAGCGGCGTGCGTCTGCCGGAACTGGACGGCCTGCTCACTGAGCCTCTTCAGCGGTGCCTCTCCAGGGTGAGGACAGCTGCGGCGATTGACGTCAGGCGGTTGGGGCTGCAGCGGGCATGGCGGAAGATCCGCCAGGACTTGAGTTGGGCGAAGGCTCGCTCGACCGGGCTGCGGAGCCGGGCGTGCGCGCGGTTGACGGCCTTCTGGTGCGTGGTCAGCTCGCGGCCGCAGTGCCGTTTGAAGGGTGTGCAGAAGGTTCCGCCGGCTCCTTCGTAGGCTTTGTCCGCGAGGACGGGAATCTTCAGGCGTTCACACACGGTGATGATGCGGTGGGTGCGGGCGGCGGTGATGTCCACGGTGCGGCCCGGCAGTGCGGGCGAGTACCAGATCAGCTCGCCGGTCGGGCCGGTGACGGCCTGGATGTTCACGCCATGCCGTCGGGCCTTGCCGGAATAGTCGCGTTCGCCGTCGCCGACCCGGTCGCACTCGGCGATGGTGCCGTCCACGTACTCCGGCTTGGCCCGTCGCAGGGCGCGGGTGAGAGACGGGGCTTTGTCCCCCAGGAGTGCGGTCACGCTGTGTACGTAGGCGTGGGCGGTGGCTTCGCTGATGCGGAAGCCCGCGGCGATCTTGGCGAGGGTGGTGTGCTCGCGTAGATACACCAGGGCCACCATGGCCCGCTGGGAGGGGCGGAGCTTGCAGCGGCGGTCACCCTCGCGGGTGACGATCAGCATGGTCACCCACTCAACGAGTGCGTGCGGCAGGTCGAGTGCGCAAGGATAGGTCACCAACGAGGCAACCTGGCCGGCGAGTTGAGACGTGAGACATCTCGCTCAAGGGCCTCGCCCGTTACGACCCGCCGCCCGTCACCCGATCAGCGGCCACGCTGAAGAAGCTCAGTGATCCTTCGCTTGCGGCCCTGCCCGCCCAGATCCTTGAGGTTCCCCTCCTACTGTGGAGACCGTGACCGGAGGGATAGTTGGGGGTCATGGCATCCAGGAAGCGCATCTACGACGCTGAGTTCCGCGAGGGGGCGGTACGGATCGTGACGGAGACCGGGAAGCTGATTCCGGAAGTGGCTGAGGATCTGGGTATCCACCCGGGGACCCTGCACAGCTGGGTGTCGCGAGCGCAGCGCAACGGGTCGCCGTCGTCGGACCGGCCGGTGGCCGAGCCATCGCCAGGGGGTCGGCTGCGGAAGAGTGAGCGCGCTGAGCTGGAGCGGCTGCGGGCCGAGGCCAGGGAGAAGGACAAGCGCATCCGCGAGCTGGAGATGGAACGTGATGTGTGCAAGCGATTCGTGGCCTTGTGGGTGAAGTAGCTGAGGCGGACCCGGCCGTCGCGGTCGGGGTGATCAGCAACTGCACGGCCGAGCAGAAGATTCCGTACCGCACCGCCTGCCGGGCGCTGGGGGTTTCGGAGTCGTGGTTTTACAAGTGGCGCGACCACGCGCCGACCGCGCGTGAGGTGCGCCGGCAGCAGCTGGCCGAGGAGATCGAGGAGATCTTCCACGGCTCGGGCGGCACCTACGGCTCGCCGAAGGTGTTCATCGAGCTGGTGCGCCGAGGCTGGCGGGTATCGGTGAACACGGTTGCGCACCGAGGCCCGCATCAAGATCGCCACCTGGATCACCGACTTCTACAACACCAGGCGCCTACACAGCGTATGCGGGTTCAAGAGCCCGATCGACTACGAACGTGACTACCGAGCCACCCTCCCCGAGGGACTGGCCGCATAGATCGTCTCCACGCTGCGAGGGGATTGACAAATCTCACCCCCCAACTCTGCCTCTGGGCTCGCCGCAGCCTGCTGACCCGCACGGCACCGAACACCTACAAGATCACGCTGCCCGACACTTTGACACCGTCTCCGGGACCCTAACTTCGCGGCATTGCGTGATCACCACGCACACCCAGCTCCGCCTTGCCGCTCCGCTCGCCACCGACCAGCGCAAGCCCTGGGAGAAAACCACCCGCCCCGGCGTCGCTCTCACCCCGTCTCGCGTCCGGCGCGGGTTCCGACACCTCCGACCTCACCTGGCCTGCCCGGCCCGCGTGCCCAAACCCAGCCGCCCCGGCCCCGGACGTCCGCCCGGCTCCAAGAACCGGCACCCCGCCACCCGTCACAATGTGGGCAAAACCGCCAAACACCCAAGCATCCTCTACGAACGAGACCAAGCCAGACGTTAAGGATCAAGCTCACCGCGGCCCGGTGGCAAGGTCCAGGATGGCGGGGTCTTCGGCGAGTTCAGTCAGCAAGGTGTCCAGCTTGGCCCGATCGACTGACGGCATCAGGAAGACGTGCACGTAACTGCGTCGGGTGGACTCGTCACCGGGGGCCGTCAGCACATCCTGCGAGGACAGTGACCACTTCGCCACCAGTTCCGCGCTGGGTTTGCGGAAGCGCACGGTGACGGCGCCTGGGGTGCGTGCCGGCCAGAGCTCGACGCCCAGTTCCTGCTCCATAAGTTGCAGGCGCTGTTCCAGGTAGCCGGCCAGTTCCTGGGCGCTGCGGATCCGGTCCACCTGGTCCTGGTAGGAGTGCCGGGACAGGTGGTCCCAGAGGACCAGCGGGGAGAAGCCGTTGCGGGAACCGGCGAAGGTGGTGTCCGGCGTGCCGATGTAGTCCGGCTGGGACGGTGGTGAGATCTGGTACTTGACCTTCGTCATGTAGATACCGCACGGCCACGGCGCGCCGGGCCATTTGTGGCCGCTCATGGCTATCGAGGAGACCATGTCGAGCTCGCCGAACGTGCTGGTGGGCAGCATGAGGCCGAAGTCGAACTCCGGCAGCTCTGTCTCCGGGGTCCAGCCGTAGGACGCCGGTTTCTGGGAGGCCATCCGCATGAACGGGGCGTAGCCGGCGCCGAGGGCGCCGTCCACGTGGATCCAGAAGCCCCGGCGCAGGTCGACCAACGGCTCACCGGTGTGCGGGTTGGTGCCGTAGACCACCTCGCGCCGGACCAGGCCATGCTGCTCAAAGATCGGGAGCAGCCGCTCGCAGACCTTCCGTACGTCGTCGTGGGCGCCCTTGAAGGTGCTGCCGAGGTTGAGGTTGATGAAGATCGGGTGCCCATTCGCGGCGAAGAAATCGACCAGCACGGCCAGGGCGTCGATGTCGATCTCGCCCGGACCGTCCCAGGAGCGTCCTGAAGAGCCGGGCCGGGAGGGCACCTCGGCCGGCCACTCGCGCCGTCCCGTGGCGGGGTGGGGCAGCGGGCACTGGTCCGGGTACTGCTCCAGGCCGACGGTGTGGAAGGTCTCGACGCCGAGCACCCGCACGGCCTTGGCGAAGGAGTAGTGGGTGTCCTCGGAGTAGAAGGCCACCGGACGGTGGGCATGGGGGTTCTGCCGGTCGGGCGTGGCCTGAACATACCGCGGTGGGGCTGTCGGCGACTGGATCAGCGCCTTGCCGCTCAGGTAGTCCCGGGCGTTCCAGAGCGCGTACATGTTGCCCTCGGTGGAGCCCATGGAGAGCATGTAGCCCCAGTACGACTCGGGGTCGGCCGGGTCGTGCGGGCGCTTGGCGTTCCATAGCCGCGCGTAGTAGTCGAGCACCGCTCGCTCGAGCACCTTGGTGTTCGGCTTGTAGCCGCCGCTCTGGAACGGGTCGCCGAGGTTGTTGATGTTGTTCGGCATGAACCGGGCCAGGTCCAGCGCGGTGCCCTGCATGTCCTGCGTCGCCTGGTAGCCGACAAGGTGCTTGCGCTTATTCGAAAGGTACTCGTCCACCGTGTCCAGCGCGCGCAGCCGCTCAACGTCGTCCAAGCCGCTCACCGGGAGCACGAAGTCGCGGCCGTCCAGTTCCTGCCCTGGATCTGTGGCCGTCGCTGGGACGAAGGCGGCGGTCGGGTTCATGGGTAGGGCACTCCGGGGTCGTCGCGCGACCGTTCCGCAGGCGGGGAACGGCGGAGGGCGTTCGCCGCTCGCAGCCAAGATGGATTTTTACAACGCCCAGTGGACGATCTGCCGAACAAAATTCGGCATTTTCCCGTGATCTCTGGCGAATCAACGGAAACGGCTTGGTTCCTGGATCGCCAGCCGAATGATCAACAGGCCCGAGCGTGCCCAACGATGAGGTCCATCGAGCACCCATGGCTGTGAGTGTGTGGGGTGGGGTCAGTGAGTTGGGTGGCAGCGGGATCGGGTTCGGGAGTCGTGGAGCGGGTCGCGGTCACCCCTGAGCAGATCGCCACCTACAACCTGCCGACCGCCCCGCCGAAGACGACCGACCGGCGTTCCTTCTTCGGCACCACAACCACCCAGGCCGAGGCCCTGCCGCCCGAGAGTACTCCAGCACAGCAAACGGCCAGGTCAGCACCATCCGACGGGCTTCGGCGCCCCCACTCCCGGGGCCGACGTCGTGCGACTTCCAGCCCGCGAGGACGGCGAGGTTGGCGGCGACGCCCGAAAACCGGCGCTGGCAGACGTCAACCGGACTCTGGGCTGCCGAACCGGACAGGAACGAGCTCAAGGCAGGTCAGAAATGCTTGTGCCTGAGGGAAGCCGCAGTCCAGAGGGCATCACCTGCAGGCCGAACCTCGGGGGATGGCTGAAGTCGGCTACTTGGGACAAGTCGACGGTGCCGCCGCTGAAGCGGGCGGGCGGTGCCGTGCGGTAGATGGAAGGGAGGTGGTGTTCACCGAAGTTGACTGTGGTGCCGGTGAAGGTCGCGCCAGTGAAGTCGATGGTGCCAGCGGAGAACTCAGCACCCTCGAAAGGGACTTCTCCGCTTGTGAAGGCAGCGTCTCGGAAGTTCACACGAGCGCCGGTGGAGTGGGCACTGTCGAAGGTGACCCAGCCGCCACTGAGGGTGGCACGGTTGAAGCGGACGGTGCCACTACGGAATTCGGCGAGCCGCGATCGGCGAAGAGCGAGTCGGGCTTGCGGCGCGGCCGGCCCACCCGGCCGCGGACCGGCGGGATCGAGTCGAGCAGGGGCAGCATCTGGGTGACGTCGTGGCGGTTGCCACCGGTTAGCAGGACTGCGAGCGGGGTGCCGTGCCCGTCGGTGATCAGGTGATGCTTCGAGCCAGCCCGGCCCCGGTCGACCGGCGACGGGCCCGTGTGGCTCCCCCTTTTAGGGCTCTGACGTGGGAAGAGTCGACCACGCAGCGGGACCAGTCCAGACGTGAGGCCGCGTTGAGGTCTGCCAGCAGGACTTCGTGGAGCCGCTGCCGGACGCCGGCCTCGTTCCAGTCCCGCAGCCTGCGCCAGCAGGTCATGCCTGAGCCGAAGCCCAGCTCTTGGGGCAGGTACTCCCACTGGATGCCGGTGTGCAGCACGTACAAGATTCCGCACAGCACGTCCCGGTCCGGCAGCGGCTTGCGCCCGGGGTACCGGAACCGCCTCTCTCTCCTCGGCAACAGCGGTTCGATCCGCTCCCACAGCTCATCTGACACGACCCACGGCGACGCCCCCATGACCTGACCAACCAGCAACGGTCGGGCTGGGACACGATGACCGGTTCGGATACCGTCCTTGCGAGGGAGTTCACCAGGGGGATGGATGAACGCAGAGACCATCACGGCGATATGCGCAGTCGTGATCGCTGTCGCGTCACTAGTCGTCTCGGCCTACCAGACGCACGCCATGCGGCAGCACAACCGCCACTCGGTGCGCCCGATACTCCAACTACACCGCGGCTGGCCAGTGGGCGGCAGGGCGGGGATCCGGCTCATCAACTCGGGACTCGGACCAGCGGTGATCGTCGACAGCACGCTCATCGTCGATGACGAAGTGATCGGCGCCTGGAACAAACTCAGTGTCGACGGCGTCCGCGACCGCCTGTCGGTGCGCCCATCCGCTGTGACTTTCAACAACGGAGAGGTCATCGCCACCGACTACGAACAGTACTTGTTGAGTGTCGTGAGCTACGACCCGCAGAACGACGCCGAAGTCGAGGACCTGATCAATCGACGGCTCACACTCACGATCCGCTACGAATCCCTGTACGGCGGAGAGAACTACACAGCCGTCCTACGCCCCATCCCTTGAGGGGCCACCCCGCGCCATGCCACAGATCATTCTGTTAGCGGCTGTAAGACCGTGTCCTACGTGGTGAGGCAAAGGGCGTCGGTGATGTCGGCCAGGTCCCAGAGCGCGAGGGCCTGGCCGCGCATGGGGTTGGGTCGGGAGCCAGCCGGGGCGAGGCCTCGCTGACGTGCCCAGTCCCGGAACTGCTTCGGGTCCATGCCCAGGCTGTAGGCGGCCTGGGCGGTGGTGACGAGAGGCCGGCCGTCACGTCCGGTGGACTGCTTCATCGGCTGGTCCTGCCGTCCTTGCAGCAGCACCAGCCGTCGGCCATGACGCCCAGGTCCTGCTGTGCTCGGCCTGGCATGGGGCGCAGCACCAATCCGTGTGGTGGGGCGACTCGGTGTGGAGCTGGGTCAGGTCCTGGCCGTGGGCCAACTGGTGGCGGAATCGGCGGAACCAGCGGAGCTGTGACGCGGGTGCCCATCGGGCGACGACGGTCGGCACCAGGCCGTCGATGGGCGGATGCTTCGGCTCGTACGAGGGGTCTTCGAGTGGGGCGAGAAGCGTGGTGCTCACGTGTCCAGTGTGCCCGGCCGGTGCGCAGTGCCATGCTGGCTGCATGCACCGTCTGATCCGCCGTCTGCTGGGCATGGGGCCGAGTCCGTCCGAAGCTGCCCTGGCAGCTGGACGCGTCTATGTGGGCCTGTTCGTGCAGGGACTCCAGGATCCGCGTACGCTGACTGCCGAGGAGATGGAGCACCTCATGACCTACACCGGCGGCGTGGCACGCCGTTCCTTCTCCGAGTTGTACGACGCCGAGGACTGATCGGGCGTACGCTGATCAGCATCCGGCTGGCGACGTGCCGGTGAGAGCGATGGGAAGTACGGGTTCGAGTCCCGCTGCGGGCACCCAGTGGCGCCGCCATGGTGTAACCCGTCCGGGAGGCTGGGGTACCGGGAGGGGACCGCAAGGTCGGTAGCACGCCCATGCACGTCGCAACTCCTTGTTGGGTGGGCCGGGATTCTACCCCTCCCGGGCGCACGGGTTCGCGCGGCCCACCCGAGACGCGGGCGGTGTACGGCCACCCGGTACGCCTGCCCCTTTCAAGGGCTCGCCGCCAGCGTACGCCGTGGGCCCGACGGCCGATCACTGGTCGACACGGTGCCACGGGAGGCGGCGGCGCGGAGGCGCGTACATCACGGAGCGGACCGCAGTTCCGAAGTCGGCGGCTGCTGCTTCCAGCTGCTGGGGATCGCGGGATTGGTGGTAGGCGAAGGCCGCAGCCACGAGCGCGTCGGTGGCGTCACGCACTTCGGCACTGGCATGCCGCTGGAGCGGAGAAGCGGCGGCGACCACGGCTTCCAGCTTCGGCGTCATGCCGGCCGAAGCCTGCCGACTCTGGTGTCGCTCGTGGGCCAGGAACCAGCCGGCGCCGCCGAGAGCAGCGGCGATCTGACGTCGGTCCGAGCCCCGGACGAACGATGCCGGGGCGAGGCCTGTCACTGTGGCCAGGAGGAAGGCGCGCGCCTGTTCCTTCCAGTTGCTCCACAGGACGTGGTCAGCCTCGATGGCCGCGCGGAGTCCGGCGACGGCGAGCACCATGGCGTCGAACTGCGTGCCGAGAGCGTCGCGTTCGTTTTTCGCTTCGGCGCGGGCGGTCGCGCGGGAGTTGATGCGGGCGGTCAGCCCGGCACCGAGTGCGACGGCAGCAAGCGTGCCAGCCGTGTTGATCAGGGCGTTGATGTCGATGTGCACCGGCTCAGGATGTCCACGCGGCCGCCGTTCTGCTGTGGCTGTTGCGGAGCCGTGACGGCCCGGGGACCTGTGTAACCGTGCGTTCGGGCTGTTCGGGATGTGGCTCAGCGCTGCACGGTGCCGCCGAGGGCCTTCGCGATCTTCGGCGCCAGGCGTTGGCTGTCCGTCCGGGCAGCCTGGCCGGTGGTGGGCAGGCTGACCGCCCACGTGTCCCCGGTGACTGCGATACCGCCGAACCCTTGCGACATGCCCGTCCAGTTCCCCAACGCCTTGGTATTGGGGAACATGTTGATCCCATCATCGCCGGGCGCGGGCTGGCCGGCCTTGTCGGTGACGGTGAAGTTGTACGCCGTGCCACCGACATCGCTGATGTAGGTGTCCTCAGTCTCCTTGTGCAGCATGGAGACGGTGAAGCCAGCGGCGGTGAGGGCGTCGGCGATGCTCTGGGCGGTCTTGTAGCGGTGGCTGGTCGCTTGGGTCGCTGTCGCGACGGGTCTGCTGACGTGGTCCGCGTTGCTGTCCGAGGTGGTCTTTTCGGGACCGAGCAGAGCCCATCCGGTGGCGCCGAGGACGACGCCAAGGCTGCCGGCGAGCGCGGCAACCGACTGTGTTGCGCATAACTTCCCCCCAGGGCCAGTACTTTGACGCGGATCGTCCCACTGGCCCCATATGGGGTCAACTTGATCTCTGGGTGGCGGGCCGGGGTTCTACCCCTCCCGGGCGCACGGGTTCGCGCGGCCCACCCGGAACGTGGGCGCTGTACGGCCACCCGGTACGCCTGCCCCTCGCACGGCATGCTGAAGCTGCTGGTCTCCCCGGTGGACCGCACGCTGCTCGGCGTGCACTGCTTCGGCTCGGGCGCCACCGAGCTGATCCACATCGGCCAGTCCGTGATGGGCTGCGGCGGCACGGTCGACTATCTGGTCGATGCGGTGTTCAACTACCCGACGCTGGCGGAGTCGTACAAGGTGGCCGCCCTGGACGCCACGAACCGGCTGCGCCAGGTCGACCATCTGGCCGACTGAGCGGTATCCCAACAGGTCAGCGCGTATTACCGGTTGGTCATCTTGAAAGGTCAATGAGGGCCGCTATCATCGCACCCACACACGGTGACCGTCCGCCGACGCTCGGCAGCACGGTGTGTCCATCCACCCCGTTCTTTCCTGACCGGCTCCCGCCCGAAGCCATCCCTTCTCGGGTTCGAGGCGGGTCCACACCCCCCACCCGTACGCCGTCGGGCCAGGCGCCCGTGCGCCGTGCACAACCGGAAAGCGGCACGACCATGAGCAACAACAGGGGCAGAGGGCTGCAGGCCAATGTCCTCGGCACGTTCGACACCGTGGTGATGGCGGTGGCCGGCAGTGCGCCGGCGTACTCCCTCGCCGCGACCACCGCCGTCCTCGTCGGCGCGGTGGGACTGGCCAGCCCGGCGGCTCTGCTGTACTGCGCGATACCCATGCTGGGCATCGCCCTGGCGTTCAGCTATCTCAGCCGGATCGACGTCAACGCGGGCGCCAGCTACTCCTGGGTGGGCCGTACGCTCCACCCGTTCCTGGGTTTCATCAGCGGCTGGGCGCTGGTGATCTCGGCGACCATCTTCATGGTGGCGGGTTCGCTGCCCGCCGGGTCGATGACGCTGGCCCTCTTCGACGAGAAGCTCGCGGACAACACAGCGCTGTCCACGGTGGTCGGGGCACTGTGGTTCCTCGTCATGCTGGGCGTGGTGCTCGGCGGCGCCCGGCTCACCGTACGCGCCCAGCTGCTGATGTCCGGTGTGGAACTGGGCATCCTGGCGCTGTTCGCGGTGCTCGCCCTGTTCCACACGGGCAACGCCCGCGCCTTCGACTGGTCCTGGCTGGGCTTCTCGCACTTCGACGGCCTGTCCGGGTTCGCGTCCGGCGCGCTGCTCGCCGCCTTCTACTACTGGGGCTGGGACGTCACCTGCAACCTCAGCGAGGAGACCCGCAACAGCCGTCGTACGACCGGACTGGCGGGCCTGATCGGGGTCGGTATCGTCTTCCTGCTGTTCGAGGTGTTCACCATCGCGGTGAACGTCATCCTGTCCGCGAAGCAGATCGAGGAGAACGACGCCAACGTGCTCGCGGTGCTGGGCGAGGAGATCTGGCCCGGCTGGGGCGGCAAGCTGCTCATCGTGTCGGTGATGCTGTCCACCATCGCCACGCTGGAGACCACGCTCATCCAGGTCACGCGCTCGCTGTTCGCCATGGGCCGCGACCGTACGATGCCGGCCGCGCTGGGCCGGGTGCACCGCACCTGGAACACGCCGTGGGTGGCGATCGTGGTGGTCGGCGCGGTGGCGCTGGCGATGTTCATCGCCTCCAACGCGCTCGGTTCGGTGGGCGAGATCCTGGCCGACGCGATCGCTGCGATCGGCCTGCAGATCGCCGTCTACTACGGTCTCGCCGGGCTCGCGGTGGTCGTCGCCTACCGCAAGATCCTGCTGAAGTCGGCGGGCAACTTCCTCCTCGGCGGGCTGTGGCCGCTGTTCGGCGCCGTGTTCATGTTCTGGATCTTCGTGGAGTCGCTGGGCGAGCTGGACGGCGCCGCGATCGCGATCGGCATCGGCGGACTCGCGGTCGGCCTGGTTCCGATGCTCTGGTACTGGCGGCGGGGAAGCGACTACTACCGGCCCGCGAAGCTGGACGCGACCCGTGCCGTGGAGGCGGACTACGTTCCCGAGGGCGCCGGTGCGCCGTCCCGGCCGCACGAGGGTCTCCCCACCGACTTCTGAGGGAGATCCCGATGGCGCGAGACCGTTTCACGCCCGACTTCGACCCCGACTGCGGGGACGCGCCGCTCACCTCCGCCCGGCAGGACATCGTCATCGGCCGCTGGCAGGGCGTGCGGGACCTGCTGTGGGTCACCGGCGACGACCGGACGCTGCGCGGCCACCGGGTACGGCTGCTGGCGCAGGCCTGTGCCGGCAGTTCGACGGTGGAGTCCTGGCTGGCCGCCGAGCCCGGCAACGCCGACGCGCAGGTGCTGCGCGCGGCGACGGAGACGGCTCGGGCGTTCCACCTGGCCATCACCGCCGGGCGGGGCGTGCCGATCGACCGGGACCGCATCGACAGCGCGGTCCTGGCCTGTCTGCACGCCACCGACGCCTGCCCCGAGGACCCGACTCCGTGGGTGTCGCTGATCTCCGTGGCACGGCTGTACCCGACGGGCGTACGACGCCGGGAACTGGCCCGCTGGTGGGACGAGTTGCACGGGCGGGACCCGTACAGCGTGGAGGGGCATCTGCAGGTCCTGCACTACTACTCGGCCCGCTGGCACGGCACGCACGGCCTGATGTACGACTTCGCACGGGACGCGGCCGGGGTGGCACCGCCCGGCTGCCCGCTGCCGGTGCTGGTGCAGTACGCGCGGGTCGAGGAGTACCGCTACGCCCTCGACGGCGCGCGCGGACAGCACGGTTCGGTGAGCCTGGGCCAGCACTGGGACCACGACGGCGCCGTGAACGACGTACGGCGCACCTGGGAGCGCTGGGTGCGGGCCCGCCCGGACAGCGACGCGGCACCGACCGAGCTGCGGGACCTGAACTACCTGGCGCACGCGGCCTGCCTCGGCGGCACACCGGACGTCGCGGCGGCCCTGCTCCGGATGCTGGGCCGCCGCGCGACCCGTACTCCGTGGTCGTTCACGGGCGATCCGGCCCAGCAACTGACCAAGTGGCGGAAGGAGTTGGGGGTACGGGGCTGAGCACGGCCGGTGCTAGTCGGCCGGGCCCGAGAGCCCGGCCGTCCACCTTTCCTCGATGCGGGCCGCCTTCCACACCAGCAGGGCGATCGCCCAGGTGGCGAAGAACAGGCCGACGATGACGAAGCCGACCGTGTTGAGGTCGAGGCCGGCGATCCAGTCCCAGAACGCGCCGTGCAGGTCCAGCTTGTCGGCGAGCAGGCCGAGGAGTTCGACGGTGCCGATGATCAGGGCGACGGCGACGGACAGGCCGGTGATGGTGAGGTTGTAGTAGACCTTGCGGACCGGCTTGGAGAACGCCCAGCCGTACGCGAAGTTCATGAACGAGCCGTCGATGGTGTCCAGCAGGGACATGCCGGCTGCGAACAGCACGGGCAGGCACAGGATCGCGTACCAGGGCAGTCCGGAAGCGGCGCCCGAACCGGCGAGGACCAGCAGGGCGATCTCCGTGGCCGTATCGAAGCCGAGGCCGAACAGCAGGCCCAGCGGGTACATCTGCCACGGCTTGTTGATCGATCCGGTGACCCGGCCGAGGAGACGGTTCATGAAGCCGCGGTTGTTCAGCTGCTCCTCCAGGGCGGCCTCGTCGAAGTCGCCGGAGCGCATCCGGCGGAACACCTTCCAGATGCCGGCCAGGATGACGAGGTTGATGCCGGCGATGAGGTAGAGGAAGGTGCCCGAGACCGTCGTACCGATCAGGCCGGCGACCTCGTGCAGATGTGAGTCGTCGTCGCGGACCGGTCCGGCCAGGGTCTTCATGCCGAGGGAGAGCAGCAGGGCCAGGCCGAAGACGATGCTGGAGTGGCCGAGCGAGAACCAGAAGCCGACCGATAGGGGCCGCTGCCCCTCCCCCATCAGTTTGCGGGTGGTGTTGTCGATGGCCGCGATGTGGTCGGCGTCGAAGGCGTGCCGCATGCCCAGCGTGTACGCGGTCACGCCGATGCCGATGCCGAAGGCCGCCGGTGCTCCGGCGGATGCAGCGCCGAGGCTGAGGTGTTCCGGGGCGACGATGCCGACGAGCGTGCCCCAGCCGATCACGTGCAGTGCGAGGACGAAGGCGGCCATCCCGCCGACCCTGGTCCACTCCTGCCGCGTCATGGAGCCGCGGACGCGGTGCCAGGCCGAGCGCGGGGCGTCGGCCTGGGCGGGGAGGGACGGAGCTGAACCAGGGGCGGCCGTCATGGGGAGGGTGTTTCCTTCGGTGGTGGTGCGGGTAAGGCTGCGCTGCACAGCCTTGTGCCATCCGCACGTACCTGCAACTGATGTGCAGTAAAAGCTGCGGCAGGCCTTTCCCATGAGGAGGGAAAGGCCTGCCGTGAGGGCGGGTCAGGCGGAGAGCAGGCCCCTGCCCAGCCAGTCCTTGCCGTCGTGCACGCCGGGCAGGGCGAAGAAGTAGCCGCCGCCGGTCGGGGAAATGTAGTCGACCAGCGGCTCGTCGATCAGCCGGGTCTGCACGGCCTCGAACTGGCGCTTGACGTCCTGCTGGTAGCAGCAGAAGACCAGGCCCATGTCGAGGTTGCCGACCTTGTCCACGCCCCGGTCGTAGTTGTAGCCGCGGCGCAGGATGCGTGAGCTGTCGGTCTTCGCGGTGCGCGGGTTGGCGAGGCGGATATGGGCGTCCACCGGGATCGCGGTGCCGTGCGGGTCCTTGGCGTAGTTGGGGACGTCGGTCTCCTTGGCGCCGTCGAGCGGGGCGCCGGTGTCCTTGCGTCGGCCGAACATCTTCTCCTGCTCGGTGAGCGAGACCCGGTCCCAGAACTCGACGAGCATCCGGATGATCCGGATGACCTGGTAGCTGCCGCCCTTCGCCCAGTCCGGCTCGCCCTGGCCGTCGCCGACCCAGATCAGCCGGTCGGTCTCGCGGGACGAGGTGACGTCCGGGTTGGCGATGCCGTCCTTGAAGCCGAGCAGGTTGCGCTGGGCGCCGGTGGGACGCGGGGCGTTCTGGAAGCCGTCGATGCGCCACTTGATCTGCATGGCGCCGCGGGTGTGCCGGGCGATGTCGCGCAGCGCGTGCAGCACGGTGTCCTGGCTGCCCGCGCACAGCTGCAGGGAGAGGTCGCCGTGGCACTCGGCCGGGTCGAGGTTGTCGTTCGGGAACGTCCGCATGGGAGTCAGCCGGATGGGCTTGGCCTTGGCGAGGCCGTAACGGTCGTCGAAGAGGGACGCGCCGACGCCGACGGTGACGGTCAGGGAGTCCGGCGGGACCTCGGGGCCGAGGATGCCGTTGTCCGAAGGAGGCGCGCCTACGCCGAGGTCGGCGGGGGCGCCGCCGGAGGTGAGGAAGCGGGCCCGCTCGGTGATGGTCCGCAGCAGGTCGGCCAAGCCCTTGCGGTCGTCGGTGATGACGTCGAAGGAGACGAAGGTGGCGGCGGCCGGGGCCGGGGTGAGGATGCCCGCCTGGTGTGCGCCGTGGAAGCGCACCTTGGCATCGCTGGAGGCGCTGTCCGCGGCCTGCGCGTCGGCCGTGCCGGTCCGGCTGAGCGCGAAGCCCCCGCCGCCCAGGACCGCGCCCGCGGCCCCGGCGCCCAGGGCGGTACGGACGAAGGAGCGGCGACCGTGACCGGCAGGGCAGCCGCCCTGCGGGGCGGACGTTTCGGCGGACGGCATGGGGGCGTTCCCTTCACTGCGGGTGGAGCCGGCGGGCGCGCGGTGGGCGCGGGCCGGGGTGGGGCGGATGGAATCGGCGGGCACGCGGTCGGCACGGGCCGGGGTGGGGCGGACGGGATCGGGGCAGTCGGCCTCTGCGGGCTCCGGTGGCGCCGCCGTGACGGGGCAGTCGGCAGCAGCAGACGCCCGGGACGGACTCGGGGGCGCGCAGTCGGCACGGGCCGGAGCGGGGCGGATGGAATCGGCGGACGCACGGTCGGCGCGGCCACGGGCGGGGCGCACGGAATCGGGGCAGTCAGCCGCTGCAGGCTCCGGTGACGCCGTCGTGGCGGGGCGGCCGGTACCGGCAGGTGCACGGGACGGACTCGGGTGCGGGCGGGCGGTGGGCATCAGGCGGACTTCCGGATCTCCAGCAGGTCCGGGACCGGCGCGAGGTTCTCCAGGAGCTGGCCGGTGGCTCCGTTCACGCGCTGCCGGGCCGTCGCGTCGAGCCGGTCGACCGGCGTCCACCGGTCACCTTGGTGCGCCGCGTCCAGAAGCTTCTGGAGCCGGGCGATGTCCGCGTCGACCGTCGGGAGCAGCTGGGGTGCGCGGCGGGTCAGCAGCGGGTGGAGGACGGTGAGCAGCTCGCGGGTGCCGGCGAGGTTGGCGTCGGCGGTGGCGAGGTTCGTGCCGCTGCCCTGGTCGGTGTCTCCGGTCAGCTCGAACTGGAGGGTGTTCTCCAGGATCTCGTGGGCGCGCAGCGGCAGATCGCCGGGATCGAAGGTCTGGGCCGGGAAGGCCTTCTGCAGGCCCGCGGCCGCGTCGGCGAGCTGCTTGGCGGGCGCGCGCAGGTCCTGGGCCGGCTCCCCGTGCCACAAGCCGTGCTCCACGCGCAGGAAGCCGGTGAAGTCCTTGTCCCGTACGCCGTCCGGCATTCCGTCGGGCCGCCCGTTGATCTTCTGGTCGAAGTCCTCGAAGGTGCCGTAGGCGGCGCCGAGGGAGGCGTAGGTGCGGTGGGCGGTCAGCCAGTCGCTACGGGCCCGGTCGAGCCGGCCGGACTCGATGTCGTCGTCGAGGGTCTTGGTCTGGGTGACGAGCGTGGCCAGACCCTGCTGGACGTAGGCCTTGTACGCCTTCAGAGGTCCGGCGAGGTCCTGTTCGGAGACGGGGACGACCGGCTTGGCCGCTCCGCCGCCGCTGACCCGCACTGCCGTGGAGGTGACGGCCTTGCCACCGGTGGGGACGCAGCGCCAGGCGTAGCTGCCGCCCGCGACGGTGGCGACCAGGTCGCGGGTGGTGCCGGGGGCCAGGCCCTCGATCTCGCCGTAGACCGCGCTGGTCGACGGGTCGATCAGATACACCTCGGAGGTCTTGCTGCCGGTGTTGTGCATCTGGAAGGTCTGCCGGCCCGGCTTGGGGGCGGTGAAGCCCTTGCCGCACTCGGTCTCGGAGACGGCGACGGTCTGGTCGCCCGCGGGCTTGGGGCGGGCGAAGGCGACGACGAGTCCGGCGAGCAGGGCGGGTACGGCAACCACGGCGGCCGGGATCACCCACACGGGCCGGCGCCGTGGCGGGCGGTCCGCCTTCGGCTCGGGCGCGGGCCGGTCGGCGTCCGGCTTCGGGGTGGACGCGCGGACACCGCGGACGAACAGGGTCATCACTACGGCGAGGTAGGCGACGTAGGCCACGACCTGCAGCCAGGTCATGGTCGGGGTCAGGTTGAACACGCCCTGGACCAGCGTGCTGTACCAGGAGCCGGCGTCCACGCTGCCGGACAGGTCGACCGCGTAGGCGGTGTTGCCGGGCAGCGCCCCGCCCTCCTGGAGGTCGCGCAGGCCGTAGCCGAGGACACCGGCCGCGATGACGATGAGGCACACGCCGGTTGCGGTGAAGAACCTGGTCAGGTTGATCTTCAGGGCCCGGCGGTACAGACCCCAGCACAGGCCGGCCGCGAGGACCAGGCCGATGGCGGCGCCGGCCAGCGGGCCGGCCGACTCGCCGGCCGCCCGGGCGGTGGTCCACAGGAACAGGGCCGTCTCCAGACCCTCGCGGCCGACCGCGAGGAACGAGGTGAGGACCAGCACCCCGGAACCCATCGCGAGCGCGCCGGTGACCTTCTCCTTCAGCTCACCGGAGAGGGTGCGGGCCGAGCGGCGCATCCAGAAGACCATGGCGGTGACGAACGCGACGGCGATCACGCTGAGGATGCCGCCGAACGCCTCCTGGGCGGTCGCGGACAGGGACGCGGCGGTGAAGGTGAGGACCGCGCCGAAGCTCATCGCCACGGCGATCGCGGCCAGGACGCCCGTCCACACCTGGGGCAGCCGCGAGCGGGCCTCGGCCCGCACCAGTGTGGCGATGAGGATGGAGACGATGAGTCCGCCTTCGAGTCCCTCCCTCAGTCCGATCAGGAAACTCGGAAACGCGTCGTCCCACATGCCGTACGGCCCTCCCAGTTAGCGAAGGCATGCCTTACCTTCGCGGACCATCATGACTACAGTCATGTAGTCGGTCAGTCACGAGGCGGCAACGAAGAGGCAAAGACCGGGAACGATCCCCGCGCGTCGGTCGTCTACAGATCAGTCGACCGTCTACATATATGTAGTCGGATGAAGCCGGAGGAAAGGGCGTGCGGCGATGGCCACTCCCTCAGACCTGTCGTCGCAGCTCGCGGTCAACGTGCTCGACGCCCACTCGCTGCTGGCCGCCTTCGGGGTGATCGGCGTCGGGGTGGTGCTGTTCGCCGAGACGGGCCTGCTGATCGGCTTCTTCCTGCCCGGCGACTCCCTGCTGTTCACGGCGGGCCTGCTGTGCACGGGCGCCTCCGACCGGGGTGTGCATCTGTCCCTCGGGCCGCTGCTGGCCGCGGCGGCCGTCGGCGCGCTGGCGGGCTCGCAGTGCGGGTACCTGCTGGGCCGCAGGGCGGGCGGGGCCCTGCTGGCGCGCAGCCGGTCGGCCCGGCTGCACGAGGGAGCACAGCGCGCCGAGGAGCTGCTGGAGCGCTACGGATACGCGAAGGCGATCGTACTGGCCCGCTTCGTACCGGTGGTGCGCACGGTGCTGAACCCCATGGCGGGCGCACTCGGCGTGCCGGCCCGGACGTTCACGCTCTGGCAGGTGGCGGGCGGGCTCGGGTGGAGCCTCGGACTCACCCTCGCCGGATACGCGCTGGGCTCCTCGATCCCGAACGTCGACAAGTATCTGCTGCCGGTGATCGCGCTGATCGTGGCCGTGTCACTCATCCCCCTCGCCGCCGAGGTGCTGCGCTCCCGCAGGGCGGCCAAGGAGGAGGCGCGCTGATGATCCTGGCGCTCGCGGGCTCGTCGGTCGACGGGCCGCTGTACCGGGACGTGGTGGACCTCGCCCACCGCTCCCCCGGCCGGCTGGACGGCGTCGTCACGGTGTGGTCGACCTACGGGCCGGCGGTGTTCACGCTGCTCATGGTGGTGGGTTGGTGGCGGGCCCGGCGGAGGAGTGCCACGGCGGGCATCACGGCGTTGACGGTTCCGGTGGCCGTGCTGGTGGCCTTCGGCGCGGACGCCGGGCTGACGCTGCTGGTCCGGGAGGACCGGCCCTGCCGGGGCCTGCCGTTCCGCACGCTGGAGGCGTGTCCGGCGCCGGGCGACTGGGCGTTCCCCAGCACTCACACCGCGATCGCGGCCGCGGCGGCGGTCGCCCTGTTCTTCGTCTCCCGCCGGCTGGGGATCGTCGTCTCCGGGTTCGCCGTGGCCATGGCCGCCTCCCGGGTGTGGGTGGGTGTCCACTATCCGCACGACGTCCTGGTGGGAGCCCTCGTCGGCGGCCTGGTCGCCTTCCTCGTGATGAGCGTGCTCCGGCACCGGCCGCGGGACCTCGCCGGACGGCCGGCGGCGACCTGGCTGCGTCCGCTGCTGGTGTCATGAACCGCAAGGGCATCGCGGAGCTGGCGGGCGGTGCCGCGCTGGGCGCCTGGACGGCGTTCGCGGTGCTGGCGTTGCTCGTCTCCGGCCGGCACGGCGCCCCCCTGTTCCCGGACCACTCCCTGCTGACCTGGGCCGTAGGACATCGCCCGGGGATGGCAGTGGCCGTGGCCCGCGGGCTGACCGCCACCGGCACCGGAGTCATCCCGTACGCGCTGGTCGTCCTGGCCGGACTGCTCACCGGCCACGGCCGGCGACAGCGGCTGGTCGTCGCATTCTTCATGGTCGCCTGCCTCGCCCTCGGCCAGGCCGTGCGCTACGGCGTCATGGAGCTGGTCGGCCGGGCCCGCCCGCCCCGCTCCGACTGGCAGACCCACGCCTCCGGCTGGTCGTTCCCGTCGGGGCACACCACCACGGCGGCCCTGACGGCCGGTCTGGTGATCCTCGCGATATGCCTGCGCTCCCCGCGGCACGGCCGGCTCCCGTTGTGTCTGGCGGTGGCCTGCTGGGGGGCCGCGGTGGGCCTCACCCGGGTCTTCCTCGGCGTGCACTGGTTCACCGACGTGCTCGGCGGCTGGCTGTTCGCCGTCGGCTGGCTCGGCCTCTGGTCGTGTGCGGCGGCCTGGTGGCTGCCTCCGCCCCTGATCGCCGGTAGCGGCACCGGCGAGCTGGACCCCCCACCCACCACCGACACGGCCGACGCGCCGTTGGAGAAGCATGCGCCCCAAGATCCTGGTGGTCGAGGACGATCACGCCCTGCGTGACGTCCTGCGCCGCGGACTGCACGACGAGGACTTCGACACGGTGTCCGCCCCCGACGGCGCCACGGCCCTGCGACTTGCCGCACCCGACGTGGCCGCCGCGGTGCTGGACGTCGGGCTGCCCGACGCGGACGGGCGGGACGTGTGCCAGGCGATGCGCGCCAACGGCTTCCTCGGCCCCGTCGTCTTCCTGACCGCGCGGCACGGGCTGACCGACCGGCTCTCGGGCTTCTCGGCGGGCGGCGACGACTATCTCCCCAAGCCCTTCCACCTGGCCGAGCTGGCCGCCCGGCTGCGGGCCGCCCTGAGACGGGCCGCTCCCGCGCCGGCGCCCGCCGCCGCGGGCGGGCTCGTCCTGGACGCCGTACGGCACAGCGCCACCGTGGACGGCACCCGGATCGAGCTGACACCGACCGAGTTCCGGCTGCTTGCGGCGCTCACGGCGGCGGGCGGCGATCTGGTGCGCCGCCGCGAGCTGGTGCGGACGGGCTGGCCGGAGGGCGCGCAGGTCAGCGAGAACACGCTGGACCAGTACCTGACGCGGCTCAGGCGCAAGCTGCGCGCGGCGGGCAGCGAGCTGAGCATCGGCACCGCCCGCGGGATCGGCCACCGGCTCGCATGAAGGTTCCCGACCGGATCAGGCTCCCGGCCCGAATCGCCCGTCTCGCGCCGAACACCCTGCGTGGGCGGCTCTCGTTGGTCGCGCTGACCACGGCCGCGCTCCTGATGGTGATCCTCACGGTGGTCTTCAACACCGTGGTCGGCCACCGTCTCCAGATGGAGGCCGACGACGAACTGGGCACCCGAGCCGCGGCCGTGGCCACCACCGTGGACACGCGCGGTGGCCGGGTCCGGGTCCTGGAGACCGTCAACGACCGGCTCCTCGACACGAATGCGTGGATCTACGCCCGCTCCCGCCTCCTGGAACAGCCGCCGTCCGCGGCCCGCACGGGCGCCCTCGACCGTGCCGCCCGCGCCCTCGCCGCCGCGGGCGGGCGCGGCTGCGCCACCGTCGACGGCCACGACCCGGTCCGCCTGTGCGCCGAGCCGGTGCCCGGGCCGGGGACGCGAGCCACCATCGTCACCGCCCTGGACCTGTCGCCGTACCGGAGTTCGGCGCGGACGCTGCTGCTGGGTTCGTTCGCGCTGGACGCGGTGATGCTCGCCTGCACCTACGCACTGACCCGTCTGGCGGTCGGCCGGGCGCTGCGGCCGGTGCGCACGATGACGGACCAGGCGACCCAGTGGAGCGCCGTGGCCTCCGAGGAGCGGTTCGGCGGCCGGGGACGGCCCGCCGAACTGGCCGCGCTCGGCACCTCGTTGGACGCGCTGCTGGACCGGATCCGGGCGGTGCTGCGGCACGAGCGGCAGCTGACCGGCGAGCTGTCGCACGAGCTGCGCACCCCGCTGAGCCGGATCGTGGCCGAACTGGACTGGTGGCGCTCGCGTCCCCGCTCCGCGGCGGAGACCCTGGCGACGCACGAGGTCATCGCCGACGCGGCCCGCTCGATGCGCACCATCTGCGACACGCTGCTGGACGAGGCCCGCGCAGGCGTGCCCACCGCCCCCGGCACGGCCGAAGTACTGCCCGCCCTGCGGCAGGTGGCCGCGTCACTGGACTCCCCCGGCCCGGTGCGGATCACCGTCGCCGTCGACGCGACCCCGTTGCGCGCGGGGGTACAGCCCGCCCTGCTGGAGCGGATCGTCAGCCCGCTGCTCGCCAATGCCGGGCGCTACGCCCGTACGACCGTGACGCTCGCCGCCCGCCGGACCGCCGACGGGATCCGGGTGGAGGTCACGGACGACGGGCCGGGCGTACCCGAGTCGTTCCGGGACCAGCTGTTCCAGCCGGGCCGGCGGGCCGATCCCGGCGACGGACACGGCGGAGCGGGCCTAGGGCTGCCGCTCGCGCGGCGCCTGGCCCGCTCCGCCGGAGGCGAGGTGTCCCACGATCCCGGGCACGCTCCCGGCGCCCGGTTCGTGGTCACACTGCCCGCCGGATGACGGCCGTCAGGCGGCCTGCCCCACGGCCCGCTCCTCGGTGACGTCCTTGCGGGTGACAGACAGGAAGACGACGAGGCCCAGGATGACCGCGAGGAACAGCACGCTGGTGACGACGGTGCCCAGGCCCAGGCCGCCGTCGCCGGTGGGCTGGGAGAGGTAGTCGCCGACGGAGGCGCCGAGGGGGCGGGTGAGGACGTAGGCGATCCAGAAGCTCCACACCGCGTTCAGGCCGAGCGCGAACCGGGCGATGGCGACCGCGGCGATGGCTGCAGCGAACAGCACGGCGGACACCCAGTAGCCGAGGTCCATGCGCTCGGCGAGCAGGTCGCCGGCCGAGGTGCCGAGGGCGAAGGTGAACAGGACGGCCAGCCAGTAGAACGCCTCGCGGCGGCCGGTGTCGATGTGGTGGATCGACAGGGTGCGCTCGGTGCGGTACCAGGCGGTGAAGACGACGACCAGCGCGATCGCGAAGACGGTGGTGGTGGTCTCCAGCGGCACGCCCATGTTGTCGGTGAGGTTGTCGCTGACCAGGGTGCCGACGACGCTGATCAGGGCGACGGCGAGCCAGTACACACCGGGGCGGTAGGCCTTGGTGCGGAACTGCACCACGAGGACGACGGCGAGCAGCGCGCTCATGAGCAGCGACACGCCCGTCAGGCCGAGGCCGGCCTTCTCGTTCAGCAGGTCGGCGGCGGTTTCGCCGACCGTCGTGCACAGCACCTTGATCACCCAGAAGTAGACGGTGACTTCGGGCACCTTGTTCCAGCGCACGCGGCGGCCCGGCGCGAGGGTGCCGGTCTCCGTCAGCGTGGTCCGAGAGGTCTCTGATGTCATGGGACCCGACGGTGCCAGCGGAAACCTGAACGCATCCTGAGTACCCGGGCCCGGGTCAGGCGCCGGCGTGCGGTCCGTCCGGGCGGCCGCTGCGCTGCCGGACCGTCTCGCGGCTCAGCTCCTCGGTCTCCGCCTCGGCCAGCCGCTCGAAGCCGTCCTCGGTGATGACCGAGACCACCGGGAAGATGCGGCGGTTCAGGTCGGGGCCGCCGGTGGCCGAGTCGTCGTCGGCGGCGTCGTACAGCGCCTGGAGCGCGGCCAGGGCGGCCTCCTGGCGGGTGAGGTCCGGCCGGAACAGCTTCTTCAGCGCGCCCCGGGCGTACGGGGATCCGGAGCCCTCGGCGTGGAAGTGCCGCTTCTCGTACCGGCCGCCGGCCGCGTCGAAGCTGAAGATGCGTCCGCGGCGGCCCTCGGGCGCGCCGGTGTCGTACCCGGCGAGGAGCGGGACGACGGCGAGGCCCTGCATGGCCTGGGCGAGGTTCTGCCGGATCAGGGCTGCGAGGCGGGTCGCTTTGGCGCCCAGGGACATCGGCGTGCCCTCGATCTTCTGGAAGTGCGTGAGTTCGACCTGGTAGAGCCGCACCATGTCGAGCGCGAGGCCGACGGATCCGGCGAAGGCGACGGCCGTGTGGTCGTCGGCAGGATGCACCTTTTCCAGGTCGCGCTGGGCGATGAGGTTGCCCATGGTGGCCCGGCGGTCTCCGGCGATCAGCACGCCGTCGCGGAAGGTGAGGGCGAGCACCGTGGTGCCGTGCGGGATGCTGCCGGGCGCGGCGCGGACGCCGTCCGGGAACGGCGGTGCGGTGGGCAGCAGGCCGGGGCGGTGTGCGGCGAGGAACTCGGTGAAGGACGAGGTCCCGGGCATGAAGAACTCCTCCGCCGGCCGCCCCGCGCTGTGCTGCTCCGTCATGCCGTTCCCCCTCCTGCGCCGCCCCGCCCTCTTCGTCTCCTACCTGGCGCGGGCGGGCGGGAAACTCCCGCCCGCTCACAGGGCCTTGCGCCGGACGAGCACCGCCAGCACCAGCAGGCCTGGGAGCAGCGGCAGCCACACGGTCAGCAGCCGGTAGCCGAGCACGGCGGAGGCGACCGTCGCGGCGGGGGCGCCGGACGAGGTCAGGGCGAGGCCGAGAGCTGCGTCCAGGCCGCCGAGTCCGCCCGGGGTGGGCAGCAGGGCGGCCGCGCTGCTGGCGGCGAGGTACAGCAGGGCCACCTGGAGGGGCAGCAGCGGCAGGTGGACGGCCCGGGTGACGGCGATGAGCACCAGGGAGTGCAGGGCGGCGAAGGCGAGCGAGCCACCCCAGAGGGCGGCCGCGCGGGCCGGGGAGGTGTGCACGGCACGGATGTCGGCCAGGATGCTCGCCAGCACGGCGCGGCAGCGCGGGCGCAGCGTGCCGGCCAACAGCACCCCGAGCAGGACGGCCGCGGCGAGAACGGCGGCGACGGCGGCCCAGGAGACGTGCGGGATGCACAGCAGGCCCGGGCAGAGCGGGGCGAGGGCCACGATCAGGGCGAGGCGGACCGCGGCGCCTGCGGTGGACTTCACGGCGAGCGCACCGGCCGAGCGGCCTGCCGGCAGCCCGCAGCGCATCAGGAAGCGAAGGTTCACCGCACCGGCGCCGAGCCCGGCGGGCAGCAGATGGCCCGCGGCGGAGGCGGCGAACTGCGCGGCCAGCAGCCGCGGTCCGGGCAGCCGCCGGGCGACCGCGCCCTGCTGGGCGAGTGCCGAGGCCGCCCAGGTGCCCACGGCCGCCGCCGCGCCGAGCAGCAGCCATCCGTGGTCGGCGACGGCCAGCCGCAGCGCCCCGGCCTCCACCACCGGCCAGTGCCGGCCGGCCAGGTAGACGGCGCCCAGCAGGACGGCGAGGCAGGCCAGGGAGTGCCAGTGGGTCCGCCGGCGGCCGACGGCGAGGTCCGCGGGGGCGGGCACGAGCGGGCCGGCGGCCGGGAGGGAAGCGTCATGAGGGGCCTCCCGTACGGCGTGC
>NZ_JBVIGN010000007.1:189589-219677 GCF_055570785.1 Streptomyces sp. NPDC031100
CGTGCTGGGTCATCGACCGCCTCCCCCGCGTCTGTCACGGCCCCAGGTCATGAACCGGCCTCCGGCACGGCGTAGTAGAGGCGCAGCCCGTCGAGCAGCACGGACGGCCGGCTGCGGGCGTACCCGGGCGGCCGGGGGCGAGGCATCACGGGAAGCCTCCCGTACGGCGTGCTGGGTCATCGACCGCCTCCCCCGCGTCTGTCACGGCCCCAGGTCATGAACCGGCCTCCGGCACGGCGTAGTAGAGGCGCAGCCCGTCGAGCGGCACGGACGGCCAGGTGCGGGCGTACCCGGGCGGCCGGGATCCCGCGGGCACCAGGGTGGCCACCGGGGTGTGGCGCGCGGTGCGGGCGATGGCCTGGGCCGTGCTGTTGGCGTTGTGCCCGCTCGTCGCCGCCGAGGAACAGCCGGCGTAGAACGCCACCGGGATGGCGTCGTTCCCGGTGAGCAGGCAGGGCGGGCGGACGCCGAGCCGGTGCAGGGTGGCGGCGGTGCGGGACCAGCCGCGACGGTCGGCGGTGGTGCGGTGCGCGACGTGCACCAGGATCGCCGACTGCACGGCCAGATGGGTGGCGAGTCCGAGCGCCACCAGCGTCACGGCCACGCGCCGGGCGCGGCCCGGCGCGGTCACCAGGTGGACGAGCGCGTCGGCCACGGGGATCGCCGCCAGGGCGTAGGCGGGGAGCAGGAAGCGGGGCGCCGCGTAGCCGATCATGAAGAGGTAGGGGAAGGCGGCCGTCGCGGCGCAGGCGAGCGGGAGCAGCGTGGGCACGGTGCGCCGGGCCCGGACCGCGACCGCCAGGCCGAGCCCGGCGAGCAGCGGCAGCGCGAACCACCAGACGGTGAGCAGCGGATGGGGCAGCGCTCCGGTGCACGGCCGGCACAGCGCCCGTCCGCCGAGGCTGCGCAGCTGGTCCACGACGGCGAAGTGCAGGCCGAGCCCGCCCTGGATCGCCGAGCCGTCCGCCAGACGGCGCGCGAGGCCGCCGAAACTGACGTACGCCTCGATCACCCACTCGGCGGCTCCGCCGGCGAGCCCGGCGAGGAGGACGAGCAGGGCGCGCCAGTGGCGGCGCAGCAGGCCGAGGGCGAGGAACGGCAGGGCGGCCCATACGGCGTCCATGGGCCGCATCCACGCCATGAGGGCCGCGCTCGCTGCCAGGCCCCACAGCGCGGCCCGGTCCGAGCGGTCGGCGCGGGCGCGCAGGAAGCAGGCCACGGCGGCCAGGGCGCCCACGGCCACCCAGTAGTTGGGCATGGCCTGGGGGCCGTAGAACAGGGTCACCCACAGGGAGGCGAACAGGGCTCCGGCGAGTGCGAGTACGCGGACGGGGAACAGGCCGCGCCAGGCGCGCAGGGCCAGGAAGAGGGCGAGGCCGGAGAGCAGGGCGAGGTAGACCCGCAGCAGCGCCGTCGACGAGGACCAGGCGGCGACGGGTGCGACGAGCAGGGAGACGCCCCGGGCGCGGGGTGCGCTGAAGAAGGCCGCGGGTGCGTGTCCGCTGACCTGGCTGACGTACACGGTCTCGTCCCAGCCGAGGCCCATGCCGGGCCGGACCAGGAGCAGTTGGGCCAGGGTGAAGGCGGCCGCGACGGCCGCGAGCGGCCAGATGGCGCGGGTCCGCCCGGTGCCGACGGGCGCGCGGCGCGTGTGCGCGTGCCGGGCTGCGCCGGCGGTGGCGTGCGCGTTGCCGACCATGACCACCCCTCTTCCCCTACAGCTTGTAGGGCTGCTCGTCACCCTACAGCCTGTAGGACCGAGGTCGAGAGTCGGGCAAAACACGGACAAACTAGCGCAGTTCACCGCTCCGTGCCGGGCAGACAGGGCCATCCGGCCCACGGCCCTACGCGCTGTAAGGTTGGGGCATGGCTGGCACAGGGTCCCGCGGCAGGGCGGAGCGGCGCAGCGCCGGGGAGCTGGAGAGCGAGGTGCTGGCGGCCCTCTGGGCCACGGAGCGGCCGCTGACCCCGGCGGAGATCCAGGCCGAGATCGGCGGCGGGCTCGCCTACAACACCGTGCACACCATCCTCAAACGCCTGTACGACAAAGGGCTGGTGCTGCGGGACGCCGACGGACGGCGCGGCGCGTACCGTCCGGCGAAGAACGCGGCGGAGCTGACCGCCGAGGCCATGCACGAGGCCCTGGACCGCGGCCCCGACCCGATCGCCGCACTCCAGCAGTTCGTGACCGGCCTCAGCCCCGAGGAGGAGCGGGCCCTGCGCGAGTTGCTCGCCGGAGGCGGCGCATGAGGTTCGACGTGTACACCCCGCTGCTGCTGTCGCTGCTGCTGTCCGTCGTCGCCCCGGTGATCGGCGGCCGGGTGGCCCCGGCGCTGGCCGCCCGCGTGCTGATGTCGGCGGCCGTGCTGACCGCTGCCGCCACGACCTGGTCGCTGGTGCTGTTGACGGCCGCGCTGCTCGGGGACGCGCCGCCGGTGGTCCGGGAGGCCCGCGAGGACGGGCGCCGGCTGGTGGATCCGGTGCCGGAGGCGATCGGCGTCGCCGCCGCCGTGGCGCTGGCCGTCGTCGTGTGGCGGGTGCACCGGGCGGTGCGCGCCGAGCGCTGCACCCGGCGGGCGCTGAAACGACTGTGCGCGGGGCAGCCTGCGGACACGGAGTTGATCGTCGCAGCCTCCGAGGTGCCGCAGGCGTTCGCGATCCCCGGCCGGCCGGGCCGGATCCTCGTGACCTCCGCGATGCTGAGCGCGCTGCGCGCGGAGGAGCGGCGGGTGCTGCTCGCCCACGAGCGCGCGCACCTGGCGCACCGGCACGGGCTGCTGGTGACGGCGGCCACGCTCGCCGCTGCGGCCAACCCGCTGCTCACACCGGTCCGTTCGGCCGTCGTCTTCCTGGTGGAACGCTGGGCGGACGAGCAGGCGGCGGCCGCCGTCGGAGACCGGCGGGCCACCGCCCGCGCCCTGGCCCGGGCCGCGCTCACCGCCGGCCGGGCTCGCCCGGTGTGCACCCTGCACTTCGCCGACCGTGCGGTCACCCGCCGGATCGCGGCGCTCCAGACGAGCCCGCCCCCGCGCCTGTGGTCCGTCGCGGTGGCCGTCCTCGCCCTGGGCGCCCTGCCGGCCCTGCTCGCCGCGGATGCGACGGGCGACCTGCTCGGTCTGCTGTCCGGGGTGCTGGCCTGAGAGCCTGTGTCATATCTCCGGTCGGATCAGCGCGCGGCGTCTGGTGCGTGCGATCGCAAGGCGTCGAAGCGCCCTCGATGGGGGTGCCCCCGCGCGAGCGAAGCCGAGCGTGGGGGAGGAGCCACGTGGGTGGTTCGGCAACGCGGCTGGGGGTCCCCCCACGCCCTTAAGGCAGTGGGGGAGTGCGTGCCAGGCGTCGCGCGCCCGGCCGGGGATATGACACAGGCTCTGACGCTCAGCCGCTGTTCGGCGCGCGGTGCACGGGCTGCTCGGGAGCCGGGCGCGGGACGACCGGCGGCACGGAGCGGACGGCGGGCTCGTCGGTGCTCACCCGCAGCGCCTCCCCGTGGTGGTGCAGCGTGAGCGGCGGCCCGGCCAGCAGCGTGTACGTCGCCTTGTCCGCGCCGATCTCCACCCTGAGGCGGCGGCCGCGGAACTGGAGGCTGAAGGCCAGGCGGCGCAGCCGCTCCGGCAGGCGCGGGGCGAAGCGCAGCCCCTCGCCGTCGCGTCGCAGGCCGCCGAAGCCGGCCACCAGCGCCATCCAGGTCCCGGCCAGCGAGGCGATGTGCAGCCCGTCCCGGGTGTTGTGCTCCAGGTCCTGCAGGTCCATCAGGGCCGCCTCGGCCGTGTAGGCGTAGGCGAGGGCGAGATGGCCCGCCTGGGCGGCGACGACGGCCTGGCAGCAGGCGGACAGGGAGGAGTCGCGCACGGTCAGCGGCTCGTAGTAGGCGAAGTTCCGGGCGACCTGCTCGTCGTCGAAGTGGGCGCCGCACGTGTACATGGCGAGCACCAGGTCGGCCTGCTTGACGACCTGTTTGCGGTACAGGTCGAAGTAGGGGAAGTTCAGCAGCAGCGGGTACTGGCCGGGGCTGGTGCCGGCGAAGTCCCAGCGCTGGTAGCGGGTGAATCCGGCGTGCTGCTCGTGCACGCCGAGCTCGTCGTTGTACGGGATGTGCACGGCCTCGGCGGCGTCCCGCCAGGCCGCGCTCTCCTCCGCGTCCACGCCGAGCCGCTCCGCGTGGCGCGGGTGCCGTTCGACGGCGTCGGCGGCGGCGAGCAGGTTCTGGCGGGCCATCAGGTTGGTGTAGGTGTTGTCGTCGGCGATCGCGCTGTACTCGTCGGGGCCGGTGACGCCGTCGATGTGGAAGACGCCGTGGTGGTCGTGGTGGCCGAGCGAGCGCCACAGGCGGGCGGTCTCCACCAGCAGCTCGATGCCCGCCTCCCGCTCGAAGGCGGCGTCGCCGGTGGCCTCCACGTAGCGGACGACCGCGTCGGCTATGTCGGCGTTCACGTGGAAGGCCGCGGTGCCGGCCGGCCAGTACGCCGAGCCCTCCGCGCCCTGGATGGTCCGCCAGGGAAAGGCGGCTCCGCCGAGCCCCAGCTGGGTCGCGCGCTCGCGTGCCTCGTCCAGCGTGTTGTACCGCCAGCGCAGGGCCTCGGCGACGGCCTCGGGGGCGGTGTGGGTGAGGACGGGCAGCACGAACATCTCGGTGTCCCAGAAGGCGTGCCCGTCGTACCCGGAGCCGGTCAGGCCCTTGGCGGGTATCGCCCGCTGCTCGGCGCGGACCCCGGCCTGCAGGACGTGGAAGAGGGCGAACCGTACGGCCTGCTGGATCTCCTCGTCGCCGTCGACCTCGACGTCCGCGCGGGCCCAGAAGTCGTCCAGATGGGCCCGCTGCTCGTCCAGCAGGCCCTGCCAGCCGTCGTGCGCGGCGGCCGCGAGGGCAGCGTCCACCTGGTCGGCCATCGCGGGCAGCGAGCGGGTGCCGGACCAGCCGTGGGCGACCAGCTTCTCCACCCGCAGCCTCTGGCCCGGCTCCAGGACGGAGGTGACGGTGAGGCGGGCCACGTCGGTGCCGCTCTCGCTGCGGGCCGTGGTGCGCTCGGGTCCGGTGACCACGTGGTCGGCGGCCACGGCGACCCGCAGGCCGCTGCGCCGGGTGCGGTGCACCAGCCGCAGCCGGTTCCCGGAGGCGAAGTCGTCCTCCTGCTCCAGCGGCGACTGCAGCGCCATCGCCGCACGCGGGTCGCCGTTCGACCCGGGCAGCTGCTCGTTGGCGACCAGCTCCGACTGGATCACCACCCGGCTGCGGCTGCCGACGGCCTCCACCTCGTACGCCACCGCGGCCACCGCCCGCTGGGTCAGCGACACCAGCCGGATGGAGCGCACCCGGACCGTGGACCCGGCCGGGGAGGTCCACTCGCAGGTCCGCTCCAGTACACCGCGGCGCAGGTCCAGGACGCGCTCGTGGGCGACGAGCCGGCCGTAGCGCAGGTCGAACGGCTCGTCGTCCACCAGGAGCCTGAGGATCTTGCCGTTGGTGACGTTGATGACCGTCTGCCCGGACTCCGGGTAGCCGTAGCCGGCCTCCGCGTACGGCAGCGGGTGGACCTCGTGGACGCCGTTGAGGTAGCTGCCGGGCAGGCCGTGCGGTTCGCCCTCGTCCAGGTTGCCGCGCCAGCCGACATGGCCGTTGGACAGCGCGAACACCGACTCGCTCTGGGCGAGGACGTCGAGGTTCAGGTCCGTCTCGCGCACGGCCCACGGCTCGACCGTGTACGACCGGTGGGTGATCACCGCTTGCCTCCCAGCTCGGCGAGGTCCTTGACGACGATGCTCGCGCCGTGTGCGTACAGCGCGTCGGTCTGCCCGACCCGGTCGACGCCGACGACGTATCCGAAGCCGCCCGCACGGCCCGCGTCCATGCCGGCCAGCGCGTCCTCGAAGACGGCCGCCCGCTCCGGCTCGACGCCCAGCTCCCGGGCCGCGGCCAGGAACGTGTCGGGGTGCGGCTTGCCCGGCAGGTTCCGCTCGGCGGCGACGACGCCGTCGATGCGGACGTCGAAGAAGTGCTCGGCGCCGACGGCCCGCAGCACGTCCCGGCAGTTGGCGCTGGAGGAGACGATCGCGGTGCGCAGCCCCTCGGCGCGCACGGCCTCCAGATAGCGCAGGGTGCCCTCGTAGGCCTCCACACCGCCGGTGCGGATCCGCTCCAGCAGCAGGTTGTTCTTACGGTTGCCCAGGCCGTGTACGGTCCGGGCGTCCGGCGGGTCGTCGGGGGCGCCCTCGGGCAGGTGGATGCCGCGCGAGGCGAGGAAGGAACGGACCCCGTCGGCGCGCGGGCGTCCGTCGACGTACTCGTCGTAGTCGGCGATCTCGTCGAACGGCCGCGCCTGCGGGCCCTCGTACTCGCGCAGGAACGCGTCGAACGTCTCCTTCCAGGCGGCCGCGTGCACGACGGCCGTCTTGGTGACGACCCCGTCGAGGTCGAAGAGACACGCCTGGATGGTGTCGGGCAGACCGAGCTGAGTCATACCCAGCACTGTTCCCCATGGGGCGCGGTGTCAGTGGGTGGCGGGCGCCACATGAGCCATACTTTCGAACCTTGCGGCCCGGATCCCGCCGCCGGGTCCCTGGTGACAGACTCTGTCGTGTGCCGCTGACCTTCGACGACCTCCTCGCCCGAGCCCGCGCCCTGATCGGGGGCGGGCGGCGCGCCCTGCTCGGGATCGCGGGCGGCCCGGGCGCGGGCAAGACGACGCTGGCCGAGCACCTCGTCGCCGCCCTGAACGCCGACGGGCCGCCCTGGGTGGCCCACGTCCCGATGGACGGCTTCCATCTCGCCGACGTCGAACTGGACCGGCTGGGCCGCCGGGACCGCAAGGGCGCGCCGGACACCTTCGACCCGGCCGGGTACGCGGCCCTGCTGCGGCGGCTGCGCGAGGACACCGACGAGGTGGTGTACGCGCCCGGCTTCGAGCGGGTGCTGGAACAGCCGCTCGCGGGGGCGATCCCGGTGCCGCCGACGGCGCGGCTGGTGGTGACCGAGGGCAACTACCTGTTGCTCGACGGTTCGTGGGCGCGGGTGCGGCCGTGCCTGGACGAGGTGTGGTTCTGCGAGATCGACGAGACGGAGCGGATCCGGCGCCTTGTGGCGCGGCACGTGGAGTTCGGCAAGGACCACGGCGCGGCCGTGGCCTGGGTGCGGGGGACGGACCAGCGCAACGCCGGCCTGATCGCCACGACGCGGGGCCGGGCGGACCTGGTGGTACCGCCCGGCGCGCTGCCCTCGCTCAGACGCTCAGCGTGAGAGCGGGTTCGCCCGCGGCATCGCCCGCCGGATCCCCGAGCACGGCGGTGAACGCCTCGGTGCGCACCGTCAGCCCCTGCCCACCGCTCTCGAAGACGGGCGCGAAGGACCCGCCCGGCCCGTACCGTACGGCGAACACGTGCAGCCCCTCGGGGGCGCCCGGCGCCGGGTCGGCCTCGAGCGCGGTGGAGCTGACCAGGTGGCGCCAGCCCTCGTCGGGATTGCCGTAGCCGCGCGGGTCGGCCGCGAGCGCGAACGCCGCCTGTTCCTGGGTGAGTTCGGCGCGGGCGTCGAAGTGGTCCGGGCCCGTGTCGGCGGGATGGGTGAGGCGCAGTTCGCCCGCGGAGACGGCCTCGCCCTCGGCGACGCGGCACACCCGGTCGCCGTCGTCGGCGGCGTACGGCAGCCCGGACAGCAGGTAGGGCGCCCCGTCGAGCCGCTCCACGGCGACCGTCACCCACAGGCGCGTGCCGTCGGTGACGTACAACGACCGCACATGGCGCAGCACGTGGTCGCGGCCGACGACCGGCTTGGTGACCAGCTTCGCGGCGAGCCCGTCGGTGCGGACGTCCCGGACGCGCACCCGGCCCATGGGACGGCACAGCAGGAATCCGTCCGCCACCGGTCCGAACCCGTGCTGGCGGCGTACGGCCGCCGGCAGGTAGTAGGTGCCCGCCGCCTCGATCAGCGACGGGGTCATGCGGCTGTCGAAGGCGACCGAGACCGTGCCGGAGCGCAGCTGGTGGCGGGCGGGGACTTGCGACGGGGTGCGGTACCAGCGGGTGGTGTCCTGGATCTGCCAGACCACCATGAACGCGAAGTGCCCGTCGATCCGGCCGTCCCGCTGGACCGCATGCCGGCCCCAGCGGGTGTCGCCGCGGTAGCGGCCGAGGTCGGCGCCGATGCGGGCACTGAAGTAGCGCAGGCCCAGGACGGACTCGAACCCGGAGTGCTGTTCGCTGTAGCGGGGGCCGCCGATGTCGAAGCCGCCGCTCGTCAGGCGGGCGTCGATGTACCGGGCGAGCGCGTCGCCGTCCGCGGCGAACACCTCCTGGCCGCTGACCCGGTGGGCCTGGGCGAGGAAGGACAGGGAGATCGGGCCGTAGTTGTTGTCGTACGCGCCGCCGTGCTCGGGCGGCAGCAGGGCGCCCCGGTCGCGGACCCGGTGGGCGCGGATCTCCTCGAGGTACAGGGCGAGCGCATGGGAGCGGACCAACTGGCCCTCGCCGTCGGGGAGATGGCGGGCCAGCATCAGACCGCCGACCACGCAGCCGATGGCCTGGTTGCCCGCCTCCTGCGGGTTGAAGAAGGTCGCCTCGGTCAGCCACTGCCAGTAGCCGTGGGCCAGTTCGGTGAGCGCGGTGCGCTGGGCATCGTCCAGGAGGCCGTCGGCCGCGTCGAGGACGTTGACCGCCTGCAGCAGTGCCCATACCGTGCTCGGCCAGTCGCCGATGGGGTGGGCGCCCGTCTCCAGCACGTAACGGGCGTACGGCAGGCCGGAGTCGGTGGTGCGGAGGTTCGGGTAGCCGGGGTTGTCCCCGGTGTGGACGCGCTCGCGCAGGTGGAACGCGAGGCTGCGGCGCACCGCCTCCGGCAGCCGGGGGTCCCTGCCGCGCTGCCAGGCGAGGGCGAGCAGGGAGGTGATGCCGAGGGAGGTGTCGCCGATGTCGTCGCCGGCGTCGGGGTGTTCCAGGCTGCCCTCGGACGTGAGGCGGGCCAGGGCCTGCTCGGTGACGTCGGCGAGGACGGCGTCGTACGCCTGCTCGGTGTCCGGGAGATCGTGCAGCGGGCCGCGCTGGTGAGGGAGATGCACGGGTGGTCAGCCCTTCATGCCGGAGGTCGCCATGCCTTCCACCAGCCTCTTCTGGAAGACGAGGAAGCAGATGAGTGTCGGGGCGAGCGCGAGTGTCGACATGGCGAACATAGCGCCGTAGGAGGAGCCGCTGGTCTGGTCCAGGAACAGGGTCAGTCCGAGGGGCACGGTGAAGCGGTCGTTGCGCTGGAGGTAGACGAGCTGGTGCAGGAAGTCGTCGTACGTCCAGATGAAGGTGAAGATCGTGGTGGTGATCAGGGCCGGCTTCATCAGCGGCAGGATGATCTTCCAGTAGATCTGCAGGGGGTTGGCGCCGTCCATCATGGCCGCCTGGTCCAGCTCGCGCGGGATGGAGCGGATGAACTGGACCATCAGGAAGACGAAGAAGGCGTCCACCGCGAGGAACTTCGGCACGATCAGCGGCAGGAACGTGTTGATCCACGTCAGGTTGTAGAAGATCGTGTACTGCGGGATCAGGACGGCCTGCGTGGGCAGCATCAGCGTGCCGAGCATCAGGCCGAACCAGATCTTCTTGCCGCGGAACTCGAAGCGCGCGAAGGCGTAGGCGGCCAGCGAGCAGGAGATGACGTTCCCGATCACCGCGCCGATCGTGACGATCAGCGAATTGGTGATGTAGAGCGAGAAGGAGTTGCCGGAGCCGCTCCAGCCCTCGGAGTAGTTCTCCGGCTGGAGCTTGTCCGGGATCAGCCCGGGGTGGGTGAAGATCTCGGTGTCGGGCTTGAGCGAGCTGCTGAGCATCCACAGCAGCGGGTACAGCATGACGATCGCCACGCCGATGAGCAGCGTGTGGACGAAGATGCGGCGGGGGCCGGTGAGCGAGCGGAGCCTGTTCAGCGGCGATGCGTTCGGGGTGAGGGCGGACATGGGCGGTGGGCTCCTCGCTCAGTCGTCGTAGTGGACCCAGTAGCGGCTGGCGATGAAGTTGACCGCCGTGAAGCCGGCGATGACCAGGAACAGCACCCAGGCCAGCGCCGAGGCGTACCCCATCTGCAGGTCGGTGAAGCCCTTCTTGTACAGGTACAGGGAGTACAACATGGTCGAATTGAGCGGTCCGCCCGTGCCGTTGCTGACCACGAAGGCGGGGGTGAACGTCTTGAACGCGTCGATGATCTGCAGGACCACGTTGAAGAACACGATCGGCGTGAGCAGCGGAAGGGTGATCCGGAAGAACCGGGTGACGGGCCGGGCGCCGTCGATCGCGGCCGCCTCGTACACGTCCTTCGGCAGTTGCTTGAGACCGGCGAGGAAGATGACCATCGGCGTGCCGAACTGCCAGACGGCCAGCAGGATGAGCGTGTAGAGCGCGGTGTCGGGGCTGGAGATCCAGTCCTGGCCCTTGATGCCGAACCAGCCGAGGAAGTCGTTGAACAGGCCGTCGCCGCCGAAGACCTGGCGCCACACGATGGCGATGGCCACGGCTCCGCCCAGCAGCGAGGGCAGATAGAAGGCGGCCCGGTACAGGCCGATGCCCTTCAGGTCCCGGTCGAGCAGCATCGCCACGCCGAGCGCGAGCGCGAGTTTCAGCGGGACGGAGACGACCACGTACAGGAGGGTCGCGTGCACCGAGTCCCAGAAGACCGGGTCGTCGGTGACCATGTGCGTGTAGTTCTCGGTGCCGACCCACCGCGCGGGCGACAGCAGGTCGAAGTCCGTGAAGGACAGGTACAGCGAGTCCAGCATCGGGTAGATCGTCAGGCCGAACAGGCCCGCGAACCAGGGGGCCAGGAAGAGGTACGGCCACCATCCCCCGCCGCGCCGTCTGGCGGCGCGGCGGCGCATCCGTTCGCGCTCGCGCTGGTCCGCGGGGGTCGCCGGGGCGGCCGGCGCCCGCCCCGCGGCCTCGTCGGTCCTGGCGGTGGTCATGCTCATCGTCTCCCTGGCCCTCTCCCGGTGCCTGACGGTGCTGCTGCGGGCCCTCAGCCCGCGAGGGCGGACTGCGCCTGGTCGAAGAACTCGCTCAGCTGCGCCTTGACGGACTTCCTTCCGAAGGCGATCGCCAGGTTGGACTGGAACAGCAGGTCCCAGATCTGGTCCGCGCCCTTGGGCGGGGGCACCGGCGCGGGCAGCGCGCCCGTGGCCTTGGAGACCCGCTGGGCGATGTAGTCGGCGTTCGCCATGTTCAGCTTGTCGGTCTCGGTCAGCCCGGCGGAGATCAGCGAACGGGCCTTCTCGGTCGGCGGGATGCCGCGCAGCAGCTGCATGTCCTTGATGGCGGTGGCGTCCTGGGCGAAGAAGTCCATGATCTTGACCGAGTCGGCGACCCGCTTGCTGGACTTCGTGGCGCTCAGCAGCACGCCGCCGTTGACGAAGTTGCCCTCGCGGGCGCCGGTCCAGTCGCCCTGCGGGGTGGGCAGGAAGTCCAGCTGGGCGTCGGTGATCGAGCCGCCGGCGCCGTAGACGCCGGAGTCGAAGGTGAACAAGGCCTTGCCGATGACGACCGCGTTCTTGGTGAGGTCGTTGTGCGCGGCCGAGGTGACGGCGGGCGGCGGGGAGGCGTGGTCCCCCCGCATCCCGGCCCAGAACTCCCACCACTCCTGCAGGGTGTCGGCGGTGAAGCCGAGCTTCGTGCCGTCGTCGGAGAAGAACTGCTGGCCCTTCTCGCGGGCGAAGATCTCGAAGCACTGGAGGGTGGAGCCGCCGCCGTCGTCGACGCCGTACTGCTTGCCGCCGCTCTTCTTGTAGACGTCGGTGGCGATCTTCTTCAGGTCGTTCCAGGTCCACTCGCGGTCGGGCAGCTTCAGGCCGAGCTTCTCCAAGGCGGAGCGGTTGACGGTGAGCTGGTTGACGCCGATGCCGGACGGGACGCCGTACAGCTTGCCGTCGACGGTGCCGGCGGCGAGGAGCGTCCTGGAGAAGCCGGTCAGGTCCAGGGACTTGCCGACGTAGGAGTCGAGCGGGGCGAGGATGCCCTTGCGGGCGTACTGGGCGACGAGCGCGGTGTCCATCTGGAGCAGGTCGGGGGCGCTGCCGCCGGCGACCTGGGTGTTGAACTTGTCGAAGTAGCCGTCGTAGCCCTGGTATCGGGTCTCGATCTCGATCTTCGGGTTGTTCTTCCGGAAGGACGCGAGGGCCTTCTTGTAGGCGGCGTGCCGGTCGTCGCTGCCCCACCAGGTCATGGTCAGCTTGCCGCTGTCGCTGCCCGCGCCGGTGCCGCCCGCACAGGCGGCGAGCGAGGAGCCGAGCGCGCCGGCGACGGCCAGCCCGCTCGCGGTGCGGAAGAGGGTTCTGCGCGAGATCTGGTGACCCACCGGGTCCTCCCTGAAGGTGCGTGACGGATCCCGGAGCCGGTCAACTCGGCTCGGGTGCCTGGGGGTTGGAATCGCTTTTCCGGTGACGCGGCCTCGCCCGGCCGCGCGGCCCCGACGGGTGAGGTCCCCGGCCCTGACGGCCGTTTTCCATGCGAGCACGCCCTCGCACGGCGGCCGTACCTCGCGTACGGCCGGGACGCACACCCCGAGTCGGTGTCCCGCCCGACTTAGAAAGCGCTTGTCCGGACATTGGCAGACCGAGTCCGAGGCCGTCAATCCTTCGCCCGTTCGGCCTCGGTCACGGTTCGGACTCCCCGGGCGACCGCGAGCCGGGCGGCGCCGGTGACGGTGCCGAGCTCCCCGACCGTGCTGCTGACCACCTCGGTGGGCCAGCTCAGCCGCTCCAGTTCCGCCCGCACACCGGGCAGGAGCTGCGGGTCCGCGCCGGTGCTGCCGCCCAGCACGATCAGCCCCGGGTCGAGCACGGCGGCCACGGCGGCGGCCAGCCGGCCCACGTCGGCGGCATGACGCGCGACGACGGCGCGTGCCGTCGCCCGGCCCTCCCCGGCGAGGGCGAAGAGCTGCTCGGTGGTGGTGGGGCAGGGGCCGTCGGCGTCCCGCCAGGCCGCGGCGGCTCGCGTCAGGAGGGAGCGGGCGCCGACGTACTCCTCCAGGGCCTCGCGGCGCGGCTCGCGGCTCTCGTCCCAGGGGTAGGGCAGCCGGGCCAGTTCACCGGCGGCGCCGTTCGCGCCGCGCAGCACCCGGCCGTCGATGACGATGCCGAGGCCGATGCCCACCCCGATCCGCAGATAGCAGAACGTGCGGCGGCCGTGGGCGGCGCCCTCGTGCAGCTCGGCGAGCGCTGCGCAGTTCACGTTGTTCTCGAGGTGGACGGGAACACCGGGCGGCAGCGCGACGGCCATGGCGTCGAAAGCGGGGCCGGCCTTGTCGGTCGCGGGGCGCATGCCGGTGCCGTCCCGGTCCGGCGCGGTGACGTCGCCGACGGCGACGACGATGGTGCGCAGCGGGGCGTCGGCGGGCAGCGCGCACAGGGTCGTGCGTACGGCGTCTGCGGCCTCGGCCCGGGAGGTGGTGGCTTCGGCGAGCAGGGTGCCGTCGAGGGCGCAGCCGCGCACCCGCGTGTGATAGGGGCCGAGATCCACGGCCAGCACGGACCCGGCGGCCGGCCCGAGCCGGTAGACGGCGGCGGTGCGGCCGGTGCCGCTGGAGGCCGTGCCGGAGTGTGCGGCGAGCCCCGCGGCCTCCAGCTCGGCCACGGCGCCGGACACCGTCGGCTTGGACAGGCCCGCGTCGGCCGCGAGCCTGGGGCGGGTGGCGGAGCCGGCCGCGGCCAGGACGGCGAACACCGCGCGGGCGCTCTCGCTCAGGTTCATGCTCTCCCCCGGGTTCGGGCGGCCATGGGTGGGCGGGAGGCATCGGTGGTGCGTGCACCGCTGGTCCGTGCCTCTTGACGCACTCTACTTCGTTAGTTAATTTCCTAACGAACTCACGGTACCCGCCTGCCGTGGCCCGCCGCCGAAGCCCGTCCCGGGGCTTCCCGACCCTTCGGTACAGCCGTTCAGCCAGGCACGGTCCGCCCGCCGTCACCGAGGACGCCGAGAGAGGATCTGTGCACGACACTCCCCCTTCGTACCCCCTCGTGGTGGGGATCGACGTGGGCGGCACCAAGACCCGTCTCCGGGCGCCGGCCGGGGGCGAATGGGTCGCCGACCGCGTCCGCAGCAGCAGCGGCTGGCGGCCGCACGCCCCGGCCGCCGCCGCGGCCTGGCCGGCCGCGCTGCTCGACGACGGTCTGCGGACCGGATTCAGACCGGCCGCCCTCGCCGTCGGCGGGCACGCCTGCGAGACCCCGCGCCAGTGCGCCGCGATCCGGGCCGCCCTGGGCGACCACCTGGACGCGCCCGCACTGGTCGTGGGCGATGCCGAACTCCTCGTACCCGCCGCCGGGTTGGAGAAAGGGGTCGGCCTGGTCGCGGGCACCGGCTCGGTCGCCGTGGGCCGCGCGGGCGATGGCACGCCGGTGCAGGCCGGCGGCTGGGGCGCGGTCCTCGGCGACGAGGGCGGCGCCGCCGGGCTCGTCCGGGAGGCCGCGCGCGCCTGCTGGGCCGCCCACGACCGCGGCGAGGCGCCCGACGCACTGGCCGCGGGACTCCTCGACGCGTTCGGTGTACCCGAAGTGCCCGCGCTCGGCGCCGCGTTGGAGAGCGCCACGGACGTCTCAGCCGAGTGGGGCCGGCATGCCCCGGTGCTCTTCGCGGCCGCCGAGGCGGGTTCCCGGCTCGCCCGCGAGGTGATAGCCGCCGGGGGCCGCTCCCTCGCCGCGCTCGTCGTCCGGCTCGCCCATCGGGGCGTGGCCGTGGACGACGTGGTGGTCGCGGGCGGCACCGTCCTCGCCCAGCCGCTGCTCTACGACGCCTTCGCCGCCGCGCTGGCCGAGTCCCTGCCCGGGGCCCGGCCGCAGCGGCTGCGGGTGCCGCCCGTCAACGGGGCGGTGGCGTTGGCACGTTCGCTGCTGTGAGAGGGGCGGGGGAAAGCCACCGCGTTCGATCCTGTGGGATTCACCCCCGCGTTCACCTTCCCCACACGATCACGTCGCCGTGCACGCCCCGGCAGGACACGAACCCGCCCTAGATATTCACTCGTTCAACTTCTTCCCACGGGATCGCACAAGAACTCAAGAGAGGCACACGCATGCCGTCACCCGCCGGGCACCGCTCCTCCTCGCCGGCCCGTGGATCCGCCCTGAACCGGCGCGGCTTCCTCACGACCTCGCTGGGCGTGTCGGCGGGCGTGCTCGCCGCCCCGACCTTCGCCGCGTGGCTGTCCGCCGCTGACGCGAAGGCCGCGACCGCAGCCGCCGCGTTCGTGGACGACTACAAGACCAACGTCCTCGCCCATCTCACGCCCGAGACCAACGCGGTGGTCCGGATCCTCGGCGGCTTCGCCCAGTTTTGGAAGACCGGCTCCGCCTGGAACACCGGCACCCCGCTGCGCCCCGAGGTGCTGCGCGCCAACCTGCGCTACTGCGCCCGGATCACCACCGAGCGCACGGACGCGCAGGCGAAGGAGGCGTTCGTCTACGACCGCCAGCACCAGAGCTACGCGATGATCGCCGGCCTCGGTCCGCTGGCCGACCTGTACAAGGCAGGCGCCAAGGCGGTCACCTCGATCACCGCCGCGCCCGACGGCACCCCGGCGACCACCGTCAGCGACGCCGTCCCCGCGACCGCCCCGGCCGGCTCGGCCCTCGGCGCGGGCTCCCACGACTCCGCACTGGGCAAGGTCGCCGAACTCGTCGACACCGTGCGCGGCCCGTACGCCTCCGGCAATCCCTCCAAGTACGCCTACCAGTACCCGCGTCCGTGGCGCATGAACGAGGACAGCGAGGTGGTCGACACCGGGACGACGGACGCGTTCGGCTACCCGGTGTACGAGTCCGACGTGGTCGTCGCCCCGCAGCTGCTGCGCCAGCGCGGCACCTCCCCGACCGACGACGGCGGCTTCCCCAGCGGTCACACCAACGCCTTCCATCTGGCGGCGCTGGCCTACGCGTACGCGGTGCCCGAGCGTTTCCAGGAGTTGGTGACGCGTGCCTTCGAGCTGAGCCACACCCGGATCGTGGCGGGCATGCACCACACCGTCGACGTCATCGGCGGCCGGATCATGGCGACCGCGCTCGCCGCGGCCACCCTCACCGACCCGGCGAACGCCAGCGTCAAGGCGGCGGCGCGCGCCCAGGCACTCTCCTACTTCACGGCGCAGACCGGCACGACGGCGGACACGCTGTACGCCTACGCGCACGCGGCCGGCACCGACACCGACCCGTACGGCGACCGCGACGCCAACGCCCGCGCGGTGCGCCCCCGGTTGACGTACGTGCTGACCCGGCACGGCCGCGACACGGCGTTCACCGTGCCGAAGGGCGCCGAGGTGCTGCTGGAGACGCGGCTGCCGTACCTGGACGCCGATCAGCGGCGCGAGGTGCTCCGCACGACCGGGCTGCCCTCCGGGTACGTGCTGCTCGACGGGTTCGAGCAGTGGGGGCGGCTGAATCTGTTCGCCGCGGCGGACGGGTACGGCGCCTTCGACCGCGATGTCACGGTCACGATGGACGCGGCCGCCGGCGGCTTCTCGGCGGCCGACAGCTGGCGCAACGACATCCACGGCTGCGGCGGTCTCGCCAAGCGGGGCACCGGCACGCTGACGCTGACCGGCCGGAACACCTACGAGGGCGGGACCGTGGTGGAGGACGGCGTGCTCGTCGTCGGTTCCACCTTCGCCCTCGGGCGCGGTGACGTGCAGATGCTGGGCGGCACGCTGCGCACGGACCGCCTGGCGCGCGTGCAGGGCACGTACGTCCAGGAGGCGGGCGCGACCCTGGAGGTCACGCTCCGCGGGGAGCGCCGGGCGGGGCTGTCGCTGCCCGGGCGGGCCCTGCTGGGCCGGGGCAGCGTGCTGTCGCTGCGCCTCGACGCCGACAACCCTCCGGCCGCCGGGACGACCGTACGCGTCATGGGCGCCCGGGCACTGCGCGGCCAGTTCGACCAGGTGAAGCTGAACTCCGACGCGCTGCGGGCCGTACCGGTGTATACGGCGGAAGGTCTGTCGGTACGACTCCTGAAGCGGTGACGCCTCCGGGGCGGGAGCGGGTGCGAGAGCGGGGCCGTGGTGCTGCCCGGGACCGCACCCGCCCCCACCCGGCCGACCTCACCGCAGGGCGGATGATGGCGCACGAACAGCAGACGGTCCCTGCGGACTGGGCCGACGGGGCGGGCCGTGCTGACGGGGCGGACCAGGTGCCCCGGACGGTCCTGGCACCCGGGGCGGAACAGGTGACCCGTACGGTCCTGGCACCCGAGGCGAACCAGGCGACCCGGGAGGCCCTGGTACCCGAGGCGGACCAGGCGACCCCGGCGGTGGTCCTCGCCCCCGAGGTCCCCGGCCTCGGATCCGCACGCCCCGTGTCGGCAACCGCGCCCGGCCGGCCGCACGCGGGCCTGCGCCGCCTGCGGTGGGCGGTGGTCCGGCGGCGGTGGGCGGTGCCGCTCCTGGTGGCGCTGTTGCTGGCCCAGATGGCCGCCGTGATGGTCACCACGGCCATCCGGCAGACGCCGACGATCGACGAACCCGTGTACGTGGCCACGGCCACCGACTACCTGCGTGCGCACAGGGTGCGCTACAACCCCGAGCATCCGCCGCTCGGCAAACTGCTGATCGCCGCAGGCGTGGCGGTGGCCGACCCGCACTACGACCCGTCGTTCACCGGCATCCCGCCGTCGTCCATCGGCGTCCAGGGCGATGTGGGCCGGCATCTGCTGTACGAGTCGGGCAACGATCCCTGGCGGCTGATGCTGTGGGCGCGGCTGCCGGTGATCGTGCTGACCCTGCTGTTCGGGCTGGTGGTGTTCGCGTTCGCGCGGGAGTCGGCGGGTGTGGCGGGCGGTCTGGCGGCGCTGGCGCTGTACACCTTCTCGCCGGACGTGATCGCGCACGGCTCGCTGGCCACGCTGGACGTGCCGGCGACCGGTTTCGTGCTCACATCGGCCTGGCTGGTGTGGCGGGCGCGGCACCGGCCGCGCGTGTATGTGCCGCTCGCCGGGGCGGCGCTCGGGGCGGCCGTGGCGACGAAGATGAGCGCGCTGCCGGCGGTTCCTGTGGTGATGCTCCTCGCGGTGCTGTCCGTGGGGAGCGCCCGGCGCGATGCCGGCCGGCGGCGGAAGGTGCTCCTGGCGCTCGCGGGTGCGGCGGTCGTGGCGGTGGTGGCGGTCGCGGTGGTGTGGGCCCTGTATCTGGCGGTCGATCCGCGGCTGCGGTTCGTGCCCGCCGAGCCGGTGCCGGTCGTGCACGGGCTGCGCGGGCGGGTGACGGACCTGCTGCCGCTGCCGGAGGCGTACCGGGCCGGGATGCGGGTGCAGTTCGGCCTGGAGTACCAGCCCTGGCAGGGCTATCTGTTCGGGCACCTGTACACGGGCTCGCTGTGGTACTACCTGCCGGCCGCCCTGCTGGTGAAGACCCCGCTCGGGCTGCTCGCGCTGGGCGCGGCCGGTGCCGTGACGGCGGTGGCGGTACGACGGCTGCGGCCCGTGGCGCCGTATCTGCTGCTGCCGCCGGCGGTGCTGCTGGCGGCGGCGATGACCGGCTCGCGGGACTTCGGGACGCGGTACGCGCTGTACGTACCGGTGTTCCTCGCGGTGGCCGGAGCCTGTGTGCTCGCGCTGCGGTGGCGGTGGTCGTGGTTGCTGACGGGGCTGCTGGTGCTGGGGGTGGGGTTGAGTTCGCTGGGGACGTTCCCGTACTACCTGCCGTACTCCAACGAGGCGTTCGGCGGGCCGGCGAACACCCACCGGCTGCTGCACGACTCCAACGTCGACTGGGGCCAGGACCTGGGCCGGCTCGCCGACCGGCTCCGGCAGCGGTACCCGGGCGAGCGGGTGTGGCTGGTCTACAAGGGCAGCGGTGTGCCCGCGTACTACGGCATCCACGCCTCCGATCCGCGCGCGGTGCCGCCCGCGCGGGTGCACGGACTGCTGGTGGTGTCGGACTCCTCGGCCGCCAAGGCGCGCGGCAAACTGGCCGAATTGATCGACTCAAGCCGCCCGATCGATCAAGTCGGTCATTCGATCACTCTGTATCGGCGGTGAGGCTGCCGGCCCGTCACAGCCCCTGGTCACCACGGTCCGTGAGCTATGTTGAGTGGTCGTGGGAGACAAAGGAGGCGGGCCGGTGCCCTCGCCGCAGCAGGCACGCGCCCAGGCGTCGCAGCAGGCACGCGCCCAGGCGTCAGCGATCACCTCGGGCAAAACCGTGCCGGAGGCCGAGGCCGCCCCGACCTCCCAGCTCAGGGAACTTTTCGACGGCCCGCGGCTGTCCCCTGGGCAGCGCCGGGTCGCCCAGTACCTGATCGAGCACATCACCGAGGCGGCGTTCCTGTCGATCACCGAGCTGGCGGACCGCGTGGGCGTCAGCCAGCCCTCCGTCACCCGCTTCGCCGCCGCCGTCGGCTTCAGCGGCTACCCGGCACTGCGGGAGAAGCTCCAGTCGATCGCACTGAGCACGCTGGCCGGCGGGCCCGGCGAGGAGGACCGCGCCAACGAACTCCAGGCGGCCGTGGACGCCGAGGTCCAGAACCTGGAGAACCTGCGCCGCGACTTCGCCGACCCCGACCGGGTGATCAGCGTCGGCCGCGCGCTGTCCCGCTCCACTCCGCTGACCGTGCTGGGCCTGCGTATCTCCGTGTCGCTGGCCGAGTACTTCGGCTACGCCGCCCGCCGTATCCATCCCGACGTCCGGCTGGTGACGCGCGGCGGCAGCGTGGCCTACGACGCACTGTTGCAGTCGCGCGAGGCCGGCGGCACCTGGGTGCTGGCGTTCGCCATGCCCCGGCACGCGCAGGAGACGCTGACCGCGCTGCGGGTCGCGCGCGAGGCGGGCCTGAAGGTTGCCCTGATCACCGACCTGGCGCTGGGTCCGCTGGCCGACGAGGCCGACGTCATCTTCGCCACGGGCACCGGCTCCCGCCTGGTCTTCGACTCCTATGCCGCGCCCGGCGTGATGGCCGCCGCCCTGCTGCAGGCCATGACCGACGCCGATCCGGAGCGCACCCAGGGCCGCCTGGAGAAGTACGAGCATGTGGCGGACCAGCAGCAGTTCTTCCTGAAGGACTGAACCTTTCGGAAGGACTGAACCTTTCGCCCGCGGGAGACCCGTGCCCGCATCTCTTCCCGTCACCCGCCCGTCACAAGGGGATCTTTCGCCGTCCAGGGATCATTCACCGCATATCCCGCATGAATGTTTTCATACGTCTTGCAAACCCGACGGCATATATAAATACTGCAGACGGATCGAGCCCGGCCCACCCCGGGTACGTTCCGCACCCGCGGACTCACCGCGCGCACACCGCCCCGAGAAAGCCGACGGACCGCCCATGCGCACGCAAGCACTCCCGCCGCGCCGGTCCCCCGTGCCCGGGGCCCTCGCACGGACACCCTCAGCCGCCGTCCCCTACCCACGTCGGCGATCCGGGTGTTCGGTGGCGCACCGCCGCTGCGATGCGCCCGTGGCGGCCCCGGTCATCCCCTAGGCCGGGGCCGCCCCACACCGTCGGACCACCGTCACGACGCCGCACACCGGAAGCGATGGATCATGTCCTTGACCACCACTACGCGCCTCAGCCCCGACTGGCCCTGCCAGGTCAAGACGCCGGGCACCTACGACTGGGAACGCTCGGCGGCCAAGTGGCTCCGCGAGCTGATCCCGGCGCGCTACGCCAGCTACCCCGCGCTGATCCGGCATCCCGTCCTGCTCGCCCGGCACGCGCAGATCCAGGTCCAGCAGGAGATCCGGGTGGCCCGGACCGCGCTGCAGACCGCCCGCGCCGAACTGCCCGTCCTCGGGCTGCCGGAGTCGGTCATCGAGCACACGATCAAGATGTACGCGGCCGAGGTGCTGCAGCTCCAGCACATCGCGCGCAGTGTCCGCGCGGTCAGCGAGGCCCTGGCGGGCCGCGGCACCGGCCGCTGAAGGGACCGCGCGCGGCGGCGGGGTGCGCCGCCTCGACCGCACAGCGGCATGGGGGTCAATCGTCGTTGCGGTGTCGCCAGTACCAGCAGACGCCGACGGCCAGGGCCAGCAGGAAGACGAGGGGCACTAGCAGGCCCGGGATGCGGGAGCCGGTCATCGGCGTGGCCTTCGGTCGTGGTGCGAGGTGCGCCCGGCGGCGGGCCGCGGGGTGAACGCCCATGATGAGGCCTGCCGGCCGGTCGTCCACGACGCTTTCCCGGGGCGTTACCCGGTGTTCGAGCCCGGTGCTCAGCCGCTGCCGTCCAGGCTCGTCCGGGATTCCAGTGCGCGTCGGGTGTCGTTGCCGTAGACGCCGGTCTCGTCGCCGCTGATGCCGTACCAGAGCTGGAAGCGGGCCACGGCCGCGGTGAGGACGGTGTCGTAGGTGCCGTTGGTCGAGCCGTCCCGGTAGACGTCCGGCACGCGCAGCAGGCGCTGCTGCAGTTCGGCGACCTCGCGGCCGGTGTCGCCCTGGCGGAGGGTGCCGGCGCCGTCGGGGTCGGCGGACGGGGTGGTGGCGGGAGCGGCCGGGGCCGGGGTCGTGGCGGCCGGCGCCGTGGTGGTGGCCGCGTGGGAGGGCTGCGCGGTCGCACTGGCCTCCTGGCGGTTCGGGAGCAGGAGGGCGCAGCCGAAGCCGACGAGTGCGGCCGCGCCGACGGCCACGGCGACGGCGGCGCGGCGGACCCCGGGGGCAGAGCGGCCGGTGCCGTTCGGTGGGACCTGCGCAGTGGCCGGGAACGGCGGCAGTTCCTCGGTCTCGTCCTCGGCTTCGGGGGGTGTCCGGGCCGTGGTGGCGCCGGTTCGGGGTGCTGTGCCGATGGACTCGGCTGTCTCGAAGGACTCGTAAGCCCCCGGCTCCACATACTTATCCGGCTCCGGCTCCGGCTCCGGCTCCGGGTACATCTCGCGCATCAGGTCCGCGAGGGCGTCGAAGCGGCGCAATCGCAGGACGCGGATGGGTTCCAGGACCGGTCCGGGGTGCGGCTGTTCAGGGTCGGGCGGTGTCGGCACCCTGCTCTCCTTCCGTCCCGTGCGTACGGGATCCGCGGTCCCCGTGCTGAGATACGGCGCGAACGGCGCACCCGTTCAGCCTCGCCCCCCACTCCCCCAAACGCTCTAAACGTTCAACTCGGTAAGAAGTATTGAGCGTTTGAGCGAGTGCATGCTAAAAACCGCCGTCATGACGACTCCTTGGTCACGCCGCGGTTTCCTGACCGCCTCCGCAGGCACCGCTGTCGCCCTGGGGCTCGGCACCCGGGCGTTCGCCGCATCGGACGAGTTCGCGACGTTGCGCGCAAAATGGCGCACCCTGATCCTCGGCGAGGGCTTCGCCCCGACCGCCGAACCGTTCAAGTCCCGGCTCGCCGACCTGGGCACCACCGCGAGCGGGCTGCTCTCCACGATTGCCCCGGCCGGCGGCTCGCTCTGGCCCGACCTGGTGTACGCCGACCCGGACCCGGACTCGGACCAGGAGTCGTACGGCTACTCGGGCAACATGAACACCAGCTACACGCGCCTGAACACGCTCGCGCAGGCCTACTGCCGACCGGGTACCGGACTCACCGGCGACACCGGGGTGCGGGACGCGATCCTCACCGGCCTCGACCACCTCCACGACGACGTCTACAACGCCGGACAGACCCGGTACGGCAACTGGTACAGCTGGCAGATCGGCGCCCCGCAGGCGCTGCTCGACGTGTGTGTGCTGATGTACGACGCCCTGTCGGCGGGGCAGCTCGCGAACTACCTGGCCGCGGTGGACCACTTCGTGCCCGACTCGGCCGTGGCGAACTACAGCGGGACCAGCACGGGCGCCAACCGGGTCGACCTGTGCCGGGTGCTGGCGCTGCGTGGCGTGGTCGGCGCGAGCGCGGCCAAGGTGGCGCTGGCCAGGGACGCCCTCTCGCCCGTCTTCCCGTACGTCACCTCGGGCGACGGGCTCTACGCGGACGGGTCGTTCATCCAGCACACCACCGTTCCGTACACCGGGTCGTACGGCTCGGTGATGCTCGGCGGTCTCGGTCTGCTGTTCGCGCTGCTGGCGGGGTCGAGCTGGGCGGTGACGGACGCGAACCGGCAGATCGTGTTCGACGCGGTCGAGCGCGCCTGGGCGCCGTTCCTCTACAACGGCCTGGTGATGGACGGGGTTGCGGGCCGGGCGATCAGCCGGGGGCTCGCGGCGTCGGACCCGGAGCAGATCCAGCAGGACGACCACCTGCGCGGCCATCCGATCCTCGCCTCGATCGTCCTGCTCGGGCAGGGCGCGAGCGCGGCGGAGAACGCGCGCTGGCGCGGCCTGGTGAAGGGCTGGATGCAGCGCGACTACTACAGTCCGCCGCTGAACGACCCGGTGCTGAGCCTGCCGCATCTGGCCCGGCTGAAGGGAGTTCAGGACGACACGTCGGTGACGGCGGTCGCGGAGCCGACCGGGCACCGGCTGTTCCCGTGCATGGCGCGCGCAACGCACCGCCGGCCGGGCTGGGCGGCCTCGCTGAGCATGGCGAACCGCCGGATCACCTACTACGAGACCGGCAACGGCGAGAACCTGCGCGGCTGGCACACCGGTTCGGGAATGCTCTACTGGTGGGGCGGCACGTTCGCGAACGGCCAGTACAGCGACGCCTTCTGGCCCACCGTCGACCCGTACCGGCTGCCTGGTACGACCGTCTCCCACAAGGTGCTGGCGGACGCGGCGGGCGGGGACTGGGGTGCCTCGCTGCCGGACGTGAACTGGGTGGGCGGCGCGACGGACGGGCAGCGGGCCGCCGTCGGACAGTACCTGAAGGGGCTGCAGTCCACGCTGCTGGCGAAGAAGTCGTGGTTCTTCCTGGACGACACGGTCGTCTGCCTCGGCGCGGGCATCACGTGCACCGATGGTACGGCCGTGGAGACGACGGTCGACAACCGCAACCTCGGCCCCACCGGCGGCGCCCCGTTCACGGTCGACGGCACGGTCGAGCCCGCCACCTACCCGTGGTCCAAGACCCTCACCGGCGCCCGCTGGGCACACATCGGCGGGCACGGCGGCTACGTCTTCCCGGGCGGGGCGACGGTACGGGCGCTGCGCGAGGCCCGCGACGGCAGCTGGAGCACCATCAACAAGGGCGGCTCCACGACCGTCCTGAACCGCAAATACCTCACGCTGTACGTCGACCACGGCACCGACCCGGCGAACGCGTCGTACGCCTACCAGCTGCTGCCGGGCGCGACCGCGGCCCGCACGCAGGCGCGGGCCGCCGACACCGGCTGGCTGACGGTCCTGGCCAACACCGACAGCCAGCAGGGCGTGGCCGTGCCCTCGCTCGGCTTCACCGGAGTGAACTTCTGGTTCGGCGGAACGGTCGGAACGCTCACCGCGAGCGACCCGTGCTGCGTGATGATCACCGAGAAGTCCGACGGCACTGCGGTGATCGCCGTGAGCGATCCGATGCGCATGCGCACGAGTCTGACGCTCACCTGGCGGCGGGCGGTCGTGGCGGTGACGTCCGCCCCGCCCACGGTCACCTCGTCGGCAACCGGCTCCGCGCTGACGCTGGCCTTCGGGGATCTGACCTCGACGGCGGGTGCGACGCAGCGGATCAGCGTCAGGCTGGGATGAGCGCCTCCTGCGGACCTTCCGTCCCCTGCACACCCTGGATCTCGTGGCCCTCATGGCCCTCATGTGCCTCATGGGCCTCATGCAACCTGTGGACGAACCGGCTCAGGGACGCCGTCAGCGCGGTGACGAAGGCGTCCCGGGCCTCCTCCGGGAGGGCGTCCAGGGACAGGTAGGGGTTGAGGTCCTCCAGTTCGACCAGCAGCAGCTCGCCGTCCGGGGCGCGGCAGGCGTCGACGCGCTGGATGCCGTGGCCGAGGCCGTTCCAGTCGATGAAGCGGCGCGCGAACTCCAGGTCGGCGGCGGTGGCCCCGTACGGCCGCAGCTCCCAGCGCCGCTCGCGGTCGGGGGCGTACAGGGCGTACTGGAAGTCGTCGTCGACGAAGTAGAAGGACACCTCGTAGGCGAAGTCGACGCAGGGCTGGATGAGGACGGTGCCGTCGGCGAGCGAGGCGAGCCGGGAGGCGGGCAGGACGCGCAGGCCGAGGGAGTCGGCGCCGAGCTTGGGCTTGACCACGTAGCGCTCGGCCGCCGGGAGCCGGTGCAGGTCCTCGGCGCGGTCGACGGTGGGGATGACCGGGAAGCCGGCGGCGCTCAGGTCGAGCAGGTACTGCTTTCCGGCCATGTCCGCCTTGCCGGTGAGCGGGTTGTACACCCGGGTCCCGCTGCTGAGCGCACGCGCGCGGAAGGCCTCGTACTCCTTCTGGTAGCCGAGGACAGGTCCGCTGTTGCGGACGACGACGGCGTCGTAGGCGTCCATCAGCGCGGTCGCGTCCAGCGGATGGCACAGGGCGAGGTCGAAGTGCTCGCGCAGCCGGGAAGTGAGGAGGATGTCCTCGTCGCAGTAGCGGCGCCCGCGGGCCGGGTACGCCAGGTCGGTGACGTAGAGGACGCGGGGGCGGACGGCTGGCATGGGGAACTCCTCGGGCACCAGGGGGTGCAGAAAGGTTACGTCCAGGGGTGGCCGCCCCCGTCCCCGGCCCTGCTTTCCGTACCGCTCGGGACCCGAGGGCCGCCGGTCTCACAGCCCCGCCGCCCACAACTCCTGCTGGTCGATGCCCGTGAGGCCGCGCCGCACCGTGCGCCGGGGCCCGGCCTGGATCGGCGCGTACGACGGTACGGCGAGGACCCTGCACCCGGCCGTCTCGGCCGCGGTGACGCCGATGGGAGAGTCCTCGACGGCCAGGCAGGCGGCGGGGTCCACGGCCAGGGCCCGGGCTGCGGCCAGATAGGGGTCGGGTGCGGGTTTGCCGCGGGGTGTCTCGCCCTCGGCGAGGGTCGTGCGGAACCTGTCGGCGCCCAGCACCTTGAGGGCGGCGTCCAGGACGGGCCGGGAGGACGCCGAGACCAGCGCCATGGGCAGGCCCAACTCCTGGATGATGTCGAGGAGTTCGAGGGCTCCGGGCAGCGGGGCGGCCTCCTGCTGGACCGTTTCCAGGAACCGTGTCCCGAGGTCCGCGGCGAGTTCCTCCGGGTCGGCGCCGGTCAGGCGGTGCAGGTGGGCGGCGGTGTCGGCGGTGGAGCGGCCGAGCGCGGCGAAGAGGTCGTCGACGCCGATGTGGGGCGCCCGCTCCCGGACCGTGCGCAGCCAGAGGGACTCGGTGTCGACGAGCGTGCCGTCCATGTCGAGGAGCACGGCGTGCGGCTCGGCCGCGAAGGGGCGGCCGTCCAGGGTCCAGTGCCGGTCGGGGTGCCGGCCCAGGGCGGCGAAGACCTGTGCGGCGACGTCGGCGTGCCGTACGCGCGGGGGCGCCTGGCCGATGCCGGGGCCCGCCGCCGCCAGCCATGCGGTGCGCTCCTCGGCGGAGCGGCCGCCGTGGCCGCCCGCGTCGACGTGCCCGTGGTCGGTGACGACCAGGTAGGTCCACTCCTCGTCCGCGTACGCGGGCCGGGAACGCACGGCGGCCAGCAGCCGGCCGAGGCTGGCGTCCGCGCGGCGGACCGAGGCCTCGTACGCCTCCCCGCAGCCGAGGACGTGTGCGGTCTCGTCGGGGGCGCCGAGGTAGACGAAGGCGGCCTCGACGTCGTCCTCGGCGAGGACGCGCGCCGCGGTCTCGGTGATCCGCTCGTCGCACTCCTCCCATGCCTCGGGGGTGTCGGCCTCCGGAGCGATGCACGCCGTCCGGGACGGAGCCCGGAACAGGGGCCCGCCGTCGCGTGGTTGCAGCAGGGGCCGCCAGCCGGCGGCGACGAAGGTGCGCCGGCGGTCGTGGTGGTCGAGGCGGGTGGCGAAGTCGGGGAAGACGTCGAGGCGGTGGCCGCTGAGGTCGTTGCTCCACACCCCGTGCTTGGCGGGGCCGACTCCGGTCACGGTCGTCGCCCAGCAGGGTCCGGACATGGTGGGGGTGGTGTCGTCGACCTCGACGGGCGTGAGGAAGCCTGTGGCGGCGAGGGCGTCGAGGTGCGGGGTGGGCTGGCGGTGCAGTACGTCGAGACGTACGCCGTCGATGCCGACGACGAGGACGCGGCGGGCGGCGTCGGGCATGGCGCTCCTTACGTGTGATCACGCGGACCGGGTCAGCTCGTCCGGCCCTACTCCATAAGCGAACGGAAGGCCCTGGGCGTAACGCGCCACTTCGTCGGTGGCCCAGTCGGCCATGCGGCCCAGCTCGTTGCCGAGGGAACCGGCGATGTGCGGGGTCAGCAGCACGTTCGGCAGTGCGTACAGGGGTGAGTCGGCGGGCGGTACGTCCGGTTCGGTGACGTCGAGGACGGCGTGGATGCGGCCGGGGACCAGGTGGTGGAGGAGGGCTTCGGTGTCGACGAGGGAGCCGCGCGCCGTGTTGATGAGCGTGGCGCCGTCGCGGAGCAGGGCGAGTCGGCGGGTGTCGAACATGTGGCGGGTCTCGGGGAGTTGGGGGGCGTGGATGGTGACCACGTCGCTGCGCCGGGCGAGGTCGTCGAGGCCGGCCGGTTCCGCGCCGAGAGCACGGGCCGCGGCCGGGTCGAGGTAGGGGTCGTGGAGGAGGACGTGCAGGTCGAGCGGGCGGAGGAGCTCGATGACCCGGCGTCCGATGCGGGAGGCGCCGACGACGCCCACGGTGCGGTGGTAGTTGCCGTGGCCGCTGAAGTACGGGAGCAGGCTGGGCTGCCTGCGGGTGTGGGCGTAGTCGCGGGCGATGTCCAGGACCCGTTTGTTCGCGAACAGGATCGCGGCGAGGGTGAACTCGGCGACCGGCAGGGCGTTGGCGGCGGCCGCGGAGGAGACGGTGATGCCGCGCTTCCAGACGGCGTCGGTGATGTGGTGCTTGACGGAGCCGGCCGCGTGGACGACGGCGCGCAGACGGGGCATGCGGCCCAGCGCCTCCTCGGTGAGCGCGGGTGCGCCCCAGTGGGTGAAGAGCACCTCGGCGCGGGCGAGTCTGAGCGCGTCGGCGGGGCTCGCGTCGGTGATCGTCGTGATCGTCGTGGTCGTGTCGACGCGGGCGATCGTGTGGAGGCGGTCGAGGGTGCCGTCGGCGAGGAGGGAGCGGTGGATGTCGGCGCTCATGGCGAGAACGGTGCGCGGACGGCGGCGGGTCGGGGGCATGGTCACGGTCACGGTCACTTCACCGCGCCGGCGGTCAGGCCGGAGCGCCAGAAGCGCTGCAGGCAGACGAAGGCCGCGATCAGCGGGAGGACGGCTACCAGGGAGCCGGTGATCACAAGGGTGTAGTACTCGGGTTGCTGCTGGGTGACGCTGTTCCACAGGAACAGGCCCAGGTTGACCGGGTAGAGGTGCTCGTCGTTGAGCATGACGAGCGCACCGAAGAAGTTGTTCCAGCTGGCCGTGAAGGAGAACAGGAAGATCGTCATGAAGCCGGGGGCGAGCATGGGCAGCGCGATACGAGTAAAGGTGCGCAGTTCGCCGGCGCCGTCCACGCGGGCCGCCTCCAGGACCTCGCCCGGCACGTATCCCTCGGAGAAGACCCGGGCCAGGTAGACGCCGAAGGGGTTGACCAGGGCGGGCAGCAGCAGCGCCCAGTAGGTGTTGACGATGCCGGCCTTGGTGGCGAGCAGGTACATGGGCAGCTGGATGACGGTGCTGGGGACCAGGACGCCGCCGAGGACCAGCCCGAACAGCTTCTCCTTGCCCTTGAAGTCGTACTTGTCGAAGGCGTATCCGGTGGCCACGCAGATCAGGGTGGAGGCGGCGGAGCCGACGACGGAGTACAGGACGCTGTTGCCGAACCAGCGCAGGTAGATGCCGTCGTTGACGGTGAACAGGTGCCGCAGGTTGGCGAGGAGGTTGACGTCGCCGAAGCTGAAGCCGGAGGTGGCGAAGAGGTCGCGGTGGTCCTTGGTGGCGGCGAAGAGCAGCCAGCTGACGGGCATCAGGGTGTAGCAGGCTGCGAGGATCAACAGGCCGTTGACGAGGCCCTTGGAGAGCAGGGCGTGCGCGGGGGCGCGGCGGGCGGCCGGCTGCGGGCGGGTGTCCGCGGGCGGCCGGGCGGGTGCCGGGGTGTGCTGGGTGAGTGTGCTCATACCGCCGCCTTCCAGCGGTTTCCGGTCCGGGTGACGAGGAAGGAGAGGGCCACGCCGAGCATGGCGAGCATCAGGGAGGCGGCCGCAGCCAGGCCGTAGTCGTGCTGCACGAATCCCGCTTTCCAGATGAACAGGGTGGGCGACCACTCGGTGTCGATCGAGGGCGCTCCGCGCTGGTTGAGCACCTTCGGTTCGGTGAAGATCTGGATCGCGCCGACGCAGGTGAACAAGACGGTCATGACGATCGCGGAGGCGATCGTCGGGATCTTGATCTGCAGGGCGGTGCGCAGTCCGCCGGCTCCGTCCACGACGGCCGCTTCGATCACTTCGCGCGGTACGGCCTGGAGGGCGGCGTAGAAGATGACCATGTTGTAGCCGGTCCACTGCCAGGCGGACAGATTGACCATGGAGAGCAGGACGTGGTCGTTCGCGTAGAAGTCCCAGCTGCCGCCGGCCGTTTCGATCCAGTCGAGCACGGGGCTCAGGCCCGGTGTGTAGAGGTAGATCCAGATGATCGAGGCGATCAGTCCGGGGATCGCGTGGGGCAGGAAGAGTGCGAGCTGGAAGAACCGTTTCGCGCGGGTGAGGGCGGAGTCGACGAGCAGGGCGAGGGCGAGGGAGCCGCCGGTCATCACCGGGATGTACAGGGTGCAGTAGAGCGCTATGTGCGCGAAGGAGGCGCGGAATCCCGGGTCGGACAGGGCTGCGGTGTAGTTGGCCAGTCCGGTGAAGACGCGCCGGGTGCCGCCGAAGCCGAGCCCGGAGGAGCGTTCCCGGAAGAGGCTCATCCACAGGGCGTAGCCGATGGGCGCGACCATGACGGCGGCGAACAGGACGAAGAACGGGGTGATGAGCAGGGCGGCGGTCCGGCGCTGACTGCGCCTCAGCTGCGCGGCCCCGCCGGGTTCGGCCGGGACATCGCGGGTGTCCGGCGGGCCGGCGGTCCGGGCCAGGGGTGCTGGTGCTGCCACGGTGGTTCCTTCGGGGTCGGGGTGGCGGGGAGGGTGCCTCACAGGCGGCGGGGCTGCTGCGGGGGGGGGGGGGTGGTTCAGGGCGCCCCCCCCCCCCCCCCCCCCCCCCCCGGTGGCCCCGCGAGAGGGGGGAGGACGGTTCCTTTTTTTGCTAAAGAGTTTTTT
>NZ_JBVIGN010000007.1:219687-283890 GCF_055570785.1 Streptomyces sp. NPDC031100
CCGCCCGCACACCCCCCCCCCCCCCCCCCCCCCCCCCCCTTCCCCCCCCCCCCCCCCCCCTCCCCCCCCCCCCCCCCCTCCCCCCTCCCCCCCACCCCCCCCCCCCCCCCCCCCCCCCCCCCCCCCCCCCTCCCCCACCTCCCCCCCCCCCCCCCCCCCCCCCCCCCCCCCCCCCCCCCGCCCCCTCCCCTCAGGGGGTCACTCGGCGAGCGTGAGGCCGCGGTCCTTGATGCCGGACCGGGCTTTCTGCTCGCCCGCCTCGATGCCCGCGGCGAAGCCGGACTTGGCGCTGGTGTCCTGGATGGCGGTGTAGACGTCCAGCTGGTCGGGGCCCCAGGTCCAGCCGGGGACGATGGTGTCGGCCTGCTGGGAGGCGAGGGTGTTGAGGTCCTGGCCGTTGAAGTAGGAGGTGTCGAACTCGGCCGCGGCGACCTTGCGCAGGTCCGCGTTGGCGGGCAGCGCGCTGCTCGGCGAGGTCTGGTCGGCGAGCCGGGCCTCGACGCCGGCCTTGTCCGTGGTGAGCCAGGTGATGAACTCGGTGGCGGCCTCGGCGTGCTTGCTGCCCTTGAGGACGCCGTAGGAGCTGCCGCCGTAGTTGCCGGCGGCCGCGGTGCCCCAGTTGGGCAGGGGGGCGGCGGCCCACTTGCCCTTGAGGTCGGGCAGGGCGGTCGTCATGCCGCCGGCCGACCAGGAGGCACCGAGGAAGGAGAGCGTCCTGCCCTGGGCGCGGGCCTTGGTCTCCTCGGGGCCGTAGCCGGTGAAGGTCTGCACCAGGCCGCCCTTGACCAGGCCGTCCCAGTAGGCGGCGACCTTCTTGGTGGCGGCGTCGTTCACGCCCGTCGTCCAGGCGTCGCCCCGGGTGCCGAACCACTTGCCACCGGCCTGCCAGGCGAGTGCGGCCAGCAGGGCGGGGTCGTTCTTCGGGAAGGAGGCCAGGCGGACGTTGTTGTCCTGCTTCCTGACCTTCTCGGCGGCCGACGCGAACTCGTCCCAGGTCCTGGGGACGGCGATGCCGTACTTCTTGAACAGGTCGGTGCGGTAGTAGAACAGCTGGGGTGCCACGTCGTACGGGACGGTCCAGGTGCGGCCGCCGAAGGTCACCAGCGACTGCACGGGCTTGGGGCACTTCGTCTTGACCGTTTCACCGGCGTACTTGGTCAGATCGATCAGATGGCCCTGGCTCGCGAACTCGGGGACCATCTGGTACTCGATCGTGGCGACGTCGGGCGCGTTGCCCGCCTTCACGGCGTTGGCGAGCTTGCTGTAGCCCTCGGTGCCGCTGGGGATCTCGGTGAATCTGACCTTGAGGTCCTTGTGGGTCCTGTTGAACGCGTCGACGGTCGACTTGGCGCCGAGCGTCCAGGTCCAGTAGTCGATGGTCACCGGCTTGCCGTCGGACGCGGCGTCGGTCGAACCGCCGCTGCCGCCGCAGGCGGTGGCGAACAGGCCCAGGGCGGCGACGGCGGCTGTGGCGGCGGTGCGGAACGATCGTGACGTACGCGTCATGGCACGGCTCCTACGAGACCTCGTACGGGAAGAGGCGGTCGCAGGACATCTTTTGCGTGCACACGATCAACGTCAAGAGCGTTCGCGCGAAATAATCAAAACGATCGCTATTCGATCGCTTCGCTCTCGCCCTTCTCCCGGGTCGCACACTGCTCCCCGGTGGTGGGGTCAGAAGTCGCCGGCAGGCGCCTCTCCCCCGCACGAGGAGCGGATGTGCAACTCCGGGAGCAGCTCGAGGTGTTGCCGAGGACCTGGCCGCTGCCCCGTGGCCCGCTCGGCGAGGCGGCGCAGCAGGAGCTTCGCGGCGAGTTCGCCCACCGAGCGCTTGGGCGGGGCGATGGCGGTCAGCGGCACGTCGGCGAGGCCGGCGACCTCGTCGTCGTAGGCGATGAGCGCGAGGTCGTCGGGGACCCGCACCCCGCACGCCTGGAGTCGGGGCACGAGCACGATGGCGTCCTCGTCACTGTGCACCAGAGCGGCGGTGACGCCGCGTTCGCGCACCGCCCGGACGAGGTAGTCGACGGAGGCGTCGTAGTCGCCGTGCTCGCGCACGCTCGGGGCGCCCGCGTCGACGTCGATGCCGCGCGCGCGTACGGCGGCCTGGAAGCCGGCGCTGATCTGGACGGCGTGCGGGCCCTCCTGCAGGACGGCGGTGATCCTGCGGTGCCCGAGTGCGGCGAAGTGGCCGACGGCTACGGCGGCGCCGTGGGCGCGGTCGGTGCGGACCCGGTCGAGGTCGGCGGCGGGGTTGCCGGGCGGGGCGGAGCGCTCGACCAGGACGGTGGGCACCTCGCACTCCATCAGCCACTTCTCCTGCCCGTCCTCGGGGACGCCGCCGAACCAGCTGGGCGCCACCAGCAGCCCCTGCGCACCGCCCGCGACCAGGTGCTCCGCCTGGACGGAGTCCTCGGTGTCGATATAGCCGGAGACGCCGAGGACGAGCCGCCCGCCCTGCGCGCCCACGGCCTCGCGGGCGCCGCGCACGATGTCGGCGAAGATGTAGTTCGTGGTGGGCACGATCATTCCGATCACGGCACCCTCGGCGGAATTCGGCCGCGGCTCGGGGGCGGCGGCGGTGTCGCCCGGCCAGACCACCGCCCCGTGCAGCCGCTGCACCCGGCCCTGCGCCGCCAGGGTCTCCACGTCGCGCCGCAACGTGACCGCGGAGACGCCGAGTTCGGCCGCCAGTTCGGCGACGCGGAGGCTGCCCCGCTCCCGGACGAGTTCGAGCACCCGCTCGTGGCGCTGGTCGACGTGCAGTCGCATGGGGCTCCCCCTGGAACAGTGATCCCGAATCGCTTACTCTACGCCCACAATCGTATCGATCGTTTCCAATCAATTCGATCGATCCGATGTTCGAAAAGGCGTCATCTGTGCGCCTCAGAGCACTCAGTTCCCCCATGAGGCCTCTCGCGCTGCACTGAGTGTCAGGAATCCGGTTCGGGTGCTACGTTCCCGTTCATGAGCTCCAGCAGCGCGGCGCCTGCCGCGAAGCCGTCGATGCGGGACGCCCTGGTCGCGGCGGCCTTCCAGCTCTTCCTGGAACGCGGGTACGAGCAGACCACCGTGGACGACATCGTGGCGCTGGCCGGGGTCGGCCGCCGCTCGTTCTTCCGCTACTTCCCCTCGAAGGAGGACGTGGTCTTCCCCGACCACGAGCGCTGCCTGGCCGACATGACGGCGTTCCTCGCCGCGAGCGACGAGCAGGCCGAGCCGGTGCGGCGGGTGTGTGACGCGGCCCGGCTGGTGCTGCGGATGTACGCGGAGAACCCGACCTTCTCCGTGCAGCGCTACCGGCTCACCAAGAAGGTGCCGGGGCTGCGCGCCTACGAACTGTCGGTGGTGTGGCGCTACGAGCGCGCGCTCGCCGAGTACCTGCGCGGGCGGTTCGCCGGGCGGCCCGACGGGACGCTGCACGCCGATGTGATCGCGGCCGCGGTCGTGGCCGCGCACAACAACGCCCTGCGCTCCTGGCTGCGTTCGGACGGCAAGGGCGACGCGGGCGCGGCGGTGGACCACGCCCTGGGGTACGTCCTGGCCACCTTCGACCGCTCGGGACGTCCGCAGGCCGGCCCGGCCGGCTCCGGACCGGACGCCGATCAGGCCGGGCACCCCGACACCCGGGAGGCCGGGCGCCCCGGCTCCGAGGAGGCCGCGCGCCCCGGCGTCGCCCCCCTCGACATCGCACACCCCGACGACGTGGTCGTCCTCGTCACCCGCCGGGATGCACCGCTATGGCGGGTGGTGCAGGAGTTCGAGTCGGCGCTCGGCCGCGCCTGACCGCACCCGCGCCCGCGCCCGGTCCCGATCTCGATCCCGCCAAAGCCGGGACCGGGACGGGAGGCCGACAGGGCACCTCCGCAGATTGGGGGTACGGAGTGCCTTTACGAGTGACACTGAGTGCCATACTCTGTCGGCGTGCACGGTGGCACGGCAACCGGGCACACGCGTGCACGGTTCACGCCGAGCGCGCGGGTATCCGGCCGAGCGCAGGGAGTTGACCAGCGTGTACCACCACTCAGCAAGCACCTCGCAGTCGGCGGCCGGCTCCGCGGCGGGCGTTCTCGTCCCCGCAGCGGACTCCGGGGACGCCATCCTCTTCCAGCGCTGCACCTGGTGCGGCACCGCGATGTACCACCGGCTGCTGTGTCCGGTGTGCCAGGGCAGCGAGCTGCGCACGGAGCGCAGCGAGGGCACGGGGACGGTGCGCCACTCCACCGTGGTGCACCGCAACACGCCCGCGGCCCGGAATGTGTCGCTGATCGAGATGGCCGAGGGGTTCGTCGTACGGGGCCGCGTCATGGGACCGCCCGTCGGTATCCACAGCGGGGACCGGGTACGGCTGTCGACGGCCAAGGACCCGGTGCGGAGCGAGCCGGTCTTCCAGCTGCTCGACGAGCCGTACCGCGCCTGGACCTGAGCGGGGGCGGCCAGGCACCGGGCGGAGGCACACCTCGCGCTCGGCGGCACCGACCCAAGGTGCGTACGGAGCTGTACGACCGCCGCCGAGTTCACCCAGCGCGCACGAAGATTCAGCCGATGAAGATGCTGTGCGTTCCGGGCACCTGCACAGCCAGCCCGGGAGGGATGATCTGGACGACCCCGCCCGCGCAGCCCGGAACGTTGTGGACCAGGGCGGGTATGTCCGTGAAATTGAGCACGGTTGACAGTCGAGGGATCTCGAAGCAGCCCCTCGGGTTGATGTGATCGACTCCGTCGATCCTGAGGAACCCGTTCGCGGCGAAGGCCGAGCCGGGAACGGTGAGCGCGAGCACCCCGGCGGCGAGTGTGGCGAGTGTCGAGTTGGTGCGACGCATGACGAACCTCCTGACGTGCAGGCCAAGGCACATCCCGGCCCTGCAACCGACCGTACGGAAACGTGCACGCACTGCATCCCGGCATCCCCCAGGTGGATGAACGCGACGACCGCCGCGGGTCGCGCCGATGCCGCATCTTTTCGGCCGGTGGTTCGAGAGAGAACCTGGCGCCGACGGCCGGGGCTAGAACAGACGGCTGTGTCGGTGCTGCGCCACGTCCTGGTGGATCCTGCGCAGCCACGGACTGCGGACGGCCGGCAGCCGGGCCAGCGTGTGCAGGAACACCCCGGGGTCGACGCGGAACATGTACGGGGGATGCGGCGCGAGCGGGTCGTCGCGGAGCACGCCGTCGGGCAGGCCGCCTGACGCGGGGACGGGCAGGTGCGGCTCAGGGTGGGCCAGACGCAGCCACACGCCGGCGGGCAGCGGCACCAGGTACGCCGAGGCTGCGGCCGGGAAGGCCGGCGCCCATGTCTTCCCGGTCTGGGGATGGCTCGGCACGAGCAGGATGCCGGCGTCCGCGTCGGGGGCGGGCAGTCCCGGTCCGGCCGGCGTGGCCCGCCGCGCCGGCGGACCCGGGGGCAGCAGCGCGTCGAGGGCGCGGCGGAACACCTGCGCGGTCAGGCCGTCCGGGACGCTCACCGGCCGGCCCTCCGAGGCGGCCAGCAGGTGGGCCAGCGCCCGACCGGCCGCCGCCTCCCACCGCGGGCTCCACGACCACCACCACCGGTTCGACGGCGGCCGCGGGCCCCACGAGGCGATCGGCTCGAACGGGGGCGTGCCCTGACCCTCCGTCACCAGCGCCGCCCAGGAGACCGGTGCGGCATCGGCGCCGTCGACAGGGAGGCGGCGTACGGCGTCCGGGGCGAGCCACACCGCCTGCCAGAGCGAGCAGTCGTCGACCCGTGTCGCCACCACCCGCCCGCACCGTTCGCAGGCCATGTTGGGGCCGTCGGCCCCGTCGAGGCCGCAGCAGTAGCCGCCGCAGTTCTCCGGGATCAGCACGGTGCCGCGGGTGTCACCGGGCGCGATCACGATCGCTCCGGGCTCCGCGTCGGACAGGGCGTGGACCGGCGCGTACACGCCGCGGGCCGCCGCCTCGTCCGCGTCGATCCCGTCCCACCTCCGCCACGGCCGCCCCCAGGGCTCCGGGTCCACGGCGAAGGTGCCCGGTTCCATGAGTACGGGAAGCTGAATCCCGTTCCCGTACTTCTGATGCGCGTGAGCCGGCAGGGCGACCTGGGACAGCGGGGCGGTCACTTCGGCGCCGCACCCCGCGCATACGAAAACGAACAAATGTCCTCCGTCTGGGAAACAGGCGCATCGTCGCAGCTCGGCAGCCACCGGGCAACGCGTTATTCCTCCCGGTGCGGTGGCCTCCCGGCCGCGGCAGGCCTCGCGGCCGCGCCGTCTCACGACCGACGAGGAGACCACCGCGTCCGAGCAGCGGAGCGGTTCGGCAAACCGCAGGCCGGTGGGGGTGGTTGGCCGCTTCTGACCGCTGACCCCCCGATGTGATCGAACACTTGCCCTTCACAGGCAACCCACACCGTCTCCTTCCCGTCCTCCGGGGACGAGGGGCGCCCGGGACGTCCGGGACGCCCGAGGTCGGGGTCAGAGGAGGAACTGTGGTCCGTGCCCGGCGCATATGGGTCACCGCCGCCGCGTTGCTCGCGGTGGCGGGAGCGTCCCCAGGGGCGGCAGTCGCGCAAGGCCAACCATCGCCAGGGACAGGGGCGTTGACTGCCACGTCGGACGGGACGCTGCCGCCGGGGTGGGGGATCACCGGTGGCCGGTCGGCGCCGCAGCTGGTGTGGCGGTCGGACCGGCCGGTGCCCATGGGCGACGCACGCGTCGAATTCCGGTCCGGCGGGCGGCTGTTGGGGATTCCGCAGGCGGGCAAGGACGGGCGCACCTTCCGCTTGGGGCTCGACGGGCAGCGTGCCGAGGAGCTGCGGGGGCTGCAGGTCTGGTCCGGCGGACGGAGGCTGGACGCCAAGGGCTCCGCCTCGAGCACGTCGGCGGTCCGGCCGCCGGCACCGCTGCCGGCCAACTCCGTGGACCCGGGCAAGCCGGGTTCGTACCGCACCAAGACCGGCGAGTACCGGCTCGACCCGGTGAAGCTGCCGGGCTTCGCCGCGCCCGTGGAGATGCAGGCGGTCGTCGTCGCTCCCACCGGCGCCCGCGGCCCGCGCCCGCTCGCGCTGTTCCTGCACGGTCGTCACTTCACCTGCTTCAAGGGGCAGGACATCACCGGTGACTGGCCGTGCAAGGCCGGGGCGAAGCCGGTGCCGAGCCACCGGGGTTATCTGCGCGACCAGAAGCTGCTGGCCTCTCAGGGCTATGTGACCGTGTCGATCTCCGCGAACGGCATCAACGGCCAGGACTTCGCGGCCGAGGACGGCGGCGCGCAGGCGCGCTCGTCCCTGGTGCGGCTGCACCTCGCCCGGTGGGCCGAGTGGGCCGCGCACCCCGAGAAGGCACCGGCCGTCGTACGCGACGCACCCCGCGCCGACCTGTCCCGCGTCCTGCTGGTCGGCCACTCGCGCGGCGGCGAGGGCGTGAACCGGGCCGCGCTGGACAGCCTGTACCCGCCGCCCGCCGACCAGGACGGCTACCGCGGTCCGGTGCGCTGGACCATCCGTGGCCTGGTCCTCATCGGCCCCACCGTCTTCGGGCAGAACCCGGTGCCGGACGTCCCGTCCGCGACGATCCTGCCGGGCTGCGACGGTGACGTCTCCGACCTCCAGGGCGAGGTGTACGTCGACGGCACGCGCGCGGTCAGCCGCGGCACCGCCCTGCACAGCGCGGTGTACGTCATCGGCGCCAACCACAACTTCTTCAACTCCGAGTGGACGCCGGGTCAGGCCGCCGCGCCTGCCGAGGACGACTTCTCGGACGACCCGCAGCATCCCGACAAGGTGTGCGGCAAGCGTGCCGCCACCCGGCTGACCGCCGACCAGCAGCACCGGGCCGGCTCGACCTACATCGCGGCCGCCGCGCGGCTGTTCCTCGCCGGTGACGACAAGGTACGGCCGCTGCTGGACGGCTCCGGCAGGCGGGCGCGGTCGGCGGACCCGGCGCGGGTCCTCACCCATGCGGTGGGCGGGCGCCGGGGCGCCGGGTTCCTGCCGGACGGCGGGGTGTCGGTGACCGGCGGCACGCTGTGCGCGGCGGTCGATCCCCGCCCGGTCAAGGCGTGCCTCGGCCAGGGCGCCAAGGGGAGCTCGCCGCACTTCGCGCAGTGGGAGACGGACCGCGAGACCGGCCGGCAGGCCGTCGCGCTGCGCTGGACCCACGCCGGAACCCCGGCACGGGTGCGGGTGAAGGACCCGGTCTCGCTGGCCGGCGAGAAGGCGCTGGCGCTGCGGCTGTTCGTGCCGCCGAACTCCCGGGGCACGCGCCTGGACGTGTCCGTCGCCGACGCCTCCGGCCGCAAGGCGGTCCTCGGCAAGGTGGCGGTCGACGGACTGCCCGGCAGCGAGCGCACCGCCTCCTACTGGGCGCGCGAGATCCGGGTGCCGGTGACGGCCGCCACCCGCGCCGGGCTCGACCTGCACAAGGTCACGTCCCTTGAGCTGACCCCGCGTTCGGGCTCCGGGCGGGCCTGGCTGATGGACGCGTGGGGTTGGCGGCCCGGTCTGCCGGCGGTGAAGGCCGCTGATCTGCCCCGGGTGGACGTCGGCCGGACGACCGTGGACGAGGGCGACTCCGGCGTGCGCACCTACCGGGTTCCGGTCCAGGTGTCCGGCCGCGGCAGCGGGCAGGTCCGGGTGTACGTCGTCGACCCGGCCACCGGCAAGGCCAAGGACAAGCTGGTCACCGTGCACCCGGGCGGTCACGACATCGACGTGCCCGTCGAGGTGAAGGGCAACACGCGCTACGGCGCCGACGTGCAGCACGACATCCTCGTCAAGGCGGTCCGGGGTGCGGTCGTCGGCTCGTACCGGGGCGGGATCACCGTGCACGACGACGACCCGGCGCCCAAGGTGACCGTCACTCCGGTCGCCGACAAGGTGACCGAGGGGCAGGCCCTGAAGTGGCGCGTGTCGCTGTCGGAGGCCGTCGATCTGGACATCGCCGCGTCTTTCGTCGCCGTGGCGCCGGCCGGGCCGGAGCTGTCCACCAAGGACGTGACCGCGCGCTGGCTGCGGGACACGGCCGGCGCCTCGCCGGACCCGGAGCGGCCGCTGTCCAAGCTGCGGGGCGGTCTCTACCTGTGGGTGAACGTCCCGGCGGGCGAGACCGGTTCGGATGTGAGCATTCCGACGGTCAAGGACCGGGTCAGGGAGTCCGCCGAGTCGGTGCGGTTCCGGCAGATCGACGAGCAGACCGGTGAACCGCGGCCCGGCGGGCTGGAGTTGAACGGCACGGTGCTCGACGCGTCGTAGCCGCCCCCGAGCCCTTTCGCAGCCGTCTGAAGCCCTGAGGAAGCAGCAGTCTCCTCAGGGCTTCAGCGTCACCCGGATCCCGACCGTGCCGTCCGGGCCGCGCCGCAGCCGGCTGCCCCACAGGGTGAGACGGCCGAGGAGGCCGTACTTGCGGGCGATGAGGGTGCGGTAGCGGGCGGTGGTGGCCGCGTCGGCGATCTCGGCGGTGGCCGGGAACTGCTCACCGGTGGGATTGCCGCGCAGGTCGCAGGGGCCGACGAGGACGTCGGCGCGGCGGCGGATCCGCTTGACCTTCCAGCTGTCGGCGGCCGTCCACACGCCCAGGGCGTCCCCGTCTGCCACCACCCACACCGGGGTGGCAACGGGGGTGCCGTCCTTGCGGTAGCTGGTGACCAGCAGGTACTTGCCGGAGCCGAGCCGGGCCGGCCGTGAGTCGTCCATGCCCGGCAGTCTAGGAGTGCGTGTACGGGGACCGGCGGCCGAGGGTCAGACCACCACCGCCGCCGCCATGCGCCGCACCCCCTCGGTGAGGATCTCCGGGGAGGTCGCCAGGTTCAGGCGTACGTGCCCGGCGCCGCCGGTGCCGAAGGGCAGGCCGGAACTGAGGGCGACCCGGCCGCGGTCGAGGAACACCGCGGCGGGGTCGTCGCCGAGGCCGAGGGCGCGGCAGTCGAGCCAGGCCAGATAGGTGGCCTCGGCGGGGCAGGGGCGGATCGCGGGCAGGTGCTCGGCGAGCAGGGCGGTGAGCAGCCGGCGGTTGGCGTCGATACCGGCCAGCAGGGCGTCCAGCCAGTCGGTGCCGTCGTTCAGGGCGGCCGTGTGGGCGATGACGCCGAGGTGGCTGGGGCCGTGGCTGACCTCCTCGGGCAGCCGGACGAGGTCGGCTTCGGCCCCGGGGCCGAACAGGGCGAGCGCGGCCTTGAGCCCGGCCAGGTTCCAGCCCTTGGACGCGGACATCAGCGACAGTCCGCGCTCGGCGCCGGGCACGCTCAGATACGGCACGAAGGGGACACCGGGGGCCACGAGCGGGGCGTGGATCTCGTCCGCGACGACCCGGACGCCGTACCGTTCGGCGAGGTCGGCGACGGCGGCCAGTTCGGCGGCGGTGTGCACGGTGCCGGTGGGGTTGTGCGGGCTGCACAGCAGGAAGGCGGCCCGGCCGCCGCCTGCGGTCGCCTCCCGGAACGTCTCCGCCAGCAGATCGAGGTCGATGCGCAGGTCGGCGCCGAGCGGGGCCTCCACCACGCGGCGGTCCATGTGGGTGACGAACTGGTAGAACGGCGGATACACCGGCGCGTTGACGATCACGGGATCGCCAGGTCCGGTGACCAGTTTGAGCATTTCGACCACACCGAGCATCACGTCCGGAACGATCGCGGTGCGCTGCACGGCGATCCCGTCCCAGTTCCAGCGCTTGGCGGCGAAGCCGGCCAGCGCCTCGGCGTAGGCGGTGCCCGCGGGGTAGCCGGTGTCTCCGAGGGCGAGCGCGTCGGTGACGGCGCGGACGACCGGTTCGGCGAGCGGTACGTCCATCTCGGCCACCCACAGCGGCAGCACGTCCTCGGGGTAGGCGCGCCACTTCATGCTCGTACGACATCGCAGCTGCTCCAGGCCGAGGGCGCGCAGCGGATCGGGTTCGCCGGGTGTGTCGTGCGGGATGCTGGTCATGGGCTCAAGATAGGGGGCTGTGGTGTGAGCGGAAACGGGGCGAGCCGGGCGGGCGGGGTGGCGGAGGGCCGCTTCCTGGAGGTCGCCTGCGACGAATCGGGCTCGGACGGGGAGAACCTGACCGGCGGGAACACGGACGTCTTCGCGCACGCGAGCGTGACGCTGCCGGCGGAGCGGGCCGAGGAGTGCGTACGGGAGATCCGGCGCCGGATCCGGTCGCCCGCACAGGAGTACAAGGCCAACCATCTGCTGCGGGAGAAGCACCGGGCGGTCCTGGAGTGGCTGCTGGACGAGGACGGGCCGGTGTTCGGGCACGCGTATGTCCATCTGACGGAGAAGGCGTTCTTCGTGGTGGACCGGGTGGTGGACCTGCTGCTCGGGGACGCGGCCGAGGCCCGCAGGCTGTTCGATCAGGGGCCGGACGCCCTGGGGGACCGGGGGTGGCGGGAGTTCCTGGAGGTGTCGAACCGGCTGCTGCGGGTCAGGAGCGCCGGGGAGCCCCCGGCTGAGTCCTTCTTCCGGACGGTGGCGGAGCTGGGCCGGGCGCATGCCGCCACCGAGGCGGGGCGCACGCTGCTACGGCTGGCCGGGGCCCGGCCGCGCGCGGAGGCCTACCGGGCCCGGCTGGCCGAGACGCCGCCCCTGATTCCGGTGCTCAATCCGCTGCTGCCCGCGATCGTGCGGACCGCCGGCTACTGGAGCACGGACGGGCGGGCCGTACGCCTGGTGCATGACCGGCAGAACATGCTGACCCCCGAGCGGATCGCCTGGATCGAGGAGCGGGCGCGGCGGGAGGGGATCGGCCTCGCCGGGGTGCGGCTGGTGCACTCGCGGCTGGACGCCCGGGTGCAGATCGCCGACTTCCTCGCCGGGATCGCCCGCCGGATCGCCTCCGACGCGCTGGGCGGCCGCGGGGACGGGGCGCTGACCGTGCGGCTGCGCCCGTTCGTGGGCGCGGAGTCGGTGTGGGGCGACGCGCGCAGCTGGTCGCGGCTGGGTCCGCGTGCCCAATCCCCCGGACGGGCCGCGGAGATCAACTCGGGCGTCTAGATTGCGTCTTGAATGATGCACCTCTCGTCAGGCATCCAGGAGCTGAACCCACGTGACCGACAACCCGGCAGCCACCAACGACGTGGCCGCGTCCCTGCGCGCCCGTATCAACACCAGCCGGCCGCACACGGCCCGGATCTGGAACTACTGGCTCGGCGGCAAGGACAACTACGAGGTCGACCGCGCGGCCGGCGACCAGATCCGCCAACTGCACCCGGGAATCGGGGAGTACGCCCGCGCCGACCGGCTGTTCCTGGGCCGGGCCGTGCGCCATCTGGTCGGCGAGGTCGGCATACGGCAGTTCCTGGACATCGGCACCGGGCTGCCCACCGCCGACAACACCCACGAGGTGGCCCAGCGCATCGCGCCGGACGCGCGGATCGTGTACGTCGACAACGACCCGCTCGTCCTCGCGCACGCCCGCGCCCTGCTCACCAGCACGCCCGAGGGCCGTACCGACTATCTGGACGAGGATCTGCGCAACGTCGACGCGATCCTCGAACACGCGGCGAAGACGCTGGACTTCAGCCGGCCCGTGGCCCTGATGCTGCTCGGCGTGGTCATCTTCATCGGCGACGACGAGGACCCGTACGGCCTGGTACGGCAGTTGACGGACCGGCTGCCGTCCGGCAGCCACCTGGTGCTGTCGCACACCATCACCAGCCCGTCGATGCCGGACGTGGACGAGGCGGTCGCGTTCTGGAACCAGCACGGCACTCCGAAGCTGACCCAGCGCACCCCCGAGGACGTGGCCCGGTTCTTCGAAGGTCTCGAGCTGCTGGAGCCGGGCGTGGTGTCCTGCTCGCGCTGGCGCCCGGAGAACACCGAGGGGGCGGAGCCGGAGGAGGTCGCCATGTTCGGCGGGGTGGCACGCAAGGCCTGACAGGGGGCGCGGGGGCCGGCGGCGGGCGAGCTGCGGCCTGCCCGCGGGAGCCGACGGAGGCGACAGCAGGCGGGTGCAGGCGAGCCGGCTTCGCGCGTGAGCCGAGAAGATCGCCGCCGTCGGTGAACGCCACCGCACCGGGCCACGTACTCACGGTCGGGCGCTCGACGACCGGAGGGCCCCGCGGTGCCGGTAGGGGCATTGCGCGTTCGGTGTTCGGGAGCCATGCATGAGGCACGCACGACGACGGGTCGTCCGGCGAGTGACGCGGCTGGCGGCGGTCGGCGGACTCCTCCTGGGAGGCGCGATGGTCGCACAGGCGGCCATGGCGAGCGAGACTCCCCCGGCGTCCGCCAGGCCGTTCAGTTCGGCCGGGACGGCCGGTGACACCGGCGCCGCGCTGGTGGCGCGGCTCGGCACGGCGCGGACGGCGGGCAGCTGGATCGGCGGCGACGGCCGTCCGGTCGTGGCGGTGACCGACGCCGAGGCGGCGCGGACGGTGCGGCAGGCGGGCGCCGAGGCGAAGGTCGTGTCGCACAGCATGAACGAGCTGAAATCGGCCACCGCCACGCTGCGTTCGGCGCCCCGCGTGGCAGGCACCGCGTGGTCGGTGGACTACCGGACCAACCGGGTCGTGGTGCAGGCCGACCGTACGGTGTCGGCCTCCGACTGGTCCCGGATGACTCACGTCGCCTCGCGCATCGGCGGTTTCGTGCACATGGAGCGCGCGAAGGGCACGTTCACGACGCGGCTGAACGGCGCGCAGCCGATCCTGTCGACGGGCGGCCGCTGCTCGGCGGGGTTCAACGTCACCAACGGGCAGCAGGACTTCATCCTCACCGCCGGGCACTGCGGGCCGTCCGGTTCCATCTGGTTCGCCGACAACCAGGGCAACCAGCAGCTGGGCAACACGGTCAACAGCGCCTTCCCGGGAAGCGACTTCTCGCTCGTGCAGTACAACTCCGGCAAGGCGGGTGAGGGTGCCGACGTGGTTGCGATCGGCGGCGGCAAGGGCGTACGTATCACTGGTGTGGCCGATCCGGCGGTCGGGCAGCGGGTGTTCCGCAGCGGGAGCACGAGCGGGCTGCACGACGGCCAGGTGACCGGGCTGAACGCGACCGTGAACTACCCCGAGGGCACCGTCACCGGCCTCATCGAGACCAACGTGTGCGCCGAGCCGGGCGACAGCGGCGGCCCGCTGTTCTCCGAGGGTGTCGCGCTCGGTGTGACCTCGGGCGGCAGCGGCGACTGCAAGGTGGGCGGGACGACGTTCTTCCAGCCGGTGACCAAGGCACTGGCGGCGCTGAACGTCCGGCTCATCGTGTCGGCGCAGAACGCGGGCGGCGCCCAGGGCGCGTCGTCCTCCCCCGCGCCGTCCGCAGCGGCCACGCAGGGCGCGGTGGCGCCGAGTGCGGCCTCGCCGGGCTCCTCGGCGCCCGTCACGGGCTCGGCGCAGGGCGAGACGCTGCTGGCGCGGCTCACGGACACCCGGAACGTCGGTCCCGGGCTGCTGGTCATCGCGGGGAGTCTGATCGCGCTCGTCGCGACCCGGTACATCCGGTCCGAGCAGGACCGCCGGGCGTACCAGCGCTACTACTCGGCGACGTGGGGCTGACGGGGAGATCCGCCGGGCGTTCAGGCCGCCTTGGGCGACGCCGGGGCCGCTGCGGCCCACTCCATCACGAGGCGCTGGTACTCCGCGCGCTGCTCGGTGGTCAGTGTCCCGCCCGACCGGCGCCACAGGGCCCGGATCTCCTCGTTGACCTCCGCGGCCGATCGCTCGGAGGCGGCTTCAACAGTGGTGGACATGCTGTGAAGCATATGCCGCTCGAGGTGAAGGCGCTGTGAGCAACTGGTCCCGATACGGACATTTCGGACCGTGTTACTCATCACGTCAATGTGTCAAGCGGGGGCGGGAGTTCAGGTCCGCGTCGCGCCGAGCACGAGGACCTGGATCGCCAACACCGCCGCGCCGCGCGCCCGGTCGTGGAAGTCGGAGACCTTGGTCTCCAGGTCGACCGGCGCGGCCGGCGGGTGCCGGTGTGCGGTGATGGTCTCCCGCACCGTGTTCCCCGCCACATCCATGAGGCCGACGCCCTCGCCGGCCAGCAGGATCTTCTGCGGCATCGCGAAGTCGGCGATCTGCGCGACGAGCGTGCCGAGGGCGCGGGCGGCCTCGCCGATCACCGTTGCGGCCATGGGCTCGCCCGCGGTGGCCGCTTCGAGGATCTCCTCGTAGGTGACGTCCTGGCCGGTGGCGGCGCGGACCTGGTAGCGGATGCCGGGATGGAGAGCAGGGACGTGGCGGTGCCGCGGCGTCCGTCGGGGCCGAGCGGGCCGCTGGGGTCGATGATCCAGTGCCGGCCGAAGCCGCGGTCCTCCTCGGCGTGGGGCACCCGCTTGCCGCCGAGGACCAGCCCGTAGCCGATGCCGGCGCCGATGGTCAGGACGACGAAGCGGTCGAGGCCGCGTCCGGCGCCGAACCAGGTCTCGCCTCGACCAGGGCGGCCACATCCAGGCCCACCCCGGCGTCGGCCACGTCCGTGTCACCGATCTGCTGCCCGAGCGGGCCGAGCAGCTTGCCGCCGCGCAGGGGCTCGCCGGGACCTTCCCGTCGTACGAGGCCATGCTGGAGTCGCCCGCGGTCGACGCGGTGGCGATCTTCACGCAGCGCTGGACGCACGGCCCGCTGGTTCTCAAGGGCCTGAACGCGGGCAAGCACGTGTACTCGGCGGTGCCGATGGCGATCACCACTCAGGAGATCTCCGCGATCATCGACGCGGTCCGGGCGACCGGGCTGACGTACATGATGGGCGAGACCAGCCAGTACAACCCGGCGACCGTGCACGCCCGCAACCAGATCGCCGAGGGTGCCTTCGGCCGGCTCTTCTATGCCGAGGGCGACTACGTCCACGATCGTTCGGTCAGTCAGTTCGACAACGACGTGTCCAACGCGACCGCGTTGTTCGAGGTGGCGGGCGGCGGATCATTCCGCACGAACGAGTTCCGGAGGGTCGGCTACCCCTCATCGGCGCCGGTGCACGACCGCGCCCGGCTGCCGCGCGCGTTCGACCGGCTCCACAACGGGCACGAGGGCAGCCACCACATCCTGGTGGACGACTTCGTCACCGCGGTCACCACGCGCACGCTGCCGCCGGTGAACGCATGGGTGGCCGCCCGTTGCACGCTGCCGGGCATCATCGCGCACGAGTCCGCCCGGCAGGGCGGGGTCCGGCTGGAGATCCCCGACTTCGGGGACGCGCCGGAGAGCTGAGCCCTCGGGGCTCGGGGCCGGGTGCCCGAATCGGCTCAGGTGCCCGGCTTGCGGCCGTACACGAAGACGTCGTCGCCCTTCTTCAGCAGCGACCAGTACTTCTTGGCGTCCTTGGTGGTCATGTTGACGCAGCCGTGGGAGCCCGGGGGGTTCCACATGCTGAGGTTGACGGAGTGGAAGGCCTGGCCGCCGTCGAAGAACTGGCTGTAGGGCATCGGCACGTGGTAGATGTCCGAGACGTGGTCGATGTCCCGCCAGTAGATCTTCTTCAGACCGGTGCGGGTCTCGTACCCGTCACGGCCGGTGCGCACCGGCACGGGGCCGTAGACGAGCCTGTCGCCGTCCTGGATCCAGCTCAGCTGGAGCGTGAGGTTCACGCAGGCGATACGGCCCTTGTTCACCGGGCACTTGCCGTCCCTGTTCGGGTTGTTCCCGACGGCCTTCTGCTTGTTCATCAGGTCCATCACGCCCCAGGTGACGGGACCCGCGTAGCCGATGGCGGGCGTGATGCCGTGCTTGGTCTGGAAGGCCCGGATGGCCTGGCAGTCGGCGGAGGACTGCTTTCCGTCGACCGGGCGGCCGAGGAACTTCTCCACCTGCTTCTGGTACGGCCCGGCCTGCGTGGTGCAGCTCGCGGCCTGCGCCGGTGCCGCGGTGAACGCCAGCGTGAGCGGCGCCACCAGTCCGGTGACACCCAGCGCGACGACACCTCGTCTGCGTATGTCCCCCATGTCGCCCTCTTCCCCTTCTCCCCTTTTGCCCAGGGGCCTCCCCCGGGTGGTTCCCTTCGCGATTCCCGCGGTCTTCGCCTACTAGACCCGCCCTCCGGCCGGACGGTTGTAGTTCCGGCCACGCTGTGACGAAACGGTGAACTTCGTTGCTGCCCGGCACACCGGATGGCGGCGGTCCGGATGTGCTCGCGGCGGTCTCCGGCCGACGGGTCAGGGCTGCCGCAGGGCCGTGCGGAACCCGGTGTGCACGGCGGTCAGGCCGCCGTCGACCACGAGGGTGGTGCCGGTGATCCAGGCGGCGTCGCGGGAGGCGAGGAAGGCGACCGCGGCCGCGATGTCCGCCGGTTCGCCGACCCGGCCGAGCGGGTACAGACCGCGGACGGCGTCGAGTTCGTCCTCGCGCCCTTCCCAGGCCGAGGTGCGGACCGTGCCCGGTGCCACGAGGTTCACCCGGACGCCCCGGGCGGCGGCGTGTCCGGCGAGGGTCCGGGTCAGGGAGCCGAGGCCGGCCTTGGCGGCGCTGTAGCCGTGGTTGCCGAAGTCCTGGAGGCCGTTGACCGAGCCGATGCACACGATGGCGCCGCGTCCGGAGGCCGCGAGGTGGGGCAGGGCGGCACGGCAGCAGCGATAGGCGCCGGTGAGGGTGATGTCGAGGTCCCGGGCCCACGCCTCGTCGGGGTCGTCCTCGAACAGCGGCACGTCCGGGGTGCAGTGGGCGGCACAGGTGACCAGCACGTCGAGCGAGCCGAAGGCGGCGACGGCGCGGGCGACGGCCGCCTCCACGGACGCCCGGTCCCCCACATCGCACGCGAACGCCTCGGCGTTCAGCCCGAGTCGGCGCAGTTCCGCCGCCGTCCGCTCCGCCTCGGCGCCGTCCCGGTCGGTCACCAGGACCCGCGCGCCCTCCTCGGCGAGCCGCCGGGCGGTGGCGGCGCCGATACCGCGGGCCGCGCCGGTGACGAGAACTCCGTGTCCTGCGAAGCGCCTGAGATCGGTCATGGGGTGACCGTAGAGCCACGCGGGCCCGGTTTCACCGGTATCCGGTCACGTCCGCCGGCTTGCCCGCGTCCTGTACCTCGACCAGGTAGCGCCAGGCGTCGGGGCGGCTGCCGTCGAGGTCGGTGAACCCGTACACCTGGGCCAGGCCGCCGCTGGAGAGGGACTTGCCGTTGTGGCGCGCCACGTCGGGGTCGGCGGCGAGCGCGGCGACGGCGCGGCCGACGAAGTGCGGGGTCTCGGAGATGGCGAAGTGGGGTTGGCGGTGCAGAGCGTCGCGCCAGTTGTCCTCGCGGACGCCGTAGGCGTCGAGCATGATCTCCGAGCGCAGCCAGCCGGGGGTCAGCGCGACGGCGGTGGCGCCGCGCGGGCCGAGTTCGTGCCCGAGGGCGAAGGCCATGCGCAGGACGGAGGCCTTGGCGAGGTCGTAGAAGAAGTTCACGCGGTAGGTGTCGCGGTTGTACTCGGCGGTGCCGTCGGTGACCTCCACGACCAGGCCGCCAGGCCGGCGCAACAGCAGCGGGAGGGCGAAGTGGCTGGTGACGGCGTGCGTCTCGACGGCGAGCCGGAGCAGCCGGAGCCCGTTGTCGAGGTCGTGCTCCCACACCGGCGTGTCCCACTCGAAGAGTTTCTCGCCGCCCCAGATGTCGTTGACGAGGACGTCCAGACGGCCCTGCTCGTCCGCGATGCGGTCGACCAGGGCCCGTACCGCGGAGGTGTCCAGGTGGTCGACGGGGACGGCGATGCCGTGTCCGCCGGCCGCCGAGACGAGGTCGGCGGTGTCCTCGATGGTCTCCGGGCGGTCGTACTCGGAGCGGTGGGCGCGGGTGCTGCGCCCGGTGACGTAGACGGTGGCGCCGGCCGCGCCGAGTTCCACGGCGATGCCCCGTCCCGCGCCCCGCGTCGCCCCGGCGACCAGCGCAACCTTGCCCTCCAGTGGCCCTGACATGTCCGACCTCCCGTGCGGTACGACTCTCATCGTCATCCACTGTCACGGGAAAGCCGGACATCTCCTGTCGCCTTTTTCAACGGCCGTCGCCTCTCTCAGCGGCGCAGCTTCTCGTCCAGGTCCTGGTAGCCGGGGACGAACCAGAGCCCGCCGCCCCGGTTCGCCTCGTACACGAAGTCCCGCAGCGCGTCGCCGGCGTCGACGTGCCGGGAGATGTCGCCGACGACGGCGAGCCGCAGCCGGTAGTTCACGAACTTCTGCACGACCGCACCGGCGACGCCCGACCGCAGCCGGAAGAACTCGTCCGCCACACGCTCCACCGGCACCACGACGAGTTCCGCACCCTGGCCCATCGCGTCACCGATCAGATCGAGGGCCGCGCCCTCGCCGTCGAGGGCGGGTCCTTCGGAAGCGCAGCGCAGAATGCGCACGTCGTGGAGCGTTTCGAGCGTGTTGGTGGTCATGTCCGTGATCGTACGGCCGGGCTCCGGGTCAGTGCCCGCGTTTGATCCACTCCTCCAGGTGGGGGGCCTCCGCGCCGATGGTGGTGGCATCGCCGTGTCCGGTGAGGACCTTGGTCTCCGGCGGGAGGGTGAGGAGCCGGTCGCGAATGGACTCGATGATCGTCGGGAAGTGGGAGTACGAGCGTCCGGTGGCGCCCGGGCCGCCCTTGAAGAGGGTGTCGCCGGTGAAGACGACGCCGAGCCCGGGGTCGTGCAGGCAGACCGCGCCGAGGGAGTGGCCGGGGGTGTGCAGGACGGTGAGGTCGGCGCCGGCGGTCTCCAGGACCTGGCCGTCGGCCAGGTGCCGGTCGGGCTCGCGGTCCGGGTGGGTCAGCTTCCACAGGGGCAGGTCGTCGGGGTGCAGCCAGATCGTGGCGCCGGTCAGGTCCGCGAGGGCGGGGGCGGCATTGATGTGGTCGTTGTGGGCGTGGGTGCACACGATGGCGGTCAGCCGGCGGTCGTCCACGGCCTCGGCGATGGCCTCGGCGTCGTGGGCGGCGTCGATGACGATCACTTCGCGTTCGTCGCCGACGATCCACACGTTGTTCTCGACGTCCCAGGTGCCGCCGTCGAGGGTGAACTGCCCGGTGGTGACGAGGCGTTCGATGCGCGTGGTCATCACAGCACCACCACCGAGCGCAGCACGTCGCCGTGGTGCATCCGCTCGAACGCCTTCTCCACCTCGTCGAGTTGGATCGTTTCGCTGACGAAGGCGTCCAGCGGCAGGCGGCCCTGGAGGTGCAGGTCGATGAGCATGGGGAAGTCCCGGGAGGGCAGGCAGTCGCCGTACCAGCTGGACTTGAGCGCGCCGCCCCGGCCGAAGACGTCCAGCAGCGGCAGGTCGAGCTTCATCTCGGGAGTGGGGACGCCGACGAGGACGACGGTGCCGGCCAGGTCGCGGGCGTAGAAGGCCTGCCGGTACGTCTCCGGGCGGCCGACCGCCTCGATGACGACGTCGGCGCCGAAGCCGCCGGTCAGCTCGCGGATCGCCTCGACCGGGTCGGTCTCCTTGGAGTTGATCGTGTGGGTGGCGCCCAGTGTGCGGGCCTTGTCCAGCTTGCGGTCGTCGATGTCCACGGCGATGATCCGCGCCGCGCCGGCGAGGTTCGCGCCGACGACGGCCGCGTCCCCGACGCCGCCGCAGCCGATGACGGCGACGGAGTCGCCGCGGCCGACGTTGCCGGTGTTGATCGCGGCGCCGATGCCGGCCATCACCCCGCAGCCGAGCAGCCCGGCCACGGCCGGGGAGACCGCCGGATCGACCTTGGTGCACTGTCCGGCCGCAACCAGCGTCTTCTCCGCGAAGGCGCCGATGCCGAGCGCCGGGGAGAGTTCCTGCCCGGTGGCGGCGAGGGTCATCTTCTGCTTCGCGTTGTGGGTGTTGAAGCAGTACCAGGGGCGGCCGCGCAGACAGGCCCGGCAATTCCCGCACACGGCACGCCAGTTGAGGATGACGAAGTCCCCGGGTGCCACATCGGTCACGCCGTCGCCGACCGACTCCACGACGCCGGCGGCCTCGTGGCCGAGCAGGAAGGGGAACTCGTCCGAAATTCCGCCCTGTTTGTAGTGCAGGTCGGTGTGACAGACACCGCAGGCCTGGACGCGTACGACGGCTTCACCGGGCCCCGGGTCCGGGACCACGATCGTCTCGACCCGTACGGGCTCGTCCTTCCCCGGTGCGATCACGCCGCGGACTTCCTGCGCCATGGCCTGGCCTCTTTTCCTCGATGTGCCTTCTGAGCCGACCCTACGCGCGGGAGATCGATAGCGGCACGGACCACGACGGCGGCCGTGGCTCTTTCGGCCGTCGTTCCTGATCCGCCCGGTGTTCGACGCGCCCGCGTCGGCCGCGCTTGCCGTTGCAGCCGGGGCGGAGGAGTCTCGGAGGTGGGGCGCGTGCGGTCTGCTCCCGCCGGGCCGCGGGCGCCTGAAGGAGGTCAACCATGGGCACCGCGACAGGCTCCACCTTCGACACCGAGACACTGCGTCGGGGCATAGAGGGGAACACGGGCAACACCCTGCTGGCCCTCTACGCGGACGACGCGGAGATCCGCATCATCGACCGCAACACCCAGCCCAGCCAGCCCAAGGTCCTGCACGGCCGGCGCGAGATAGCCGAGCTGCTCGACGACATCTACAGCCGCGACATGACGCACAAGCTGGACCAGTGCGTCATCCAGGGTGACCACGCCGCTTACTCCGAGTCCTGCGAGTACGCGGACGGCACCCGTGTCCTCGCCGAGTCCATGATCACTCTGCGGAACGGGAAGATCGCCGAACAGATCCTGATCCAGGCATGGGACGAGTAGGAAGGAAGGTCGCGAGGGTCCAGGTCACCTCCCGGCTGACCTGGACCTTCTCGGCCCGGGCGGCCCTGGGGCGGGCGCGGGGGACGCGCCCTCGGCGGCCAGGACCAGTGTCCGCAGCAGGTCGGCAAGCGTCCGCCGTTCTTCTACGGTCAGTGCTGCGAGCAGCGCGCCCTCACCCGCGTCCTCCGCTGCCGCATGCGCCTCGAAGGCGGCGTGCCCGGCCTCGGTGAGCCGTACCCGCACCCGCCGGCGGTCGCCGACAGCACCTCGTACTGCCAGTGCTTCAGGCCGTCGGAGGATGTCCCGGCGGACCTGGGCGGTGTGCCACGTGCCGGTCCATCGATGAACTCCTCGCTGCAGCACGTGAGTTGAGCATCGCCGATCGCTGGGGAGGTGCGGCGGGGCTGCGCATCGATGTACCGCAGGCTGGTCACGGACAACCACTTCGCCGAGCGGGCGACCGCAGCCACGCTCTACGCGGCGGCGCTGCGGGCCGGGGAGGGCGGCGCGGACGGTCTGCCGGCCCGCGAGGCGCTCCGGCACCTCGGCGACCACGACCGTGACGCCGGCGCCCACGAGCCGGCCGGGGAGCGCCGGCGCCGGGCCACCGCGCTGGGCGCCCGGGCCGGAACGGTGCCCGGCACCCGCTCCCAGCAGCTGCTGCTGGCCGTGCCGGCCCGGGACGCGGGTGAGGAGGCAGGCGCCGTGGCGCTGGCGGCGGAGATCGTCCGCCGGGCCGGGGCCATCGGCGCGGACCGGCCGGCCGCCCAGGCGGACGCCTTCCTCGCCGGGGCGGGCCCCATGGTGCCCGGGGCCCGCGGACGCGGCCCAGGGCCTGTCCGACGGAACAGGTCGGAGAAAGGAAGCGGCGCCAAGTCGGCGCAGGTGAGCGGGCCTGGTGCGGCCGGCTGATGGGCGTGCCAGGTCCCGCGTCTCCGGCATGATCCGCCGGACAGGCCCTGAGCACCGCCCGGACTCTCGGCTAGGCTGTGGGAGGGCCGTGACTGGCGCTGAGGTGGAGTACCACCGGGGAGCGGCCCGTGGTCGATGCCGCGCGCCTGGGCGATGAAGGTCAACCAGCTCAGGAGTGCAGATGACACAGGCCCGCCTCATGGACGGCACCGCCCTCGCCCGCCGCATCGTCGAGGAGACCGCGAAGAAGGCTGCCGATCTCACCGAGCGGACGGGCAGCGCGCCCTGTCTGGCCACGGTCCTGGTCGGCGAGGACCCGGCGTCCGTCACCTACGTCCGCATGAAGCAGAACCGTTGCCGCAAGGCCGGCATCGAGTCCCGTCACGTGGCGCTGCCCGCCGCCACGACCACCGCCGAACTCGTCGGCACCCTGCGGGAGTTGTCCGCCGACCCGGCCGTGCACGGCATCCTGCTCCAGCACCCGGTGGGCGACCACATCGACGAGCGGGCCGCGTTCGAGGCGATCGCGCCGGAGAAGGACGTGGACGGCGTCACCTTCGCCTCGTTCGCGACGATGAGCTTCGGCCTGCCGGGCTTCGTCTCCTGCACGCCCGGCGGCATCATCCGGCTGCTCGACGAGTACGACGTCGATCCCGCCGGGAAGCGGGCCGTGGTGGTGGGCCGCAGCGCGATCCTCGGCAAGCCGGTGGGCATGCTGCTGCTGGCCAGGGACGCGACCGTGACGTACTGCCACTCGCGCACCCGGGACCTGCCTGCCGCGGTCCGCGAGGCGGACATCGTGGTGGCCGCCGTCGGCCGACCGCGCCTCATTCGGGGCCAGGACATCAAGCCGGGCGCGGTCGTCGTCGACGCGGGCTACAACCCGGGCAACATCGGCGACGTCGACTTCGCATCGGCCGTGGAGCGGGCCTCGCTGATCACGCCGGTGCCGGGCGGCGTCGGCCCGATGACGATCGCCACGCTACTGGAGCAGACCGTCGACGCCGCCGCCCGGCAGCTCGGGGTGTGATCAGCGCACTCGTCAGCGCATCCAGGCGCTGTACTCCATGACGTCCCCGGCCTGGACTGCGTACTCGGGCTCGTCCCGGGTGAAGGTGGTCTCCAGGCCGAGGACGGCGCCGGTGCGGGGATCGAGGATCAGCATGCGCCGGACGCCCCCACCCCCGTACGCGTATGCCTGCCCCGGGCGGCCGAGCCGGTCCGTCACCTGCCCGACGGGCCGCAGCCCCTCGGCGTCCGCCAGGACCCGGACGAGGGCCGCCGACTCGTGGGCGCCGAGGGTCCAGTGGTCCAGCAACTCCTTGACGGCGTCCAGGAGTTCGGGGGTGCGTAGAGAGTCGGTGCCGACGGTCTCGGCAAGGTAGGCGCGCAGGGCGGCCGGATCGTGCGGCGGGCGTGCCTCGGGCGGGGCGTCGCTCCAGCTCGGCGGGTAGGTGGTCCGGCCGAGGACGTGGCCGTCCGCCACCACGCGCGGGTCACCGCCCTCGTCGGTGACGACCGGCCGGCCCGGACGGCGCGGGTCGGTCGCGACGACCAGCTCCGTGCGGCTGTCGTCCTCCCGCCAGCGCACGACCCGCTCCTCGGGAAGGGTGACGGGGGGCTTGCCGTCGGTCATGCTGAGGCTCCACGACTGCACGTGCGTGCCTTTGCGCAGACTCGGCGAGCCGTCCTGGGCGGCCGCCGCGGCAAGGCCGACCAGCTCCTTCAGGGGTACGGGCGTGGAGTGGGCCCGGACGGTCAGCGGGCGGGGCGCGGCGAGGGCGGGCGGGGTGCCAGGGCCGCCGAGCAGCGCGGTGAGGGCGGTCACCAGGACGACGGCGGTGGCGGCGAGGCCCCACAGCAGCCGGGTCCGAGGGGCGATACGGCGCCGTGGGCGGTCCTCGTGCAGCAGCCGCTCCAGCCGCCGCTCGGCGCGGTGGTCCAGCGGCCCGTCGCCGAAGTGGGGGCCGTCGGTGGGCACCGGGTTGGCGCGGCGCAGGAGTTCGAGTTCGTCAGCCATGTCGGTCGTCCTTGCAGGCGGTCGCGTCGGCGGAGGCGGGCGCGGCTGCCACAGCGGGCCGCATCCGGTCGATCTCGGCTCTGAGGCGGCGCCGGGCCCGGTGCAGGCGCATGGCCGCCGCCCGTCTGCCGCAGCCCAGCGCGACCGCGATCTCGTCGGCGCCGAGTTCCTCCCACGCCGCGAGGCGCAGCACCTCCCGGTCCGCCGGGGGCAGCCGGGCCAGGGCGTCGTGCACCCAGGCGCCGGGGGCCTCCGCGTCGGGGCTGTCCACGATGTGCCGGCCGTGCGCGGCCTCGTCGTTGCCCAGCCGGTCCACCAGCCGGCGCCGCCGTCCGTAGCCGCGTACCGCGTTGGCCAGGCAGTTGCGTGCCACGCCGTACAGCCAGGGCAGCGGCGTCGCGGGCAGGTCGGCCCGGCGGCGCCAGGCCACCGTGAACACCTCCGCCACCACTTCCTCCACCTCGTCGGCCCGCCCCTGAAGTCGTCTGGCGACATAGCGGCTGACCGCCCAGTAGTGCTCGCGATAGGCAGCGGCGAAGATCTCGTCGTTGCTCATGTTCGGTTCGTGTCCGGCACCCCCCGGATCGTCACACCCTTCTTCCGTGATGCTCCTCGCGTCGTCCGAGTGTGACCCGGGGGCCGGGCGCGGACACAGGCGGGGCGTGAAGAGGATCCAAAACATCAGGGCCATCAGGGCCGTGCGGTGGCTGACGACCACCGATCACAAGACGATCGGAACGCTCTACTTGGTCACAGCGTTCGCGTTCTTCCTGGTCGGTGGCGTGATGGCGCTGCTGATGCGCGCCGAGCTGGCCCGTCCGGGCCTGCAGATCATGTCGAACGAGCAGTTCAACCAGGCGTTCACGATGCACGGCACCGTGATGCTGCTGATGTTCGCGACGCCGCTGTTCGCCGGTTTCGCGAACTGGATCATGCCGCTGCAGATCGGCGCGCCGGACGTGGCGTTCCCGCGGCTGAACATGTTCGCCTACTGGCTGTACCTGTTCGGCTCGCTCGTCGCGGTGGGCGGCTTCCTCACCCCGCAGGGTGCGGCCGACTTCGGCTGGTTCGCCTACTCCCCGCTGTCGGACGCGGTCCGCAGCCCGGGCATCGGCGCCGACATGTGGATCATGGGTCTGGCCTTCTCCGGCTTCGGCACCATCCTCGGCTCGGTCAACTTCATCACCACGATCATCTGCATGCGTGCCCCCGGCATGACCATGTTCCGCATGCCGATCTTCGTGTGGAACGTGCTGCTGACCGGTGTGCTGGTCCTGCTCGCCTTCCCGGTCCTGGCGGCCGCGCTGTTCGCCCTGGAGGCGGACCGCAAGTTCGGCGCCCATGTGTTCGACGCCGCCAACGGCGGAGCCCTGCTGTGGCAACACCTCTTCTGGTTCTTCGGCCATCCAGAGGTGTACATCATCGCGCTGCCGTTCTTCGGCATCATCTCCGAGGTCATCCCGGTCTTCTCCCGCAAGCCGATGTTCGGCTACATGGGTCTGATCGCGGCGACCATCGCGATCGCGGGTCTGTCCGTGACGGTGTGGGCGCACCACATGTACGTCACCGGTGGTGTGCTGCTGCCGTTCTTCTCCTTCATGACGTTCCTGATCGCCGTACCGACCGGTGTGAAGTTCTTCAACTGGATCGGCACGATGTGGCGCGGCAGCCTCTCCTTCGAGACGCCGATGCTCTGGGTGATGGGCTTCCTGGTGACGTTCGTCTTCGGCGGGCTGACCGGGGTGATGCTCGCCTCGCCGCCGCTGGACTTCCCTACCTCCGACACCTATTTCGTGGTGGCCCACTTCCACTACGTCATCTTCGGCACGGTCGTGTTCGCGATGTTCGCGGGCTTCCACTTCTGGTGGCCGAAGTGGACCGGCAAGATGCTGGACGAGCGCCTCGGCAAGATCACCTTCTGGACGCTGTTCATCGGCTTCCACGGCACGTTCCTCGTGCAGCACTGGCTGGGTGTGAACGGCATGCAGCGCCGGATCCCCGACTATCTGGCGGTCGAGGGGCTCACCACGCTCAACACGGTCTCGACGATCTTCTCGTTCCTGCTCGGCTCCTCCCTGCTTCCGTTCTTCTACAACGTGTGGAAGACCGCCAAGTACGGCGAGCCGGTCGGCGTGGACGACCCGTGGGGCTACGGCCGGTCGCTCGAGTGGGCGACCTCCTGCCCGCCCCCGCGGCACAACTTCCGCTCGCTCCCGCAGATCCGCAGCGAGTCGCCGGCGTTCGACCTGCGCCATCCGCAGGTGGCGCCCAGGGAACGGGAGTTGACCGCTCGATGAGCACCGGGGACGAGCGGGCCCTGGTCCAGGAGATCGAGGGCCATCTGCTGCTCGCGGCCGCACGGGAGGAGGGCCGTGCGGCGGCGACCCGTGCGGCCTCCCGCCTCGGCTGGCTCACCGACACCCAACGGGAGGACCTGGAGCGGCACTTCGAGACGGAGTACCTGTCCCTGGCCCGCACCTCGTGGCGGCGCACCGCCGACCGCGCCGAGGAGTTGCGGCACACCTACGAGGCCAGGTACCGGGCACTGCGGCAGCGGCTGGTGGCCTGGTGCGTGCTGGGCTGCGCTCTGCTGGCGGCGACGAGTCTGCTGGTGCTCGCCGCCGCCTAGGTGTGGCTCTGTTCACTCTCCTGCACGTGGTGGTACCAGCGTCGGTGCACCGCAGGTTCGACGCACAGGACGGCGGCGCCTGCGATCGTGCCGACCAGCAGGGCGGACCCACCGCCGCCGTTCAGCACCGCGCCGAGGCAGGCGGCGGCAATGGCCAGCGGGCGCAGCAGGGTCAGCGGGCCGAGACCGACCACTATCGCGAGGGTGCTGGCGCGAAACGGCAGGGCGAAGTAGGCGGCGAGCAACAGCAGTACGGCGGTCGCGTAGACGGTGAGCGGGAGCAGGTAGCCGAGGCCGCCGGCAGTCAGAGTGTTGTAGGTCTGTGCCGGGTCGCGTGTGGTCAGCAGCAGGAGGGCGGCGGTCAGCGTGGGGGCGAGCAGCAGGACGGCCCCGACGGCCAGCCCACGCAGGGCGGCTCGGGCGGTGGCCCGTTGTTTACGGATGCGGGCGTCGCTGCCGGCATAGGCGCGGAAGCCGCTGAACGCTGCGTCGACCAGGCCGAGGAGTACAAGCGGTATCGCGGGCGTCATCGGGTGGTCCCGGCAAGGTGCTCGGGGCCGACCAAGCGGCGTGCGTCCCGCCCGAGGGCTCGGCGAAGCGGCGCCTCCAGTTGCGGGCGCACCCCGATGATCGGGCGCAACGTGGTGCAGAACGGGTTCAACGCACCACGCGGCTCGTACAGCAGTGCGCGGATGCCGGGTACCGCAGCGGCGCGCAACAGCGTCTCGTCGCTGTGCGCGCGCACTGCGGAGACGACACCGTCGTGGCGGCCGAGCGGGTTGCGCATCCGGGCACGATGGAAGATCCAGGCGCCAAGGGGCGCGAGACGGGTTGCGGCGATGTCGAAGTGGCAGAAGGCCTGCGCCGGTGAGGCGGCCTGGGCCTGGAAGAACTCGGCCAGAGCGGGACCACGGAAATGGTGCAGCACGCCGGTGGAGACGTAGACGGTCGCGGCCTCCGGCAGGTCGAAGGCATTTCCACGGACGAAACGGCAGGTGAGCCCCTCTGCGTGGGCCAGGCGGTCCGCTTCGCCGACCAGCGTGGCGTCGAGGTCGACCCCGACCAGCTCGACGTCCGCGCCGAGGGCGTCGGTAGCCGCCAGCCAGCGGACCAGGTAGCCCAGGCCGCAACCGACGTCGACCAGGCGGTACGGCCCGGGCTGCCCGGTAGTCGACCGAATCGCGGTGAAGAGCGGGCCGAGCAGGTGCACCAGGCGTTCGCCGATCCGTAGCTCCTCGCTCAGGCGCTGGAGCTCGGTGTGCACGCTGATGAGCAGGCGGTCCACGGCGTGCGGGTCGAGTACGCCGTCCTGGTCCGTGGGCAGCTCTGCGACAATCCGGACCGCGCGCTCGTCTCCGCTCTCGCGGAGCTGCTGGATCACCTCGGCGCGCCGGACCGGGAGCCGGTGACCGCTGCGTGGTTCCACCGCCGTGATCAGGTCGGAAATCTCAAGCTGGTGCACGAGGCAGAACCCTACGGCCTCCCCTGCCAAGCCCGGCGGGCCGGCTGCCCCCGGCGGTCACCGTTCACCGACCGGACCCAGAACCGGCTTCACGTCCACCACCGGCGTTCCGTCCAACGCCTCAAGGCCGCTGACCCGCAACCGCAGACCGTCCCGGGCCAGGACTTCGACCTGGTGCAGACCCAGCGGATTCGGCCGATCCGGGGACCGGGTCGCGAACACACCCGTCGCGGGCCGGGCGACGTCCCCGCGCGGTCGCACCGTCAAGATGTCGCGCTCCGCACGGTCCAGCCAGGTCAGCACCAGCAGCCGCGCCCCCACCCCGATGCCCTCCAGCCCAGCGGCGACCGCCGGGGCGAACACCAGATCCGCCTCCGGCGCCTCCTCGTCGCCTTGGCGGGGCGCATCCTCCAGACGCCGCAACGGCGACTCCACCCGACCGATCGAGGCGACGACGAACGACTGCTCCTGCACCACGGGCTCCTCCCGGCTGCCGCGATCCGGCTGTGGCTCCGCTCATGATCCGCGAGTCGGAGCGACTGTCACAGCTGACCTCTACGCTGCGAGCAATCTACGACCCCTGGAAGGCATGATGACCCGCACGCGATGTACCGGCGCCCCTGATTGGGTTGGGCCGGCGGTCAACCGGACGGGGAGGTGTCTGCCACGGATCTTCGGGAGCCACCGGCTTGACCTTGCCGTAGCGTCAACTTCTACCGTCGAGGACGTGGGCCGGAGAGCCCGGCCCACGCGAGCGAGATGGAACACGCTATGGCCTGGCCGATCGCAGAGGTCGCCCGGATGTGCGGGATCACCTCGCGGACTCTGCGGTACTACGACGAGATCGGCCTGCTGGCGCCTGACCACGTCGGTACGAACGGCTACCGCTACTACGAGGTGGATCAGTTGCTGCGGCTGCAGCAGATCCTGATCCTGCGCAGACTCGACCTCCCACTGCCGCAGATCACCGAGATCCTCGGTCGCCAGACCGACCAGGTGGAGGCGTTGCGCGGTCACCTTGAGCAACTGCTCGTCGAGCAGGACCGGCTCGGGGCGGTCATCGCCACGGTCAGGCGCACCATCTCCGAGCTCGAAACGACGCAAGGAGGGCCGACCATGCCCACGATCAACCGCCCCGAGAACCTGTTCGAGGGTTTCGACACCACGCAGTACGACGCCGAGGCGCGCGAACGGTGGCCGCAGGAGTACGACAAGTCCCAGAAGTTCGCCGCGACACTGAGGCCGGAGGACACCGAGCGGATGCAGAAGGAGGTGACTGCGGCGATGATCCGGATGGCAGAGTTCATGATCGCGGGCGTCCCGGCCGACGACCCGGCTGTTCTGGACGAGGTCGACCGGCAGTACCACTGGCTCTGCAACTTCTGGACCCCGGACGCGGCGGCCTACCGCAACCTCGGCCAGATGTACGTCGACGACGAGCGGTTCAAGGCGAACTACGAGCGGATCGCACCGGGCCTGGCTGACTACCAGCGTGACGCCATGGCAGCCTACGCCGACACCCGCCTGAGCCAGAGCTAAAGGCCTGGCCGGGCATCGCGACTCGGTACGACAAGACGCCGAAAGCTGCCTTGCCGGCCTCCACCTCCGCTCCTTGGTGATCTGGATCAACGACCTCCGGCAAGGACTCGGTTGATCACAACCTGGCACGGGCCCGGGCGGATGTCAGGTCAGCGACCACTTCTGGTTGTCGCCGCCGTTGCAGTCCCACAGGGCGGCCTGGGTGCCGTTGGCGATCGTGTTGTTGTAGATGTCGGCGCAGCGGCCGGACTGTCCTCCGACGAGCAGGGCGCCCTTGGTGCCGGGGAGGGGTCTCACCGTGAGGGTATCCAGGGTGGTCGGGGTCTGCCCGTTGACCTGGAGTGTGCCGGTGACGGCGGTGGACGCCGTGTTGGTGTAGGCGAGGTCGACCACCTCCAGGCCGGTGCTCGCCGCGCTCACGCCGGTGTACTTCCCGGTGGACGTCGGACTGTAGCTGCTGCTCGCCGCCTCCGTTCCTGTCAACTTGAGCATCGTCGACGGCGACGACGTCCGGGTTCTTGAGGATGGCGGCCGTCTCGCTCGACATGGCGGTGAGGTCGTTGCCGGCCAGGAGCGGGGCGCCGGAGATCGCCCACAGGGACATGCGGGTGCGGTTCTGCCCCGCGGTGAAGCCGGGCATGCCGACCATCAGCATGTCGGGGTCGTTAGATGTCCGTACTGGTGCGCCACATGGGGGCGAGGCCCGGCACCCAGTTCCAGGGGTTCTGCTTGCCCCAGTTGCAGATCGAGAGGGTCAGCGGGCGGCCGGTGGTGACGGCGGAGCTGATCGCCTTGTACGTGGTCGCCGCGCCGGTGTTCGCCGCGGCCGGGCGGCCCGTCGGGTAGTAGTAGCCGCAACCGTTCTTGCCGGCGTCGGTGTAGATGCCGGCCTTCAGGCCCTTGCTGTGGATGTAGTCGGCGATGGCGCTCATGCCGCCGGGCCACTCGGCGGTGTCGACGGTGATGTTTCCGTCAGCATCCCGGGTGCCCTGCCACCAGCCCTCGTCGATGTTGATGTACTGGTATCCGGCGGCGGGGAGGCCCGCCGCGACGAACGCGTCCACCTGCTGCCTGATGACGTTGTAGTCGATCTTCGAGGCGAAGCTGTTCCAGGAAGCCCAGCCCATCGGGGCGGCGGGGACGGAGATCTGGCGGGTCGTCGCCGCCTGGGCGGGGCCGGGCTGGGCGAACAGAAGGGCCGCGGCTGCGGTCAGGGCGAGGACCAGGGCGCGTCCGGCAGTGGTTCTGCAGCGTCTGGCAAGGATGGGCGGGGGTACTTCGGCTCCTCCGCGTGCGGGCCGGACTGCACATCCGATCGGGATTTCGAACAATGACCGGCGAACCGAACATGTTGCGGGCCGACCGTAGAGCCACCCGGGGGTGAAGTCAACGGCTGCTGCAGGCGTGAAGTCGTCGGCCGGGGCCGGGTGTTGGACCTGCGCGGGCCGCGGTTCCGTCATACTGGCCGTCGTGCGGGTTGCGATCATGACGGCGGGATCCCGGGGCGACGTGGCCCCCTACACCGGCCTCGGGCACCGGCTCGGCCGGGCCGGCCACGAGGTCACCCTGGTCACGCACGGCTGCTTCGAGCCGCTGGTGGCGGGCTCCGGGGTGCGGTTCCACGCGCTGCCGGTCGATCCGCGCGCGGAGCTGGAGTCACCGCGGGGCCGGGGCCTGCACCGCAGCACCAGCGACACCGGAAAGCTGGTTCGGGTGGTCGAGATGGCCCGACGGCTGGTCGGGAGGATGACCGACGACCTGGTGGCAGCGGCACGGGAGAGCGACGTGCTGCTGCTGTCGGCCTCGCTGGCACCGCTCGGGCACGCCGTCGCCGAGGGACTGCGCCTGCCGAGCATGGGCGTCTATCTGCAACCTCTCTCCCCCACCCGGGAGTTCGCCCCTCCGGTGCTCGGCGGCGGCTCGTGGGGAGCATCCGGCAACCGGCTCTCCGGCCAGGGCGTGAACCTCGCCGTGGAGCGGGTCTTCGCCGCCACCGTGCCCGGGGTCCGCGCCCGCCTCGGGCTGCCCCCGCTCCGCACCGGCGCCGCACGGCGCGCCCGGGAGCGGCGGCTGTGGCCGGTACATCACGGCTTCAGCCCGCTGGTGGTGCCGAGGCCCCGGGACTGGCGGCCGGGCCTGGGCGTGTGCGGCTACTGGTGGCCGTACGACGCCGAGCCCCGACTCCCGCAGGAACTACGGGACTTCCTCGACGCGGGCCCGCCGCCGGTGTTCGTCGGGCTGGGCAGCGCCACCGTCCCGGACCCGGACCGGCTGAGCACGCTGGTCGTGGCGGCGCTGCGGCGCGCCGGGCTGCGCGGGGTGATCCAGCGCGGCTGGGGCGGACTCACGGCCGACGGCAACGACATGCTGAGCATCGGCGAGGTGCCGCACTCCGCGCTGTTCCCGCGGACAGCCGCCGTGGTCCACCACGCCGGCGCGGGCACGACCGCGGCGGGACTGCGCGCCGGGGTGCCGGCGGTGCCGGTGCCGATCCAGTTCGACGAGGGATTCTGGGCCGCCCGACTGGTGTCGCTGGGCGTCGCGCCGACCGCCGTACCACTGCGTCGGGTGACCGTCGACGCCCTGTCCGCGGCCCTCCTTCGGGCGACGCCGGTACTGGACGCGGTGGACGCGCTGAGTGGCTGACATTCAGCCGTAGGTCAGCACCATCCGGAAGCGCGCCCTGCCTGCCAGCATCTTCTGGTAGGCCTCGTCCGCTCGCTCCAGCGGTACGTGCTCGGTCATCGGGCGGATGTTGTGCAGGGCGCTGAACGCCATGGTGTCCTCCACGTCCTGGGAGGTGCCCGACGGGTGGCCGCGGACGACGCGGGCGGTCATGAGCAGCTGGACCGGGGTGATGCCGAGCGGCTCGGTGTCCGCTCCGATGACCACCAGCTCGCCGCGGGGAGTCAGGCCGTCCACGGTGGCCGTGATCGCCTCGGAGTTCCCGGCCGTGGCCAGGACGACCTTGGCGCCGCCGAGCGACTGCAGCGCCTCGGCGACCAGAGTGCCGGACGTGCTGTCGATGTAGTGGTGCGCACCGAGCTGCTTGGCGAAGTCGGCCTTCTCGGGGCCGCGGGCGATCCCCACGGTCTCGAAGCCCATCGCGACCGCGTACTGCACCCCGAGGTGCCCGAGACCGCCGAGGCCGAGCACCGCGACCACGTCCCCCGGCCGCGCCGAGCTGCGCCGCAGCCCGTTGAACGTGGTCACGCCGGCACAGGCCATGGGCCCCGCATCGGCCGCCGCCAGGCCGTCGGGGATCCGGGCCAGGGCGTCGACGGGTGCGATCACCTTCTCACCGAAGCCTCCGTCGTACGCCCAGCCCGGAACCGTCAGGTTCGGGCACACGATGAAGTCGCCCTGCCGGCAGGGCGTGCAGTGGCCGCAGCTGCCGCCGAACCAGCCGACGGCCACCCGGTCACCGACCCGCCACCCGCGGTCGTGCGTTCCCTGGCCCAGCTCCTCGATGTGCCCGGCGATCTCGTGCCCGGGCACCTCCGGGAACGTCACGCCCGGTAGTCCGCCGCTCACGAAGAGCGCGTCACTGTGGCAGATCCCGCACGCCTCCACGGCGATCCGCACCTGGCCGGGCCCGGGCTGCGGCACCTCTCGCTCGACCAGCTCGAACGTGCCGTTCGGGGCGGTCACCTGCGCGACTCGATAGGTACTCATGCGATTCTCCGGAGAACGGGTGCGAACGGGTTCGAACGGGCATGAATGCCCCTCGATCCAGCAGACCAGCTCAGGGCGGATCGCGCGCGTCGAACGGTACGCGTCGTGCGGTGATGCAGCCGGTGACCTGGGGATCCCCGGCCCGGAGCCGGACGGTCACCCGGCCTCGGGACGCCAGCCCTCCGGCCTGAGGATGCCGAGCAGTTGGCGGACGAGCTCGTCGACGACCTCGTCCAGGCTCGCGTCCACCCAGCCTGCGCTCCAGTCGTGCAGCAGGCCGTTGACGCTGCCGATGAAGGCCGTGGCCGCGAGCCGGTAGTCGCGCGGTGCCGCCTCCCCGCGGGTCACCGCCGCGTCGGCCTCGGAGCGGATCAGGTCGACCCAGCGGGCGCGGCGGGCGAGCCGCTGCTCCTCCAGGCGGGGGCTGACGCCGATGATCTCCACGAAGGTTATGCGGATGCGGCGCGGGTCGGAGGTGACGTCGCGGGCGTAGGCGCGGAACAGGACGGCGACCCGCTCGGCGAGCGGCAGCCCCTCGGCCGCCGCGAGCACGTCCAGCACCGCCCTTTCCGCCCAGCCGTTGACCTCCAGGTGCAGCGCGGCGAGGACGTCCTCCAGGGTGCGGAACTCCTCGTAGAACTGGCGGGTGGACAGGCCCGCGGCCTGGCTCAGTGCGGCGACAGTCGTCGCGCGGTAGCCCGGTGCGGCGCCGAACAACTGCAGCGCCGCGTCAAGGAAGCGGCGGCGCCGTTCGGCCTGCCGTTCCTCGGCGGACCTGCCGCCGTAGCGGCCCGTCGGCGCCCTGAGCCTGCCCGTCACGCTTCCCCCTCCGTCACCCACCGGTGGCCCAATCTTGTCGTGCACACATCTTGTCGAGAAGGTCGCCCCCTCCTTACTTTTCAGTAAGTTCACTGTGAATGCGCCCGTGTTCAGATTTCCCCGAGGAAAGAGAGCAGTCATGCCTGCCTCCAGAACCAGGCACCTGTGCTCCGTGGCCGCCGCCCTCGTCCTGACCGTCGCAGGCCCTGCGACCGCCGCCTCCGCCGCCGCATCCGACGCCCCGGATCTGCGCGAGGTGCTGTTCGTGGGCAACAACTGGGACGGCACCGCCGATGTCATCAAGTCCTCCGGCGACTTCGCGAAGATCGGCCGGATCAACGTCATCCCGGACAAGGACCAGCGGATGGCGGAGATCAACGCGGACCCCATCAAGTGGATCTACTTCATGGCGATCCGCAACAGCGTCGGCGAGGGCCACGACCAGTTCGCCGACGACATGTACTCCACCCCGGACGGCAGGTCGGTCGTGGTCTCCCGCCCGAGTTTCGCGGACGTCGTCTCGATCGACCTGGCCAGCAACAAGGTCAACTGGCGTTTCCCGGTGTCCGGTTACCGCGCCGACCACATGGCGGTCTCGCCGGACGGCACCCGGGTGGCGGTCTCCGCCTCGACCGCCAACACCGTGCACGTGCTGGACATCACCACCGGCAAGCAGCTCGGGTCGTTCGCCACCGGCGACAAGCCGCACGAGAACATCTTCACCAAGGACGGCAAGTACATCTGGAACATGGCCATCGGGGACGTCAACACCGCCCTGGACGACCCGGCCTGGGACTGGACGAAGGGCGACCGGCACATCACGGTCGTGGACGCGACGACCTACAAGCAGGTCAAGGTCGTCGACATGCGCCAGCGGCTGGACGCGATCGGCCTGAAGGACTTCTCCGACGCGGTGCGGCCGGCCGTCTTCTCCCCCGACGAGTCGAAGCTGTACTTCCAGGTGTCGTTCTTCAACGGGTTCCTGGAGTACGACCTCGCCGCCGACAGGATCACCCGGGTGAAGACGCTGCCGAAGAACCCGGCGACCAGCGAGGACCGCACCACCTGGGTCAACGACTCGCGCCACCACGGCCTTTCGATGAACCCCGAGGGCACCAAGCTGTGTGTCGCGGGCACCATGGACGACTACGCCACGGTGGTCGACCGCGCCACCCTCCAGGAGGGCCCGCTGATCACCACGTCGAAGCCGTACTGGGCCACGGTCAGCGGCGACGGCAGGGACTGCATCGTCTCCGAGAGCGGCGCCGACCAGGTCACGGCGATCGACTTCGCCACGGGCCGGAAGGTGGCGTCCATCCCGGTCGGCGACCATCCGCAGCGCGTCCGGCTGGGGCATGTGCAGGCCGACTGGACCGGTCCGAGCGCAAGTTGAGCTGTTGTCCTGCGGCCTCCGGGGTGCCCCACTCACTCCGGAGGCTGTTGCGCTGTCAGAAGTGCGCCGTCGCCCAGGCGGCCAGCTCGGACCGGGCCGCGGCCAGCAGGTCCGCCGCGGGTGCCGTGGCCCCGTTGGTCACCAGGGCGTAGTGCAGGACGCCGGAGTCGGTGTCGGTGAGCAGCAGCCGTCGGCTGCCGGTGCCGCCCGGTTCGGGGGCCACGCCGACCGGGGTGGAGGCGCTGTAGGCGGGCGGTGCGTAGGCCGTGCCGAGGTCGGAGACCACGGTCGTCGCCGACGCCGGGAACGAGGCCGGCAGGTGCAGTTCGGTAGGCGCGGTGCCACCGCCGGAGCGCCACACGAGCAGCCCGTACTGACCCGAGCCCACCAGCCGTGCCACGCTCGGCAGTGAACTCGGCACCGGGTTCCAGGTCAGCGTGGTGGAGCCGTCCCGGGAGCGGTCCTCGTAGGTGAAGGCGAGGGCGGGGCCGGCGGTGGCGTTCGGATAGATCCGGTCGAGCAGCCGGGGGTCCTGACGGAGCGTCACGTTCCCGGAGTCGTCGAGTTTCATGGCGGAGAGGTCCTCGTCGTTCCAGGCGTCGCCGGAGGTGCGGACCTTGTCGGGGTTGCCGTTCATCAGCTCGTGGTGGCGGCCGTTGTAGAGGTCCCACTGCCACTGGGAGCCGGACAGCACCGGGCCGGAGGCGGTCGGGTCGGTCCACCAACGCGCTCCGGGAACACGGGAGTCGAGGGCCTGGTACATCGCCTTGAGAACGGTGGGTGCTTTGTCGGACACCGTGCCGGACAGCGGGTGTCCGAACTCGCTGACCACGGCGGCGGTCCCGGCGGCCGAGGCGCGGTCGCGGACGGCGCCGAAGTCGGAGGCGTACTGGCCGTCGGCCGCCTTGCCCCACATCAGGATGCCGGAGATGGCCTTCTGGTCGTAGAAGTGGGTGGTGAAGACGTAGCGGGAGCCGAGGGTGCCCGCGTCCAGCAGGCCGCCCTCCTGCTTCTGGGTGGAGATATTCGCGTTCCAGAAGAGGTTGGGCTCGACGAAGGCGGGCTTGTCCTGCCAGCCGGCCGCGTCCATACGGGCACGGAACTTCCCGTAGAACGGCCAGAGCAGGTCGCGTTCCCAGGTGCGGGAGGTCTGCCCGGAGTCGTAGCTGCCCGCGTACGGCTCGTTGTACGGGTCGAAGCCGACGACGCCCGCGAACTCGCTGTCGGTGAAGTGCTGTCGGAGGTACGTCATGGCCGACTGGGCCGTGGCCAGGAAGGCGTCCTGGACGCCGTAGGCGTTGTGCCAGAAGTCGTACTGCGCCTTCTGTACGGCCGCGTTCTGGGTGATGTTCTGACCCCAGAAGAGGCAGATCCCGCAGGACTCCTTGGGATAACTGCCCGCGTCCACCGCCCATTTGGGTGCGCCGTCGCCCGTGTACCAGCTGCCGGTGTTGAACAGGTACCGGGAGGAGAGGTCCTGGTGGAAGTCGGGGTAGACCCGGATGCCCGCGTCCAGGAAGGCGCGCATCTGCTCGGTGACGGCGGCCAGGTAGGCGGTGTCCACCTGGCCGCGTACCGGCTCGGCGTGGGCCCAGGAGAGCAGGAAGCGGACCGCGTTGCCGCCGCCGAGGGCGCGCAGCGCGGTCGCGGACTTGCGGGCGTCGGCGACCGAGGCGAAGGGCAGGCCGCCGTTCTCCTCCAGCTTGGTCTCGCCGGAGACGTTGTAGCCGCGCAGCACGATCTCGCGGCCCTGCCCGTCGGTGAAGCGGCCGTTCTGGACGGTGAGGGCAGTGCCGTCGAACCAGAGGGAGTCGGAGGGGGTGGCAGCGGTGGCGGGCGGGGTGCCCGCCACCGTCAGGAGTCCGCAGAGGACGACCGGGACAAGGAGCAGACGCGCCCTGATGGTGGACATGTACACCACAGTCCGGGGCCGTCCAGGCAGCGTCAATACTACTGACTTGGAAGTAAGTTGACTCTCAGTCAGAACGTGCGCCTCAGTCGCCCACCCGGCGGGTCACGTTCAGCAGGTACTCCTTCCGGTTGAGCGGGTTGTGGTCGGTGCGCGGCCGCTCGGGCGACGGGCCCCGGGTGACCGGCGCGTAGTGGTCGAAGGCGGTCTCCAGCTCGCCCTCGCCCCGGGTCAGCCCCGGCAGCCGCTGCTCCAGTTCATGGACCCGGGCGGCGGGCACGGCACCCTCCAGGACACCGGCCGTGTCGTGCGCCCCGGTGGTCTCCGGGACCGCGCCCAGCCGGGCGAGCACCGGCAGCAGGGCGCCCAGCGTGTCCGCCGGGGCTTCGAGGCGGAAGCGGTGCATCGGCTCGTACACCAGCGTGCCCGCCCGGCGCAGCGCCTCGACCAGGACGAGCGGGGTCAGACCGCGGAAGTCGTAGCCGGTGCTCGACATGCTCTTGTCGAAGCCCTGGTGGGCGTGGCTCTGCCGGGGCGAGTAGCCGGAGTGGGTCATGGCGACCGTGCAGTCGGTGACCTGCCAGCCGTACAGCCCCTGGCCGAGCGACTCGCGGACGGTGTCCTCGACGGCTCTGAAGAAGGCGTACGGCATGGAGCCCAGCTCCACCTCCAGCCGGAACTGCACGCCGGACCCGGTCGGGGCGGGGTCGACGCGCAGGCCGACGGTCGCGAGGAAGGGATTGGGGTCCTTCTTGTTGAACTCCACGGCCTGCCCGGTGCCGACCGGCCGTTCGATGCACAGGGTGGTGGTCTCCCGGAAGGTGACGTCCAGGCCGTACTCGTCGGCGAGGGTGGCCTGGACGACCTCCTTCTGGACCTCGCCGTAGAGGGAGACGGAGGTCTCCTTGCGCAGCTCGTCGTGGCGGACGCCGATGAGCGGGTCCTGTTCGGCCAGCTGGGTGAGCGCGAGGTGCAGGGACCGCCGGTCCGTGCCGGGCCCCGGGACGACCACCGTCTCCAGGGTCGGCGGCGCGAAGTGGTGCTTGTACGCACGACCCGGCGCACCGAGGGCGTCGCCGATCCGAACGCCGCCGAAGCCCCACACCTTGGCGATCCGGCCGGACCCGACGGCGTCCTGCCGGACATCGGTGCCCCGGTCGAAGACGCTGAGCGCGGTGATCCTGCCCTCCGCAGACCCGGCCGTGCCCTCTGCGCCCTCCGTGCGGCCGTCCCCGAACGGGATACGGTCACGTACGCGCAGGGTGCCGGAGAAGATCCGTGCATAGGCGATCTTCTCCCCCGCCGGGCCCCGCTCGACCTTGAACACCGTGCCGGACAGCGGGCCGTCCGGGTCGCCGTCGGCGGTGGGCAGCAGGCGTTCGATGCCGGTGACCAGCTCGGCCACGCCGGCGCCGGTGATGGCGGACCCGAAGTAGACCGGGTGGACCAGGGCACGCCGGGTCTGGGCGGCGAGGGCGGTGCGGAGGCGGTCGTCGCAGACGCCTCCGGCGACGTAGGCGCGGAGCAGGTCGTCGTCATGGTCGGCGAGGGCGTCCAGGGCGGACGGGCCGAGTCCGGGAACGAAGCGGGCGTCCCGGGTACCGAGCCCGGCGGCCGCCCCCATGGGGACGAGCGGTACGGCCAGCCTGCGGGCCAGCTCGCGCAGCACGGCCTGCTCGCGGGCGCCCCGCCGGTCGATCTTGTTGACGAAGACGAGCGTGGGGATGCGCAGCCGGCGCAGGGTCCGCATCAGCACCCTGGTCTGCGCCTGGACGCCCTCGACGGCCGAGACGACCAGGACGGCGCCGTCCAGGACACCGAGGACCCGCTCCACCTCGGCGATGAAGTCCGGGTGACCGGGGGTGTCGATGAGGTTGACGGTCACCGAGTCCAGCGGGAACGACACGACCGCCGACTTGATGGTGATGCCGCGCTGCCGCTCCAGCGCGAGGGTGTCCGTCCGGGTGCTGCCTGCGTCGACGCTGCCGATCTCGTCGGTCACCCCGGCCGCGTGCAGCAGCCGTTCGGTCAGGCTGGTCTTACCGGCGTCGACATGCGCGAGAATTCCGAGATTGAGCAGATGCACTGAGCGTGATGTCCTTCGGCATGGGTGGGATTCCTTCCTGGGTGGACATGCACGCAGCGCGCATTGCTGGTCCTCTCTGGGTGACGTCGGGTCAGGAGCAGTGCAGCAGGGCCGCTCACCCGACAGCAATGGATTAATGTTCAACAAAGGCGCTGTCGCAGCGCTCGCCGCCTCCAGGGCGCGGCCATAGAGTGACGTACATCACGTCGATCTGGCTGATTTCGCTCCTGCCGCACGGTCTGGAGGGCATATGACCCACATCAAGGTGAACGTGGACGGCACGACCTACGAGGACGACGTGGAACCCCGTCTGCTGCTGGCCCACTACCTGCGCGACCGCCTCGGCCTGACCGGCACCCCGATCGGCTGCGACACCTCGAACTGCGGCGCGTGCACGGTCGACCTGGACGGGGCCACCGTCAAGAGCTGCTCGGTCCTGGCCGTCCAGGCGGACGGGGGCACGGTGACCACCGTCCAGGGGCTGGCCAAGGACGGCGAGTGGACGGCGCTGCAGCACGCGTTCCACGAGCGGCACGGTCTGCAGTGCGGCTACTGCACCCCCGGCATGATCATGGCCGCGCGCGATCTGCTGCGCGAGAACCCGCACCCCACCTCCGACGAGGTCCGGCAGGCCCTGGAGGGCACTCTCTGCCGGTGCACGGGCTACCAGAACATCGTCCGCGCGGTGCTCGCCGCCTCCGGGCAGCAGGTCGGCGAGGAGGTCACGGCATGACCGATCAGGCCGTCGCACACGAGGTCGGCCGCTCCCGGCTGCGCAAGGAGGACGCCCACCTGATCACGGGCCAGACCAACTGGACCGACAACATCCAGGTCGCCGGTCTGCTGCACCTGGCCGTCCTGCGCAGTCCGATGGCCCACGCCCGCGTCACCCGCGTCGACGTCTCCCCCGCCCTCGAACGCCCCGGTGTCGTCGCGGCGTTCAGCGGCGCCGACCTCGCCGGGGGGCTGGGCTCGCTGCCCTGTGCCTGGCCGGTCACCGAGGACATCGTGCTCCCCGAGCACCCGCCGATCGCCGTCGACGAGGTCCGCTACGCCGGTGACCCGGTGGCAGTGGTCGTAGCCCGCGACCGGTACGCGGCCGCCGACGCGCTGGAGGCGATCGAGATCGACTACGACCCGCTGCCGCCGGTGCTGGACCTGGAGGCCGCGCTGGCGGACGGCGCCCCGCTGGTCCACGCCGACAAGGGCACCAACCGCTGCTACACCTGGCCGCTCGCCACCGGCGAGAACTTCGAGACCGTCCGGCAGCGCGCCGAGGTCACGCTGAAGCGCCGCTACCACCAGCAGCGGCTGATCCCCAACGCCATCGAACCGCGCGCGGTCGTCGTCACCCCGCTCGCCGCCTCCGGCGAGTACACGGTCTACTCGGCGACCCAGGTCCCGCACATCCTGCGGGTCATGCTCGCGGTGGTCACCGGGATCCCCGAGCACAAGCTCCGCGTGATCGCCCCGGACGTGGGCGGCGGCTTCGGCTCCAAGCTCCAGGTGTACGGCGAGGAGGCCCTCACGCTCGCGGTCGCCCGCAGGCTCGGCCGTCCGGTGAAGTGGACCGAGTCCCGTTCCGAGGGCTACCTCGCGACCCACCACGGCCGCGGCATGATCCAGGACATCGAGGTCGCCGCGACCCGCGAGGGCAAGCTGCTGGGCCTGAAGGTGGACCTGCTCTCCGACATGGGCGCGTACCTGATGCTGGTCACCCCGGGCATCCCGCTCCTCGGCGCCTTCATGTACCCGGCGATCTACAAGATGGACGCCTACGAGTTCCACTGCACCGGCGTCTTCACCACCCGCACCCCCACCGACGCCTACCGCGGCGCCGGACGCCCGGAGGCCACGTTCGCCATCGAGCGGATCATGGACGAGCTGGCCGCCGAACTCGGCCTGGACCCGGTGGAGGTGCGACGCCGGAACTGGATCCGGCACGAGGAGTTCCCGTACACCTCGATCGCGGGGCTGACCTACGACAGCGGCAACTACGAGGCGGCCACCGAGAAGGCGCTCGCCCTGTTCGGGTACGACGACCTGCGCGCCGAGCAGCAGAAGCGCACCGAACGCGGTGACCCCGTGCGGCTCGGCATCGGCGTGTCGACGTACACCGAGATGTGCGGGCTCGCGCCGAGCCGGGTGCTGCGCGACCTGCGGTATGCGGCCGGCGGCTGGGAGGCGGCGACCATCCGGATGCTGCCCACCGGCAAGGTCGAGGTGGTCACCGGTACCAGCCCGCACGGGCAGGGCCACGAGACCTGCTGGAGCCAGATCGCGGCCGATGTGCTGGGCGTGCCGTTCGAGGACGTCGAGGTGGTGCACGGTGACACCAAGGCGGCCCCGCAGGGCATGGACACCTACGGCTCGCGGTCGCTGGCCGTCGGCGGTGAGGCCGTGCACCGGGCGGCGACGAAGGTGGTCGAGAAGGCACGGAAGGTCGCCGCGCATCTGCTGGAGGCGAGCGAGCAGGACCTGGAGTTCACGGACGGCGTGTTCTCCGTGAAGGGCTCCCCGGAGGCGCGCAAGAGCATCCAGGAGATCGCCTTCGAGACGTTCACCTCGCACGACCTGCCCGACGGCGTCGAGCCGTCCATCAACGCCGAGACGCTGGTCGACCCGGAGAACTTCTCCTTCCCGCACGGCACCCACCTGTGCGCGGTCGAGGTGGACACGGAGACCGGGCGGACGCGGATCAGGTCGTACGTCTGCGTGGACGACGTCGGCCGGGTCGTCAACCCGATGATCGTCGAGGGCCAGGTGCACGGCGGGCTCGCGCAGGGCATCGCGCAGGCGCTGTTCGAGGAGGCCGTGTACGACGACGAGGGCAACCTCGTCTCCGGCACCATGGCCGACTATCTCGTGCCGTCGGCGGCGGACCTGCCGGACTTCGTGACCGACCGGACGGAGACACCGGCGGCCTCGAACTCCATGGGGGTCAAGGGAGTCGGGGAGGCCGGGACGATCGCGTCGACGCCCGCCGTGGTCAACGCCGTGGTGGATGCGCTGCGGCCGCTGGGCGTGCACGACGTGCGGATGCCCTGTACGCCGGAGCGGGTGTGGCGCGCGGTGAAGGAGGCGTCGGCATGATTCCCCCGGCATTCGAGTACGCGCGTCCGGGCAGCGTCGACGAGGCGGTGCGCGTGCTCGCCGACGCGGGTGAGGAGGCGAAGGTGCTGGCCGGCGGGCAGAGCCTGCTGCCGCTGCTGCGGCTGCGGCTCGCCTTCCCGGAGCTGGTCGTGGACGTCGGGCGGATCCCGGAGCTGCGCGGGGTCCGCGAGGACGGCGACACGCTCGTGATCGGTGCCTTGACCACCCATCACGACGTCGTCCGTGACCCGCTGGTCCGACGGCACGCGGGCCTGCTCGCGGCCGCGACGGCCACGGTCGCCGACCCCGCCGTACGGCACCGGGGCACCCTCGGCGGCTCGCTCGCGCATGCGGACCCGGCCGGGGACCTGCCCGCGGTGGTGCTGGCCCTGGACGGCGAGATGGTCGCCGCGGGGCCGGGCGGACGGCGCACCATCCCGGCGCGCGAGTTCTTCCTCGACTACCTCACCTCCGCGCTGGCGCCCGACGAACTCCTGGTGGAGGTGCGGGTGCCGAAGACGGACGGCTGGGGCTTCCACTACGAGAAGTTCCACCGGGTCGCGCAGGCCTGGGCGATCGTCGGCGTGGCGGCGCTGGTGCGGCGCACCGACGGGCACATCGCCGAGGCGCGCATCGGGCTCACCAACATGGGCTCGACCCCGCTGCGGGCCACGGCCGCCGAGGAGGCGCTGTCCGGTGCCGGCGGTCCCGAGGCCGTGGCACGGGCCGCCGAGGCGGCGGCCGAGGGCACCCGGCCCTCGCAGGACCTGTCGGCCTCGCCCGAGTACCGGGAGCACCTCGCGCGGGTGCTGACCCGGCGGGCGGTGCTGACCGCCACCGGAATGGGGTGAGCGCCGATCACCCGGATGGACGACCCGGAACAGGTGCGGGCCCGCCTGGAGGAGACGGGGTACCTCGTCGACGACGGGCTGGCCGTCACCTGCTTCCTGGCACTGAGGCTGCACCGGCCGCTCTTCTGCGAGGGCGACGCGGGCGTGGGGAAGACCGCGCTCGCGTCCGCGCTGGCCGAGGCGCTCGGCGCACCGCTGATCCGCCTGCAGTGCCACGAGGGCATCGACGCCTCGCAGGCGCTGTACGACTGGGACTTCCCACGGCAGCTGCTGCACCTGAGGGCCGCGGAGGCGGCCGGCGTCCAGGATGCCGACCGGCTGGAGAGCGAGCTGTACGACCGGCGCTTCCTCATCGCCCGGCCGCTGCTGCAGGCCCTGCAGACGCAGCCGTCGGTGCTGCTGGTGGACGAGATCGACCGGGCGGACGACGAGTTCGAGGCGTTCCTGCTGGAGCTGCTGTCCGAGTACTCCGTCACGATCCCGGAACTCGGCACGCTGCGGGCCGAGGAGCCGCCGGTGGTCGTGCTGACCTCGAACCGGACCCGGGAGGTGCACGACGCGCTGAAACGGCGGTGTCTCTACCACTGGTTCGACCATCCCTCCTTCGCCCGCGAACTGGCCATCGTGCGCACCCGGTTGCCACAGGTGTCGCAACGGCTGGCCGAGCAGGTCACCGCCCTGGTGCAGGCGCTGCGCGGCGCGGACCTCCTCAAGCCGCCGGGCGTGGCCGAGACGATCGACTGGGCCGAGGCCCTGGACGCGCTGGGGGCGAGCGAGGTGGACGCGGAGCTGGCCGTGGCGACGCTGGGCTCGGTGCTGAAGTACCGGGAGGACGCGGACCGGGCGCGGGGGCTCGACCTCGCGGCGGTCCTGGCGGCGCGGGGGACGTGACCGTCATGAACGGATCGGGACGCAACGGGAACGGCCCCACGGGCCGACAGAGGGATACGGCAGAGGCGGACGCCGTGTTGCTCGGGTTCGTGCGGGCGCTGCGGGCTGCGGGGGTCGAGGCGAGCACCGAGCGGGCGTACGCCTTCCTGCGCGCCGTGGACGTGCTGCGGCCCGGTGTGCGGGCGGACGTGTACTGGGCGGGGCAGGCGACGCTGTGCGGCGGGCATGACGACCTGGAGCGGTACGAGCGCGTGTTCGCCGCGTACTTCGGGCCGTCGGGCGAGCCCGCCCGGCAGGTGGTGCGGCGCGCTCCTCCGCCCCGGCTGCGGCTCGTCGCGCGGGACGCTCCCGCCGGGAGCCGTGCCCCGGGCGGGAACGAGCAGCCGGGGCCGCCGACGGCCGCTCTCGCCAGTGCCGCCGAGGTGCTGCGGCACCGCGACGTCGGCGAGCTGGACGCCGTCGAGCGCGCCCATGTCCGCCGGCTGCTGGCCGCGTTCGCCCTGTCCGGGCAGACCCGGCGCTCGGCGCGGCGGCGGCCCGCCCGGCGCGGGGACGTCGACCCGCGGCGCACCGTACGGGAACTGCTGCGGCGCGGCGGGGAGCCGGCCCGGCTGCGGCGGCACGCGCGCGTGGACCGGCCCCGCCGGGTCGTACTGCTCGTGGACGTGAGCGGGTCGATGGCGCCGTACGCCGACGCGCTGCTGCGGTTCGCGCATGCCGCGGTGCGCAGGGGCCGTACGGAGGTGTTCACGATCGGCACCCGGCTGACCCGGGTGACCCGGGAACTCTCGCACCGCGACCCGGACCTGGCGATGGCTGCCCTGGCGGCGGCCGTGCCGGACTGGCGCGGCGGTACCCGCCTCGGCGAGCTGCTGCGCGAGTTCCTGAACCGCTGGGGCCGGCGCGGCATGGCGCGCGGCGCCGTCGTCGTGCTGCTCTCGGACGGCTGGGAACGCGGTGACCCGGAGCTCCTCGGTGCGCAGATGCGCCGCCTGCACGGGCTGGCGCACCGGGTGATCTGGGCCAATCCGCGCAAGGCCCGGCCCGGCTACGCGCCGCTGGCCGCCGGGATGGCGGCTGCCCTGCCCAGCGTGGACGCGTTCGTCGAGGGGCACAGCCTGGCGGCACTGGAGCGGCTGGCGGCGGTGGTGCGCGGGGCGGAGACCGACGGGGTCTTGGTGGTGCGCGGGAGAGGAGCGGAGCGTGCGTGAGATTCTGCCGGCGCTGGAGCGCTGGTACGCGGACCAGGTCCCGTTCGGTCTGGCCACGGTCGTCGCGGTCAGCCGCAGCGCGCCGCGCGGGCCCGGCGCCGCCATGGCGGTGGGGTCCGACGACGAGGTCGTGGGCAGTGTGTCGGGCGGCTGTGTGGAAGGAGCGGTGTTCGAGCTCGCGCAGGAGGTCGTGGCGAGCGGCGAGGCGCGGCTTGCGACCTTCGGGTACAGCGACGAGGACGCGTTCGCGGTGGGTCTCACCTGCGGCGGCGAGATCACCCTGCTGGTGCGGCCCGTGACGCCCGCGACCGACCCCGCGTTCGGGGAGGTCGCCGCCTCCGTCGCGGCGGGCGAGCCGGTGACCGTGGCCACGGTGGTCGACGGGCCCGCCCCGCGCGGGGCCACGCTGGCCGTGTGGCAGGGCACCGAGGCCGGCACGCTCGGCACGGCGGGGCTCGATGTCGCGGTCACCGCCGACGCGCGCGGCGAACTCGCCCTCGGCGCCTCGCTCCTGAGGCACTACGGGCCGCACGGGGAACGCCGTGAGGACGCGGTGACGGTGTTCCTGCAGTCGTTCGCGCCGCCGCCGCGCATGCTGGTCTTCGGCGCGATCGACTACGCGGCTGCGGTGGCCCGCATCGGCGACTTCCTCGGCTACCGGGTCACCGTGTGCGACGCCCGCCCGGTCTTCGCCACGCCCAAGCGCTTCCCGCCGGGCGTCGAGGTCGTCGTCGAATGGCCGCACCGCTACCTCGGGGGCACCGACACCGACGAGCGCACGGTGATCTGCGTCCTCACCCACGACCCGAAGTTCGACGTGCCGTTGCTCGAGGAGGCACTGCGCCGGCCGGCCGCCTACATCGGGGCCATGGGCAGCCGCCGTACCCACGACGAACGGCGCAAGCGGCTGACCGAGGCCGGACTCACCGAGACCGAGCTGTCCCGGCTGCGTTCGCCGCTCGGCCTCGACCTCGGCGCCCGTACGCCCGAGGAGGTCGCCGTGTCCGTCGCCGCCGAGATCATCGCCCTGCGCTGGGGCGGCAGCGGCGCGCCCCTGACCACGACCGCCGGGGCGATCCACCCGCCCGCCGCGCCCTGAGTGCGAGGAGGAAGTCATGGAGCTGCACCACGAGTTCACCGTCCCCGTCGCGGTCGACGACGCCTGGCGTGCGCTCCTCGACATCGAACGCGTCGCGCCCTGTCTGCCGGGCGCGGTGGTGGAGGAGTACGACGGCAGGACGGTGACCGGCTCGGTGAAGGTCAAGGTCGGCCCGGTCACCGTGGCCTACCGGGGCACCGCGGTCTTCGAGGAGCAGGACGAGGCGGCGCACCGGATGGTGCTCCTGGCGAACGGCCGGGAGACCCGGGGGCAGGGCACGGCCCGGGCGACGGTCACCGGCACCCTGAGCGAGCGCGACGGCGGTACGGCGGTGTCGGTGCGGACCGATCTGACGGTGACCGGGCGTCCGGCACAGTTCGGGCGCGGCGTGCTGGCGGAGGTGGGTGACCGGCTGGTGGGGCAGTTCTCGGCGTGCCTGGCGGAGCGGCTGGCCGCACGGCCCCCGCAGACCGCCGCGGAGCAACCCGAACCGCCCACCGACGAGGAGGCCGAGCCGCTCGACCTCCTGCGTGCGGCCGCGCTCCCGGTGGCCAAGCGGGCCGCCGGCGCGCTGGCGGCGGTCGCCGTGCTGGTGCTGGTCGCCGCGCGGGTACGACGGTGCAGGCGGGCCGGGGCGCCCCACCGCCGGTAGCCGTGGCCCCGAGCAGGGATCAGGCGTCCCCGGCGACGAGGGCGTGCAGATGCTCGTCGTGCCAGCCGTCGGCATGCAGCAGCGAGGAGCGCGTGGTGCCCTCGAAGGCGTATCCGGCCTTCTCCGCGACGCGGCAGGACGCCGGGTTGGCGACCGCGTGGCACAGCCGCAGACGGTGCAGGCCCAGGTCGTCCAGGGCCCACCGGCTGACCCGCCGGGCCGCCTCGACGACGATGCCGCCGCCGCGCGATTCGGGCAGCACCCAGTACATGATGTCGGCGCTGCCGCCGGCCAGGTCGACGGCGTGGAGTCCGGTGAGCCCGAGGGGCGGGCCGCCGGGCCGGGCGATGGCCCACACGGCGCCGGTCTCGGCCCGCCAGCGCTCGTGCATGCGCCCGATCCGGGCGCGGGCCTCGTCGCGGTCGGCGACGGAGAACAGGTTCCACTGCCGGATCGCCGGGTCCTGCCCGGCGGCGAGCAGCGCGTCGGCGTCGGTGTCGTCGATCCGCCAGGGCCGCAGCTCCAGACCGCCGGCCAGGTCGAGAACGGGCTGGCCGCGGTCGGCCAGGCTGCCTGCGGGTACGACGTCGGGTATGCCGTAGTCGGAGATCATCGCCGCATCGTGCCACAGGCCGCTACCGCTGGGGCAGCTCCCGCAGGGTGACGTCGGTGAGGGCTCCGTCGGCGAGGGTCGCCGTGAGGTAGGTGCAGTGCGGCCGGCGGCGGCGGTCGGTCGGGGAGCCGGGGTTGAGCAGCCGCAGCCCGCCGGGGGCGACGGTGTCCCAGGGGATGTGGCTGTGGCCGAAGACCAGCACGTCCAGGTCCGGGAATCGGGCGGCGCAGCGGGCCTCGCGGCCCTGTGCCGGTCCGGTCTCGTGCACCACGCCGAAGCGCAGGCCGCCCAGTTCGGCGTACGCCACCTCGGGGAGCCGGGCGCGCAGCTCGGGTCCGTCGTTGTTGCCGTACACGCCGATCAGCCGGCGGCTGCGGCTCTCCAGCAGGTCGAGGGTGGCGGTGTCGACCCAGTCGCCGGCGTGGAACACGACGTCCGCGTGCGGGAGTTCGGCGAGCAGTCGGTCCGGGAGCCGCTTGGCGCGCTTGGGGAGGTGGGTGTCGGACATCAGGAGCAGGCGCACGCCACCAGCCTATGCAGCGCAGGAGGCGCACCCGATATTCTTCAGGTAAAACTGAACAGTCTTGGCTGGACAGTCTTTCCTGGTGGTTCTAGGGTGACGGCATGGTTCAGATGTCCGACTCCGCCGCCCGCACGGCGCGCGACCTGCGCGTGGTGTTCAGCCGGCTGCGGCGCCGTATCCGCGAGGTCGCGCAGGACTCCGATCTGACCCCTTCGCAGGAGTCGGCGCTCTCCCTGGTCGGCAAGCACGGGGCGGCCACGGCCAGCGCCCTGGCCGCCGCGGAGGGGGTGCGGCCGCAGTCGATGGCGACCACGCTGGCCGCCCTGGAGCAGCACGGCCTGATCCGGCGTGCCCCGGACCCCGACGACGGCCGCCGCCAGCTGGTCACCCTCACCGAGAGCGGCCGGTCCCGCGTCGAGGGCAACAAGCAGCTGCGCGAGGAGTGGCTGGCCCGTGCCTTCGAGGACCGCTACACCGAGGAGGAGCGGCAGACGGTGCTGAAGGCGCTGGAGCTGCTGGAACGACTCTCGCAGCCGTGACCCGGTCAACCCGTCGATGTGCTCCGCGTTCCTCTTCGACCGATCAGTTCCTCTTCGACCGATCACTCGGCCGACCCACCCCGAAAGGCCTGATCCCCCCATGTCCGTCACCGCGCTCGACCCCCGTACCGCCCTCGTCGCGATCGACCTCCAGCAGGGCATCGTGGGCATGCCCACCCAGCCGCACGCCGCCACCGACGTGGTCGCCCGCACGGCACGGCTCGCCGAGGCTTTCCGGGCCCGGAACCTCCCCGTGGTCCTGGTCCGGGTCTCCTTCGCGCCCGACTGGGCGGACGCCGTCCCCGGCCGGACCGAGCAGCAGCCGCGCGGTCTGGCCTTCCCGGAGGGCTGGGACGTCCTCGTCGACGAGCTGCAGGGCCACCCCGGCGACATCCGTGTCACCAAGCACAACTGGAGCGCCTTCCACGGCACCGACCTCGACGTCCAGCTGCGCCGCCGAGGCATCACCCAGATCGTGCTGACCGGGATCGCCACCAGCATCGGCGTCGAGTCCACCGCCCGCGACGCCTACGCCCACGGCTACCACGTCACGCTCGCCACGGACGCCATGGCCGACAGCGTACCCGAGGCACACGCGGGCAGCGTCGAGCGGATCTTCCCACGGCTCGGCGAGAGCGGCACGACTGCGGAGATCCTGGAGCTGCTGGCCAAGACGCACGACTGACCCGCTGGTCCGGCCCCTGGCGCGGGCAGCCGTTCGCCCGCACCAGGGCCGGGTCACCCTGCGGGCAGTCGGCGCGAGCCCCGCTGCACCAGTGGCTCCCACCAGGCGCGGTTGTCGCGGTACCAGGCGACCGTTTCGGCGAGCCGGTGGTGAAGTCGCGGCGCGGGCGGCAGCCGAGTTCGTCGCGGGCCTTGCTCCATTCGACCGAGTAGCGCAGGTCGTGGCACGTCCGTTCATGAACCTCCTCGTCACCGGCGCCGCCGGGTTCATCGGCTCGACTTCGTGCACGGCGACATAGGCGACGCCGCCCTGGTCGACAAGCTGATGGCGGACGCCGACCAGGTGGTGCACTTCGCCGCCCCCACCGACGAGGTCTACGGGGCATCGACCTCGTGCGCACCCAGGGCCGGCCCGGTGAGGTCTACAACCTCGGCGGCGGCACCGAGCTGACCAACAGGGACCTGACCGGACTGCTCCTCGCGGCGTGCGGCGTCGACTGGGACCGGGTCGAGCACGTCCCGGACCGCAACCTTGCTGTGGGCTCCGAGGACGGGGCCGGAGCCTTGATCGGTCCCACCCTGACGGCGCTCGTCCGGATCCGAACGTCGCAGGGCGTGGCGTGGGCGGGCCTTCGCGGTACGGGGGTAGCGTCACCGGCGATGACGGAACTACCCGATATGCCGGACACCAGAGAGATCGTCGCGCGGTACACGGCTCCCGCTTCGCGGCCCGGCCGGGCCGTGCTGCGCTGGGTCTCCACGACCGACCACAAGGTGATCGGCCGGCTCTACATGGTCACAGCCTTCTGCTTCTTCCTGCTGGCCGGGCTGCTCGCGCTCGGTATGCGCGCCGAACTGGCCCGGCCGGGGCTGCAGTTCCTGAGCATGCAGGGCTACAACCAGTTCTTCACGATCCACGGCACGATCATGATGCTGCTGTTCGCGACGCCGATGTTCGCCGGGTTCACGAACGCCGTGATGCCGCTGCAGATCGGCGCGCCGGACGTGGCCTTCCCGCGGCTGAACGCGCTGTCGTACTGGATGTACCTGTTCGGCGGGCTGATGGTGGTGTCCGGGTTCCTGGTGCCGGGCGGCGCGGCCGCGTTCGGCTGGTTCGCGTACGCGCCGCTGAACAGCGCCTACTTCTCCCCGGGCGCGGGCGGTGACCTGTGGGTGATGGGGCTGGTGGTGGCCGGTGTGTCGACGACGCTGGGCGCGGTCAACTTCATCGCCACGATCCTGTGCCTGCGCGCGCCGGGCATGACGATGTTCCGGATGCCCATGTTCACCTGGAACGTGCTGTTCACCTCGATCCTGATCCTGCCCGCGTTCCCCGACCTCACCGCCGCGCTGCTGGCGCTGGAGTCGGACCGGAAGTTCGGCTCGCACGTCTTCGACGCGACGAACGGCGGCGCGCTGCTGTGGCAGCACCTGTTCTGGTTCTTCGGGCATCCAGAGGTGTACATCGTGGCGCTGCCGTTCTTCGGGATCATCTCGGAGATCATCCCGGTGTTCTCCCGCAAACCGCTGTTCGGCTATCTGCCGATGATCGGGGCGACGATCGCGATCACCATGCTGTCGGCGGTGGTGTGGGCGCACCACATGTTCGCGACGGGTGCGGTGCTGCTGCCGTTCTTCTCGATCATGTCGTTCCTGATCGCGGTGCCCACGGGCATCAAGTTCTTCGCCTGGATCGGGACGATGGTCCGCGGGTCCGTCTCGTTCGAGACGCCGATGCTATGGTCGCTGGGGTTCCTGGTGTCCTTCCTGCTGGGCGGGCTCAGCGGGGTGCTGATCGCCTCGCCGCCGCTGGACTTCCATCTGACCGACTCGTACTTCATCGTGGCGCATCTGCACTACGTGCTGTTCGGCACGGTGGTGTTCGCGATGTTCGCCGGGTTCTACTTCTGGTGGCCGAAGATCACCGGGAAGATGCTGGACGAGCGGCTCGGCAAGGTGCACTTCTGGCTGCTGTTCCCGGCGTTCCAGCTGACCTTCCTGGTACAGCACTGGCTCGGCGAGGAGGGGATGCCCCGCCGGTACGCGGACTATCTGCCCTCGGACGGTTTCACCCTGCTCAACACGCTGTCCTCGGCGGGGGCGTTCCTGCTCGGCGTCTCCACGCTGCCGTTCCTCTACAACGTCTGGCGCACGACCACCACGGCCGCGAAGGTCACCCGGGACGACCCGTGGGGGTGGGGCCGCGGACTGGAGTGGGCGACGTCCTGTCCCCCGCCGCGGCACAACTTCCTGGCGCTGCCCCGGGTGCGGTCGGAGTCGCCGGCCTTCGACCTGCACCATCCGGAGGTCGTGCGGATCGCCGAGGCGGAGGGACTGCGATGAAGGCCGAGGCGATGCTGTTCGGCGGGGTGGCGGTGTTCTTCGGCTCGTCGGCCGCGCTGTACGGCGTGTGGTCCCAGGACGACACGGGCACGACCGTGCTGGTCGTCGCGTTCGGGATGGCGGCGCTGGTCGCGTTCTTCTGTCTGATCCAGTACCGGCGCCGGGGGACGCGGGCCCAGGACCGCAAGGACGCGGAAGTGGCGGACGGCGCGGGGCCGGTGGCGTTCTTCCCGGACGAGAGTCTGTGGCCGGTCGTCACCGCGCTCGGGTTCGCGGTGGCGGCGACCGGTGTGGTCTACGGGCTGTGGCTGTTCCTCATCGGCCTGGGTGTTCTGGCCCGCGGTGTGTTCGGGATGGTCTTCCAGTACGTGGACCGGTGAGCGGCCTGCGCGGCGCGCCGGGCCGGAACGTCGCGACGGGCTCGTGGTCGCTGCCGTAGCCGCCGGTCAGGCTCTGGCGGATCTCGCCGGTGGACACGCCCGCGGCGAGCCGATCGCACTCGGCCGCGGCCAGCGCCCGGCACACCCAGCGGGTCAGCAGGAAGGCGAGGACGGGCGCCACGACGAGGGCGACGCGCAGCGCCCAGGTCAGCACGTTGACGGAGATGCGGAAGGTCTGGGCGATGATGTCGTTGCCGCCGGCCAGCAGCAGCACGGCGTAGAAGACGGTGCCCGCCACGCCGAGGCCGGTGCGGACGGGGCGTTCGCGCGGCCGGTCGCACAGGTGCTGCTCACGGTCCCGCTCCCCCGTCAGGCGCTGCTCCACGAACGGGTAGGCGTACAGCACGGTGAACAGCAGGCCGGGCAGGACGACGGCCGGGAGCAGCACGTTCCACATGAGGGTGTGTCCGACGAGGTTGGTCTCCCACGGCGGTACCAGCCGCAGCGCGCCCTCCAGGAAGCCGACGTACCAGTCGGGCTGGGAGCCGGTGGAGACCACGTCGGGGCGGTAGGGGCCGTAGTTCCAGATCGGGTTGATCTGCGCGAGGCCGGACAGCAGCACGAGCACGCCGGAGACGGCCAGGGCCAGCCCCGCGGTGAGGGCGGTGAAGTGCGGGAAGGCCGGCTTGCCGAGGGCGTTGCGGTTGCTGCGGCGAGGGCCGCGCCACTGGGTGTGCTTCAGGTGGAACACCAGGGTCAGATGCACCGTCACCAGGGCGATGAGCGCGCCCGGGAGCAGCAGGATGTGCATCGGGTAGAGGCGGGTGATGATGTCGTGGCCCGGGTACTGGCCGCCGAAGACGAAGAAGGCCACGTACGTCCCGACCACCGGCAGGGACAGCATGATGCCCTGGGCGATGCGCAGGCCGGTGCCGGAGAGCAGGTCGTCGGGGAGCGAGTAGCCGGCGAAGCCCTCGGCGAGCGCGAGGACGAACAGGGTGAGCCCGATCGCCCAGTTCAGCTCGCGAGGTCGGCGGAAGGCGCCGGTGAAGAAGATCCGCAGCATGTGCAGGCCGATGGCGGCGACGAACACGAGCGCGGCCCAGTGGTGGGCCTGCCGGATCAGCAGTCCGCCGCGCACGTCGAAGCTGATGCGCAGGGTGGAGTCGAAGGCCGCGGACATCGGCACGCCGCGCAGCGGCGCGTAGGAGCCGGCGTAGACGACCTCGCGCATCTCCGGCTGGAAGAAGAACGTCAGCCACACCCCGGTCACGATCAGCACGAGGAGGCTGTAGAGGGCGAGTTCGCCGAGCAGGAAGGACCAGTGCTCGGGGAACGCCTTGCGCAGCAGCCGCCCGCCCTCCAGGACGGGCAGCCGGGCGTCCGCCGCGTCCGCGAGCCGCTCGGCGCGGCGGCCGGCTCGGCTCACGTGTCCTCCTGCGCCGCCGCCCGCTCCACCTCGGCCTCCACCTCCGCGCGCGGCCGGCCCGTCTCCCGTGCGTACTCGCTCACCGCGGTCTGCAGATCGCGCGCCAGGTCCCGCCAGGCGCGCAGGGCCGTCTCGTAGGTGCCCGACTGGGCGCCCGTCATCCCCCGCTCGGCAGGCGGCCCGTACGTGTCGCGCAGTTCCTCGACCGTGCGCTGCGCCGCGTCGGCCGCGCGCTGCTTCTCCACGAGTTCCTCGAAGGTGTGTGCCACGGCAACCGACCCTAGGCACGGCGGTCGGGCGGGCCCTTCCGACCTGCCGGAGACGTCCTCGACCGGTACCCGAGTGGCGGGTCAGCCGTCGGGCACGACGTCGGCCCACACCTGTTTGCCGCCGCTGACCGGCACGGTCCCCCAGGCCGCCGAGACCGCCTCCACCAGCAGGATGCCGCGGCCTCCGGTGGCCTCCCAGCCGATGCTGGTGGGCTTGACCGGGCTGCGCGGCGAGGCGTCGGTGACGGCGAGCCGCAGCCGGTGGTTGACCAGGCTCATGTCGAGGCGGACCTGGCCGTCGGTGTGCACCAGGGCGTTGGTGACCAGCTCGGAGACGACCAGGAGGGCGGTGTCCATGGTGTCGGGCGTCACGCCCCAGGTGCGCAGCGTGCGCCGGGTGAAGCGGCGGGCGTGCCCGACGGCTTCGGGGACCCGCCACACGGTCCAGGTCTCGCGCAGCGGGAGTACGGCCATGCCGTCGTAGCGCATCAGCAGCAGGGCGACGTCGTCGCCGCGGTGGGCGCCGGTGAGCAGGGTGTCGGCGACGAGGCCGAGGTGTCCGGGGTCGCCGGCGGCCAGTTCCCGGGTGAGCCGCTCCAGCCCCACGTCGATGTCGGTGTCGGGGGACTCCACCAGGCCGTCGGTGGTGAGCGCGAGGACGGTGCCGGGCTGGAGCCGGAGCGGGGTCATCGGGAAGTCGGCCTGGCCGAGCACGCCGAGCGGCGGGCCGCCCTCGGCCCGGACGATCTCGGTGGAGCCGTCCGGGTGGCGCAGCACCGGCGGCAGATGACCGGCCCGCACGCACCAGGCGGTGCCCTCCTCCATGTCGATGTCGACGTAGGCGCAGGTCGCGAAGAGGTCGGTCTCCATCTCCAGCAGCAGCCGGTTGGCGTGCGCGACGACCACGTCCGGCGCGTGGCCCTCGGTCGCGTAGGCGCGCAGGGCGGTGCGCATCTGGCCCATCAGGGTGGCGGCGCCCGCGTTGTGGCCCTGGACGTCGCCGATGACGAGGGCCACGTGGTTGTCGGCGAGCGGGATGACGTCGTACCAGTCGCCGCCGACCTCGAGCCCCGCGGTGGTGGGCAGGTAGCGGGCGACGGCGACCGCACCGGGCAGCCGGGGCAGCCGGCGGGGCAGCAGGGTGCGCTGGAGCATGCCGACGAGTTCGTGCTCGGCGTCGAAGGCGTGGGCGCGCAGCAGGGCCTGCCCGGCGAGGCCCGCGCAGGCGGTGAGCAGGGCGCGCTCGTCGGGGCCGAAGTCGTGCGGGCGGTCCCAGCCGATCAGGCAGGCGCCGGCCATGTGGCCGCCCGCGGGCAGCGGCAGCACGGCGAGGCCGCCGGGGCCGACCTCGGCGAGGGCGGGCTCCAGCGGGGAGCCGGCGGGCCAGATGCGGGCGCGGCCCTCGCGCAGGGCGGCGGCGAGGGTCGGCATGGCGCGCACCGGCGCGTCCGGCCATTCGGTGCGCCACTCGGTGCGCCACACCTCGGGCCAGGCCTCGGGTTCGGGCGGGTCGAGGACGGTGACGACGAGGCGGTCGTTCTCCAGTTCGGCCAGGGCGATGCGGTCGGCGTGGAGGGGTTTGCGCAGGGCGGCGACGACGGCCTGGCCGACGTCCCTGACGGTTCCGGCCGTGGCGAGGGCGGCGGCCAGGCGCTGTACGCGGGCCACGTCGGTGACGTCGGAGCGCAGGGTGGAGGCGTCCGCGACGGTGCCGACGAGCCGGGCCGAGCGGCCCTCGCCGCCGGGCAGCAGCCGGCCGCGCAGCCGCAGCCACTTGGGCGGGCCGGAGGGCTGGAGGATGCGGAACTCCAACTCGCGGTCCCCGATGGACATGTGGTCGGCCTCGACCACCGACATCAGGGCGGGCAGGTCCTCGGGCACGGTGAGGCCGAGCAGCGTCTCCACCTTGCCGTCGAATGCCTCCCGCCCGATCCCGAAGAGGCGCAGGATCTCATCGCCCACCTCGACCCGGCCGGTGTCCATGGCCAGGCTGAACGCGTCGGCGGCCCGCTCGCCGGTGTCCGCGGCGCCGCCGGCCGGTGCGGGCACGGCGACGGCCCGGGCGATCAGCTCCAGGCAGGCGCGGTCGTCGGTGTCGAAGCCGCCGGGGTGCTCGGTGACGGCGAGCAGACAGCCGCTGCCGGCCGGGCCGAGCGGCAGCACGGCCAGGGAGAAGTCCGCCGACGGGGTCCGGCGTGCCTCCGGGAAGTCGGCGAGCTCGTCCGGGCCGAGCCAGCGGGGCTGCCGGGTGCGGTGGGCCTCGGCGAGCGGGGAGCCGCCCGCGGCCGGATAGCCGTCGCGCAGGCCGTACAGCGTGCGCGGCAGACCGGCCGACTCGGTCAGGCACAGCACCGAGGGGTCGTCGCCGGGCACGTAGACCCCCACGTACGCCGCCCCGGCGAACACGAGTGCCTGTTCGAGGACCCGGCGCAGTCGGTCGGGAGAGGCGGGCGCGGCGATGAGTGTTTCCAGGGCGGCTTCGGCACGCTCGGCTCTCGTTCTGCGCACCGCAGCACCCTCACTGGCCACTTGGCCATTACAGCGCGTACGAGCCGCGTGCGCAGCCCCTGTGAAGGCACCGCGCCCGGCCTGTGCAGGGTCCGCTCGAAAGCCGCCGAACACATCTTTACCCATGCGTTCCGCACGGGGATCTCGTGACAGTCGTGACTGTCCGCGACCGGCCACCTGCTGCGAGTGTCTACCGGGTCAACCGGAGGAGGGGGCGGGAGACGCATGGACAAGCGGTACGAGGTGTACGTGCTGGCCGACGGGCACTTCTACGACACGCCCGACCGGCTGTCGGCGGACGGGCGCGAGCCGGCGCCGCTGTTCACGACGGCGCGCCGCGCGGTCCCGGACGGCTGGCACGCGGCGCGCACCGGCGACTGGCTGGCGCTGACCCCGCTCGCCGAGGACGGCACGCCGCTGCCCTCGCCGGCCCAGGGCTGGAAGATCCACTCCTCGGCGACCGCGGCGAACGCGGAGTCGATCGCCCGGGCCGTGTGGGACTACTGCGTGCCGCGCCGCATCCCGTTCAAGTTCGTGCCGTCGCCGCATCTGCTGCACCTGCGCAACGCCAAGTACGCGGGCCGCGACACCAGCGGCAAGTTCGTCACCGTCTACCCCGTGGACGAGGAGCAGCTGCACCGGGTGCTGCGCGAGCTGGGCAGGCAGCTGGAGGGCTGCGCGGGGCCGTACATCCTGACCGACCTGCGCTGGCACGACGGTCCGCTCTACGTCCGCTACGGCGCCTTCGCGCGCCGGTACGTCGTCGACGAGCGCGGCTCGCCGGCCCTGGCGGTGGCCGACGGCGAGGGCCGGCTGGTCCCGGACCGGCGGGCGCCGTCCTTCCAGGTGCCGGAGTGGGTGACGCTGCCCGAGTTCCTGCGGCCGCACCTGGAGGCACGCCGGGCCACGACGGTGGGCGAACTGCCGTACCGCATCGAGAAGGCGCTGCACTTCTCCAACGGCGGCGGGGTGTACGTCGGCACGGACACCCGGGACGGGCGCCGGGTGGTGCTGAAGGAGGGGCGTCCGCACGCGGGGCTCGCCGCCGACGGGGCGGACGCCGTGGCCCGGCTGGAGCGGGAGAAGGCCGCGCTGGAGCGGGCCGCCGGAACGGGCGTGGTGCCCGAGGTACGGGACTGGTTCACGCTGGGCGACCACCGGTTCCTGGTGATGGACTTCCTCGAGGGCCGCCCCCTCAACTCGTTCTTCGCCGAACGGCATCCGCTGCTCACGTCCGACCCGGATCCGGCGAAGGTCGCCGCGTACACGGCGTGGGCGCTGCGCATCCACCGGGCGGTGGAGCGGGCGGTCGAGTCGGTGCACGCGCGCGGGCTGGTCTTCAACGACCTGCACGTCTTCAACGTCATGGTCGCCCCGGACGAGGAGACGGTGTACCTGATCGACTTCGAGGCGGCCGCCCCGGCCGAGGAGAACGGCCGGCAGACGGTGGCCCACCCCGGCTTCTTCGCCCCGCCGGACCGCCGCGGCAAGGACGTCGACCGGTATGCGCTGGCCTGTCTGCGCCTCGCCCTGTTCCTGCCCGTGACCACGCTGTTCGTGGTGGACCGCGGGAAGGCGGCCCACCTGGCGGAGGTGATCGCGGAGCAGTTCCCGGGCGTGCCGCGCGCCTTCCTGGACGAGGCGGTCGCCGAGATCACCCGGGATGCGGCGGGCGGACGGCCCCGTCCTACGTCCGCCCCTGTGGTGGTGCCGGGCGACTGGCCCTACAGCCGGGACTCCATGGTCAAGGCGATCCTCGCCGCCGCGACCCCGGAGCGCGACGACCGGCTCTTCCCCGGTGACATCGCCCAGTTCTCCGACGGCGGCGGCCTCGGGCTCGCGCACGGCGCGGCCGGGGTGCTGTACGCGCTGGCGGTCTCCGGCGCCGGCCGCTACGACGAGGGCGAACGCTGGCTGCTGGACCACACCGCCCCACCGCCGCCCGGCACCCCGCTCGGCCTGTACGACGGTCTCGCGGGCGTCGCTCTGGTCCTCGACCGGCTCGGCCACCGGCAGCGGGCGCTGGACCTGCTGGCCGGTGTCCTGCGGGAGAACTGGCGCAATCTCTCCTCCGACCTGCACGGCGGTCTCGCCGGACTCGGCCTGGTCTTCGGCCACTTGGCAGCCGTGACCGGCGAGCCGGCGCTGCGCGACCGTGCCGCCGAGGCCGCCGAGATCCTTCTGCGACGCCTCGCCGAACCGGTCCCGGACCCGCCCCGGCGGCGGGCCGGCCTGCTGCGGGGCGCGAGCGGGCCCGCGCTGTTCCTGCTCCGGCGGTACGAGGAGACCGGTGAGGAGCGGTTCCTGGCGGCGGCGGCCGAGGCGCTCCGGCGTGACCTGGCCGCTTGCGTCGTCCAGCAGGGCGGCGGCCTGGAGGTGGACGAGGGCTGGCGGACGCTGCCGTACCTCGGTGACGGGAGCGTGGGGATCGGGCTGGTCCTCGACGACTACCTGGCGCAGGCGGGCGAAAGCGGCGGCCGGGAGTCGGTGGCCGATGCCGCCGAGGAGTTCGAGCGGGCCCGGGCCGGCATCCTGACCGCCGCCACCTCCCGTTTCTACGCACAGCCCGGTCTCTTCCAGGGCCGCGCCGGCATGGTGCTGCACCTCGCCCGCAGCACCGCGCCGGGCGCCGGCCGGGAGCGGCTCGAGCAGCAGATCGCGGGGCTCGGCTGGTTCGCGATGGCCTACCAGGGCCAACTCGCCTTCCCCGGGCACCAGATGATGCGGCTCTCCATGGACCTCGCCACCGGCACGGCCGGCTGCCTGCTCGCACTCGCGGCCGCCCGCGACGCCGAGCGCACCGCGCACCTGCCGTTCCTTCCGCCGCCACCGGCGGCCCCCACACGCGGCTCCGCAACCTGACGGAGTCGTGACACAACCCCGTCCCCGAAGAAGGGAAAGGACACGATCATGGCACTTCTCGACCTCCAGACCCTGGAGTCCGACGAGCTGTCCCACACCGGCGCGAGCACGGTGAGCCTGCTCTCCTGCGTCTCGGCGGCGAGCGTTCTGCTCTGTCTCTGACCGGGCCGGTGAGTCCACGGCTCCGGGCAGCCCTCTCCCCCGTTCGGGAAGGGCTGCCCGGAGCCTTCCCGTCCGTTCCGACGCGAGGCCGTACCCGATGACGACTCGTCCCGAGGCCCCCGATCGTCTGCCGCGCGCCGCACTCCGGCACGCCGGCGCGTGCTGTGCCGCCCTGTGGGCCGTGAGTACGGCCGCCACGGCCGCCGCACTGCTGCTGCCCGCCGCGCTCGGCCGGACCCTCGACCTCCTGCTCGCCCACGCTCCGGCGGCCCGCTGGGTGGCCTGCTGCGCGGGCCTGGTGCTGCTGCTCGCCGTGCTGGACGGGTGTGCGGGCGTGCTCACGGGCACGGTCGACGCCCGGTCCACCGCGTGGCTGCGCGGCCGGGTCGCCGGGCATGTGCTGGCCCTCGGACCGCGCGCGGGTGCCCGGTTCGGCGCCGGAGACCTGGTGGCGCGGCTGGTCGGCAGCGCCGCGCAGGCCGGGACGGCGCCGGGCGCGCTGGCCGCGCTGGCCGCCGCGCTCGCCGGGCCGGTCGGGGGCGTGGTGGCCCTCGGCCTGATCGACCCGTGGCTGGCGGCCGTGTTCCTCGCCGGCGCACCGGTGCTGGCGCTCCTGCTGCGCGCCTTCGCCCGGGACACGTCGGCGTGCGTGGCCGACTACCAGCGGGTGCAGGGGCGGATGGCGGCCGCTCTCGCGGAGGCGGTCGGCGGCTTCCGCACGATCCGGGCCGCGGGCGCCGAGGAGCGGGAGACGGCCCGGATCCTCGCGCCGCTGCCCGAGCTGTCCCGCGCCGGGCACCGCATGTGGCGGGTGCAGGGGCGGGCGGCCGCGCAGGCGGTCACCGTGGCGCCGCTGCTGAACCTGGGCGTGGTCGCCGTGGCCGGGCTGCTGCTCGCCCGGCACCGCCTGTCCGTGGGCGAGCTGCTGGCCGCCTCCCGGTACGCCGTCCTCGCCACGGGAGTCGGTGTGCTGGTGGGCCGGCTGGCCGCGCTCTCCCGGGCCCGCGCGGCGACCGGGCGGCTGGCCGAGGTGCTGGCCGAACCGGCGCCCGGGTACGGCACCCGAGGGCTGCCGGGCGGCTCCGGCACGCTGGAGCTGCGCGGTGTGACGGCCCGGCGGGGCGGGCGCACGGTCCTGGCCGGCGTCGACCTGGTCGTCCCCGGCGGCACGACCCTCGCCGTGGTCGGCCGCTCCGGCACGGGCAAGTCCCTGCTGGCCGAACTGGCCGGCCGACTCGCCGACCCGGACACGGGCGAGGTCCTCCTCGACGGGGTTCCGCTGCCCGCCCTGACCCACTGCGAGCTGCGCCGCTCGGTCTCCTACGCCTTCGAGCGCCCCGCCCTGCTCGGCACGACCATCGAGGACACCATCGCGTTCGGGCTCGCCCCGCCCTCCCCCGCCCGGATCCGGGCGGCCGCGCGCCGGGCCCGCGCCGACGGCTTCGTCCGCCGCCTGCCCGACGGCTACGCCACCCGCTGCGCCGACGCGCCCCGCTCCGGCGGCGAGTCCCAGCGCCTGGGCCTCGCCCGCGCCTTCGCCCACGGCGGCCGCCTGCTGATCCTCGACGACGCCCTCTCCAGCCTCGACACGGTCACCGAGCACGAGATCACCGAGTCCCTGCTGGGCCCGGGTCCGACCCGTCTGCTGATCGCCCACCGTATGGCCACGGCGGCCCGCGCCGACGCGGTCGCCTGGCTGGACGGGGGCCGGGTCCGGGCCGTGGGCCCGCACACCGAGCTGTGGCGGGACGCGGAGTACCGGGCGGTGTTCGGGGCATGAGGGCGCGGACACGGGTTCTGGAGTCGGTGCGGGCGCGCCGGCGGGTGCTGGTCCGGCTCGGTCTGTGGTCCGTCCTGGAGGCCGGGCAGACCTTCCTGCTCGGCCACGCGCTGGCGCGGGCCCTGGATGCCGGGTTCCTGGCCGGGAACACGCGGGTCGGCCTGCTGTGGCTCGGGGCGGCCGGGCTCGCGGTGGGCGCCGGGGCGTTCGCGACCGGGCGGGTGTACGGGGTGGTCGCCGCGCTGGTGGAGCCGGTCCGGGACCGGCTGGTGGAGACGGTGGTCGGGCGGGGGGTGCGGGAGGCGGACGCAGGGTCGCTGTCCGGGCTCACCCAGCAGGTGGAGATGGCCCGGGACACGCTCGCCGGGCTGGTGCTGGTCTCCCGTTCGTTCCTGTTCACCGCCGCCGGTGCGCTGATCGGCCTGTTCTCGCTGGCCCCGGTGCTGCTGACGGTCGTCGTGCCTCCGCTGCTGGCCGGGACGTGCCTGTTCGCGGCGACCCTGCGGCCACTGGCCCGCCGCCAGGAGGCCTTCCTCTCCGCCGACGAGGCGCTGGCCGAGACCCTGGGCACGGTGTGCCCGGGACTGCGGGATGTGACGGCTGCCGGTGCCGAGGCACGGGTGGCGGCCGGCATCGCGGAGTCGGTCGACGCGGAACAGCGGGCAGCCCGCGCCCTGGCCCGCTGGAGCCTGGCCCGGGTGGCCGCCCTGGCGGTGGGCGGCGAGCTGCCCGTGGTCCTGCTGCTCGCCACCGCGCCCTGGCTGCTGGGTCACGGTGTCACCCCGGGCGCGCTGGTCGGCGCGCTCGCCTACGTCACCCAGTCCCTGCTCCCCGCCCTCCAGAACCTGGTCCACGGCCTCGGCACCAGCGGCTCCCGCCTCGTGGTCGTGCTGCGCCGCCTGGCCCCGCCGACGGACTCGGGGGCACCACTCGAGTCGCACCGGGTACCGGCGCCCCGGCCCACGCCCGGCGCCCCCGCCCTCGTCCTCGGCTCCGTCACCTTCGCCTACGGCCCCGCGAGCGCACCCGTGCTCGACGGGCTCGACCTCGCCGTCCCCGCGGGCGGGCACCTGGCCGTCGTAGGGCCGAGCGGAATCGGCAAGTCGACGCTCGCGGGGCTGGCCGCCGGGCTGCTGGAGCCTCGGGAAGGGGCGATCAGGGTGTACGGGCACGGCGTGCCGGGGCCGGAGGCGGCCGCGTTGCGCGTGCTGATCCCGCAGGAGGCGTACGTCCACGGCGGGACCCTGGCCGAGAACCTGGGCCTCCTCCGGCGGGACCCGGTGCCGGAGGCGGAACTGCTGGCCGCGGCCGAGGCGGTCGGACTGACCCCGCTGCTGCGGGCGCTCGGCGGGCCCGGAGGCAGGGTCGACCCGGTGGCGCTGTCGGCCGGGGAGCGGCAGCTGATCGCGCTGACCCGGGCCTATCTCTCACCCGCCCCGCTCGCCCTGCTCGACGAGGCGACCTGCCATCTGGATCCGGAGGCGGAGGCCCGTGCCGAGCGGGCGTTCGCGGCACGCCCGGGCGGCACACTCGTGGTCGTCGCGCACCGCATCAGTTCCGCGCGCCGCGCCGGCCGCGTCCTGGTGATGGACGGCCCGCGCACCGCCTGCGGCACCCACGACGAGCTGCTGCGGACCTCGGCTCTGTACCGGGAGCTGGTCGGCGGCTGGAGCGCACAGGCCGCCGCGCCGGTGCGGTGATCACACCCAGCCCTCGCCGCGCGAGATCCGGATCGCGTCGACGCGGTTGCGCGCCCCGGTCTTGCGGGTGATCGCCGCCATGTAGTTGCGCACGGTGCCGTGGGACAGGTGCAGGCTTCCGGCGATCTCCGCGATCGACGCCCCGCCGGCCGCCAGGGACAGCACGGTCAGCTCGCGTCTCGTCAGCGGCATCTCCGCCGCCTTGAGGAATCCGAAGCCCAGCGAGTCATCGATGAAACGTTCCCTCTGCGCGACGCTGCGGATCGCCCGCACCAGCCGGTCCGGTGAGCCCGCCTTGTCGACGAAGCCGAGCGCACCCGCCTCGGCCGCCCGCTTCAGCGCTCCCGGCTGGTTCGCACCCGCAAGGACCACGAGCGCCGGCGGCCGGCCGGTGCCCGGCGGGCACAGCTCGCCGAGCGGCGGCACCCCGTGGCCGTCGGCCCAGTCCAGGTCCGCCGCGCACACGTCCGGGCACCAGGACCGGGGGGGGGGGGGGGGGGGGGGGGGGGGGGGGGGCTGCACCCGCCCACCGGTCTCCGGCCGCCCGCTGCTCGCCCGGCACGACCCTGACCGCCACCCCGCGTTACCCCCAC
>NZ_JBVIGN010000007.1:283900-422692 GCF_055570785.1 Streptomyces sp. NPDC031100
GGGCGGCACCTTGTGTTTTTCGTCCCAGCCCCGCCCCCCCCCCCCCCCCCCCCCCCCCCCCCCCCCCCCCCCCCCCCCCCCGGCACGCCAGGGTGCGTCCTCCACCCGCAGACCGGGTTCCTGCCGCAGCCACTCGGCCAGGACCGATCGCACCAGACACGCGTCGTGCACCAGAAGTACCCGGATCAATGCCCGCCCCTCCAGTCGTCCGTAGTCACCCGGCATCGCCGTGTTCTCGTCTTCGGGTGTTCAGCGCGTGCCCCATTCTTAGGTGCCGTCACCGTTCGCGGTCGCACAGATCCGGCCATCAGGGTGCGCGGGGGCGCACGCGGGGCGCCCGTACGCCACCGCGCGCTTCGGCTGCGGGGGCATGGTCCCGGCCGGACCGGGTATCCGGCGGCCCCACGCGCAGGCAGCGCCCGCGCAGGTCAGGGCCTCCGCCCGGCGTACGAAGGGCGCTCGCCGTGCGCGGCGCGTCCCCGCGGGGGAGCCTTGACCCCAAGACGCGACGCGCGGCCGTACGAGGAGGTGGTCGGCGTGTCCGACGGGCCAGGGCCGGCGCAGGCGCCGGCGGCCGCCAGGACGCCGGTCGGCCGCCCGCTGCTGTCGCTCGCGCTGGCCTCGATGATGGAGGCGGTGGGTGCGCACTCCGGCGCGGTGTACCTGCTCAGGCCCGACACGCCGGTCCTGGAGATGGCGGTGACGGCGGGGATGCCGCGGGCGTTCGCCGCGCCGTGGGAGCGGGTCCGGCTGGGCGCGCCGGTCCCGGTCGCGGACGCGGTGCGCGAACGGCAGCTCGTCTGGGTGGGCGGCGAGGAGGAGATGGCGCGCCGCTATCCGCGGATAGCGGTGGTGCTGCCGTACCCCTTCGCGCTGGCCGCGCTGCCGGTGGCGACGGCGGGGACCGTGTACGGCGCCGTGTTCGTGACCTGGCCCGGCGCGCATCCGTCGGAACTGTCCGACCGGGAGCGCGCCCATCTGACGGCGGGCTGCGAGCGGTTGGCCCTGCGGCTGGAACGGGCGGCTGCGGAGAACCGGGCGGTCGGTCCCGAGACCGACCTGCTGGCGACACCGCCGTCGGGCGTGGCCGACACGCTCGGGTCGGTGGAGGCGGTGCGGCTGGTGTCCCGGCTGCCGTACGGGCTGGTGTCGCTCGATCTGAACGGCCGGATCACCTTCGCCAACGCGGCGGCCGCCGACCTGCTCGGCAGACCCGCCCAGGACCTGCTCGGCACGCTGCTGTGGGTGACGGTGCCGTGGCTGAACGACCCGATGTACGAGGACCGTTACCGGGCCGCGCTGATCAGCCAGCAGGCGACGTCGTTCGTGGCGCTGCGCCCGCCGGGCGAGTGGCTGTCGTTCCGGATGTACCCGAGCACCACCGGGCTGAGCGTGCGGATCAGCCGGGCCCGGGCGGTGGCGGAGATGGCACGGGCGACTGCGCAGTCGGGGCCGGGGCCCTCGCGGCTGGTGAGCATCTCCCAGGTGCTGAGCCTGGCCGGGGCGCTGACGGAGGCGGTCGGGGTGCAGGACGTGGTGCAGCTGGTCGCGGACGAGGTCGCCCCGGCGGTCGGCTCCCAGGCACTGGTGATCCTCGGCTCGCAGGCCGGGCGGCTGCATGTGCTGGGGCACCGCGGCTACCCGGACCCGCACGTCGTGGAGCGCTTCGACGGGCTGCCGCTGAGCGAGCGCACGCCGGGCACCCACGCCCTCGACAGCGGATTGCCGGCCTTCTTCGAGTCGCGGGAGCAGCTGGAACGGCTCTACCCGCACCGGCACGAGACATCGGACGGGTACGCGGCGTGGGCGTATCTGCCGCTCATCGCGTCCGGGCGGCCGGTCGGCACCTGCGTCCTGGCGTACGCCGAACCGCATGTCTTCCCCGCCGACGAACGGGCGGTCCTGACCAGCCTCGGCGGCCTGATCGCGCAGGCCCTGGCGCGCGCCCTGCTGTACGACGCCAAGCACCGGCTGGCCCAGGGGCTGCAGCAGTCGCTGCTGCCGCACTCGCTGGCGCCGCTGCCCGGCATCGAGGCGGCGGCCCGCTATCTGCCGGCCACTCACGGCATGGAGATCGGCGGCGACTTCTACGACCTGGTGCCGACCCGGCCGCTGGCGGCCGCGGTGATCGGTGACGTCCAGGGCCACAATGTGACGGCGGCCGCGCTGATGGGGCAGATCCGCACCGGGGTGCGGGCGTACACCACGGTGGGGCAGACCCCCCAGGAGGTGATGCGCAGCACCAACCGGCTGCTCATCGACCTCGGCGCCGACCTGTTCGCCAGCTGCCTGTATCTGCGGCTGGACCCGGCGCGGGGGCAGGCCGTGATGGCACGGGCCGGGCATCCGCCGCCGCTGCTGCGCCGCCCGGACGGACGGGTGCGGGTGCTGGACCTTGCCGGCGGCCCGCTGCTCGGGATCGACGCGTCGGCCACGTATCCGACGACCGACGTCTCCCTGGCCCCCGGCGCGGTCCTCGCCCTCTACACCGACGGTCTAGTGGAGTCCCCCGGCGTCGACATCGAGGACTCGCTGGTCGACCTCGGCGCGCTGCTGGCCGAACGGGGCGACCAGCCGCTGGAGAGCCTGGCCGACGACCTGGTGGGGCACAGCGCGGCGGCACGGGAGCGGGCGGACGACGTGGCGGTCCTGCTGCTACGGGCGCGCGAGGACCGCTGAGCCGCCTTGCTGAACGACCGCGGTCCGGCCCTCCCGCCGGAGGGCCGGACCGTCCCTGTCGGCCGGAACCGCGGTGGGCCGGTCAGGGCGACCCGGGACGGTTCGATGGTCCCGGCTCGTCAGGTCCCGGTGTGGGACGGCTCGGTGGGACTGTCAGGGACGGCGCCCCGCCGCACGGTCCGGGACGGCTCAGTGGGACCCGGTCAGGGACGCCGCGCCGTCGCCCGTGCCCGCGCCGGACTGGTCGCCGGTGCCCGTGGCGTCACCGGTGCCGCTCGGGTCGCCCGCCGTGGCGGACGGGTCGGGGGTGCCGCCGATCTGCTCGCCGCCCGCCTGGTCGCCGGCACCGGCCTGGTCCCCGGCGGAGGCCGAGGGATCGGCGGTGCCCGCCTGGTCGCCCGCGCCCGCCTGGCCGCCCGCGCCGTTGCCGCCGTCGCCGAGGGTGGCGCCGGTGGCCTGCAGGGCGGCGGTGACCGGCTGGAAGAAGGTCTCGCCGCCGCTGGTGCAGTCGCCGCTGCCGCCGGAGGTGAGGCCGACGGCGCCGCCGTCCTGGGTGAACAGGGAGCCGCCGCTGTCGCCGGGCTCGGCGCAGACATTGGTCTGGATGAGGCCGTTGACGGTGTCGACGCCGTTCGGGTCGGTCTCGCTCTGGAAGTTCACGGTGGCGTCGAGGCCGGTCACCTGGCCGTTGTGCAGCCCGGTGGTGGAGCCCATCCGGAACACGGTCTCGCCGACGGTGGCGTCCTGGGCCTGGGTGATCTGCACGGTCTGGCCGTTGCCGGCGTTGACCTCGCTGGGCGCCTGCGTGCTCGCGTCGTTGTACTTGACGAGGGAGAAGTCGTTGCCCGGGAAGGTGGCCTGGTCCACCGTCGCGATGGGCTGCCCGTTCTGGGAGTCGGACCAGTCCTTGGCGGCCACCCCGCAGTGACCGGCCGTCAGGAAGGCGGGGCTGCCGTCGGAGGCCTTGACGTTGAAGCCCAGAGAGCAGCGCACGTTGCCGCCCTGCACCTGGGAGAAGATGGCGTCGCCGCCGGAGACGAAGGTCTTGAAGGTGCCGGCGGACTTCTTCAGCGTCGCCATGCCCGAACCGAGGCTCTGCACGGTCGACTGGAGCCGGTTCCACTTGGCGCCGGTGACACTGGAGTCGGCCGTGACCACGACCTTGTTGGTGCGCGGGTCGACGGCCCAGGCGGTGCCCGGGATGGTCGCCCTGGTCTTCAGGGTCTGCGCGGCGGACTTGAGTTCGGCGGTGCTGTTGCGGACCTGGCGGACGGCCGCGCCGGCCTTCTTCGCCTGCACGATGACGTTCTTGTCCCCGCTGACCACGTTGACGACCAGCTGCTGCCTGCCGCTGTCGTAGTAGGACCCGGCGAGCGCGTCACCGAGCAGCTTCTGCAAGTGCGAGGAGAGATCCGAGGCGTCCGAGGCCTTCAGGGTCTTCGCGCTGCCGGCGGCGCCCGCGGCATCGTTGGTGTCCTGGGACGCGTTGGCGTGCGGCAGCAGGAGGGCCGCCGCTCCGAGCGCCGCGACACCGCCCACCGCTATCGCGGCCTTGCGCTTGGGCATTCGCTTGTGACTCAAACTTCTCGACCTCCTGGGGACGGGGGTACATGCCGCTGTCGGGCAGTTGATCGGGGGCGCCTGGATGGCTGTAGGTACGGGCGGGTCACCCGGTGCGTTCAATTCCGGTTGCCAACTTCCCTCCACTGGCGGCGAATCGGCCATGCTCCGCGTGTCGGGCCGCGCGGCCGGGAAGAATCCCCCATATGACGATGACCACCGCCGAAGCCGACAAGATCCTGTCCGCCAACTTCGCCCCCTGGGTGCTCGATCTCGGGCTGTCCGTCGAGACCGTGGGCGAGAACCGGGCGGTCCTGCGTCTGCCCTGGTCGGACCGGCTGGCCCGGGAGGGTGGCGCCCTGTCGGGGCAGGCGTTGATGGCGGCCGCCGACACGGCCACGGTGATCGCGGTCTCGGCCGCGCGGGGCGGCTTCGTGCCGATGACGACCGTGCAGCAGTCGACGTCGTTCCAGCGGGCGGTGACCGGTTCGGATGTCCTGATCGAAGCGGTCCTGACCAAGCTGGGCCGGCGGATGGCGTTCGCGGACATCACGCTGAGCGATGCCGGTTCGGGCGCGCTCGCGGCCCGTGCGAGCACGGTCTATGCACTCATGGGCTGACACGCTCAGCCATCGATCGGTAGCGGTCCGTTCCGATCACGTACCGGAATCCCTGCTTCAGCGAATCTGCACATTGAATACTCAACCAAGTCACTCTCGCCCTGGGTTCTGCACATTCGCGCGCCCCCTGGTACGCCTTTGGCGCGGAGTGCCGGATTCGCGGCCCGGCGAGCAAGGGGACGGGTTGCGCCGATGCCGTGCGGCATGTGAAGGAGTCGCCGACATGGCGTGCACGCGCCTGCACGGTTGGGGCCTCGCGCGCACCAAGTGCGCTGGTGAGGGGCTTGGTTGATTGGAAGCGCAGCTCGCGTGCGTGCTTTGATCCATCACATCGCGGGGGTCCCCCGGGCTCCCGGGGACGGGCGCCCGGCACCCGCGATCGCGGCCGTCGTCTGTCCCCAGAGGGGGCCGCTTCCCCCCTTGTGAAATATCCATACGAAGGGAAGTTCCATCATGAACTCCACCCCCCAGGTTGAGACCGTCGAGATCTCGGACGCCGAGCTGGACAACGTCTCCGGCGGCCTTTCCGTGAACGCCCTCAACAGCACCCTCGCCACCGTGAACGAGGTTGCCCCGGGCGTCAACGGCCTGGTCAACACCGCTCTCGGCACCGTCACCGGCGTCGCCGGCATCAACACGGCGCCGCTGACCGCCACGGTCGCCGGTCTCTGATCGCACCTCGGTGTCACCGAAGTCCCGGAGCCGTCCCCCGGCTCCGGGGCTCTCGGGTGCCCGAAGGTGTCGGAAGGGTGTCGGAAGACGCCCGAATCCTGTCGTAACGATGTCTCTCCTCGGGTGAGGGAAGTTCCGTGCAGTTCCGCCAACAGGCCCTCGCCAAGCTCCAGTCGCCGGAGGAGCTGGACCTTCCGGTCCGCCTCGCCCGACCCCAGGGCTGGCTCGCGCTCGGCGTCACCGTCGTCGTCATGGCGGCGGCCTCCGTGTGGGCGGTGACCGGTTCGGTCGCCTCCACGGTGAGCGCGCAGGCCATCCTCACCCACGGGCAGGGCAGCTATCTGCTGCAGAGCCCCGTGGCCGGCCAGGTCACGGCCGTGCTCGCGAAGCAGGGCGAACGGCTGCCCGCGAACGCTCCGGTCCTCAAGGTCCGTACGAGTCAAGGCGATTCCGTGGTGCGCACGGTCGCCGCGGGCCGCGTCACCGCGCTCGCCGCCACCATCGGCCAGATCATCCAGACCGGTGCGAACATCGCCGCGGTGGAGAAGATCGCGCACGCCTCCGACCCGCTGTACGCGACGGTGTACGTCCCCGCCGAGAACGCCGCCGCCATCCCGGCGCACGCGGCCGTGGACCTCACGGTGTCCTCGGTGCCGACCCAGCAGTACGGCGTGCTGCGCGGGCAGGTGAAGTCGGTGGACCGCACCGCGCAGTCCGCCCAGTCGATCGCCGCGTTCCTCGGCGACAGCCAGTTGGGCGAGCAGTTCACGAAGAAGGGCCGGCCGGTGGCGGTCCTGGTCAGGCTCGACAAGTCGCCCGGCACCAAGAGCGGTTACCAGTGGTCCTCTGCCGACGGGCCGCCGTACAAGCTCGACTCCATGACCCTCGCCAGCGGTTCGATCCGGCTGGCCGACCAGCGCCCCGTCGATTGGCTGCTGCCGTGACCACCACCCAGGAGACCCGCGGCCGCAGACGCGCCGCCCCGGCCCGGCGCCCGGTCCCCAAGCCCCGTGGCGGCACGGTCCGCACCCCGACCGTGCTCCAGATGGAGGCCGTCGAGTGCGGCGCCGCCTCCCTCGCGATGGTGCTCGGTCACTACGGCCGGCACATCCCGCTGGAGGAGCTGCGCATCGCCTGCGGTGTCTCCCGCGACGGTTCACGCGCCAGCAACCTGCTGAAGGCGGCCCGCAGTTACGGCCTCACCGCCAAGGGCATGCAGATGGACCTGGCCGCCCTCGCCGAGGTCGCGGCACCGGCCATCCTGTTCTGGGAGTTCAACCACTACGTCGTCTACGACGGCATGGGCCGCCGCTTCGGCCGGCGCGGGGTGTACATCAACGACCCCGCGAAGGGCCGCCGGTTCGTGCCCATGGAGGAGTTCGACGGCAGCTTCACCGGTGTCGTGCTGGTGATGGAGCCCGGCGAAGGCTTCACCAAGGGCGGCCGCAAGCCGGGCGTGCTCGGTGCGATGCCGGCCCGGCTGCGCGGCACCGCGGGCACCCTGCCCGCCGCGGTGCTGGCCAGTCTGCTGCTGGTGGCCGTGGGCGCGGCGGTGCCCGCGCTCAGCCGCACCTACATCGACATGTTCCTCATCGGCGGACAGACCTCACTGCTGGGCGTGCTGTTCGCGTCGATGGCGGCCTGCCTCCTGCTCACACTGGTGCTGACCTGGCTCCAGCAGGCCAACCTGCTGCACGGCCGGATCATCTCCTCCACGCTTTCCAGCGCCCGCTTCCTGCGCCATCTGCTGCGGCTGCCGGTCACCTTCTTCTCCCAGCGCTCCCCGGCCGACCTGGTGCAGCGGCTCCAGTCCAACGACCAGGTCGCCGAGACACTGGCCCGCGACCTGGCGGCCGCGGGCGTGGACGCCGTCGTGGTCGTCCTGTACGCCGTACTGCTGTACACCTACGACCCGCAGCTGACGTTCGTCGGCATCGGCGTGGCCCTGTTGAACGTGGTGGCCATGCGACTGGTCGTACGGCTGCGCGCGACCCGCACGGCGAAGCTGCGGGCGGACACCGCACGGCTCACCAACACCTCGTACACCGGTCTGCAGCTGATCGAGACGATGAAGGCGACCGGCGGCGAGGACGGCTACTTCCGCAAGTGGGCGGGCCAGCACGCCACCACGCTGGAGGAACAGCAGCGGCTCGGCGTGCCGAGTGCCTGGCTCGGGGTGGTCGCGCCCACGCTCGCCACGGTCAACAGCGCGCTGATCCTGTGGATCGGCGGCCTGCGCGCGGTCGAGGGACACATCTCGGTGGGCCTGCTGGTCGCCTTCCAGGCGCTGGTCACCCGCTTCACCGCGCCGCTCACGCGACTGAACGGTGTGGCGGGCCGCATCCAGGACTTCGCGGCCGACGTGGCCCGGCTGAAGGACGTGGAGAACTTCCAGGCCGACCCGCTCTACGCCCGCCCCGGCGGCGCCGACTCCACACGGCGGCTGCACGGGCACGTCGAGCTGGAGAACGTCACCTTCGGCTACAGCCCGCTGGACAAGCCGCTGCTGAGCGGCTTCGACCTGACCGTGGGACCCGGGCAGCAGGTGGCACTGGTCGGCGGCTCGGGCAGCGGCAAGTCGACGGTGTCGCGGCTGATCTCGGGCCTGTACGCGCCCTGGGACGGCGTGATCCGCATCGACGGCCGCCGTCTGGAGGACATTCCGCGCGGGGCGCTCGCCGCCTCCGTCTCCTTCGTCGACCAGGACGTGTTCCTGTTCGAGGGCTCGGTCCGCGACAACGTGGCCCTGTGGGACCCGTCGATCCCGGACGAGGCCGTGGTGGAGGCGCTGAGGGACGCGGCCCTGTACGACGTGGTGATGCGCCGGCCCGGCGGCATTCACAGCAAGGTCGAGCAGGACGGCCGGAACTTCTCCGGCGGGCAGCGCCAACGCCTCGAGATCGCCCGGGCGTTGGTGCGGCGGCCCAGCATCCTCGTGCTGGACGAGGTGACCAGCGCGCTGGACGCGGAGACCGAGCAGGTCGTGATGGACAACCTGCGTCGGCGCGGCTGCGCCTGCGTGGTGATCGCCCACCGGCTGAGCACGGTCCGGGACAGCGACGAGATCGTGGTGCTGCAGCACGGCACGGTCGTGGAGCGCGGACGGCACGAGCAGCTGGTGGCGCACGGCGGCGCGTACGCCGCACTGGTCAGGGAGCGATGAGATGACGACTGTGCAGGAGGGGTACGAAGGCGACCTCGTTCTCGGTGCGCTGGGGTCCATGGGCACGCGCATCGACTGCGCGGGCTTCAACCGCTTGGACCTGGAGGGTCCGCAGGTGCTGTGGCTGGTCGCCGCCGGTGCCCTGGACCTGTTCGCGGTGGACGCCGCCCAGCAGGGCCACTGGCACCACCTCGGCCGGCTGGAGGCGGGCGCACTGCTGCTCGGCCCGGTCGCAGGGCCGCAGCACACGCTGGTGGCGCGTCCGGCGCGGGACTGTGTGGTGCACCGGATCAACCTGCGCGAGCTGTACCAGCCCGCCCACACCCAGACCTGGTCGTACGACGAGTACGGCAACCCGCAGTACGTGCCCCCGGCGTCGAGCCCGCTGGAGTATGCGGTCGCGCTGGGCGTCGGCCGTGGCCTGTCGGTCCTCTTCCAGGCGCCGATGGCCGAGGAGCGGGCGACCGCCCCCGCCGACGACGACGTGTTCTGGATGCAGGTGCCGCCCGGCAGCGTCCAGTACGGCTCGCTGTACGGCTCGGAGGCCGCCGCGGACCTGCTGATGGATCCCGCGCTGTGGCAGAGCATGGTCGACCAGCAGTACCGGCTGCTGACCGCGCTGGACCGGTGGATCGAACAGCTGGAGCGCACCCACGAGACACGCACGGCCGCCGGGATCAAGGCCGGTGAGGCGGTCCGCGCCCAGGCCGACCAGACCCTGCTCGCCTCCATCGGCAAGCGCTCGGCCCGCCGTACGACGGCCGCCGACGCCGACGCCTCCTACGCGGCCTGCAAGCTGGTCGCCGAGGCGGCCGGGATCACCCTCGCGGAGCCCGCGCAGAGCGGCACCGAGAGCGAACGCCTCGACCCGGTCGAGCGGGTGGCCCTGTCCTCCCGGGTGCGCACCCGGGCCGTACGCCTGGACGGTCGCTGGTGGCGGGAGAACGTGGGCCCGCTGGTCGGGCACCGGGCGCTGTCCGGGGCGCCGGTGGCGCTGCTGTGGCGGCGCGGCGGCTATGTGGCCGTGCACCCGGGCACCGGACGCGAGACGCCGGTCGAGAAGGCGAACGCGGAGGAGTTCGAGCCGCGTGCGGTGATGTTCTACCGGCCGTTGCCCGAGCGGCGGCTCAGTCCGCTCGGGCTGCTGCGGTTCAGCCTGCGCGGAACCCGCGGCGACCTGCTCAACCTGATGCTCGCCGGGCTGGTGACGGTGGCGATCGGCGCGCTGGTGCCGATCGCGACGGGCAAGGTGCTGGGCGAGTACGTGCCGAGGGCCCAGACGGACCTGATCGTCCAGGTGTGTCTGGCGGTGATGGTCAGCGGCGTGGTGTCGGCCGCGTTCACGCTGCTGGACAACCTGACGATCCTGCGCCTGGAGGGCCGTATCGAGTCGGCGCTCCAGCCGGCCGTCTGGGACCGGCTGCTCAGGCTCCCGACCCGGTTCTTCACCCAGCGTTCCACCGGTGAACTGGCCAGTGCCGCCATGGGCATCAGCGCGATCCGGCGGCTGCTGGCGGGCGTCGGTCCGGTGGTGGCGCAGTCGGTGACGGTCGGCGCGATGAACCTCGGGCTGCTGTTCTGGTACAGCGTGCCGATGGCCATGGCGGCGATCGGCATGCTCGTCGTCATCGCGGCGGTGTTCCTGGGGCTCGGGCTGTGGCAGGTGCGCTGGCAGCGGAAGCTCGTGGTGCTCGGCAACAAGCTGAACAACCAGGCGTTCCAGACGCTGCGGGGCCTGCCCAAGCTGCGGGTGGCGGCGGCGGAGAACTACGCGTACGCCGCCTGGGCGCGGGAGTTCGCGCACAGCCGGGAACTCCAGCAGAAGGTCGGCCGGATCAAGAACCTCACCACGGTGCTGGGCGCGGTCTATCTGCCGGTGGTCACCCTGCTGATGTTCATGCTGCTGGCGGGCCCGGCCAAGGGCGCGATGTCGGCGGCGGCCTTCCTCACCTTCAACACCTCGGTGACGATGGTGCTGACCTCGGTCACCCAGCTCACCGGTTCCTTCGTCTCGGCGGTGGCCGCGCTGCCGCTGTTCGAGGAGATCAGGCCGGTCCTGGACGCCACGCCGGAGGTGCGCACGGCGAGCACCCGCCCGGGCCCGCTGTCCGGCGCGGTCGAGGCCCGCCGGCTCTCCTTCCGGTACGCCGACGACGGCCCCCTCGTCCTGGACGACGTCTCCTTCGCCGTCCGCCCGGGCGAGTTCGTGGCGATCGTGGGCCCCAGCGGCTGCGGCAAATCGACCCTTCTGCGCCTGCTCATCGGCTTCGACAAGCCGGTCTCGGGCAGCGTCCTGTACGACGGCCAGGACCTGGCGGCCCTCGACCAGTCGGCCGTACGCCGCCAGTGCGGAGTCGTCCTCCAGCACGCCCAGCCGTTCACCGGTTCCATCCTCGACGTCATCTGCGGCACCGAGCCGTACACGCCCGAGGAGGCGATGGCCGCTGCCGAGATGGCGGGTCTGGCGGAGGACATCAAGCGCATGCCGATGGGCCTGCACACGATCGTCGCGGGCAACGGCGCGATCTCCGGCGGACAGCGGCAGCGCCTGATGATCGCCCAGGCACTGATCCGCCGCCCGCGCATCCTCTTCTTCGACGAGGCCACCAGCGCCCTCGACAACGACACCCAGCGCATCGTCATCGAGAGCACCCGCAAACTCAACGCCACCCGCATCGTCATCGCCCACCGCCTCTCGACGGTCCTGGACGCGGACCGGGTCGTCGTGATGGAGGACGGCAAGGTCATCCAACAGGGCCGCCCCGCCGATCTCCTCGCGGACACCACGGGTCGACTGCACGAACTGGTGCGCAGGCAGCTCGCGTGACCCATGGGGCTGGGCTCACTGCGTGTGCCAGGCGTTCTCGGCCACGGCACCGATGACCACCGGAACGTCCGACACCCGATCCACGATCTCGACCACCTCGGCATCGAGCATGTCGGCGACGATGCACGAGATGTTCCCCGGACCTCCACCGCGCAGAGCCAGCTGGACCAACTCCTGGACGGTCTCCTGAGGCGACCGGTATTCCGCCATGCATACACGTATCGTCTCGTCCGAGACCACGGCGGTCAGACCGTCGGTGCACAGCAGGTAGCGGTCGCCGGCCCGGACCGCACGCAGGGACACATCCGGCTCGACGTGTTCGGCCCGCCCCAGTGCCCGCGTCAGCAGCGCACGTTGAGGATGCACGGCGGCCTCCTCAGGAGTGATGCGGCCTTCGTCGAGCAGCCCCTGCACCCAGGTGTGGTCCGCCGTGATCTGGGTCAGGACCCCGTCCCGGAGCAGGTACGCACGTGAGTCGCCGACGTGCACGAGCCCGAGCCGCGTCCCCGTCACCAACACGGCGGTGAGGGTGGTCTCCATGCCCTCGAGACCCGGGTCCTCCTCCACCATCTCGCGCAACTGCCGTTGGGCTCGTTGCACCGCGGTGTCGAGCACGGTGAGCATGTTCTCGACCGGCTCCTCGTCGTCGAGCGCCACCAGGGTGGCGATCACCTCGGAGCTGGCCACCTCGCCCGCGGGCTGCCCGTTCGCCCCGTCCGCGAGTGCCAGCAGACGCGGGCCGGCATAGCCCGAGTCCTGGTTGCTGTCACAGAGCATGCCCTTGTGCGAGCCCGCGGCGAAACGCAGGACCGGAGCGTCGGACGTCGGGTGCGCCGTGGCGTGGTGCGGCGGGCGGCTGCCGTGCTGGGGCGGCGTCACCTGGTGCGGCACAGGGCGCACGGCGCGGTCTCGCAGCTCTGCGATCGCCCGCCACATGTCGCCGGCGTTCCGGTACCGGTCGGCGGGGTCGTGGGACAGGGCCTTGAGTACGACGGCGTCGAACTCGTCGGACACTTCGGGTCGCCGTGCCGACGGCGGAGCGACGGGGGCACCCGCCTCACCGGGAGGGGTGCCGGTGAGGATCCCGTACAGGAGCCGGCCCATTTCCAGGAGGTCACCCCGTTCGTCGGGGGCGTCGCCCAGGTCCACCACCTTGATGTGGTTCTCGGGGGTGACCACGACGCTCTCGAGATCGAGATGCCAGCCGTAGACGCCCAGCTCATGGGCATGCTCCAGCATGCCGAGCAGTTCGCCGGCGGCGTGCACGGCCCACTCCGGAGGGGCGAGTTGGCGTCTCACCAGGGTGCCCAGTGTCGATCCCCCGACGTGTTCGGTCACCAGGTAGGGGCACTGGACACCGTCGCGCTGCACCGTGCCGATGTCCAGGAGGACTGCCACCATCGGGTGTCTGAGCAGGGCTCGGGACCTGGCCCGTCGGCGGAACCCGGCAGACAGACCGGCGGTGGCGGCCGGAGGGGTCATCAGCTTGATGGTGACCGGGCGGTCGAGAGCGGTGTCGCGTGCCTGGAACGTCTCGGTGACGGCGTCCTCCCTGATACGTGCGCCCAGTTCGTACCTGTCCGCCAGCAGGCGTTGGGCGTGCGCAGGGGTGTAGGCCCGGTTGCGGAAGAGGGGCAGTTGGCCTGCCGTGTTGCGCACCCGTTTCTGTGGCTGGGGGCAGGAACGGGACCGCAGCGCTTCCGTCAGGTACTCGAACATCGAGTCCAGGCGCAGGAGTTCGGGTCCGTTCGCGACTCCGCGGGACAGGATGTTGATCAGTTCGCCGGTGAAGGCGGTGTGCCGGGCGCCCGGCGGGGCCAAGGCCTGCGCGGACTCCCCGGCCGAGGCGATCAGGTACGTGCCCTCCACCACGGCGCCGTTGGCCACGGCCGCCGGCGGATCGCCCATCATGCCCAGGGCCCGGCCGCTGTAGCAGCAGTCGAGGATCACGATCCGGCGCTCGACGCTCAGTCTCAACAGTTTCCTGCGCAGCCAGTCGTACGGAACGGCCGTTTCCACCGCGCCGTTGCGCGAGCCCGGCAGGCCCAACCACAGGTCACCCGTGTTCGGGTCGATGAGGCCATGGCCCGCGTAGTACACGATCAGGGTGTCCAGCCGGCTGCTTTCCAGCTCCTGCAGGGGCGCGAGAGCCGCGGCCTGGCTGACGGGTTCGAGCTGCACATGGCACTGCGCGGACGGCAGTCCCCAGACCGAGGGGTCGCACAGCTGGGCGGCGAGGTCCGTGACGTTGCCCTCGACGCCGGGCAGGGATTCGAGATGCTCGTACCGGCTCACGCCGATCAGCACGGCGGCGGATCTCTCGGGGGATGCCGCGGTGTCCACGCCGCCCGCCTACTGGTCGAGTTCGGCCAGCAGACGGGCGGCGGTGTCGGCATCCTGCCCGGACAGCGTGATCTTCGTTCCGTTCCGTTCGATGGTGATCTCGGGCGGGGTGGGGCGTGTGGCCCGCCAGGAGATCCAGGCCAGGGCGAGGTTGCCGAGCTGGAAGCCGCTGTCGAGGGCGAGCTGGATGGCGTCCAGGGCAGACCCCATCCGTCCCGGGGCCGGTCGGTCGCCGCCCAGCTCCAGGCGGGCGTTGCGCCGGATGTAGGGATCGTCGGAGAGCCAGAGGTACAGCGAGCGCAGTTCCGCCTCGACGTCGTCGGCCGTGGCCGTGATGGCAAGGTCCATGACGCTCCCCCCGTTCGCGCATGTGTCGACTGCCACACTGGCACAGCGCCCCCGGTCGGCGCAGCCCTTCGACGCGGTACCGCGCCGGTCAGGCATCCAGCCCCGGCACGGGTGCGCCCGAGGGCACTCCGGCCCCGACGTAACCGTCGTAGAACTCCTTCCAAGGCGCGCCCGGTCCGGCGTGCGGGCCCTCGGAGCGTTCGCCGCGGGCCCTGGCGTCCAGGGCGGCGAGGCACACCTCCCAGCCGGCGCCGTTGCGGGCGGCCGTGTTCTCGGCGACGAGGACGTTGGTGAGCGTGAACCGGGTGCGGCCCGGGCCGGCCTCCTCCAGGTCGAAGTGGAGTTCGTCGCCGCCCCACTCGAAGGACAGGTGACGGGGCGGGTCGACGGCGAGGACCCGGCCGGTGGACTCGGGCATGTTGGGGTCGCCGGTGAACCGGATCGCTCCGCCGGGGCGCAGGTCCATCTCGGCGCGGGAGGGGAACCACTGGGCGAGTTCGTCCGGGTCGGTCACGAAGTGCCAGACGCGGCTCTGCGGGTGGTCGTAGGTGCGGCTGAAGCGGACGGCGGGGCGGCCGTCGTCGAGGGTCAGATAGGTGCCGGTGAGGTCGACGGACATGGTGCTTCGGTCCTTCGCGGTGGGGGTGTCAGGTGTCGTCCGGCGTCTCGCCCCGCTCCTCGGAGCCGTCCGCCTCGTCCCTCTCCTCGGAGCCGTCCGCCTCCTCCCTCTCCTGCGTCTCGTCGAGGCGGCGGCCCAGGGCGTCGAGGCTGCTGGTCCACAGCCTGCGGTACGGCGCCAGCCAGGCGTCCAGCGCGGCGATCGGGGCCGGGTCGAGGGCGTAGACGCGGCGCTGCGCGTCCTGCCTGACCCGGACCAGACCGGCCTCCCGCAGCACCTTCAGGTGCTTGGAGGTGCTCGGCTGGCTCAGTCCGCATGCCTCCACGATCTCCCCGACGGGCCGGGGCCGCTCCAGGAGCAGAGCGACGATGGCCCGCCGGTGGGGGTCGGCGAGAGCGGTCCAGAGCGCGGCGTCGGACATGCGACCAATATGCCTCTGCGGTTATATTCCCGTCAAGGAATGGACTGAGGTCGTGGCCGTGGGAGGACGGCCCCTCAGAAGTTGGAGATCACGCTGGTCAGCACCTCGTTGAGGATCTTCGGGTCCTTGGCCTCGTAGTTGTGCGCCCCGGTAGCCGTGGCGATCTCCTCCAGCACGCTTCTGCCGTTCGCGTCCTGCTGGTCGGCCTTCGATCCGTAGGCCACGGTGAACACGCGGATCCGCTTCGCGGGGGTGCCGATCCTGGCGAGGACATCCTTGAGGGTCGGCTTGGGCGGTACGCCCTCGTTGCGACCGTCGGTGAGCAGGACGATCGCGTTGATGGCGTCCGGGTCGTAGTCCTTGCGCAGCGTGTCCACCGCCGCCTCGACCGTGCCGTACAGGCCGGTCGCCCCGTTCGGTACCAGATTGTTGATTTCGTCCGCGAGCTCCTTGCGCCGCGTCGCACCGCGCCGGTCGGCGGACTTCTCCCCCATCGGCCCGATGTCGACCAGCGGGACGTAGTGGTGCTTGCCGTCGAGACTGGCCGCGTTGGAGAACTTCCACAGGCCGACCCGGTCGGTGTCCGCGAAACCGCCGTTGCCGAACAGGGCGGGCTCGGCTTGGCGCAGCAGCTCCATCTTGGTGCCGCCGGTGCCGGGCACCTCCTCGTCCATCGACTTGGAGGTGTCGATCACCACGAGGACATTCGCCCGCCGCCGCAGGGTCGGCCAGACGGTCTGCAACCGGCTCAGGACCGCGCCGTCCGGTGCCGTGTAGTCGGAGATGGAGGCGTCGGGCTGCGCGCCGTTGGTCCGCGAGAGGGACGGGGCGGCGTCGGCGGCCCCCTTGTGGGTCCGGAAGCCGTACGGCGCGAAGTACTTGCCGTAGACGTCCGAGCGGTGCAGGTAGTTCAGGAAGTCCCGGGAGACCGGCCGCTTGGCCTTGTCCATGTTCTTGAGCTCGACGTAGGGATGGTCGCTGACCGGATCACTGTCGGTCGGGTAGAAGGAGACCAGCGGGGTGTGCGGGCGGCTCCGCTTCTCGCAGCCGTGCGCCTTGCTGTAGGCCCCGCAGGGGTAGCCCTCGTTGTACGCGACGACGGCGTCCTCCTCGACCGTGACGGCCGAGATGTACTTCAGCGCCTCGTCGGCACCGCCCCGGTCGTCGGCGGCGCGCAGATTGGCCAGGAACGTCAGCGTGGTGTCGCCGTAGTGGACCACGGACTTCTCGATGGCACGGACGAAGGCCTGGTTGTCCGGCGCGTCGATGTCCCGCGGGGACAGTTCGGCGCTGGTGCGGGTCTTGGCGTAGTAGGCGCCGATGGTGGCGTTCAGACCGGAGGTCGAGTACGTGGGATTCGTCTTGCCCAGCTTGAAGGCGCCCCACTGCTTCTGGCCGACGCTCTCCCAGAACGTGGCCGGGTCGGCGGCCCACTGTGCGAGCTTGCCCCAGCCGATGGTGGACTCCGGCCAGCCCAGCGCCTCGGCCATCGGCTTGGGCATCGCGATCGTCAGCGGGCTGGTCACGATGGGCTCCGCGGTCTCGGGCAGCCGTTGCTTCACCGGCCCGGTCGCCTGGGTACGGGCCAGGGTGAGCCATTCGCTGCCGGCGGGCGACCACACGTCCGGCTCGTCGCCGTCGTCCTCGCCCCAGCCCCGGGCCAACGCGCGCATGGCCGTACCGGAGTTGACGGACGAGACCTCGATCTTGACGCAGCTGCCGCCCGCGCTGCTCCGCGCGCCGTAGTCCGCGGCGGCCTCGCTCAGTGAGGTCGAGAAGTCGATGGAGGCGGCGATGTGCAGCTTCACACGGGCCTGGGACACCGGACATCTCTCCAGCGTCGAGTCCTGGTCCGACGTCCCGGAGTCGGCAGCGGCCTTCAGGAGGAAGGCGAGCAGCCCGCCGACGACGGCCACCGCGACGCCGGCCATGAGGGTGGCGCGCCTCCGCCTGGGGGACCTTCCGGCGACCCGTGTGCGTAAGCTCGTGCGGCCCACGGCGGCCGACAGAGCGGTCCGGCGGCGACGGTCCGGGGGGACGGTCGGTGGATTTCCCGACGGCCGGACGGTCAGCGGCTCCCCCGACGGCTCGGACACGGCGTCATCGCCCTGCTCACCGGCTTCGGATGCGGCGGTTTCACCGGAGCGCGTTGCGGGGTCCTCCGACAGGGCGGCAGCAGCTCGGTCCGCCCCTGCCCCCGCCAAGTCGCCGCCATGCGCACCGTATACAGCGGCTTCGCCGCCGTCCGGCCCGGATGCGCCGGTGTCGGCCGACGTCCCGCGTTCGCGTGACGAGGACGCGGACAGACCCTCAACACCCTGCGCATCAGGGGTGGTTGTACCCTCCGCCTCCCCCTCGGGCGCCAGCGAGGAGAGGATGCGCACCGCTGCCGCGGCCGCGCACCACGCCGCGATCTCCTGGGAACCGCCCGCGTCCGCCCGCTGCTTGCCTCCGTCGGCCCGGTCGCTGATCCCCCGGATCGTCAGCGTGTCGAGGCCGCCGACGAGATGGGCGGCCCGGCACACGCCCGCGCTCTCCATCTCGATCGCGACCGCGTCGTCGTAGTTCCCGCGCAGCAACTCGCCCAGCGCGGAGGGCTCCCGGTCGAGCACGACGTTGCCGGAGGCGATCGGCGCGACCCGCACCCGGCCGGCGACCTCGGGGCCGAAGCTCATGTGCTGCACGTGCTGGACGAGCCACCACGGCGCTTCCCAGCCGCGGGGCCGGTAGTGGCCGCCGCGGGGACCCTGCTTCTCCCGGTAGTCGTAGATGCGCTCGCCGACGACCACGTCGCCGATCCGGACGTCGTCCTTCAGTCCGCCCGCCACCCCGACGAAGAACAGCACCCTCGGCCGGTACAGGTCGTAGGCGTGCTTGGTGACCACGGCCGCGTTGTCGTTACCGGGCCCGGTCTGCGCGAGCACGACGCTCCAGCGGGTGCCGGGCAGCCGGCCGTGCTCGAAGACCGTGCCGTTCTCGCTGTTCCGGGTGAGGTCCGTGAGGCGGGCGCGCACCGCGTCGTACTCGACGTGGAGCGCGGTCAGGATCACCGCGACCGGACCAGAAGAAGTGTCTGCCACCTGTAACCGATTCTCGACTCAGAGCCCCCATGCCGACGGCGCCACCGTAGCGGACGCACTCCCCCCAGGGGACCGGGTCGGACCAGCCCAGAAAACGAAACGCTGCCGCTTCGCTGAAAGTGGCACGTGAACATCGCACTGCCCTCCGCCCAGGCCGACCTCGGCTTCTCCGACGGCAGCCGGCTGGGGGTCCCCCCACGCCCTTAAGGCGGTGGGGGAGGATCGTGACCGCCTACGCGCTCGCCTTCGCCTCGCTGCTGCTCCTCGGCGGCCGGATCGCCGACCTGTTCGGCCGCAAGCCCGCCTTCCTCGTCGGCATCGTCGGCTTCGCCGCGGCTTCCGGGCTCGGCGGTGCGGCGAACGGCTTCACCATGCTGGTCGTCGCCCGCGCCCTGCAGGGCGCCTTCGGCGCGCTGCTCGCTCCGGCCGCGCTGTCGCTGCTCAACACCACGTGTACGTCAACGTGGCCATCGCGGTCGCCGCCTTCGCCGGCGGCTGGGCGCTGCTCGGCAACCACCGCGACGCCGCGAACGCCAAGCCGGACGTGCCGGGCACGGTCCTGGTCGCCTCCGGTCTGTTCTCGCTGGTGTACGGCTTCTACAACGCCGAGACGCACGACTGGGATTCGCCGCTCACCTGGGGCTTCCTGATCGCGGGCGGACTGTTGCTGGCGGCGTTCGCCGGGTGGCAGACCCGGGCCGCGCACCCGCTGCTGCCGCTGCTGCCGCTGCGCATCCTGCTCGACCGCGACCGGGGCGCCTCGTTCCTCGCGGTGCTGATCACCGGCGCGGGCATGTTCGGCGTCTTCCTCTTCCTGACCTACTACCTCCAGCTCAACCTCGGCTTCAGCCCCACCAAGACGGGTGTGGCCTTCCTGCCGATGGTCGGCGCGCTGATGGTGACCGCGCAGGTGGGCACCACGGTCCTGCTGCCCCGGATCGGCCCGAAGGCGGTCATCCCGCTGGGCTTCGCGATCGCCACGGCCGGCCTGGCCCGGCTGACCGGCATCGGCCTCGGATCCGCCTGCGTCAGCGCGGTGCTGCCGCAGTTGATCGTGATCGGCGTGGGCCTCGGCCTGGTCATGCCGAACGCCATGCAGTTGGCCACCGGCGGGGTCGCGGCCGCCTTCTGGCGGTCGGCGGGCTTCTTCGCCGCGGGCACGGTCATCGCGTTCCTACCGGCGCGGGGTGCCGCAGCAGGACGCGGGCGCCGCACCGGTCGTGCACATGTGACAACCACGCCTTCCGGGCCGAGGGGCCGCCGTCAGCAGGGAGACGGCGGCTCCTCCCGGTGCCATGGTGGAGGTATGCGCAAGGCGAGCGCGTTGCTCGGCAGCGCCTTGTTCCTCGTCCTCATCTCGGGCAGCGTGTCCGTACTGGTGCCCTGGTGGCTGACGGGCGGCTGGCAGGCCGGGGACTGGTGGCTGCCGCTGCGCCTGATCGGACTGCTGCCCCTGGTCGCCGGGGCGGCGGTCATCCTGGACGCCTTCACCCGGTTCGCTCTGGAGGGCCTCGGCACCCCGTCACCGGTGGCGCCGCCCGAGCGGCTGGTGGTGAACGGGCCGTACAGGTACGTACGCAATCCCGTCTACATCGCGGTCGTCGCCGTGCTCTGCGGCCAGGCCCTGCTGCTCGCCCGCCCGGTGCTGTTCGGCTACGCCGCCGCTATCGGGGTACTGACCTGGACCTTCGTACGCTGGTCCGAGGAGCCGGAGCTGGTGCGCCGGTTCGGCGCCGAGTACGAGCGCTACCGGCGGGCGGTGCCGGCCTGGCGGCCGCGCCGCACCCCCTGGCGGGACGCCTGAGAGAGCGTCGGCGGGGCGGTCGCGGCGGACCGTCGCAACAGTCCGTGCACCCCCGGCCGCGAGGGCCGTCACCCCTGGTGGAACACGAGTCACCTGTGCGTGGCATGGGCACCTGTTGAAACCGCTTGTTTTTCGCCGCTCCCCGGGACAGGCCCCCCACGGGCCCGCCCGGGGGGCGGCATGGTGCCCGGAAGCCGGCGGGTGGCCCCACTCCGCCCGTCGACTCCGGTGCGAGATCGCTGGTTCCCCGTTCCAGGGGCCGCACTCCCCAGTTGCGGGCCTGATCCGGCGATACGGGGGACCGCGCGATCCCGGTCTCTAGAACGCGAAGACGCTGCTGTTCAGCGCGTCCTTCACGCAGGTGTTGCCGAACGTGCGCTCGTACGAGACGCGCTTGCCCTGCCAGACGCCCTGGACCGTGACGACCACGGGGTCGTACAGCTTGGTGCACCAGACGTCGTCCCGGGCCTTGAGCTCCCCGAAGTCACCGCCGATGCCGCGCAGTTCGGCGCAGGCAAGGGCCGCGGCCGGGTGGGTGCCGGAGGCCGTCGGGGCACAGTTCAGAGTGACGGCGCGCTCCGGAGTGGCCGTCGCCGCGTTGTCGCCGTGGCCGGTGGTCAGCACCAGCGCCGAGGGGGCGTAGAGCGACGACGGGGCGGCGCCCGGTGCAGCGACGGCGTCCCCGGTGAGGGGTACGCAGACGGCAGCGGCCGTGAGGCCGAGGGCCGCTGCCCAGCGCGCGGTGTTCCGCATTGTGTGCATCCTTCCGCTCGAATAGACGGTGCTCGCTCCGGACCGGTGGGCACCGGAACGGCGAGCGACACTCTGCCGAGTCCGCCGTCGAAACACACATCGACCCCACAGATTTCAGTAACCTTGCGTGTTGAAACAGTGGCGTGAAGTTACGGAATTCGAACATGACAACCGCTCAACTGAGCGGTTCTTGATCGCTGAGAGCGTTTGCATGGCCGAAAAGCACCGCCTCGTTAATAGGCCTGAAACATTCCGGCTCCGCCCTCGGTGAACCCCGTCGTGACGCCTTGTGTTCATGAACTGGTCGACGTAATGCTGATTACATGATTACAGCGGAGCAGAAAGAGAAGCTGCGCGGCTGGTTCGCCGGCCGGCTGCCCGACGATCTCTTCGTGGACCTGGTCGACGTGACCGCCGACCGCGAGGAGATCACCGTGATCGGGCGCATCCCGGAGCCCCGGCTCGCCGAGGGCGCCTCGGACGCCGAGCGGGAGGCCGCCGTAGGGGCCCGGATCCAGGAGTTCCGGGAGCGCACCCGCGAGACCCGGATGGAGGTGGCCCGCGAGGCCGAGCACCTCTTCCGCCGGAAGGTGTCCTGGGGCGTGGCGTGCGGTGCGGAGCGCGCCCTGTTCACGCATGTCGCCGCGCCGGTGATGACCCGGCTGCGGCAGCCCGAGCGTCAGGTGCTGGACACCCTCATCGCAGGAGGCGTCGCGCGCAGCCGCAGTGACGCGCTCGCCTGGTGCGTGCGTCTGGTGCAGCGTCACGCCGACGACTGGCTGACCGAGTTGCGGGAGTCCCTGGAGCACGTCCAGCGGGTACGGGCGCAGGGACCGGACAGCGAGGAGGTGGCCGATTCCTCCACCGGCGACGCCGAGGATGGATGAATCGTCCTCTGGCAGGGGTCTCGGCCCGGGCCGTACCGTCGGCAGACCCCTCCGGGACGGCCTCCGCCCGCGTCGCACACCCCTGCGGCTGCGACGGTCGTCCGCCACCGCCGCGCCACGAAGCGCTCCATCGCCGCATTCCCGCTGGAGCCCGCCTTGACCCCTCAGTCCCCCGAGTCCCCCGAGTCCGCCGCCGCGCCGCCGTCCCTCACCGAGGTCGAGCCCTACGGCGTCGAGCGCATCCCCGACGCGGACCGCACCGCGACCCCGCTCGACCTGTTCCGGGTCGCGTTCGGCGGCGCCAACACCTTCTCCACCTGTGTCCTCGGCGCATTCCCGATCCTGTTCGGGCTCTCCTTCCGGCAGGGGCTCGCGGCCACCCTCCTGGGTGTCGTCGCGGGCGCGCTGATCCTGTGCCCGATGGCCGTGTACGGGCCGGTCAACGGCACCAACAACGCCGTGTCGTCGTCCGCGCACCTGGGCGTGCACGGCCGGGTCGTCGGGTCGTTCCTGTCCCTGCTGACCGCCGTCGCGTTCTTCTCCCTCTCGGTGTGGAGCTCGGGCGACGCCCTGGTCGGCGGCGCGCACCGGCTGTTCGGCCTGGAGCGCAGCACCCCGTCGTACGTCGTCGCATACGCCCTGTTCGCGGGGTTGGTTCTAGCGGTGTGCGTCTACGGCTTCCGGTTCATGCTCTTCGTCAACAAGATCGCCGTGACCTCGGCGACCGTGCTGTTCCTGCTCGGCGCGTTCGCCTTCGCCGGTGACTTCGACCCGTCGTACGCCGGTGTGTTCACGGCCTCGGCGGACGCGGCGACCAAGTCGCTGTTCTGGCCGTCGTTCATAGGCGCGGCTCTGATCGTGCTGTCCAACCCGGTGTCGTTCGGGGCGTTCCTCGGCGACTGGTCGCGCTACATCCCGGCCGGCACCCCGCGCCGCAAGGTGGTCGGTGCCGCGTTCCTCTCCCAGATCGCGACCCTGCTGCCGTTCGTCTTCGGCCTCGCGACCGCGAGCATCATCGCGACGAAGGCGCCGAAGTACGTCGACCCGGCCGCACCCGACTTCGTGGGCGGACTGCTGGCGATCTCGCCGAGCTGGTTCTTCCTGCCGGTGTGTCTGCTGGCGCTGATCGGCGGCATGTCGACGGGCACCACCTCGCTGTACGGCACCGGCCTGGACTTCTCCTCGGTGTTCCCGAAGCTGTCCCGGGTGCAGGCGACGGTGCTGGTCGGCGTGTTGTCCATCGCGTTCATCTTCATCGGCCGGTTCGGCCTGGACCTCGTGCAGTCGATCTCGACGTTCGCCACGATGATCATCACCTGCACCACGCCGTGGATGGTCGTCATGATGCTCGGCTTCTACACCCGCCGCGGCTGGTACGACCCGGACGCCCTCCAGGTCTTCAACCGCCGTCAGCGCGGCGGCCGTTACTGGTTCGCGCACGGCTGGAACTGGCGCGGCATGACCGCCTGGTGGGTGGCCGCGGTGGTCGGCGTCCTGTTCACCGACATCCCGGGCCAGTTCGTCGGGCCGCTGGGCGACCTGGCGAACGGAGTCGACATCAGCCTGCCGCTGTCGCTCGCGGTGGCCGCCGTCCTGTTCCTGACCCTGCTGCGGCTGTTCCCCGAGCCCCGGGCGGCCTACGGGCCGGAGGGTGCGCGACTGGCCCGTACCGTCGAGGCGCCGGTGCCGCCGATCACCGGTCCCGGTGCCGGCGAGGTGGCCCCCGTCGCGGTCGCCGAGGCCGGATGATGCCGGGCTGGCTCGACCTGTCGGTGCCCGTCGTCACCGGGATGCCCGTGTATCCCGGCGACCCGGAGGTCACGGTCTCCCCCGCCCTGCGGGCCCCGGCCGACGGCGTCAACGTCCTGAATCTGCACCTGGGTTCGCAGTCCGGCACCCACGTCGACGCGCCGTACCACGTCGACGACGCCTGGCCCCGCCTGGACGAGCTGCCGCTGGACCGGTTCGCCGGGCCGGCGGTCGTGGCCGACGTCGGGGGACTGCCCGCCCGGTCGCCGATCACGCCGGCCCTGCTCGCCCCGGCGCTCGACACCCTCGCGGCGACACCCGGCGCGCTGCTGCTGCTCGTCACCGGCTGGTCGGCGCACTGGGGCACGGACGCCTACCTCGACCACCCCTGGCTGACCCCGCAGGCAGCCCGGGCCGTGGTGGGGGCGAGCGTGCGCACGGTGGCCGTCGACGCGCTCAGCGTCGACCCCACGCACCGACCGGGCGATCCGCAGGCCGATGCCGGGCTGCCGGCCCACCGTGCGCTGTGCGGCGCCGGCGCGGTGATCGCCGAGAACCTCACCGGTCTGGAGCAACTGGTGGGCGCGGAGGCGGTGGAGGTGTTCCTGTTTCCGCTGCGGCTGCCCGGGGCGGACGGTGCTCCCGTGCGGGCGGTCGCGCGCGTGGGCTGACGGAATCCCTGCTGGACGGACCCGCACTTACCCGCGAGTATCGTCGGCGCGGCGCAGGCTCGACGACGAGAGGCGGGACGTGCGGATGGCGAAGCACTGGGCGGACTTCCAGTACGAGATCTATCTGAACGGGATGGCGGGGACCGTGCCCCGGCTCCCCACCGATCTGACCCGGCTGGAGGAGCTGGCCGAACATCGGCTCGGACCCGGCCCGGTGGGCTATGTGGCGGGGAGTGCCGGTGACGGCAGCACCGCGCGCGCCAACCGGGCGGCCCTCGCCCGGCGCCGGATCGTGCCGCGCATGCTCAGGGACGTGCACGAGCGCGACTTGTCGGTGGAGGTGCTGGGGCGCGCCCTGCCGGCGCCGCTGGCGCTGGCTCCGGTGGGGACCATTTCGATCATGCATCCGGACGCCGAGTCCGCCGTCGGCCGGGCCGCCGCCGCGCAGGGCGTTCCGTACGTCCTGTCCTCGGCGGCCAGCACGCCGATGGAGCAGGTGGCGGAGGCGATGGGGGACGGCGAGCGGTGGTTCCAGCTGTACTGGGGCAAGGACCGCGAGGTGACCCGGAGTTTCCTCGCCCGCGCGAAGGCCGCCGGGTTCACCGTGCTGGTCGTCACGCTGGACACGCCGATGCTGGCGTGGCGGCCGCGCGATCTGGACCAGGCCTATCTGCCGTTCCTGCACGGGGTGGGCACCGCCAACTACTTCACCGACCCGGCCTTCCAGGCGGGCCTGGCCAAGCCCGTGCACGAGGATCCCGACGCGGCGGTGCAGCACTTCCTCGGCCTGTTCGGGGACGCCGGCCACACCTGGCCGGACCTGGCCTTCCTGCGCGAGCACTGGGACGGTCCGATCGTCCTCAAGGGGATCCTGCACCCGGACGACGCCCGGCTCGCCGCGGACGCCGGGATGGACGGGGTGGTGGTCTCCAACCACGGAGGCCGGCAGGTGGCCGGTTCCGTCGCGGCGGCCGATGCGCTGCCCCGGGTCGCGGACGCGGTCGGCGACCGGCTCACGGTGCTGTTCGACAGCGGGGTGCGCACCGGCGACGACGTGTTCAAGGCCCTCGCCCTCGGCGCCCGCGCGGTGCTGCTCGGCCGGCCCTACGTGTACGGGCTCGGCCTGGACGGGCAGGCGGGCGTGGAGCACGTAGTCCGCTGTGTACTCGCGGAGTTGGACCTCACGCTCGCCCTGTCCGGCCACCCCACACCGGAGACGGTGACAGCCGACGACCTCGTCGAGGCACCCGCCTGACAAGCCGGGCGCCCCGCCGTCGGGCGACGGCGGGACACACCGAGAGCAGCTACGTGACCGTCACCCGCAGCCGGGCCGGTCGGGCGGACGGTCCGTCGCTGCCGGCTATCGACAGGGAGCCGGGGCTCGCCGACGGTCCGTCGGTCAGCCAGCGCTGGCCGGTGGAGCGGTCCCGGACCTTGACGACGATGTCGGCGCCCGCGTTCTGACCGGTGGTGGCGAGCGCCAGCGTCTCGTCCCAGCGGGGGAGGAACTCGCCCTGTGCGGTGAGGTCGTAGCGCACGTCGTCGCCGCGCTTCGTGCCCGCGTCGGCGCAGGTGCCGAGGATGACGACACCGGCGTCGGCGTGCGAGTCCAGGCACAGCCCCGGGCCGGCCGCGCTGCGCAGCAGCCCGTCGGAGTCGTACGTCCACTGCTGTGTCGGTGCCGACGAGCAGGCGGCGAGCACCACGTTCGACCCGGCCGCGGGCTTGCCCTTGACGTCCAGGCACAGGTCGGTGGCGGCGTTGTGCAGCCGGGCGGGCCGGCCGGTCGAGGGCAGGCCCGCCGTGCCGGGTGCGGTGGCGGAGGCGGGCGGGGACGGGGCGTCGGTGCCGGGGGCGGCTCCCCTGGAGGCGACCGGGTCGGTGCCGTCGCCGTCGTGCGGCCACACGCTGATCGCGAGGACGGTCGCGAGGAGTCCGGCCGAGGCGACGCCGACTCCGGTGAGCAGTGTCCTGGACGCCCAGCCGCCGGGCGCGCGGCGGCTGGGCGCCAGGGTCCCGGGCTCCGCGTCGCCCCGCCGGCGTCCGCCGGGCATCGGGACCCTGCCCAGCAGCCCGGGCCCGCCGCCGCGTCTGCGGCCGCCGGAGCGCCGGGAGGTGCTGCGGGTGCGCGCGGGGCCGCCCGGCCGGCTGCGGCCGGGACGCGACTCCAGGTACCGGCGGGCGCCCCAGCCGAGGACCGCTTCGGCGAGCAGCACGCCGAGTCCGCCCTCGATCCGGCCCAGTTGCTCGGCGGCGTGCCGGCAGTAGGGGCAGGCGGCGAGGTGCTGCTGCACGTCCGGCAGCAGCGCGCCGCCGCGACGGATCGGCACGTCGAGGAGGCGGTTGTAGTGGCGGCAGGCGCTACTCGGCGCGAGTTCCCGGTGCGCGCGGACGCAGCCTTCCCGGAATTTCTCGCGGGCCTGTTCGAGTGCGACCGCAGCACTGTCGATGTCGACACCGAGCAGCCCCGCGGGGACGTTTATCGGTTCGGCCTCGACCTCGGCGTGCCACAGCAACGTCTGTTCGAGTAGGGGAAGGTTATGGAAAGAACGTTCGGAGAGGGCGCGGTTTTCCGGTATCAGGGACTTCGCAGCACGCATAGCGCGGCCCCCGGCGGGTTTCTCGAGGCCCGGCAGTACGGCGGTTATCCGGTCCGTGGCGGACCAGTTCACGACGGTGTCCCGGACGGCCACCAGCAGGCGGGGCCGGAGCGCCTCGGCCGGTTCGCCGAGCGCGAGGCGGTCGAGGATCTGGTGGAAGGCGGTGGCGGTGACCATGTGGGCGAGGGGTCCGGGCGCGGCCAGGCAGATGACCGCGTACTCCTGCGCCGGCTGCCAGTGCCGGGTCATCAGCAGGGCGGCCGAGCGGGAGGCCTCCGCGTCGGAACCGGCCCGCAGGGGCGCGGCGAGGGACTCGTCGGACTCCCCTGGTTCGCCCCCGGGGGGCGGGTAGGGAGGACGAGGAGGGTGGGGGGTGGGCACTGAGCGGATTCCTTTGTGCGTATCGTGCGTTGCTGCCGATCTCAGGGATGTGCGCACGGGGAGCGGGAATTCTCCGGTGCCGTACCGGACGGGTTCCCCAACTACCGGAAGAATCGCGGTGATTACTCCCCGCACGAGTGTTTCAACCCTTGCACACGTTCCACACACGCAACAAGGCGCTCGTACGACATCGACAGGTTTGAAAGAAAGTCAGAATTCGGCCGGTGTCCCCGGTCCCGTACGGAAGCTTTCGGCTTTCTCTGCGCCCCGTGTGAAGGGCGCGCACCCACCGGCCCGGCACGCACGCTACCGGGGCGCGCGCCCCGGTAGTGGACTGCGCAGCGGGCCGCCGGCCCCGTTCCTCCCGTCCTCGGCCGGCGGCCTTGAGGCGGCTTCCCTCACCGACCGGGGCGGTGTCAGATCTGCCAGGAGCGGAGCCGGTCGGCCGCGTCGTACACGTCGGCCTTGCCGGAGATGAGGTCGCGGGCGAGGTCGACCAGGGCGCCGTAGGGCGGGTCGATGCCGACGCCGCTGACGAACATGTACGCCACGGCGGTCGCGCAGGCGAAGCGGGCGTTGGCCGCGGGCAGCGGCTTGAGCAGGGCGAGGGTGTGCAGCAGGGCGGCGGCCCGCCAGGCGGGGTCGGAGTCCACGCCGAGCCGGGGCGGGTCGACGCGATGCCGGGCGACAGCGGCGACGAGCGCGGAGAAGTCGTCGACCGTGGGCTGGTCGGGCAGGACCTCCTCGTGGCGCTGGAGCAGCCACGGCACATCGATATGGATGACGGAGGGCATCGCTCAGGCGGCCTCGCCCTTGGCGGGGGGCTCGTCGTCGGGGAACGCGGCCGCGAACTCCTCGGCGTGGGCGGTGAAGAAGCTCCGGAAGGCCTCCGCACCCTCCTGCAGCGCGCGGTGCCGGGCGATGTCGGCGGCGGCGGCCTCGCGCACGAGGGCCTTCATCGACGTACCCCGCTCCTTGGCGATCTGCCGCAGGTCCTCTAGTTCGCGTTCGCTGAACTCCACGTTGAGAGCTGGCATGCCCTCACGGTACCGCCCCGGTACTCACCCGTAAATATTCCCAGGTCAAGCACCTTTTGGCGCGGTACCTGGGCAGGGTCAGAGCGATGTCCGTTTTCCGCCGGTGACCCGGCGCCGGACGCAGCAGACTCGACATCGAGCACCGAACGTCAGGAGACCCCGATGACCAGGCACACCGTCCACACCACCTGCCCGAGCCCGCTCGGCGAACTGCTGCTGACCGGCGAGGAGTCCGGCGGCACCCTCACTCTCACGTCCCTGTCCCTGCCGGGGCAACGCGGCGCGCCCGCCGTCCGCCCCGAGGACCGCGAGGACCGGGCGTTCGCCGAGGTACGCCGCCTGCTGGACGCGTACTTCGACGGCCGCCCCACCCGCTTCTCCGTGCCGCTCGCCCCGGTCGGCACCCCGTTCCAGCTGCGGGTGTGGCAGGCCCTGGAGGACATTCCGTACGGCACCACGATCAGCTACGGCGAGCTGGCCGCGCGGCTGGGCGTGCCCCGGGCCGAGATCCGCTCGGTGGGCGCGGCCCTCGGCGCCAACCCCCTGCTGCTGGTGCGCCCCTGCCACCGGGTGATCGGCGCGGACGGCTCGATGCGCGGGTACGCGGGCGGGGTGGAGCGCAAGGTGTGGCTGCTCACGCACGAAGGCGCACTGCAGCCGACGCTGGTGTGAAGAGGGAGGAGTCATGCATCTCGCCGAGGCCCGCCGCCGCGTGGCCGGTACCGACTGGGGCGCGCTGGCGGCCGAGTTGGACGAGTACGGCAGCGCGCCAACAGGCCGGTTGCTCACCCCGGAGGAGTGCGCCGATCTGGCGGCCCTGTACGACAAGCCGGAGCTGTTCCGCACCACCGTCGATCTCGCCCGGCACCGGTTCGGCTCCGGCGAGTACCGCTACTTCACGCACGACCTGCCCGCCCCGGTGGCAGCGCTGCGGGCCGCCCTCTACGCGTGTCTGCTTCCCGTCGCCCGGGGGTGGGCGGAGCATCTGGGCCGTCCGGCGCCCTGGCCGGACTCCCTGGGCGAGTGGCTGGAGCGCTGCCACGCCGCCGGCCAGGACCGTTCGGCGCAGATCCTGCTCCGCTACGGTCCGGGCGACTGGAACGCCCTGCACCGGGACGTGTTCGGTGAGCTGGTCTTCCCGCTCCAGGTCGTGATCGCGCTGGACGCCTACGGCACGGACTACACCGGAGGCGAGTTCCTCATGGTCGAGCAACGGCCGCGCGCCCAGTCTCGCGGCACCGCGACCGCCCTGCTACAGGGGCACGGTCTGGTGTTCACGACCCGCGAGCGGCCCGTGCGCACCCGCCGCGGCTGGTCGGCCGGCGCGATGCGGCACGGGGTGAGCACCGTACGGTCCGGCCGCAGGCGCACCCTGGGGCTGGTGTTCCACGACGCCGCCTGAAAACGGCCGGGCCGCACGGCCTTGTGACACCCGACATCATCAGACGCGCCGCCGCAGTTCCCAGACATAACAGAGCAAAACGTGTCTTATTTCATTCATGCACACACCTTCGCGGCGTACCCTGCTTCGAGCCCCGATCGCTGTCGGCGGTGCGGGACTGCTGGCTGCCTGCACCGACTCCGGCTCCCACCACCGCTCCGGCCCGCACGGCGCGGCGGCCGCTCAGGGGGACTTCGTTCCCCCAGGGCCCAAGGGGTATGTCGACCCGTCGGGTCCGGAGGTCCGTGCCGTCGAGCGCAAACGCGGCTCCGGCCCGGTGCACATGCTGAAGCTGACCGCCGCCGAGACCACGCTGGACCTGGGCGGGCGACAGGTGCGGACGTGGGCCTACCATGAGCAGCTGCCCGGGCCGCTGGTGCGCCTCACCGCCGGTGACGTCCTCAGCCTCACCCTTGCCAATCGGCTGCCGGCCACCACCACGCTGCACTCCCACGGCGTGCGCATGCGCTGCGACATGGACGGCGTGCCGGACCTCACCCAGCGGGCCGTCGAGCCGGGCGCCGACTTCACCTACCGGTTCACCGTCGCCCATCCGGGCACCTACTTCCTCCACTCCCATGTCGGGCTCCAGCCCGACCGCGGCCTGTACGCCCCGCTCATCGTCGACGACCCCAGGGAGCCCCTCAGGTACGACAAGGAGTGGATCCTCCTCCTGGACGACTGGCTCGACGGCGTGGGCGGCTCCACCCCCGACCGGGTGCTCACCCAGCTCAAGCCGGACACGGGCATGATGGCGGGCAGCATGGCCATGGGCCCCGGAAGCGGCCGTCCCGGTCCCGGCGGAGCGGCGAGCCCGCACGCGTCGCACCCCCGCACCGCGAGCGGCCCCTCCCGCGTGCTGCGCCACTCGCACAGCCGCATGCTCCACGGGGAGGGCGGCAGCGTCGACTACCCCCTCTACCTCGCCAACGGCCGAACGCCCACTCACCCCTCGGAGTTCCGGTGCAAGCCCGGCGAGCGCATCCGGCTGCGCATCATCAACGCCGGCTCCGAAACCGCCTTCCGCGTCGCGCTGGCGGGCCACGACATGACCGTCACGCACACCGACGGCTACCCGGTGGAGCACACGAGGACCGACGCCCTCCTCATCGGCATGGCCGAGCGCTACGACGTCCTCGTCACCGCCAAGGACGGCGTCTTCCCCCTCGTCGCGCTGGCCGAGGGCAAGAAGGGCCAGGCCCTCGCCGTGCTCCGCACCGACAAGGGAAGAACCGTTCCCCCTGCCAACGTCCGCCCGGACGAGCTGGACGGCAAGGTCGTCCCCGCCCGCCGGCTCGTGCCGGCCGACTCGGTCGCCCTGGAGGACCGCGAACCCGACCGCGAGATGCGCATCAGGGTGACCGGCGACATGAAGACGTTCAGCTGGGGCTTCGACCACCAGCCCTACGACGAACGCCAGCGCCACCCGGTCCGCGCCGGTGAGCGGGTACGGCTCACCCTCATCAACGCCACCGACATGTGGCACCCGCTGCACCTGCACGGCCACACGTTCGCCATGACGGGCCTGGACGCCGTCGGCGCGCGCAAGGACACCGCCATCGTCCTCCCCCACCGCAAGCTGGTCGTGGAGTTCGACGCCGACAACCCGGGCCTGTGGATGCTCCACTGCCACAACCAGTACCACTCGGAGAGCGGCATGATGACCATCCTCGGATACCGCAAGTGAGCGCGTCTCAGACGTCCAGCCGGCTGATGCGCACCGCTCCCCGGGCCTCGCCCGGGTAGGCGCTGGTGAGCGTGAGGCGTACCCGTGAGCCGCGCACCGCGTCGAAGGTGATCACCGTCGGGCTGTCCGAGGCGGTGGCCCAGTCGACCTTCGCGCCCGTCACCGGCACGTACGCGTGGCCGTCCCACACCGCCACCCCGGCCTCGGCGGGCCGTGCGTGCGTGCCGTCGACCGTGAAGGAGACCGCGACCCGGTCGACGGTCCGGGCGCGTCCGAAGTCGACCGACACCCAGTCCTTCGCCCGGGCGCCGCTGAAGGCGGGCAGCAGGGCGGTGGCCGACTTGGTGAAGGCGTTGGACCAGCCGGTGGCCGGGTCGCCGTCCAGCATCGCGGCGGGCCGGGTGTCCTCGCGACCGGAGTAACTGGCGTCCGCGCGCGGGTAGTCGGGGGCCACCGGGTGGTCGGGCGCGAACTCGGGCGCTGCGGTGGTGACGGCGCCGCGGGCCGGTGTGGTGCGCACGCTCACCGTGCCCCTGCGCAGACCGTCCGCCCGTGCCGTGACCTCGAGGGTGCCGGGCTCACTGCCGGACCGGACGACGGCGAGGGCCTTGCCGTGGAAGGCGGTACGCGTACTGGCCTGGTAGCGCTCGGCGCTCTCCTCGCGGCCGTTGTCGAGGCCGGCCGGCGAGCCGCCGGTCACGTCGAAGGCGATGAGGTGTTCGGCGTCCGGCACGATCACACCGTGTGCGTCCACGATGTCGGCGGTGACGAAGACCAGGGAACGGCCGTCGGCGGCGAGGGAGGTGCGGTCGGCGGTCAGACGCACGGCGTGCGGGGTGCCGGCGGTGCGCAGGACGTCGGTGGCGACCACCTTGCCGTCCCGCCGGGCCACCGCCTTCAACTCGCCCGGCTGGTACGGCACGTGCCAGGTCAGGTGCAGCTTGCCCGCGCTGCCGTTGGGGCTGGTGTAACTGCCCGGGTAGGGGCCGTCGGTGAAGGTCTTGTCGTCACCGGTGGCCTCGGTGGTCTCCAGGTAGGTGCGGCCGTCGGTGGTCTGCTTGACGTCGAACTCCCGGACTCCCAGGGACCTTCCGTTGAGGAGCAGCTCCGCGGAGGGCACGTTGGCGTACGCCCAGACCTCGACCGTGTCGCCCTCCTCGTGGTTCCAGGTCATCGGCAGCAGATGGACCATCGGCTCGGCCGTCCACTGGCTCTTGAACAGGTGGTACATGTCCTTCGGGAAGCCCGCCGTGTCGACCGCGCCGAAGAAGGACGCCTTCACCGGGAAGACGTCGTACGGGGTCGGCTCGCCGATGTAGTCGATGCCCGACCACAGGAACTGTCCCGCGAACCACTTCCGGTCCCGGTCCTTCTTGTGCCCGTACTCGCCGCTCATCGTCCAGGAGGCGAGGTTGTTGTCGTAGGAGGAGGTCTCGCGCCTGCCCGGTGTGTGGTTCTCGCCGGTGTTCAGGTGCTGCGGCTCCTGGTACGCGCCCCGGGTCGAGGTCTCCGAGGAGGACTCGGACTCGAAGAGGAAGAGGTGGGGGTACTTGGCGTGCAGGGCGTCGACCGACTTGGCCGTGTTGTAGTTCAGGCCCAGGCCGTCGAGCTTGGCCAGCATGCGGTCGGCCGCCGAGCCGGTCGCGGGCACGCCGTGGTACTTGTCCGAGCCGATGACGACCGGTCGGGTGGCGTCGGCGGCCTTGATCGCGCCGATGATCCGGTCGGCCATGGCGAGCCCGGCGGTCGAGGTGGAGTCGGGTATCTCGTTGCCGATGGACCACAGGACGACGGCGGGCGAGTTGCGGGCGGCCAGCACCATCTCGGTGGCGTCCTTCTCGCACCACTCGTCGAAGAACCGGCCGTAGTCGTACCTGGTCTTCCCGGTCCGCCAGCAGTCGAAGGCCTCCACCATCATCACGATGCCCAGTTCCTCGCAGACCTGGATCATCTGCGGCGAGGGCGGGTTGTGCGAGGTGCGGAAGGCGTTGACGCCCATCGACTTCATGATCGTCATCTGCCGGCGCACGGCGTCGATGCTGATCGCCGCGCCGAGCGCGCCCTGGTCGTGGTGGAGGTCGACGCCCTTGATCTTGGCGGCGGTGCCGTTGAGGGAGAAGCCCTCGTCCGGGTCGAAGCGGTAGGTGCGGATGCCGAAGGAGGTGCGCCGGGTGTCGGTGGTGCGGCCGCCGGCGCGGAGTTCGGTGTGCAGGGTGTAGCGGTGCTCGGGCGTGGTGAAGTCCCACAGGCGGGGCTCGGGGACGGTCAGCTCGTGGGTCTCGGTGGCCTGCTCGGAGACGGCGGCCGTGGTGGACGCACGGGCGACCGTGCGGCCGTCGGGGCCGGTGATCCGGGAGCGGATCTCGACGTCCGTGCCGGTGCCGGACGCGTTGAGCACGGTGGTCGCGACCCGCACCACGGCCCGCTCGGCACCCACCTCCGGCGTGGTGACGTACGTGCCCCAGCGGGCCACGTGCACGGGCTCGGTGATCACCAGGCGGGCCTCGCGGTAGATGCCGCTGCCCGAGTACCAGCGGCTGCTCGGCAGCTGGTTCTGGACCTTGACCGCGAGGACGTTCGCGGTACTGCCGTCGGTGTGGATCAGGTCGGTGAGGTCGAGGGCGAACCCGGTGTAGCCGTAGGGGTGGCGGCCGGCCTCGGTGCCGTTGCAGTAGACGTAGGAGTCCATGTAGACGCCGTCGAACTCCACCGAGATCCGCTTGCCGGCGCAGGAGGGCGGCAGGGTGAAGGCGAGCCGGTACCAGCCGAGGCCGCCCGGGAAGAAGCCGGTGCCGCTGGTGGTGCCGTGCTCGGTCGTGGGGGTCTGCTCGATGCTCCAGTCATGGGGTACGGCGACCTCGCGCCAGGCCGAGTCGTCGTACCCCGGCTCGGCGGCGTGTGCGTAGGCGCCGGTCGGGTCGGTGATGCCGCCCGGGTCGACCAGTGCGAAGCGCCAGCCGTCCCGCAGCGGGACGGTACGGCGTCCGTACGCCCCGCCGTCCGGTTGGGCCGCGGCGTCCGGGCCGCCCAGGAGTGTTCCGGCGGCGGGCGCTGCCGTGGCTGCGACCAGAACCGATCTGCGCGTGACCGTCATGGCGGCTCTCCCTCATCAAGGCCCAGAAGTACTCACAACTGATCGCGAACAAACAGATTCTGACGGTCCGCCACACACGAACGTCAAGGGTGCGGAAGCGGGCACCTGCCCCACGGGGGACATCGGCCGGATTTCCCCCTTGACCGTGTTCGACCGGCCGTCCTGGTCGCCGGTGGTTGCGGTTCACGGACGTGCGGGACGCACTACGCTGGAACGCAAGTGATGCCACCTGTTCACTGTGAGTGTGCGCTTGGGAGCGGCGACGATGAGCCGGGTCTATCCGTTCGACGATGCGGCGACGGCCCGGGCTGTCATCGACGACGACGGCACGCTGGTGGAGTGGAACGAAGGCGCGCGGCGCCTGCTCGGCCACCCGGCGGACGCCGTCGTGGGCCGCCCCGCGGCCCGGCTGCTGGCCGGGGACGGTACCCCGCCCGTGCCCGTCGGCCCGCGCTGGGAGGGGACGGTCGCACTGCGCCACCGGGACGGCCGTACGGTCTCCGTGTGGCTGCTCGCCCACCGCCGGCCGGCGCGCGACGGCCATGGCGGCGGCTGGCTGGTGGTGAGCCCGCTGACCGGCGAGGAGCTTCCCGCGGCGGACGATCCGCTGGCTGTGGCGGGCCTCGTCCAGTCACCGTGCGCCGTCGCCGTGTACGACGCCGAACTGCGGCTGCACCGGATGAACACGGCCATGGCCGAGATCGCGGGCCTGCCCGAGGAGCGGGTGCGAGGCCTCAGGCTCACCGAGATCAGCAGCGATCCGCAGAGCGAGGAGCTGGAACAGAGCCTGCTCCGGGTGCTCACCACCGGGCAGCCACTGGATGTCCAGACCTATCTGCGTACCGGTGGCAAGGAGCGCACGCACGCCTGGCTGGCCCGGATGGCGCCGGTCACCGATGCCGAGGGGCGGGTACGGGGCGTGTGCCTGGCCGCGCACGACGTCACCGACATCCAGCGGGCCCGGCAGCGGCTGCAACTGGTGAACGAGGCGAGCGTGCGCATCGGCTCCACCCTCGACGTCGCCCGGACGGCGCAGGAGCTGGCGGACGTGTGCGTGCCCGTGCTCGCCGACTTCGTCACCATCGACCTGCTGGACCCGCAGGAGTACGGCGGCGAGCCCCCGGCCCGCCTCACGGCCCCGGTGAACCTGCGCCGGGTCGCCCACCAGTCGATCCTCAAGGGCGTTCCGGAGGCGGTGGCGGAGCCCGGGCAGATCGAGGTGTACCCGGACTTCTCCCCGCAGGCCGACTCGCTCACCGCGGGCCGCACCATCCGGACCTCGGTGGCCGCCGGCGACATGGACCAGTGGCTGGACTGGAGCACCACGCGCCTCGAGCGGGTCCGGGAGTTCGGCATCCACTCCTCGATGTCCGTGCCGATCCGGGCGCGCGGGCTGACCCTCGGCGTCGCGGTGCTCACCCGGCACCGGCGCCCGGACCCGTTCACCGACGACGACATGCTGCTGGCCGAGGAGATCACCACCCGGGCCGCCGTCTGCATCGACAACGCCCGCCGCTACTCCCGCGAGCGCGAGACCGCCCTCGCGCTCCAGCGCAGCCTGCTGCCCCGCACGCTTCCGCGCACCGCCGCCCTGGACGCCTCCTCGCGTTATCTCCCGGCGGCCCGGGCGGGGGTGGGCGGCGACTGGTTCGACGTGATCCCGCTGTCCGGGATGCGGGTCGCGATGGTCGTCGGGGACGTCGTCGGGCACGGCGTCCAGGCCTCGGCCACGATGGGCCGGCTGCGCACGGCCGTCCGCACCCTCGCCGACATCGACCTGGCCCCGGACGAGCTGCTCACCCACCTGGACGACCTGGTGGTCCGGCTGTCGGAGGAGTCCGGCGGCGACGGCAGCCCCGGCGAGGTCGGCGCCACCTGTCTGTACGCCGTCTACGACCCGGTGTCGCGGCGCTGCACGCTCGCCCGCGCGGGGCATCCGCCGCCCGTGGTGCTGGAGCCGGGCGGTGCGGCCCGCCACCTGGACCTGCCCGCCGGTCCGCCCCTGGGCCTGGGCGGCCTGCCCTTCGAGTCGGCCGAGGTGGAGCTGCCCGAGGGAACCGTCCTCGCCCTGTACACGGACGGCCTGGTCATGTCCCGGGAGCGCACCGGGGACACCGGCCGGCAGGTGCTCTTCCAGGCGCTGCGGGTGAGCGCGGGCTCCCTGGACGAGACCTGCGACCGCATCCTGCACGCCCTGCTGCCGCCGAGCGGCACCGCCGACGACGTGGCGCTGCTGCTGGCCCGCACCCGGGGGCTGGCCGCCTCCCAGGTGGCGACCTGGGACATCCCCGCCGATCCGGCGCTGGTCGCACCGATCCGCAAGCAGGTCGTGGAGCAGCTGGAGCGCTGGTCGCGGAGCGGGATCGGGTTCACGGCGGAGCTGGTGGTGAGCGAGCTGGTCACCAACGCCATCCGGTACGGCTCCCACCCGATACGGCTGCGGCTGATCCACGACCCGGCCACGCTGATCGTCGAGGTGTCCGACACCAGCCACACCGCCCCGCACCTCAGGCGCGCCAAGACCTTCGACGAGGGCGGCCGAGGGCTGCTGCTGGTCGCCCAGCTCACCCAGCGCTGGGGCAGCCGGCACACCACCGAGGGGAAGACGATCTGGGCGGAGCTGTCACTGATCGAAGAAGATCAGTAGCCCCGCAGCCAGGGCCGCACCAGTTTGCGGGCCTCGTGCAGCCTCGACTTGAGCGTGCCGAGGGGAATGCCGATGCGCTCGGCGACCTCGGCATACTCCAGCTGGCAGATGTCCCGGTAGACCAGCGGCGCCACCAGATGCGGGTGCTCGCGCTCGAGCCGGTCCAGGGCCTCCAGCAGATCGATCCGGGAGCCGGCGATGACGCTGGTGGTGCGCGGGTCGACGTGCTCGGCGGGCTCGATGACCACGGGCTGTTCGGCGGCCCGCCGCTTCAGCTCGCGGTACTTCATCCGGCAGCAGTTGGCGACGACCGTGTACAGCCAGGTGCTGAAGCGGCTGCGGCCCTCGAAGGCGGAGATGTGCCGGGCCACCTGGAGCAGCACGTCCTGGGCGGCCTCCTCGGCGTCCTCCCGGCAGGGCAGGAAGCGCCCGCAGCGGCGCACGACCTCCGGCCGCAGCTCGGTCAGCAGCCGGTCCAGGGCCGCTCGGTCGCCGGCCGCGGCACGCCGGGCGAGGTCTTCGGCCGTCACCCCGTTCTGCACGTCAGGGTCCCCCTCGGAGTCGATCTCAGGGCAGGCATGATAGTCGTATGCACTCCCTGGAGCGGATCGGCCGCTACCGCCTCGAACGACGCCTGGGCTCCGGCGCCTTCGCCACCGTATGGCTCGCACACGACGACGAGCTGGACGCCCCGGTGGCGGTGAAGGTCCTCGCCGAGAACTGGGCGCACCGGCTCGACGTCCGGGAGCGCTTCCTGTCCGAGGCGCGGCTGCTGCGCCGGGCCGGTTCCAGCCGGGTGGTGCAGGTCTACGACATCGGCGAACTGCCGGACGGCAGGCCGTACTTCGTGATGGAGTACGCCGACGGCGGCACCCTCGCCGATCTGCTGGCGGCAGGCCCGCTCCCCGTCCCCCAGGCGCTCAGGCTGACCGCGCAGGCCGCCCGGAGCGCCGCCGCGCTGCACGAGGCGGGCATCGTGCACCGCGACATCAAGCCCACCAACGTGCTGCTGCACACCGCCCCCGACGGCGGACGGCGCCTGCTGCTGGCCGACCTGGGGCTGGCCAAGAGCCTCGCGCAGGCCTCGCAGCTCACGCTGGCGGCGGGCTCGGCGGGCTATCAGCCGCCGGAGCAGGCCGAGCCGGGGGAGGGCATCGACGCCCGCGCCGACGTCTACAGCCTGGGCGCGGTCGGCTACGAGCTGGTCACCGGGACCGTGCCGGGGCCGCCCGGGAAGGTCGTACCGCCCGTGCGGCTGCGGCCGGACCTGGGCGAGGACGTGCAGCGGGCGCTGCTGCGCGCCCTGGAGCCGGACCGGGAGCGGCGCTGGCCGGGGGCGCAGGCGTTCGCGGACGAGCTGGACCGGCTGGCGGCGGCCTCCGGTGTGCGGGCCGTCAGGCGGCTCGACGGCGTCCGGGGCCGGCTCGGTACCGGGACGCTGGTGGCGGCCGCGGTGCTGGCCGCCGCGGCCGCCGCCGTCACGGTGACGCTGGTGCTCCAGCGGCCCGGCACCGCCGACCGGACGGTGGTGAAGGACTCCACCGGCCGGGTCGTCGTGCAGGTGCCGGCCGGCTGGGCCCGGCAGCTGCGCGACTCCGGCTGGGATCCGCACACGCTCGGGCTGACGGCCGGGCACGAGCCGGGCCTGGTGGTCGCCGGCGACCTGGCGCACTGGTCCGACCTGAAGGCCGCGGTCGACGGCGTGTTCGTCGGGGTCAGTGAGCACGGGGACGTGGCCGACCGGGTGAACGCCCTGGCCCACTCCGGCTGCCGCTACTCCGGCAGCCGCGCCTTCACCAGCGCCGAGTGGCGCGGCCGGATCCGGACCTGGACCGCCTGTCCGGACGGCGGTTCGGTGACCGAGTCCGCGCTCGGCCCGGCGGACGACTCCGCTCAGCCGCAGGTGTACGTACAGGTGCGCCAGCAGGGTGACGCGGACGCGACCGACGGCATACTCCGCTCGCTCCGGGTCACCTGACAGAGCGGAGCAGAACGCCGGCCGTCGCGGCGGGGAGAGATCACCGTCACCGCGGGGAAAAGAACACCGTGAGTTCCGAACTTTTCCGGTGGCCCGCGCATCGCACGTGATGGCGGCGCACCCGGCGCCGAATGCACACCTCGGCCGCGTGCCGTGACGATCCAGGAGTGTCGATCCCCATGGCCTACTCATCCCGGTCCCGGCAGCGCGGGACCCTGCTCGCGGGCGCCCTCGCCGTCCTGGGCCTCCTGACCGGCTGCGGCAGCCAGGACAGCCACTCCACACCCGAGACGGTGTCGGGCACGGCCGGTCCGGCGACCGAGGCCACGGGCGGCTCGGCCCCCAGCTCCGACTCCGCCTCCGGTGCCTCGGCCCCGGGAGGCGGAAAGTCGGCTCCCGCCCCGCAGGCGGCCTCGCCGTCGGACACGGGCACCAAGACCGGCGGCAGCAGCGCCCGCTGCCACACCTCCGAGCTGCGCGCCTCCGTCGGCCGCAACAACCCGGGCGCCGGGCAGGAGAACTTCCCCCTCGTGCTCACCAACAAGTCCGCCCGGACCTGCACCCTGCGCGGCTTTCCGGGCGCGGCCTTCGTGAACGCCTCCGGCAGCCAGCTGGGCGCGGACCCCAAGCGTTCCTCGGGCTCGGCCGTGACGGTCACGCTCCGGCCCGGACAGAGCGCCTGGGCGGGTCTGACCTTCTCCAACCCGGAGATCAGCGGTGCGAAGACGGCCGCGCCGGCCGCGCTGCTCATCACCCCGCCGGACGAGCGGGACCCGCTGAAGGTGGCGTGGACGGCCGGATCGGTCCCCGTCTCCGGCAACTCCTCCTCCGTCTTCCTGACCGTCTTCAACTCCGGCACCGGCGCCTGACCTGACGGCGCGTCCCACCAGATCCCCCCGCCAGAACCCCGCTGTCCGCCCCCCCGGGCAGCGGGGTTCGTCATGAGCGCACCGGTTCGTCATGAGCGCGCCACAACTGTCACAGGACGGCAACACGTCCCGGCCGCCGCGATCTTTCCTCGAAGTCCCCTCATCGAACCCCTCGACCGCACAGCGAGAAGGCTCCGCAGGGAGCCGTGACGAGGAAATCGGGGATGAAGATGAGCGGCATCTCACGCAGGCGTGTGCTGACGGCGGGGGCAGCTGCGGGCGCCCTCGGGGCCCTGTCCGCCTGCTCCTCCGGCACCGGACTGTCCGTCGACGGGAAGGACCCGGCGTACGGCAAGGGCACCACGCAGGGCCGGCCGGTGAAGCCCATCGGCGACGGGTCCACCGCCGACACCGGCGCGCAGCCGCACCAGCCGACGCCGACCCGGCTGAAGCCGGGCCAGAAGCCCCCGCAGTTCGTGGTGTTCTCCTGGGACGGCGCCGGAGAGCTGAGCAACAAGCTGTTCTCCCGGTTCCGCAAGGTCGCGACCGACCACGGCGCGAAGATGACGTTCTTCCTGAGCGGCATCTACACGCTGCCGGAGTCCAAGAAGAGCCTGTACCGTCCGCCGCAGCACGCGGTCGGCGCCTCCGACATCGGCTACCTCGCCGACCGGCACATCCACGCGACGATTCAGCAGGTGCGGGCCGCCTGGCTGGAGGGCCACGAGATCGGCACCCACTTCAACGGGCACTTCTGCGGCGCGAACGGCGTGCGCAAGTGGTCGCCCGCCGAGTGGCGCAGCGAGATAGACCAGGCCGTCGACTTCGTCACCAAGTGGAAGACGAACACCGGCTTCACCGACCTGGACCCGCTGCCGTTCGACTACCGCAAGGAGCTGATCGGCGGCCGCACCCCCTGTCTGGAGGGCCAGGCCAATCTGCTGCCCACCGCGGCCGAGCTCGGCTGGAAGTACGACGCCAGCTCCCCCGGCGGGCTGCAGATCTGGCCGGGCAAGGTGCAGGGCGGCCGGATCTGGGACTTCCCGCTGCAGTCGATACCGTTTTCCGGCCATTCCTTCCAGGTGCTGTCGATGGACTACAACCTGATGTTCAACCAGTCCGGCGGGAACCCCCTGGGCGACCGTGCCCAGTACGACGCCTGGCGCGCGCAGGCCCGGGACACCTATCTGAACGGGTTCCGGCGGGCGTACGAGAGCAACCGCGCCCCCTTCTTCGTCGGCAACCACTTCGAGCGCTGGAACGGCGGCATCTACATGGACGCCGTCGAGGAGGCGATCGGCAAGATGGCGGAGTACGACGACGTGCGGTTCGTGTCCTTCAAGCAGCTCGTGGCCTGGCTGGAGGCCCAGGACACGGCCGTACTGCGCAAGCTGCGCACGCTGGTGCCGGGTCAGGCTCCCGTGGGCGGCTGGGAGGAGTTCCTGGGCGCGGCGGGCACCCGGTCCTCGTAGTCCGTGCCCGGTCGTTTGTTTTCATGGGCGGGCACCACCTGATCGATCCGGAGGACCCGCCCTGAACACCCCGCTCGCCGAGGCCCTGTCGGCTGTTCTGCTCGTCGCCGTGCTCGCCTGGGCCGTCGTACGGCCCTTCGGGTGGCCGGAGGCGGTGCTGGCTGTCCCGGCGGCCGGGATCGCGATCGCCACCGGAGCCATCTCGCCGGACCACGCCCGCGCCGAGGCGGAACGGCTCGGGCCGGTGGTGGGGTTCCTGGCGGCGGTGCTGGTGCTCGCCCATTTCTGCGCTGTGGAGGGGCTGTTCCAGGCGTGCGGGGCGTGGATGGCCCGCTGGGCCGAGGGCCGTCCCGGGCGGCTGCTGACCGCGGTGTTCGCACTCGCGTCGGCGATCACGGCCGTGCTGAGCCTGGATGCCACGATCGTGCTGCTCACCCCGGTCGTCTTCGCGACCGCCGCACGGTCGGGCGTCCGGCCGAAACCGCACGTGTACGCCTGCACCCATCTGTCGAACACGGCTTCACTGCTGCTGCCCGTGTCCAACCTGACGAACCTGCTCGCCTTCGCGGCGAGCGGGCTGAGCTTCACCCGGTTCGCGGCGCTGATGGCCCTGCCCTGGCTGGTGGCGATCGGCGCCGAGTACCTGGTGTTCCGGCGGTTCTTCGCCGGGGACCTCGCGGCGGCCGCCCCGCTGGGCGGGGACACCAGGGCGGCGCCGCGGCTGCCGCTATTCGCGCTGGCGACCGTGGGCGCCACGCTCGCGGGGTTCGTGGTGGCGTCGGCGTTCGGGGTGGACCCGGCGTGGGTGGCCACGGCGGGGGCACTGGTGCTGGCCGGGCGGGCGCTGGTGCGCCGGAAGGCGAGCCCCGTCACGGTCGTCCGTGCGGCGGCACCGGCCTTCCTGGCGTTCGTGCTCGCGCTGGGCATCGTGGTGCGTGCGGTCGTCGACAACGGGCTGGCGGACGCGCTCGGGCACGTCCTGCCCGGCGGCACGGGGCTGCCCGCGCTGCTCGGGATCACCGCGCTGGCCGCCGTCCTCGCGAACCTGATCAACAACCTGCCGGCGGTGCTGGTGCTGCTGCCGCTCGCCGCTCCCGAGGGTTCCGGCGCGGTGCTGGCGGTGCTGCTCGGGGTGAACATCGGCCCGAACCTGACCTACGCCGGGTCGCTGGCCACCCTGCTGTGGCGGCGGATCGTGCAGCAGCACGAGCACGACGTGGACCTCGGGGAGTTCACCCGGCTCGGCCTGATCGCCGTGCCCTCGGCGCTGGCCGCGTCGGTGGTGGCACTGTGGGGGTCGCTGCAGTTGCTCCGAGGGATTCCGTGAGAGCCTGTGTCATATCCCCGGTCGGATCAGCGCGCGGCGTCTGGTGCGTGCGATCGCAAGGCGCCGGAGCGCCCTCGTGGCGGAGCCACGTGGGTGGTTCGGCAACGCGGCTGGGGGTCCCCCCACGCCCTTAAGGCAGTGGGGGAGTGCGTGCCAGGCGTCGCGCGCCCGGCCGGGGATATGACACAGGCTCTGAGCCGAGGGAGGCCGGCCGGATGCATGTGATCGCCTGGCTCGTCGAGGGCACCTGGCCCGCCTGCGTGGACGCCGTCCGCACGCACGCCCCGCACACCTCCGAGGTGGTGCTGCTGCATGTGACCGGCCCGGACGTGCCCGGGGTGGCGCACGGCGCGTACGCGGGCCTCCTCGGCCGGGGCCATCGCGAACACGACCCGGGCGACCGGCTGGAGGCACTCGGTGAGAGTTCGGCGGTGCGGCTCCTGGCCGCGGCGGCCGAGCGGCTGGGACGGCCGTGTCTCCAGGAGGAGCGGATGGGGCGCGTCGAACGGGAGGTGGTGGCCGCCGCCGACGGGGCCGATCTGCTGGTGCTCGCCCGGGACGGCGACCGCTCCCGGCTCGGGCCGCGCAGCCTGGGCCCGGCCGTCCGGTTCGCCGTCGACCACGCGCCCTGCCCGGTCCTGCTGGTGTGGCCCGAACCGGCCCCGGGCCTCGGGACGATCCCTCCCCCGCCGCTCCACCACTGAGCCCGTGGGCGGCTCAGCGGTGGCGCCGCCCGCCGCCGTACCCGCCGCCGTCCCAGGTGCAGTAGTCCGGGTAGGCCGAGCAGAAGTCGAGGGTGGCGGAACTCGTCGGCGTGGGGCTGGACTTGGATGCCGTAGGGGTCGGGCTCGGCGAAGGCGTCCTGGAGGCCTTGGGAGTGACCGTCGCCGACGGGGACGGCGTGGGCGACGGGGTGTCGTCCGTGTCCCAGTTGACGATCTCCATCTGGAGGTCCGGCTTGGCGGTGTCGATGGTCCAGCGCTGGGCGGAGGCCACGGCGCGGTTCTTGAGGACGAGGGCGCCGGAGCCGTCGGTCGCGGCGGGCGTCAGCGCCAGGTCCTGGTCCGAGCGCGGGACCAGGGCGCCCTGGAGGGTGAAGTCGTAGCGGATGTCCTTGGCGGCCCTGCCGGTGGCCGAGCAGGGGGCGAGCCGGACCGAGTAGCCGAGGTGGGAGTCCAGGCACAGGTCCGGGGCCGAGGCGTTGCGCAGCAGTCCGTCGGTCTCGTACGACCACTGCTGGGTCGCCGCCGAGGAGCAGGTGGTGAGTTCGGTCTCGGCGCCCTTGACCGCTTTGTTGCCGACGACGCCCACGCACAGGCCCGAGGCGAGGTTGTGCAGCCGGCCGCGCAGCGCGCCCCGGGTGGTCCCGTGGGCGCCGGCCCAGGACGGACCCGGCGTCGCGGAGTCCTTGCCCGGCGTCCGGGAGGGCGAGCTGCCGGGGGCCGGGGCCCGGTCGTCGCCGGAGCCCAGCACCGACCACAGGACCAGCGGGAGGACGACCAGGCCGCTCACCGTGGCGACGGCGAGGGCCAGGTTGCGGCGGCGGGCGCGGCGGGCGGCCCGGTGCGTGGAACGACGCGACGGGCCGGGTATGCCGGAGGCGGCCGACCGGGCTGCCGGCGAGGCTGTCGGCGGCACGGGGGGCATGGGCGGTGCGGCGGGGAAGAAGGCCTCGCCGCCCGTGGGGGCGAAGGGGGCCGGTGCAGGTTCCGGGACCGTGGTCTCCTCGGCGCGGGCCGCCCGGGACTCCACATAGGCGTGGGCGCCCCAGCCGAGGACCGCCTCGGCGAGCGCGAGGCCCAGCCCGGCGTTGAACTGGGCGAGCTGGTCGGCGGTCTGCATGCAGTGCCGGCACCCGTTCAGGTGCTGCTGCAGATCGGGGTCGACGGCGAACCCGCCGCGCCGGAAGGTCACGTCCAGCATGCGCTGATAGCGCCGGCACTCGGTCTCGGGGGCGAGTTCCCGGTGGGCCTGGAGGCATTCCTCGCGCAGCCGTTCGCGGGCGCGGCGGAGTTCGATGCGGGTCTCCTCCTCGTCCAGGCCCAGCAGCGCGGCGGGGACGGCGAGGGGTTCGGACTCGACCTCGGTGTGCCACAGCACGGCGCGCGCGGACTGGGGCAGCCGCTGGAACGCTCGGGACAGCAGTCGCCGGCCGGACGGCGGGAGCAGCCGGGCGGCCGCACGCTCCCCGCTGCCGGTGCCCTGCCGCAGCGCGGGGTGGAGCAGTTCCTGGCGGCCGTCGCCGTCCCACTCGGCCGCGATCCGGCGGACGGTGACGAGCAGGTTGGGTCGCCAGGCGGCGGACGGGCCCGCCTGTCTGAGGGACTCGCCGAACAGCCGGGTGAACGTGGCGGTGGTGAGCATGCCGGCGGCTCGCGGTCCGTCGGTGCACAACCGGGCGTAGGCGAAGGCCGCTTCCCAGTGCCGGTCCAGGAGTTCACCGACCGGATGGAGCGAGGGTGTCGTTCCCGTCCACCGCTTCAGTTCGGCGCTGAGTTGCTCGTCCGAGACATCGAACCGGCGGGCGTTGGGGGCGGAATCCGACGAGCCTGCGTCATTCACGGCTGCATTCCTCCGGGCGCGACACGGGAATTAGTCCATACCAAGAGGTATGGCGGTATTCGGCATCTCGAACGTCCGCCTGGGCAGCTCTTTTGAAGCGTGGGGGGCGTACGGGAGCGACCTGGCGCATGCAGCGGAAATTCCATGTGTCTGCACGCCGACAGCGCACACTTTTGCACAGCCCGACGTCGGCGAACAAGAGATCTCCCACTTCTCAACATGCCGTTCGGCGGGCTGTTCTTTGACCTTTCGTCAAGGAAAGCCTTTGCAGTGGATTACGGGCGTTCACCCGCCCGATAGGCGCCCGGCGGCACTCCGTAACGCGCACGGAAGACCCGGCTGAAGTGGAAGGGGCTCGGGAATCCGGACGCCGCCGCCACCCGCTCCACGGTCAGGTCGGTGACCTCCAGCAGCCGGGCCGCGTGCCGCAGCCGGGCCTCGCGCAGGGCGCGCATGGGCGGCCTGCCGGTCCGCTGCGTGAACAGGTGGGCGAACCGGGACGGGGAGAGGGCGACGCTCTCGGCGAGCGAGCGGACGGTGTGCGGGGCGCCCGGGTCGGCGGCGATCAGTTCCTCGGCGTGCCGCACCCGGGCGTCGGCCCCCGGCCCGGGTACCGGTACGCGGGCGCCGGAGGCCGCGAGCAGCACGACCTCCTCCAGCGCGCACAGGGCCAGTTCGCACGCCAGGCTGCCCTGGGCCACGGCCACCGGGTCCGCTCCGGGCGGGGTGCCCTCGGCGGGCCGGCGGGCGTCGGCGAGCATCCGGCCGAACGCGGCCTCGATGCGGCCGTGCAGGGCCCCGGGCACGGGCGCGACGATGTACAGGCCGTCGGCGATGGCGTACGGGCCGAGCCAGGGCGTCCAGGACACCCGTGCCTGGCAGTGCGCCCACCAGAACCGCCAGTGCGGGGCACCATGCGCCACGGCATAGCGGTGGGCGACGCCCGGGGCGAGCACGACCAGGTGCCCGGGGAGCGCGTCGGCACGGGCGCCGCCCTGCCGGACCACGCCGCGCCCGCCCGTGGTGAAGGTGAACAGCCAGCTGTCCGACCCCCGCGGCCGGTCGACCCCGTACCCGGGCCCCTGGTCGTAGCGGCCGGTCACCACGAGGCCGGGCGGCGGGGACGGCGCCCCGGCAGCGGCCTGGGGCAGTCCGTCAGCATGCATGGGCATCCTCCCCGGGGACACGTCGGCCTAGCGTGGCAGGTCGGTGACGGAACAGGCCGACGAGGAGCACAACCATGACGGAGACGGGCACCATCCGGCCCGAGGCACTGCGGCGGCAGTTCGAGGCGGAGGGCTTCACCGTCGTGCGCGAACTGTTCGGGTACGACGAGATCGAGCGGCTGCGCAACTCCTTCGCGGCGCTGCACGCGGCCGGGCTGGTGCCCGGGCACTTCGAGCCGCTGCCCGCGGACCCCGACCCGCTGCGCCGGTATCCCCGGGTGATGCAGCCGCACGAGCTCAGCGCGCCGGCCCGGCGGTTCCTGCTGGACGCCCGGCTGCGGACGGTGCTGGAGGTGCTGCTGGGCGAGGAGGTGCTGGCCGCGCAGAGCATGTACTACTTCAAGCCGCCGGGTGCCCGGGGCCAGGCGCTGCACCAGGACAACTTCTATCTGCGGGTGCAGCCGGGCACCTGTGTGGCCGCGTGGGTCGCCTGCGACGTCATCGACCGGGACAACGGCGGCCTCGAAGTCGTCCCGGGCACGCACCGGATGGACCTGTTCTGTCCCGAGGTGGCCGACGAGGAGCTGTCGTTCGCCCGCGAGTACGTCCCGCCGCCGCCCGGCCTATCCCCGGTGCCCGTGGACCTGGCGCCCGGTGACGTGCTGTTCTTCAACGGCAGCCTGGTCCACGGTTCGGGTCCCAACCGCAGCGCCGACCGCTTCCGGCGCTCCTTCATCGGCCACTACGCGGGCCGTTCGGCCGAGCGGATCGGCGGCTACTACCGGACACTGACCATGTCCGGCGAACTTGTCCCGCTGCCGGAGAGCGAAGGTGCCGGTCCGTGCGGCACGGAGTTCGCGCCGCACGGACCGCACTGAACGGTCAGTGGCCGCTGATCGCGCGCGGGGTGTAGGGCTCCGCCAGCTGCTCGATCTCCTTGTCGCTCAGTTCCAGTTCGACGGCGGCCACCGTGTCCTCGATGTGCTGCGGCTTGGCCGCGCCGACAATCGGTGCGGCCACCGTGTCCTGGTGCAGCAGCCAGGCGAGGGCCACCTGGGCGCGCGGGACACCGCGCTCGCCGGCGATGCGGGTGACGGCCTCGACGATGGAGCGGTCGCTCTCCAGGTAGAGGCGGCTGCCGAAGTTGTCCTGGGCGCTGCGCTCGGTGACGGTGCCCCAGTCGCGGGTGAGCCGGCCGCGGGCCAGCGGGCTCCAGGGCAGTACGCCGACGCCCTGGTCCGCGCAGAGCGGCAGCATCTCCCGCTCCTCCTCGCGGTAGAGCAGGTTGTAGTGGTTCTGCATGGACACGAACTTGGTCCAGCCGTGCCGCTCGGCGGTGTACTGGGCCTTGGAGAACTCCCAGGCGTACATCGAACTGGCCCCGATGTAGCGGACCTTGCCCGCCTTGACCAGGTCGTGCAGCGCCTCCATCGTCTCCTCGACCGGGGTGGCGTGGTCGTAGCGGTGGATCTGGTAGAGGTCCACGTAGTCGGTGCCGAGGCGGCGCAGGCTGTGGTCGATCTCGGACATGATCGCCTTGCGGGAGAGGCCGCCGCCGTTGGGGCCCGGCCGCATCCGGCCGTGCACCTTGGTGGCCAGCACGATCTCGTCGCGGTTCGCGAAGTCGCGCAGGGCCTTGCCGACGATCTCCTCGCTGGTGCCGTCGGAGTAGACGTTGGCGGTGTCGAAGAAGTTGACGCCCGCGTCCAGCGCCTGCCGGATGAGCGGACGGGAGGCCTCCTCGTCCAGCGTCCACTCGTGCACGCCGCGGTCGGGCAGCCCGTAGGTCATGCAGCCCAGACAGATCCGCGACACGTCCAGGCCCGTCGAACCGAGCTTCACGTACTGCATCGTTGCTGCTCCTGCCTTCGGGGACGATGGTCACTCAGGAGCGTACGGGGTGCTCCGGCGCCCACTTGACTGCGGCGGCGCGCGAACGGTTGGATCCTGACACGTGATCAATGGAGCGGATGTGCCCGCCAAGGGTGTCTCCCGTGTCTCAGGTCCCGGGACGACCGTCGGCACCGCGCTGCTCGCCCTCGCCGTCGCGGCGTCGGCACTGACCGGTTGCGTCTTTGGCGGCGCGCCCGGGAAGCCGTCCCAGAAGCCCGCCGCCGTACGCCTGCCACCGCGCCACGCCGGTTTCGACTACCAGATCGGCGGCGCCTATCCCCCGCCCGCCGGTGTCGGGATCGTCAGCCGCGACCGGTCCGACTCCCCGGCGCCGGGCCTGTACAACATCTGCTACGTCAACGCCTTCCAGGCCCAGCCGCAGGAGCGCTCCTCCTGGCCCGCCGACCTGCTGCTGCGCGACGCCCGCGGCAAGGTCGTCATCGACGAGGACTGGAACGAGGCGCTGCTCGACCTGCGCACCCCGGCCAAGCGCGAGCGCGTGGCGGAGCGCGTGAACCGATGGGTCGACGGCTGTGCGAAGAAGGGCTTCGACGCCGTGGAGCCCGACAACTACGACAGCTACACCCGCTCCCGCGGCCTGCTCACATCGTCCGACGCCACCGCGTTCATGCGCCTGCTCTCCGGGCATGCGCACGCCCGCAAGCTGGCTGTCGGGCAGAAGAACACCGCCGAACTGGCCGGGCAGCGCAGGCGGACCGGGCTGGACTTCGCGGTCGCCGAGGAGTGCGGGCAGTACGACGAGTGCGGGGTGTACGCCAAGGCGTTCGACGACCGGGTGGTGGACATCGAGTACACCGACGGCGGTCTGCGCAAGGCGCTGGCCCACTGGGGCGGCCGGCTGAGCATCGTCCGCCGGGACGTGAACGTCTCCACACCGGGCAAGGCGGAGTACGTCCGCAAGGTGCGCTGACGCACTGTCAGTGCCGCTCCAGCAGGTCCAGTGCGCTCTCCCAGGGGAACTCGGGCCGCCCGCCGTCCTCCTCGGGCGGGCCGGAGTACGGCTCGCCGAAGCGGACGCCCATCCCGCGCAGCCGGATGAGGCTGTCCTGGTAGGCGGGGTGGGCGGCCAGCGCGTCCGCCACGCAGGGCAGGACGGCGATCGGCACGCCCAGCCCCGCCGCCTCGCACAGGGTGCCGACGGCGAGGGTGTCGGCGAGCCCCGCCGCCCACTTGTTGACCGTGTTGAAGGTGGCGGGGGCCACCACCACGGCGTCCGGCGGCGGGAAGGGGCGCGGGTCGGCCGGGGAGCGCCAGGCCGACCGCAGGGGGCGGCCGGTCTGCGCCTCGACGGCGGCGGTGTCGAAGAAGCCGCCCATGGCGACCGGTGTGGCGATGACCCCAACCTCCCAGCCCCGTTCGTGTGCGGCGGTGATCAGCTTGATGACTCCTGAGGCGATCCCGGCGGCGCAGACGACGACGTAGAGGAAGGGCTTCTCGGCCTGTGGGGTCATCCGGGCACCCTACTGGAGCGGGAAGGTGAGCCCCCGCTCGGCCTCGGGCCGCGGTCCGTGGATGCGCCGCTGCTTCTCGTCGATGCGCAGGTCGTTGATGCTCGCCTCCCGCCGGGCCATCAGACCGTGCTCGTCGAACTCCCAGAGTTCGTTGCCGTACGAGCGCCACCACTGCCCGTCGGCGTCCCGGCACTCGTACTGGAAGCGGACGGCGATGCGGTTGCCGTCGAAGGCCCACAGGTCCTTGCGCAGCGCGTAGTCGAGTTCGCGCTCCCACTTGGCGGTGAGGAACGCGACGATCTCGGCGCGTCCGGTGACGAAGGTGTCGCGGTTGCGCCAGACCGAGTCCTCCGTGTAGGCGAGCGCCACCCGGTGCGGGTCGCGGGTGTTCCAGGCGTCCTCGGCGGCCTGGACCTTCTGCGCGGCGGTCTCGCGGGTGAAGGGCGGCAGGGGCGGGCGGGCGGTCATGGGCTGCTCCTCGGCTCGGACAGCAGGGGAGAACGAGCGTTCTCCGTTGGGCTGCTACGGTAGGAGAACGTTCGTTCTCTCGTCAAGGAGTGGGGGTCGCCGATGGACGGCGAGGTCGCCCGGGAGCAGGCGCTGGACGCCGCGGAGAAGCTGTTCTACGCCCGCGGCATCCAGTCCGTGGGCATGGACGAGCTGCGCGGCGCCTCGGGGGTGTCGCTCAAGCGGCTCTACCAGCTGTTCCCGACCAAGGAGCAGCTCGTCGAGGCGTATCTGGCCCGGCGGGACGAGCGCTGGCGCGGGCGGCTCGCCGCGTATGTGGCAGGCCAGCCGGACCCTCGGCAGCGGATCCCGGCCGTGTTCGACTGGCTGGAAGGGTGGTTCGGCGAGGACGGCTTTCGCGGGTGCGCGTGGATCAACGCCTACGGCGAGCTGGGCGCCACGTCGGACCGGGTGACGCAGCAGGTACGCGCGCACAAGGAGGCGTTCCGGGGCTACCTAGCCGGCCTCGTGGCCGATGCGGGACTGCCCGCCGCGCTGGCCGCTCCCCTGTTCCTGCTGGCCGAGGGGGCCATGGTCACGGCGGGTGTGACGGGCAGCGCCCGGCCGGCGGCCGAGGCCCGCGAAGCGGTGCGGGTGCTGGTGGCGGCCGCCGGCTGAGCCCGCCTCAGCCTGCCGTCTCCTTCACGGTGATCGCGCTCACCGGGCAGGCGCGTGCCGCCTCCCGGACCATCGGGTCGCCCGCGCCGTCCTCGCGGCCGGGGATGACCATGCTGTAGCCGTCGTCGTCCTGGGTGAAGACGCGCGGCGCGGTCAGCGCGCACTGGCCCGCGCCGATGCAGACGTCTGTGTCGATCTCGATGTGCATGGGTCGAGCCTCTTACCAGGTCACGGGGAGTTCCAGCATCCCCTGGATCGTGTCGCCGGGTTTGCAGGGGATTTCCTCGGCGGGTGCGGCGAGCCGGAGCCCGGGAAGGCGCCGGAGCAGGGTGCCGAGGGCGATCTCCAGTTCCGCGCGGGCCAGGTTCTGGCCCAGGCACTGGTGGATGCCGAAGCCGAACGCCACGTGGTGGCGGGCGGGGCGGTGGAAGTCCAGGACGTCGGGATCGTCGTAGAGCGAGGCGTCGCGGTTGATGACCGAGGTCGCGAAGAGGACGCCGTCTCCGGCCCCGATCGTGGTGCCGTGGATCTCGATGTCCTCCAGGGCCACGCGCAACAGGCCGTCCGCGATGGACAGCATCCGCATCAGCTCCTCGACGGCGGCGGGCAGCAGGGCCGGGTCCGCGCGCAGCTCGGCCAGCCGGTCGGGGTGCTCGAGCAGTGTGTAGGTGCCGAGGGAGATCATGTTGGCGGTCGTCTCGTGCCCCGCGACCAGCAGGATGACGCCCAGCGAGACCACGTCGTGCCGGTCCAGCGCGCCCTCGCTCAGCTGCTGGTGGACGAGGTCGTCCAGGACCCCGTCGCCGGGCTCGGCCTGCTGCGCCTTGCGGTCAATCAGACCGCCGAGGTACGTCTCCAGCCGATCGCGCGCGTCCTGGGTGTCGGCGGCCGTCGGGCCGCGCAGCAGCCTGCGGGACTGCTCCTCGAAGAACTCGTGGTCCTCGTACGGCACACCGAGCAGCCCGCAGATCACCATGGACGGCACGGGCAGGGCGAAGGCGGAGACCAGCTCGGCCGGCGGGCCCTTCTCGATCGTCGCGTCCAGGAGGCCGTCGACGATCCGCTGGATCGTGGGCCGCAGTCCGGTCGCGCGTTTGACGGTGAACGACGGGATCATCATCCGCCGCTGCGTCTGGTGCAGGGGGTCGTCGACGCCGAGCAGCGCCACGCGGCGGTCGCGGACGGCCGCGAAGCGGGCCGTGGGCGCGGGGAATCCGTCGCGGGTGCGGTCGGTGGACAGACGGGGGTCGGCGAGCAGCGCCCGGGCCGTGGCGTGGCCGGTGACCGCCCAGACCTCCCGGCCGTCGAAGAGGGTGACGCGGGACAGGCCGTGCCCGTCGCGCAGCGGGTCGTATCCGGTGGGGGGATGGAAGGGACAGGTGCGGTCCTGCGGGAAGGCGACGGGTTCGACCGGGATCGCCGGGCCGGTGGTGTCCGTCAGTTCCGTCATGGAAAGACCTCACAGACGAAAGAAGTGCGTCGTACCGATCTTCATTAGATGCCCGAGGCATCTATGAGGCGACGACAAGTTCGGCCAGATCAGCGGTCGGCGCGATCTGGCCGGAATGCCGGGTCAGCGGGGGCGGGATCGCGCCGAAATTCGTTTGCCGCCGCTCCGGGGGCGGCCCGAGGATCTGCCCATGTTGTTGCTTACGGATACCAGTGTGCCTCCGACCACCACCGCCGTGTCTCCGGTGCGGGGTCAGCAGCAGCCCGGCTGTCGGCGAAGGCCCGGCCCCGCGCGCCCGTGACGGCCGCGCTGCTCGCGGGCCTGCTCGCGGGGTACGGCATCGCCGTGCCGGTCGGCGCGGTCGGGACGTATCTGGTCTCCCTCACCGCGCGCACCTCGCTGCGCACCGGCGCCTGCGCCGCACTCGGCGTCGCCACGGCCGACGGCCTCTACGCGCTGCTCGCCGCGGCGGGCGGCTCCGCCCTGGCGGCAACGCTGCGGCCGGTGCTCACCCCGCTGCGCTGGGCCTCGGCCCTGGTCCTCGGCGTCCTCGCGGTGTGGGGCGCGGTCCTCGCCCTGCGCCAGTACCGCGCCCACCGGCTGACCACCCGCCCCGAGCGGCCGGTTCCCGGCGCGGGACGCGCATATCTCGGCCTTCTCGGGATCACCCTGCTGAACCCCGTCACGGTGATCTATTTCGCCGCACTGGTGATCGGGACCAGCACCGCGGACGCGGTTCGGCCGCTGGAGCGGACGGTGTTCGTCCTGGGGGCTTTCACCGCCTCCGCGAGCTGGCAGCTGCTGCTGGCCGGCGGCGGCGCCCTGCTCGGACGCGTCCTCACCGGCCTGCGGGGGCGGCTGGTGACGGCGCTGCTGTCCAGCGGCGTGATGCTGGTGCTGGCGGTACGGATGACCGTGACACCGGGGTGAGCGGATCTCGATGACCGGCTGGGTGCTCACCCTCCCGGGTGAAGAGCCGCGCGATACGGATGAATCGGGCGGCCTCGGATGTTGAAGCCGGTCACACGTCAGCCGTTGGACCGACGAAGGAGACGGATCCCATGCCACTCGAGGGCGAGTACGAGCCCAGCCCGACCCAGTGGGTGCGCGAACAGGTCGAGCTGTACGAGAGTTCCGGCGGGACGGAGGGGACGACACTGCGGGACACCGGGCTGCCGGTCATCGTCCTGACCACGCGGGGCGCCAGGAGCGGGAAGATCCGCAAGACGCCGCTGATGCGGGTGGAGCACGAGGGGAAGTACGCCGCGGTCGCCTCCCTCGGCGGGGCGCCCAAGCATCCCGTCTGGTACTTCAACGTGAAGTCCGATCCGCACGTGGAACTGCAGGACGGCCCGGTCAAGCGGGAGCTGAAGGCCCGTGAGGTCACCGGTGCGGAGAAGGACGAGTGGTGGGAGCGGGCCGTGGCCGCCTTCCCGCCGTACGCCGACTACCAGAAGAACACCTCCCGGGTGATCCCGCTCTTCGTCCTGGAGCCCCTCGACGAGAGCTGATTCAGGCCGGGAACCGCCTCGATTTAGAAAAATCTGTTTCGCTGAGGCATGAACCGGCTTCCGAGCGGGCAACCGTGCGTCAGGCCCCGCCGCGTTCCCCCGTCGCGGCGGGGCTCTCTTGTGTGCCTCGCCCGCAGAGCGGTCCCGTGTGCCCGGGCGAACGGGTGGCGCCGCGCGGGCCTCCCGCTTGAGGGGTGCGGGACGAGGAAGAAGTCACCCATGGCGAAGTACAGGAAAAAGAAGCTCCCGCTCGTCTACGCGCCCCTCGGATTCGTGCTCAGCTGGGCGGGCGGGGCGCTGGCGGGGCTCGCGTTCCGCAAGGCGTGGCTGGCGGTCCGGCACGAGGAGAACCCGCCCGACGCGCTGGACCCGGACCGCGGCTGGGGCGAGGTTCTGCTCGCTGCGGCGGTCCAGGGCGCCATCTTCGCGGTGGTGCGCAGTGCCGTCGACCGCACGGGCGCCAAGGCCATCGCACGGTCGACGGGTTCCTGGCCGGTCGCCGAGAAGAACGGCCGGAACTGACCCACGGCCGGCGCGTTCAGTCGGCGACGAGCCACTCCCCGTCGCGCATCAGCTCCCGTCCCTCCAGCTCGTTCGCCTCGCGCCAGGCCTGGATGCGTTGCGGGAGCACGTTGAAGTACAGGTAGCGGGTGGCGAGTTGACGCGGGTCGAAGCCGGTCTTGCCGGCGAAGACCTCGGCGTCCTCCTCGGGCAGGTCCTCGGGGGTCACGGCCCGGACGACGCCCTCGATGATCACGACGTCCCGGGTCGGTCCGATGCCGAGGCGGGCCCTGCCGGTGGCCAGCAGGTTGCGGCCGGTGGGGCTCGCGGCCGGGGTGGCGATCAGCAGGGCGGCACCGTCCCAGACGAACGACAGGGGGACGAGGTAGGGCGCGCCGGCGTCCTCGCCCGCGGTGGCGACCCAGGCGTCGACGTCGTTCTCCAGCCGGTGGAGGGTGTCCTTCTTGCGCTGTTCGGCGGTGCGGGCGGGCGGCGGGGTCATGGTCGTACGGCCTCCTCGGACATGGGCTTCAGCTCGTATGACGTGCGGACGGCGTCCAGTGTGACCGTCAGCCTTCCGTCTGTGCACGGAGGTGATCAAGGCGTGTCTGGGCCGCCGTCAGGAGCAGGTCCAGGGCGGCCGGGTAGGAACTGGTCCGCATGGAGGCCACCAGATGGCGGGCGGTGGCCGCGATGTGCGGGTGGGTGTCGGCGGGCAGGCGGGCGTAGGTGTCCCGCCACACCTCGGCCTCGGCCTGCTGCGCGGCCCGGGGCAGGGCGGCGACGGCGGAGTCCAGGGCACCGAAGGCGAGGGCCTGGTCGACGAAGGCGTGGTAGATCCGTACCGCCTCCGGATCCGGGAATCCGGCCCGGCGCAGCACGCCGATCATGCTCTCGACGGCCTGGATCTCGTGCGCCCGGCCGGTGACGCGGTGGGCGCTGAGCATCGCGGCCCGGGGGTGGGCGAGGGCGCCCGCGTGCATGCGCAGGCCGAGGTCGCGCAGGTCGGCGCGCCAGTCGCCGGTGGGCCGCCAGACGCGCAGGGTGCGGCCGATCAGCTCGTCGGCGATGGCGAGCATCAGGTCGTCGGTGTGCCGGAAGTACCGGTACAGGGAACTGGGGTCGGCGCCCAGGGCCCGGCCCAGGCGGCGGACGGAGAGCGCGTCGGCGCCGTGCTCCTCGATCAGCCGAAGCGCGGTCTCGACGATCAGCTCCTCGGACAGCACGACGCCCTCTTTGGTGGGGCGCCTGCGCCGGCGGGCGGCGGGCGGGACGACACGGTCGCTCATGGGACCCCTCCCTCGGGTGTGCCCGGCACCTTATGACAACACCGTTGACCTGTGAAGTGCACGAGCGGTTTCATCTGCGGTCACCGGGGCCGACCAGGCCCCCCGGTGCGAGCGGAGAGCCGGCGATGAGCGAGACCCCCTTCGGTGTGGATCCCCCCGCGCAGCCCGAGCTGCGCAAGTCCCTGAGCGTGCTGGACGGCGTCGCCGTCGCCGCGTCCAGTACGGCCGCGACCACCAGCATCGGCATCGGTCTCGGTGTGACGGCCGGCGTGGTCGGCCTGCATCTGCCGGCGATCATGCTGCTGGCGTTCCTGCCGATTCTCGGTATCGCCGGTTCCTACTCCCGGCTGAACCGGGTGGAGCCGAACGCGGGCAACGGCTATGTGTGGGTGGGCCGTTCGCTCAGTCCCTGGCTCGGCTTCATGGTGGGCTGGGTCAACTTCGTGGCGAGCCTGGCGTTCCTCGCGTACACCACGGCGGTCACCGGCTCCGCGCTGCTCCAGTTGGCCGGGGACGCGGGGCTGCACCGGGTCGGCTCGCTCGCCCTGGATCCGGGTTCGACCGCACAGACGACGGCGGTGGGCATCGTCGTCCTGGTCGTGGTCACCCTGACCGCCGTGACCGGCGTCCGCACCGCGGCCCGGCTGCAGACCTGGCTGCTGGTCTTCGAGTACGTCGTGCTGCTGGGCTTCTGCGGCTACGGCATCGTCACCGGCTCGCATCCCTTCCGGCTCTCCTGGTTCGACCCGTTCGCGATCCCCTCGGCGACCGCGCTGGCGCAGGGTCTGCTGCTGTCGGTGTTCTGCTACTGGGGGTTCGAGGCCGCGTTCACCGTCAACGAGGAGGTGCGCGACCCGCGGGACGCCTCCCGGGCCGGGCTGATCACCCTGGTGACCATGCTCGGGCTCTTCCTGCTCGGTTCGGTCGCCTTCCAACGGGTGCTGTCCGAGGACGAGTTGGCCGGGCACGGAGCCGAGGGGCTGGCGTACTTCGGGGAGCGGCTGGCCGCGCAGCCGCTGGCCGCGCTGCCGCTGGTGGCGCTGATGTTCTCGGCGGTGGCCTCGCTCCAGGCCGGGGTCATCCCGACGGCCCGGGGGATGTTCGCGATGAGCCGGGACCGTACCCTCGGGCCGGTGTGGTCCAAGGTCAGTTCCCGGTACGGAACGCCGGCGGCCGGGACGCTGCTGGTCGGGGCCCTGGCCACGGCGGTGGCGGTGCTCGCCCTGGTGATCCCGCGCCTCGCCGACATGATCATGGCGACGGTGAACGCCGTCGGCATCGTCGTCTCCCTGTCCTACGCGCTCACCGCGCTCGCGGCCGCCGTCCGGTTCCGCTCGCTGCTGCGCCAGGACTGGCGGCAGGGGGTACGGGCGGTGGTACTGCCCGTGCTGAGCGCCCTCGCCCTGCTGGGCCTCGGCGGCTACCTCGGCTGGTCCTTCTACACCTCCGCCGACCGCTTCGAGGTCAGCGCGGACAACGGCTGGTTCCTGCTGCTCATGCCGCTGGTGATGATCGCGTCCGGGTTCGTCGTGGCCGCGTGGGCGAAGTGGGTGCGCCGGTCACCGTACTTCCGCACCGGCGAGGGCACCGACGCCGACTCCCGGCAGCTTCTGACCACCCCCAACTGACCTTCCAGGAAAGGCATCATGCACGCTGATCTGCTCTTCACCGGCGGCCCCGTCCTCACTCCCGAGGGACGTACCGCCACCGCCGTGGCCGTCACCGGGGACCGCATCACCGCCGTCGGGCACGGCGAGCTGCGCGAGCTGGCCGGGCCGCGCACGGAGGTGGTCGACCTGGCCGGGCGGCTGCTGCTGCCGGGCCTCCAGGACGCGCACGTCCATCCGGTGCCGGCCGGGCTGGAACTGTCCCAGTGCGACCTGACCGGCAGGACGACCGCCGAGGACACCGTGGCCGCCGTACGCGCGTACGCCGAGGCCCACCCCGAACGGGAGTGGATCCTCGGCGGCGGCTGGTCGATGGAGGCGTTCGAGGGCGGGACGCCGACGAAGGAGCTGCTGGACGCGGTCGTCCCGGACCGGCCGGTGTACCTGCCCAACCGCGACCACCACGGCGCCTGGGTCAACAGCCGCGCGCTGGAACTGGCCGGCATCGACCGGCACACGCCCGACCCGGCCGACGGGCGGATCGAGCGGGACGCCTCGGGCGAGCCGAGCGGCACGCTGCAGGAAGGCGCGATGCAGCTGGTCGGCCGGCTGACACCGGCCGCCACCGCGGCGGACCGGCTGGCCGCGCTGCTGCACGCCCAGCGGCATCTGCACGCGCTCGGCATCACCGCCTGGCAGGACGCGCTGATCGGGGACTTCCTCGGCATGGACGACCCGGCCGGGGCGTATCTGACGGCGGCCCGGGACGGCTCGCTCACGGCGCGGGTGACCGGCGCGCTGTGGTGGGACCGGGAGCGCGGGGCCGAACAGATCCCCGAACTTGTAGAGAAACGCGCCGCGTTCAGCCACGGCCGGTTCCGCGCCGGCACCGTGAAGCTGATGCTGGACGGGGTCGCCGAGAACCACACGGCCGCGCTGCTCGACCCTTACCTCGACACGTGCGGTTGCGCCACCGCCAACCGCGGCAAGAGCTTCATCGACCCGGGCCAACTACCCAAGTACGTCACCGAGTTGGACGCGCTCGGCTTCCAGTGCCACTTCCACGCGCTGGGCGACCGGGCCGTACGGGACGCGCTGGACGCCGTCCAGGCGGCGCGCACGGCGAACGGGCCCAGCGACACCCGGCCGCACCTGGCGCACCTCCAGGTGGTGCATCCGGACGACGTGCCGCGCTTCGCCCGGCTCGGCGCCACCGCCAACATCCAGCCGCTGTGGGCCGCGCACGAGCCGCAGATGGACGAGCTGACGATCCCGTTCCTCGGGGCCGAACGGGCCGGGTGGCAGTATCCGTTCGGGGCGCTGCAGCGCTCGGGGGCGCGGCTCGCGGCGGGCAGCGACTGGCCGGTGAGCAGCCCCGATCCGCTCCAGGGCATCCATGTCGCCGTCAACCGCGTGGAACCGGGCGGCGCCCGGCCGGTGTTCCTGCCGGACGAGCGGCTGAGCCTGACGGACGCGCTGACGGCGTACACGGCCGGTTCGGCGTACGTGAACCACCTGGACGACACCGGCCGGGTGGCCGTCGGGGCCCTCGCCGATCTGGTGGTGCTGGACCGCGATCCGTTCGCCGGGCCGCCGCAGGCGATCGCGGAGACGAGCGTGGCGCTCACCTATGTGGGAGGAGAGCGGGTGTACGCCGCCGAGCGGGCGTGAGCCGGTTCGTTTGTCACCGGCGCACAAGTCCGGCAGGGACAACTGTTCCCGGGTGATGAGCCCGCGGGGGTTACTCGCGGGTATCGTCACGGATGTGCCGAAGAGAGCCGCAGCGGTGGGTGTCGACACGGGCGGCCCGTTCAAGGCGTTGCCCCCGGGTCTGCCGGACCGCCTCAGACCGTATGTCGCCGAGATCACCGAGGAGGTCGTCCGCGCGATCGGGACCGGGATCCCGGAGTACGCGCGCCCCATGGACGACACGTACATGCAGACCGTGCACCGGGGCGTGGACCACGCGCTGCGCGGGTTGCTGGAGCGGATGGCCCAGCCGGACACCGACTGGGAGCCGGTGAAGGAGACATACGAGCGCATCGGCCGCGGGGAGGCCGAGGAGGGGCGCAGCCTCGACTCGTTCCAGTCCGCGCTGCGGCTCGGCGCCCGGGTGACCTGGCGCCGTGTCAACGCGCTGGTGGACGGCGGGCTGCTGCCCCGCCATGTGCTGGGCGCCTTCGGCGAGGCGCTCTTCCTGCACCTGGACGAGATGGCGGCCGCGGCGACCGCGGCGTACACCGAGGCCCGGCTGCACGCGGCCGGCGAACTCCAGCAGCGGCGCGCCCGGTTGGTGGACCTGCTGACCGCCGATCCCCCGGCCTCGGCGGAGGCGATCGCCGATCTCGCCCATGCCGCGCGCTGGACGGTGCCGCGGGCTCTGGCGGTGGTGGCCGTGGATCCGGGGCCGGGGGCGGCGCCGATCGTGCCGCCGGAGTTCCTCGCCCGGTTCGAGGTGCAGCCCGCCCTGCTGGTGGTGCCCGATCCGGAGGGGCCGGGCCGGGCGCGGGCGGTGGCCGGGGCGCTGCAGGGGCTGCGCGCCTCGATGGGGCCCACCGTGGCGCTGCACGAGGGCGCGCGGTCGCTGCGCTGGGCCACGGAGGCACTGGACCTCGTACGGCGGGGTGTCCTGCCCGGCACGGACGAGTCGGGCTCGGTGGTGCGCTCCCAGGACCACCTGTCCACGCTGCTGCTCCTGCGCGACGACGCGCTGCTGGACGCGATGGCCGAGCGGTGGCTGCGCCCGCTGGAGCAGGTGCGCCCGCCGCAGCGGGAGCGGCTGGCGGAGACCCTGCTGGCCTGGCTCCAGTCCGGCCGGGGTGTCGCGGAGGTGGCGGCGCGCCTGGCGGTGCATCCGCAGACGGTCCGCTACCGGATGCGGCAGCTGGACGAGCTGTTCGGCGAGCTCCTGCACGAACCGGTGGCCCGCTTCGAGATCCAGCTGGCGTTACGGGCGCGGGAGTTGCGCAGGGGTGTCACAGACCCTGAGTGACTTCTTGGACAGGTGTCCCGCTATCCTGGACGCCTGTCCAAGAAGAGAGGTCCGCTGATCATGGAGATCGTGGCGAACGTGCTGGTCGGCCTGGTGGCCGCGCTGCACGGGTACATCCTGGTGCTGGAGATGTTCCTGTGGCAGAAGAAACCGGGGCGGGGGCTGCACGGGTTCGATCCGGAGATGGCCAGGGCGACCGCGCCGCTGGCCGCCAACCAGGGCCTGTACAACGGCTTCCTGGCGGCGGGCCTGGTGTGGGGGCTGGTCGCGGCCGGCCCGACCGGGTTCCGGGCGCAGGTGTTCTTCCTGTCCTGTGTCGTGGTCGCGGGCGTGTTCGGCGCCGCCACGGCCAACCGCCGCATCCTGTTCGCCCAGGCCCTGCCCGGCGCGGTCGCCCTGGCCGCCGTTCTCGCCGCGCGGTGACCCCGGCATCCCCGGAGGACCCGCGGGCCGCGCGGACCCGCGCCCGGCTGCGCGCGGCCCTGCTCGCGGAGTGCGCCGAGCGCCCCCTGGAGGAGGTCGGCGTGGCCGCGCTGGTGCGCCGGGCCGGGGTGGGCCGGGCCACGTTCTACGTGCACTACGACGGGCTGGAGGCGCTGGCGGTCGACGCGTGCGCCGACGTCGTACGGCAGGCGGTGGACGCGCTGCACGCCTGGCGGGGCCGGCCCGACCCGGTCAACTCCCCGCCCGCGCTACGGGAGTTCTTCGCCGGGCTCGCCCCGCACGCCGCTCTGTACCGGTCCCTGCTCGCGCCGGGCGGCGGCGGGCCGCTCGGCCGGGTGCTGCACCGGGATCTGCGGGCCCGGAGCCTGGCCGAGCGCGAGCTGGCGGGCGCGGCGGACGCCCCGCTGGTCGCCTCGGCGGTGGCGGCGACCTTCGCGGGGGTCCTCGCGGACTGGCTGCACGGGCTGCTGGCGGCCGAGCCGGACGAAGTGGCGGACCAGGTGTGGCAGTTGCTGGTCGCGCTGCACCGCAGCCGGTGACCGGTCAGTCGCACCGGGCGTCGTGCTTCAGCAGCGGCCACGCCTCCACTGCGTCGGCGGTGCGGACGTAGGCCGTGTCCTTGTCGTCGGTGAGCCACAGCTGCCGCCCGCGGTAGTGGTACCCGGTGTCGCGGGCGTCCGGCGGCATGCTCACGTCCTTGCGGTACGGCGCCTCGAGCAGGCCGTCCCGGCCGAGGACGCCCTCCGGGTCGCGGATGTACGTGCGGTCGCCGAGGTCGAGGAAGTGGGCCGACTGCCAGCCGCAGTGTTCCGAACCGGGGGTGCTGCTGAGCCGGCTCACCGGCACCCGCTTGCCGTCCTTGTCCGTCCAGACCTCCCAGCCCTCGGCGGCGGCGAACTGTGCGGGGAGTTCGGCGGGATCGCAGGAGGCGTTCGTCTCCGGGCCCCAACCGGGCCGGTCCTTCTGGTCCTTGGCGACCACGACGGCCACCTTGGTGCGGCCCTTCACATCGAAGGAGTACAGCACCCGGTCCGCCTCCCTGCGCTCCACGCGGTAGCCGTGGCCGGGCTGCGACTGGTCCATGTCGAAGAAGAGCTTCAGCCCCTCCTCCGGCGTGTCACCGCCGTCCGACGTGCTCCACCCGTCGGGGCCGGCGCCCTCGAAGATCTCCCCGTCGCACTCCAGCGCCCGGCCGGCGGCGCCGGAGGCCAGGCGCAGGGAGCGGGGGCTGTCGTCGCCCGCAGCCTTGGTGGGGACGTACAGGGGGCCGCTGTACGGGGTGGCCGGCGGCGTGCCCTTGACCTCCACCCGTACTCCGGTGCCGTCGTTGCACCCCGCCACCGTCACGGCCGCCACCACCGCCATCGCCGCAAGTCCCCTGCGCATGTCGCCCCCACTTCCTGGACCGTCGTTGCGTCACTCCGACGCGGGGGCGGGCAAGAACGTTCGAGGCTCAGCGGGTTTCCCGGAACGTCCGCCGGTACACCTGCGGGGACACACCGATCGCCGCGTGCAGATGCTGGCGCAGCGAGGCGCCGGTGGCGAAGCCGACCTCGGCGGCGATGCGGTCCACCGCCAGGTCGCTGGACTCCAGCAGGTGCCGGGCACGGGCGACGCGCTGCTGGACGATCCAGCGCCCGGGGCTGAGGCCGACCTCCTCGTTGAAGCGGCGGGCGAAGGTGCGCAGGCTCATCCGGGCGTGCTGGGCGAGGTCGGCGAGGGCCAGCGGCTCGTCCAGGCGCTCCAGGGCCCAGGCGCGGGTGGCGGCCGTGCTCGCGGCGCCGCTCTCCGGCACCGGCTGCTCGATGTACTGGGCCTGGCCGCCGTCCCGGAACGGAGGGACGACGCAGCGGCGGGCGACGCTGTTGGCCAGGTCACTGCCGTGGTCGGTGCGGACGATGTGCAGGCAGATGTCGACACCGGAGGCGGCCCCGGCCGAGGTGAGGATCCGGCCGTCGTCCACGAAGAGCACGTCCGGGTCCAGGTCCACCTGCGGGTAGCGGCGGCGGAACAGGTCGGCCACCTGCCAGTGAGTGGTGGCCCGGCGGCCGTCGAGCAGGCCCGCCGCGGCGAGGACGAAGGCGGCGGTGCAGATGGAGACGATCCGCGCGTCCGGGCGGATGCGGGCGAGGGCGGCGGCGACCTCGGCGGGAAGGTCGACGGGGATGTGCGAGGGCGGCATCGAGGTGACGACCACGGTGTCCGCGGTCTCCAGGATCTCGGGGCCGTACTGGACGCTGACGCTGAAGTCGGCATTGGTGCGCACCGGACCGCCGTCGACGGTGCAGGTCAGCACCTCGTAGTGACCGTCGGCCGCGCCGAAGATCCGGCTGGGGATGCCCAGCTCGAAGGGGTAGGCGCCGTCGAGGGCCAGGACGACCACGCGCTCCGGATTCGCTGTGCCACGCATGGCACGATTCTATCGAAGCTTGGCAATCATGCCATTTCCCGGGCGAGCGGACCCCGGCAGGCTGGGTGACCATGAGCGATGTGAACACGATGCGTGCCATCAGCCAGGACGTCCTCGGCGGTCCCGAGGTCCTGAAGGAAGTGCAGGTGGAGCGGCCCGCGCCGGGCCCGAACGAGGTACTGGTCCGGGTGCGGGCCGCCGGGGTCAACCCGACCGACTGGAAGCACCGGGCGACCGGCGGGTTCCTGGGCGAGCCGCCGTTCGTCCTCGGCTGGGACGTCTCCGGCGAGGTAGCGGAGACCGGGATCGGCGTGGCCGCATTCCAGCCGGGCGACGAGGTCTTCGGCATGCTGTCCTACCCCTTCGGCCACGGCGCGCACGCCGAGTACGTCATCGCCCCGGTCCGGGCCTTGGTGCCCAAGCCGGCCTCCGTCGACCACATCCAGGCGGGCGCGCTGCCGCTGGTCTCGCTGACCGCCTGGCAGGCACTGACGGAGCACGCTGATCTGCAGCCCGGCCAACGGGTGCTGATCCACGCGGCGGCCGGCGGGGTCGGGCATGTCGCCGTGCAGATCGCCAAGGCGCTCGGCGCGTATGTGATCGGCACGGCGAGCGCCGGGAAGCACGACTTCCTGCGGGAGATCGGCGTGGACGAGGCGATCGACTACCGGTCGACCGACGTCACCGAGGCGGTGCGGGACGTCGACGTGGTGCTGGACACACTGGGCGGTGAGACGTCCGTGCAGTCACTGCGCGTTCTGCGTCCGGGCGGGGTCGTGGTGTCGATCCTGCCGGTCGGCTCCCAGGACTTCTACGACGAGGCCGAGCGGCTGGGCGTACGGGCGGTCCGGATGCTCGTGGACGCCGACCGCGCCGGCATGCGGGCGATCGCGGACCTGGTGGAGCAGGGCAAGCTGCGCGCCACGATCGCGGGGACCTTCCCGCTGGCCGAGGCCGCCAAGGCGCACGAGCTGGGAGACACCGGCCGGACGACGGGGAAGCTGGTTCTGGTGGCCGACTGACGCCGGTCGCCCACGGCACAGAACGACCCGCGGCGCCAAACTGGAAGACATATGTCAATCGAACATGCTCAAATTCCTTCTATCGAGGGTAACTTGACGGTCGAGAAACGGTTTTCCAGGGGCGCGTGGGAGGTGATGCCGTGCAGCAGGAACCCACGCCGCTCACCCGGCATCTGCGCATCCGCGAGGAGCGCGGGCACACTGTGGTGGAGTTCCGCGGCGAGATCGACATCGCCGCGGCGACGGAGATCGGTCCCGCCCTGGACCGGGTCACCGACCGGCACGGCGTCCGGATCGTGATCGACCTGCGGGCCGTGGAGTTCTTCGACTGCTCGGGGCTGCGCCTGCTCTACCGGGCCCGCAGCCGGGTGGTGGAGCGCGGCGGGCGGCTGCACCTGGTGTGCACGCACCCGCTGACCCTGCGCATCTTCCGGGTCACCGGGCTGTCCCGGCTGCTGCCGCCGCAGCCGACGCTGGACGCGGCCCTCGGACAGCCCGAGGCCGCGTCCGGCTCGCTGTGAGAGCGACCGGTGACCGTTCGTCTAGGCGTTGCGCGGTTCCTCGAACAGGGCGCTCACGGACTCGCCGTTGTGGATGCGGCGTACGGCCTCGGCGAGGGCCGGGGCGATGGACAGGATGCGCAGCTTGTCGGTGTGCTCGTCCAGGGGCACCGGAACGGTGTTGGTGCACACGATCTCCAGGACGTCCGCCTGCTCGCTCAGCCGCTTGAGCGCACCGGCCGCGAACAGGCCGTGCGTGCACGCCACCCGGATCGAGCGAGGGCCCAGCTCCCGTAGTCTGTCGAGGAGTTCGAGTACGGTGCTGCCCTTGGCGATCTCGTCGTCCAGGACGATGACGTCGCGGCCCGTGACATCGCCGATGACGGAACTGATGCTCACCCGGTCGTCCGCGAACCGCTGCTTGGCGCCGGCCGCCACCTGCGCGCCGATCAGCCGGGCGAAGGCGGCGGCCTCCTTGGCGTTGCCGAGGTCCGGGGAGACGACCGTGGTGCGCGTCAGGTCGTACTGCCGGAAGTGCACGGCCAGTTCACGCAGGGCGTGCAGGTGGTCCACGGGCACCGAGAAGAAGCCGTGCACCTGCGGTGCGTGCAGGGTCATGGCGAGGACCCGGCTCGCGCCCGCCGCCACCAGCAGGTCGGCGACCAGCCGCCCGCCGAGGGAGATGCGGGGCGCGTCCTTCTTGTCGGAGCGGGCGTAGGAGTAGTGTGGCATCACGACGGTGATCCGGCCCGCCGAGGCGCCCCGCGCCGCGTCGCACATCAGCAGCAGCTCCACCAGGTGTTCCTGCACCGGCCTGACCAGCGGCTGGACCAGGAAGACGTCCCGTTCCCGGCAGTTGGCCTGAAGCTGCACCTCCAGACAGTCGTTGGCGAACCGGCTGACCCGGGTCGGGCTGAGCGGCACGCCGAGGTGGCCGCAGACCTCCTGAGCCAGTTGGGGGTGGGCACTGCCACTGAAGACGGCGATGTCTCGCACGATCCGCTCCTCGTATGATCATCACGGCTGCGCCGGTCATGCTACTGGCGGCGCGCCTTCCGCCAGGGCATGGGTGTGCCGCCCCCGGAGCGAGCACCAGCGACCGATCGTCAACGAGCGGTCCGTACCAAGGTATTGACGGACACTTATCTCACTTCTTAAATCAAGAGGCGTCACACCCCCCACCAGAACGGAGAGCCATGGCCTCCCCGCGCCTGCTCCGCAGATGTCTGTTCGCCGCCCTGTCGGCCGCGTTGGTCGGCGCGGCCGCCGTCGGTCCGGCCCGGGCCGAGAACGCCGCACCGGCGGCGGCCGCGGCCGTCACCACCTTCTCCGACTCCTTCGACGGCCCCGCGGGCTCCGCGGTCGACGGCTCGAAGTGGACGCTGGAGACCGGCGACAACGTCAACAACCACGAGCGGCAGTACTACACGTCCGGCACCAGGAACGCGGCCCTGGACGGCCAGGGGCATCTGGTGATCACGGCCCGGAAGGAGAACCCGGCCGGCTACCAGTGCTGGTACGGCAGCTGCCAGTACACCTCGGCGCGGCTGAACACCGCCGGGAAGTTCAACGCGCAGTACGGCCATGTCGAGGCCCGGATGAAGATCCCGCGCGGGCAGGGCATGTGGCCCGCGTTCTGGATGCTGGGCACGCCGGTCAACTGGCCGGACTCGGGCGAGATCGACGTGATGGAGAACGTCGGGTTCGAGCCTTCGACCGTGCACGGGACCATCCATGGACCCGGCTACTCCGGCTCGGGCGGCATAGGGGCCGGCTACACCCTGCCGAACGGGCAGGCCTTCGCGGACGCCTTCCACACCTTCGCCGTCGACTGGGCGCCCGACTCGATCACCTGGTCGGTGGACGGGAACGTCTACCAGCGGCGCACGCCCGCCGACCTGGGCGGGAAGACCTGGGTGTTCAACAAGCCGTTCTTCCTGATCCTGAACCTCGCCGTCGGCGGCTACTGGCCGGGCGACCCGGACGGCTCCACACAGTTCCCGCAGCAGCTGGTGGTCGACTCGGTGTCGGTGACCACGACCGACAGCGCGGCCGGCGTCCCGATCCGGGGGCTGGCCGGCAAGTGCGTGGACGTGGCCGGCGCGAACTCGGCCAACGGCACCGCGGTCCAGCTCTACGACTGCAACGGCACGTCCGCGCAGGCGTGGACGGTGGGCTCGGACGGTACGATCCGGGCGCTCGGCAAGTGCCTGGACGTCACCGGCAACGGTACGGCGGACGGCTCGACCGTCCAGCTGTGGGACTGCACGGGCGGCCCCAACCAGAGGTGGGCCGTCTCGGCGGCGCACGACATCGTCAATCCGCAGGCGAACAAGTGCCTCGACGTGACCGGGAACAGCACGGTCAACGGCACCCGGCTGCAGATCTGGACGTGCTCCGGCGGCGTCAACCAGAAGTGGACGGTCGGCTGAGCCGTCCGGCTCAGTGCAGCTTCCAGGTGTACTTGTCGCCGCCCACCCAGCGGATCGTGTCCGGGTCGTCCAGGTCGTGGATGGGAAGGCCGTGGGAGGCGGCGGTCTCCAGCACGTCGGTCACGGTCCTGACCTCGGCGATGACCTGCCCGTCGATCTCCATGATCCGGAAGGGCGGCTCGCCCGGCTTGCCGGGACACACGCCGAGCACGAGGACCCGCGGATGGGCGATGTGGGGAACTCCTTGTTCGGTCATGGAATAGAGCGTAGAACGCGACGCGCGCCGACGACTCGTCCGCGCACGCCGTCCGGAAGAACACGAGGCAGGAGGCCGTCGGCGCGCCGGCGGCCCCCCGTCGTGCGGCGGGCGCGGCCCTGGGGAACCCTGGAGGGGCACGGCGAGCTGGAGGTGGCCATGGATCCCGTCGCGGCCCTGGACCGGATCGCCTTCCTGCTCGAGCGTGCGCTGGCGCCCACCTACCGGGTACGGGCCTTCCGTACCGCCGCCCGGGTGCTGTCCGCGCTGCCCGAGGGCGAGGTCGCCGAGCGTGCGGCGGCCGGGACGCTGGAGTCCCTCAGGGGGGTCGGGCCGAAGACCGCGCAGGTGGTGCGGGAGGCCCTGGCCGGGGAGGTGCCCGGCTATCTGCGCACCCTGGAGGAGGAGACCGGGGGGCCGCTCGCCGCGGACGGCGGCACCATGCTGCGGGCGCTGCTGCGCGGGGACTGTCACACCCATTCGGACTGGTCGGACGGCGGCAGCCCGATCGAGGAGATGGGGCGTACGGCGGCCCGGCTCGGCCACGAGTGGACGGCCCTGACCGACCATTCCCCCCGGCTGACCGTGGCCCGGGGCCTGTCCGCGGAGCGGCTGCGTGAGCAGCTGGCGGTGGTGGCGGAGCTGAACGCGCGGTGGGCGCCGTTCCGGCTGCTCACGGGCATCGAGTGCGACATCCTGGAGGACGGCTCGCTGGACCAGGAGCCCGGGCTTCTGGAGCAGCTGGACGTCGTGGTGGTGTCCGTGCACTCCAAGCTGCGGATGGACGCCCGCTCGATGACCCGCCGGATGGTGGCTGCCGTCCGGAATCCGCACGCGGACATTCTGGGCCACTGCACGGGACGCCTGGTCACGGGCCGTGGCCGCCCGGAGTCGGAGTTCGACGCGGACGAGGTGTTCGCGGCCTGTGCCGACTCGGGTACGGCCGTGGAGATCAACAGCCGGCCGGAGCGGCTGGACCCGCCGAGGCGGCTGCTGCGCCGGGCCGTGGCGGCCGGGGTGCTGTTCTCGGTCGACACCGACGCGCACGCGCCCGGCCAGCTGGACTGGCAGATCCTCGGCTGCGCCCGGGCCGAGGAGTGCAGGGTGCCCGCCGGGCGGGTGGTGACCACCTGGTCGGCCGAGGAGCTGCTGGCCTGGACGCGGGAGGGCCGTACGCCGACCCGGGCGTCATGAGAAAGCCCCGTCACATGTGGTGACGGGGCTGATGAACAGGTATCGGGAGTCGACAGGCGCTACGGGCCCACCGACCGACGGTTTCAGATGCCGAGGCGGAGGCCGAGGGGGTAGCCCACAAGAGTGCTGACGGGGTGTTTGAGAAGACCGTCGGTGATGTCGCCGGTGCCCTGTGCCTGGGCAGCTATGGCGGGGGCGATGGCTCCGAGGGAAAGCAGTGCGCTCACTGCTGCAACGGTCATGATGCGGCGGACAGACATCACGGTAATTCCTTCTGGGCGGGAGGCTGGACGTATGGACGGGCAAGAGACTTCCCACCTGCCGAGGCCGTGCACGCTTTACGCCACTCGTTCGAGGGACGGCCGTCTCCGCCCACGTCCCTGTGGGCAAAAGGTAGGCCCGGGGACACTGCCCCCTCCGCACCCAGGGCTGGTTCAACGGGCAACTACCCGGTGGTGTTCCAGGCGGCCGCCGTGAGGTGAGTCACCCCGCCCCCTCGCTCAGCGCGGGGCCCGCTCCTGCAGTGCGGCCCGCCAGGCGGGGTGCCGGTCCTCGATGGCCGGTTCGGCACGGCGGCCGCCGCGGGCGAAGAAGTCGGCGAGGGGCAGGATCGCCGCACCGACGGTCACCGCGTCGGGGCCCAGCCGGCCGAGGTCGATGGTGACCTTGTCGGCCGGGTAGCGCAGGGCGTACGTCCGCGCATGGCGCCGTACGGCGGGCAGGAACCGGGTGCCGAGCTGGAGTCCGGCCCAGCCGCCGATCAGGATCCGCTCGGGCTGGAAGAGGTTGATCAGGTCGGACAGGCCGGCGCCCAGGTACTCGGCGGTCTCCTCCAGGACCGCGAGCGCGACGGGGTCGGGTTCCCTGCCCTCGGTCGGGTAGGCGGCGGCGAGCATCGCGGTGAGGGCGGTCTCCTCGTCCACGCCCTCGGGCGGCCGTCCGCCCTCCTCGCGCCAGCGGTCGAGCAGCGACTGGGCACCGGCGTACGCCTCCAGACAGCCGGGCGCACCGCACCGACAGCGGCGCCCCCGCACCCGTACGGTCAGATGGCCCCACTCGACGGCCCGCCCGTGTTCCACCTCGGGGGTGACCAGGCAGGCGCCGACACCGGAGCCGAAGAGCACGACCACCGCGTTACGGGCGCCACGCCCGGCGCCGAACCACATCTCGGCCTGACCCAGGGTCTTGGCGCCGTTGTCGATGAAGTACCGCACGCCGTCGGGCAGTCCGGAGGTCGAGCGGAGCAGCTCCTCCAGCGGGACCGCGTCCCAGCCGATGGTCTGCCCGTGCACGACGGCACCCCGGTCCGCCGTGTGCTCGACGATGCCGGGGACGCCGACCCCGACGCCGAGCAGGCGCTCGGGCGCGGCTTCCGCGGCCGTGAGGACCTCGGCGATGCCGTCGCGGATGTGGCGGACGATGACGTCGACGTCGTAGCCCTCGTCGCCCTGCCGGGCCAGCACCCGTTCGGTGCGGGCGAGTTCGGTGAGCGCCAGGTCGAACAGCTCGACGCGGACGCGGGTTTCGCCGACGTCGACGCCGATCATCTGGCCGCTGTGCGGCGAGACGCGCAGCAGGGTGCGGGGGCGGCCGCCGTCGGAGTCGACGCTGCCGGCCTCCTCGACCAGTCCGTCGGCGACGAGGTCCGCGACCACGTTGCTGACCGAGCCGGAGCTCAGTCCGGTGACCGGGCCCAGCTCGAAGCGGCTCAGCGGGCCGTCGAAGTACAGCCGCTGCAACACGGCCGTGCGGTTGCCCCGCCTGAGATCGCGTACCGTGCGCCCGTTCCGCCCCGTCATGTGGCCCCCTTCGAACCCTGTCCCGACCTGCCAACATACCCCTCGGGACGGGCTTGCCGCGACTTTCCGACAACCCTTATTTCATGTGATGAGCTAAGAAGGGGCCGCCTTGATCTCCGCGAGCGCGGCGACGAGTTCCGGGGCGACCGCCTCCTGGCCCCGGCGGGCGTGGTCCTCACCGACCGCCCGCGGAACCGTCTCCACCAGCATGATCAGGTAGACGACGACGTTGCCGGGCCACAGGTCGAAGTGGGCGGGGAGGGGCAGCCGGGCCCCGTAGTGGCGGGTGTCGTCCAGGACCGCGCCGAACATCGCGGTGAACGCCGTCCGCCAGTCGGGGGCGAGCGGGCCGAGGGCACCGGACGGGTAGCCGAAGCCGGGCCCGGTCACCCGGTGCAGCCGGGCGACATGACCGCCCAAGTCCCCGCGCAGGGCGGCCTGTTCGACGTCCGTCAGGGAGTCGTCCCAGGGCGTGCCGGGGCAGGCGGTCTGCAGCAGGTGCCCTGCCTTTGGGGTGTCGTCGACGTGGAGGGTGCGGCCGCCACCGGTGAACCGCAGCTCTTCGACGGTGTTGCAGGTCCCGCCGCCCAGCGGGCGCACCCCGGCCGGCCGGCCGGGTCCGATGCCCGCCGCGGCCAGGACCCGCAGGGCTCGCTCCACCGACTCCCCCACCGTCCCCCTCCCCCGACCGGGTCACCCTGCCGCGTACACGTCCTCGACGTAACGCCCGTCCGTCACGAGCGAGTCGAGCCACCGCCCGGCCACCGCCCGGCCGCCGCCTCGTCGGCGCCGGACGTACGTTCCGGTACAGGGTACGGAACGCCTGGCGAACTCCGGGTGCCATGCGGGAACCGTCGCCGCAGACGTACACCCGGGCCCCGCCGGTCAGCAGGTCCCAGACCTCGTCGGCCTCGGCCGCGATGCGGTGCTGCACGAACAGGGCGCCGTTCTCCGGGGCGGCGCTGAAGGCCGGACGCAGGGAGACGGCTCCGGCCGCCTGGGCGGTGCGGAGTGCTCTCCCAGCGCCGGCCGTCGCCGCCTGGGTGTGCGGTGAGCCCGCTGTTGCTGGTACCCGTGACGAACTCCGAGTGGTAGGCGCCGTCCCGGGCCAAGGCCTGCAGGATCGGCACGCCGGCCGCCAGCCGGTCGGCGGGCCGCACGTGCCGGAAATCCATTCGCCCACCCTCCCCTTGGCTATCTAGGCTAGCCGCGAACCTAGACCCCCTAGGTTCACGGCGGAATCGGCATCCCGGAAGGACCCCCATGAAATCCCTCACCGAGCAGGACATCCGCAACTCGTTCGTCAACTGCTCCAAGGGGGAGGCCAAGCGCCTGGCGGTCCCGCGCGACCTCGCCGAACGCCCGTGGGACGACCTGGACTTCCTCGGCTGGCGCGATCCCGGGGCACCCGACCGCTGCTATCTGGTCACCGAGCGCGAGGGCCGGCTCGTCGGCGTGGCCCTGCGCTTCCCGGCCGCGCAGCGCGGGTTCCTGCACCGCAGTATGTGTTCGGTGTGCCTGACCACCCATCCCGGCGGCGGGGTGTCGCTGATGACCGCCCGGAAGGCGGGTGCGGCGGGCCGCGAGGGCAACTCGGTCGGGGTGTACATGTGCACGGACCTGGCATGCTCGCTGTACGTGCGCGGGAAGAAGGTCCCGGAGTCCGGGGGCCGGTTCGAGGAGAGCCTCACCCTGGAGGAGCAGATAGCCCGTACGACCGGCAACCTGTCCGCGTTCGTCGACAAGCTCTACACCTGACAGCCTCGACCGGCTCCCGGTAGGCGCCCCGCCGGTGAGCCGCAGCACCTCCTCGACCTCGGCCCCGTCGGCGTACCGGGAGGTGCGCTCGGCCATCTCCTTGCGCTCGGGGTACGGCCTGTGCAGGTACTGCTCCCTGTGCCGCCCGGCGCCGCGAGCCGGTCGTTCGCCTGCGAGTGGGTGGCGGCCGCACAGTCGGTCACCGCGCCGTAGAGTTCCGGCCCGCCGTAACCAATGCCGTCGCCCAGGAAGCGCACGGGGTCGTCCGGGCGGCTCGCTTCCAGGGCGAGGTGCGGAAGCCCTTCTCCTCGACCAGATGGCGGAACAGGCGGTCCTTGAGGGCGAAGAAGTCGTGGGAGGTGTGGGTGGCCTCACCAATGCCGACCACCCGGGCGTCGCCGACCATCCGGTCCGGGGTACGAGTTCTGCGCCGGTGGTCGTCGACGCGGTCTGCGGTACGAAGGCGCCGACGGCTGTGAGACCGTCCTCGATCGTGCACGTTCGACGCACTCGAGGAACGGGAACAGGCCAAGGGATGCGCGACGTACGGAAGTGGACCGCGGAACTGGAGCGTCTGCTGAGGCGCCGCCGGGAGCCGGTGGTCGTCCAGACGCTGCGGTCGGCCGCGGCGGCGACGATCGCCTACGTCATCGCGCTGCGCCTGAGCCCCGAGCCGGCCCCGCTGACCGCTCCCCTCACCGCCCTGCTGGTCGTCCAGGTGACCTTCTACGCCACGCTCACCAACGGCATCCGCCGGGTGAACTCGGTGGTGGCCGGGGTGCTGGTCGCCATCGCCTTCAGCCTTCTGGTGGGTCTGACCTGGTGGAGCCTGGCGCTGCTGATCGTGGCCTCGCTGGCTGTGGGGCATCTGGTGCGGGTCGACGAGTACGTGGCCGAGGTGGCGATCAGCGCCATGCTGGTGCTCGGCGTCACCACCGTCGGGTTCACGGCCTGGGCGCGGATCGTGGAGACGCTGATCGGCGCGGTCGTCGGCATGGCCTGCAACCTGCTGCTTCCGGCCCCGGTGTGGGTGGGCGAGGCCGGGCACTCGATCGGGGACCTGGCGCGCCGGGTGCGGCAGTTGATGCTGCGGATGGGCGAGGAGGCCGCGGGCCGCACCCCCTGGGAGCGGGCGGCGGAGCGGCTGCACGAGGCGCGCCGGCTGGACCACCACATCGTCCAGGTGGACGCGGCGCTGCGGCAGGCCGAGGACAGCCTGCGGTTCAACCCGCGGGTCAAGGAGGGCCTGCTGTACCGGGTGGTGCTGCGCACCGGCCTGGACACGCTGGAGATCTGCACGGTCGTCCTGCGGGTGCTGGCCCGTTCCTTCACGGACCTGGCGAAGGCCCGCGGTACCGAGGGGTTGTTCCCGCCCCAGGTGGGGGCGACCGTGGAGCAGCTGCTCTCCGAGATCGCCGACGCGGTGGTCAGCTTCGCGGTGCTGGTGACCACGCACCTGAGCGAGAACGCCGAGTCGGCCGAGGCCCGTCTGACCGCCGAGCTGCACACCGCGGCAGGCACCCGCGACCGGCTCGCCGAGCTGCTCGGGGAGGAGGTCCGCGAGGACTGGGCGAACTGGCATCTGCTCGGCGCCGTGCTGACCGAGGTGAACCGGATGATCGACGAGCTGAACACCGAGCACCGCACCCGTCGGCTGCTGGAGGAGCTGGACCGGGTGTCCCGGGAGCATCGGGCGAAGCTGCCCCGGATGACCCGGCTGCGCGAGCGCCTCGGCGTCCAGGAGAACCTGTGGCGGAACCGCACCGGGTTCGGCGAGCGTTTTCGGTGAGGGAGTGCCGGGGCGGGGCCCGGTACCGGCGGGAGGGAGCTGGCCTGTGACGGACACCGGGGTGCGGATCGACGGGAACACGCTGCGGTTGCGCGGCGGGGTGGCGGTGCGGTTCGTGCGTACGCTGCGGCTGCCCGAGACGGGCACGCATCCGCTGCCGCCGGGGCTCGGCGAGTTCCCGGTCCGGCGGGTGGCCGACTACGCCGACCGGGTCCCCGAGGAGTGGCGGGCGCGCGGCGGCGTGATGCTGCCGGTGTACCTGCGCGAGGCGATGTGGCTGAGTTTCGCCGGTACGACGGAGCCGGCCGCCCTCCAGGTCGGCGTGGGCAAGGTGTGCGCCGTCTCCGGCAAGCCGTGGCGTGGCGCCCTCGCCCGCGACCCGCAGAACTATGTGGTGCTGCCCCGCCAGCCCTGGCTGGACGGCATCAACTCGGGTAAGGGGACGGTCCGCCAGTTCGTCGCCGTACCGCTCGGCCTGGGCGCGACCGTGGAGGGGCAGGTAAGCGGCGAGGAGACGTGGGGCGGCGTCCAGTTGCAGGCGTTCCCGCTGAAGGAGGCGGCCCTGGCCGAGTGGCGGCGCCAGGAGCGGGAGCGGCAGCGGACGTCACGGCCGGCCGGGACGTTCGGCGGCTACGGCGCTCCTGCCCCCATGGCCGCCGCCGCACCCGGCGGGCCCCTGCCGCCGCCCTACGCCCCGGCCGCCCCCGGTGGGCCCCCGCGGCGCGCCGCGGCCATGGGTCTGGGTGTCGGCGGCTCGATGCGGCAGGAGGTCTACCAGGACGACCGGCCGCTCACGGACTGGTCGGACACGCCCGCCGGGCGGGTGTTCGTCCATCTGGTCACGCCCCCGGAGTGGCGCCGCATCACGGGCGAGGCGCCGCCGCCGTCCCCGGTGGACCGGGCGGCGTACACGAGCGCGGGACTGCCCTGGTACGACTACTACGACGAGGATGCCGAGGACCTGGCTCCGGCGGAGACCCTGGAGGCCGTCAAGCCGGTCGGCGACTGGCTCGGGGACGACCTGGACCCCTGGCAGCAGCCGTCCCCGGGCCAGGTGATACCGCTGAAGGACGCGCCGGGCAAGCCGGTCGAGGACGGTGAGTGGTAGGCGCCGCCGTCCGCATTGCACCCTGCGCAACACCCGTTGCCCGTCTTGCCCTTGGCGGTGGTTCCGGGTCAAGGTGGCTGTCACGAGCGGGGCAGTCGACGACCTGAGGTGCGGGATGGAGCGGGACGCGCGGGCGACGCGGGGAAGCTGGACCAGGCGCCGGTTCGTCTCCGTGGTGGCGGGCACGGCCGCCGTGGTCGCGGTGCCCTCACCGGCGGCCCCTCCGGCGGACCGCCCGGCGCACGAGGACGGCACGCCGGCGCCGGACGAGCGGGCGGTGACGCGGCCGCCCCGCAAGGCCCCCGGCCCCCGCGCGCTCTACCTCGGCACGTACACCTCTGTCGAGGGCGGCGGCACGGGCATCGGACTGGCCTCGTACGACCCGGCGACGGGCCGGATCACCGGCTCGGGGACGCTCACCGGGGTCCCCGACCCCTCGTACCTCGCGCTGCACCCGGACGGCCGCACGCTGTACGCGGTCGACGAGCGCCAGGACGGTGCGGTCACCGCCGTACGCCTCGCGGACCGGCGGATCCTCGGCAGCCGGAGCACCGGCGGGGCGGGCCCCTGCCATCTGTCGGTCCACCCCGGCGGCCGCTGGCTGCTGAGCGCCAACTACGCGTCGGGCAGCGTCGTCGTGCACCCCGTCGACGCCTCGGGCGCCCTCGGCGAGCGCACGGAGCTGATCACGCACTCGGCACCGCCACCCGGCCCGGGCCAGGAGGGCCCGCACGCGCACCAGTTCCTCACCAGCCCGGACGGCGGTCACGTCCTCGCCGTCGATCTCGGCACCGACACCGTCTACACCTACCGCCTGGACCAGGCGAAGGGCAGGCTCACCGAGGTGGCGCAGGCGCACACCCGGCCGGGCGCGGGCCCGCGCCATCTGACGTTCCACCCGGGCGGCCGGTACGCCTATCTGGCCAACGAAGTGGACGACACGGTCGCCGTCTGCGCCTACGACCCGGCCACCGGGCGCCTGACGATCGGCGACCCGCAGCCCACGGGCTCGTCCGGCGGCACCAACTACCCGGCACAGATCCTGGTCACCGCGAACGGCTCGTACGCCTTCCTCGCCAACCGCGGCCACAACAGCATCGCGCGGTACGCCGCCGAGGCGGACGGCGCCCGGCTGCGGCTGCTCGGCACGGTGCCGGTGGCCGGGGACTTCCCGCGGCAGATCGCCTTCTCGCCGGACGGCCGGCTGCTGTTCGCGGCGAACCAGCGCTCCGGCTCGGTCAGCGTCTTCCACGTCGACTCCGAGAGCGGTGAACTTCGCCTGGCGGGCGAGCCGTTCGCGTCACCCGTCGCCGTCTGCGCGCTGCCGCTGTAGCGCGCGGGGGCAGGCAGCGGCGCTCGCCTGTGCCAGCAGGGCGTGCATGCGCTCGGTGAGCTGGGTGACGTCGTCGGCGGGCGTGTGGAACGGCAGCCGTACGTCGCCGTGGGAGCGGGTGCGTTCGATGCGCAGGGTGAGGCCGTGGCGGTCGACGGCGAGGGGCGTCACCCGGGTCGCGGCGTGCAGGCTCTCGGGCCGCACCAGCCGGGTGAGCCGCTCCACGGCGTCCGGGTGGGCGTCGGCGAGATGGGTCAGCAGCCGGGCCTCGGCCGTGGCCAGCGGGTCGGGCCGGGCGGCGGCGAACTCGTCGACGTCGACGAGGACGGCACCGGACGGCTGCCGCAGCACCACCCGCGTGGGCCGGAAGATCAGCGTGCCGTCGTCGCCCGGGGCGAACCAGCCGGCCAGCCACAGCCGGGCCCGGATCCGCTGCCGCACCGGGACCGGGGCCACATCGGCGAACTCCAGCACGGCGGAGGGCTCACCGCGCGGGGCGCACAGTGCGGCCGCGAACAGGGCGCTGTCCTCGGGCACCGACAGCAGCACCCTGCCGTCCTCGGTCACGGAGTGCGCGCCGACGTACTCCTCCCGGGCACCGTCCGCGGTCACCCCGCACGACCACGCGGCGGCGAGCACCGATCGCGCCCGCTCCGCCGCACCGGGGCCGGCCGCCCAGTCCTGCGTGTCACCCATCCCGAGACCTCCTTAGGTAAGCCTTGCCTAACCTATCGAAGATCCGGGCGCACGCCAACCACACCTCGGTCAGGACACGGAGTCAGGCGAGAACGGAGTCAGGCGAGAACGCCGAGCAGGGCACGCGCACACAGGTCGCGCACCTGGTCCCGGGTCAGCTCCCCGTCCCGCAGCCACTCCAGACAGACCGCCGTAGTGAAGGCGAGCCAGCCGCGCACGGCGAGGCGCACCTGCGGGGCGCTCTCGAAGACGGGCCCGAACTCGGGATCCGCGGCGAGAGCGGCGAGAATCTGCTGCTCCTGGGCGGCAAGGGCCCGCTGATAGACGCGGCGCACGGCCTGGTCACCGGCCGCGTCGGCGCGGTGGAAGGCACGGAAGCCGTGGGCATGGGCCTGGACGTAGGCCAGGTAGGTGTCGAGGCCGGCGGCGAGCTGCTCGCGCACCGGCACCCCGGGCACGGCCGCCGTCATGCGCAGCATCCGCTCGCTCTCGCGCTCCACGACCGCGGCGAAGAAGTCCCGCTTCGTGGGGAAGTAGTGGTACAGCAGCCCGCGGGAGACTCCGGCGATCTCGGCGACCTGCTCGATCCACACGTCGTCGTAGGGACTCTCCGAGAACAGCCGCGCGCCGACCGACAACAGCTGCTCACGGCGTTCTTCGGTGCTGAGTCTGCGCCGGGCGCGTTCCCCCTGGTTCGCGGGCATGGCGTCACTTTACTTGACGCGGGTTCAACAAGCGGACCACACTGAAACACGTTATTGAACTCACGTACAACACGCGCGCGTCACAGGTGCAACCATCCGCTGGATCAAGGGAGATCGCGTCATGGCGGAGACGACGGAGACCAGGCTGCCGAGGGGATTCCGGGGCGCCGAGCAGGGCTGGCCGGAGCTACACCGGATCCCGCATCCGCCGCGCCGGCTGCCGCTGCTCGGCGATGTGCTGGGCGTCGACCGGCGCCGGCCGCTGCAGGACTCGATGCGCTTCGGGCGCGAGCTGGGTCCGGTCTTCCGGCGCCGGGCCTTCGGAAACGAGTTCGTGTTCCTGTGGGGCTCGCGGCTGGTCGCCGATCTCGCCGACGAGTCCCGGTTCGCCAAGCACGTGGGCCTCGGGGTCGCCAATCTGCGCCCCCTCGCCGGGGACGGCCTGTTCACGGCGTACAACCACGAGTCGAACTGGCAGCTGGCGCACGACGTCCTGGCACCGGGCTTCAGCCGGGAGGCCATGGGGGCCTACCACGGCATGATGCTGTCGGTCGCGGCACGGCTGACCGGCCACTGGGACCGCGAGCTGGCGGCCGGGCGGGCGGTGGACGTGCCCGGTGACATGACCAAGCTGACCCTGGAGACGATCGCGCGCACCGGGTTCGGACACGACTTCGGCTCCTTCGAGCGGGAGCAGCCGCACCCCTTCGTGACCGCGATGGTGGGCACGCTCACCTACGCGCAGCGGCTGAACAGCGTGCCGGTACCGCTGGCGCCGCTGCTGCTGCGCGGCGCCGCCCGGCGCAACGCGGCCGACATCGCCTACCTGAACCGCACGGTCGACGATCTCGTCGCGGCCCGGCTCCGCTCCGGCAGCGGGGACGGGGACCTGCTGGACCGGATGCTGGAGACCGCCCACCCCGAGACCGGGGAGCGGCTGTCGGCGGAGAACGTCCGCAAGCAGGTCATCACGTTCCTGGTGGCGGGCCACGAGACCACCTCGGGCGCGCTCTCCTTCGCCCTGTACTACCTCGCCCGGCACCCGGAGGCCGCCGCCAGGGCCCGGGCCGAGGTGGACCGCGTCTGGGGCGACACCCCGGAGCCCGGCTACGACCAGGTCGCCAAGCTGCGCTACGTGCGCCGGGTGCTGGACGAGTCGCTTCGGCTGTGGCCGACCGCGCCCGCCTACGCACGGGAGGCCCGCGAGGACACGGTGCTGGCCGGGGAGCATCCGATGCGGCGCGGCGCGTGGGCGCTGGTGCTGCTGCCGCTGCTGCACCGCGACCCGGAGGTGTGGGGCGAGGACGCCGAGCGGTTCGACCCGGACCGGTTCGACGCGGGCGCGGTACGGGCGCGTCCCCCGCACACCTTCAAGCCGTTCGGGACCGGTGCGCGGGCGTGCATCGGCCGCCAGTTCGCCCTGCACGAGGCGACCCTCGTCCTCGGCCTGCTGCTGCGCCGCTACGACCTCAGGCCGGACCCGGACTACCGGCTCCGGGTCACCGAACGCCTGACGGTGATGCCGGAGGGCCTGCGGCTGCACCTGGAGCGGCGACCCTCCCCCGCGCCGGTGACCGTGCCGGACGACAGCATCGGGTCAGCCGCGCGCTGCCCAGTGCGCGGGGCGGGTGACTGACTCCGGCAGCCTGGTGCCTTCGCTGCCCCGGGCCGCGTTCAGCTGCGGCTGGGTGAGGAAGAACGCGCCCGTGAGGTCCGCGTCGGTCAGGTCGGCGTCCCGCAGGTCGGCGCCGATCATGTCGGCTCCGCGCAGGTCGGCTCCGGTGAGGTCGGCGGCTATGAGGTAGGCGCCGCGCAGGCTGGCGCCGCGCAGGTCGGCGCCCCGCAGCCGGGCCCCGATGAGGTCGGCGCCCCGCCGGTCCTTCGACCTGCCCTTCTTGCCCTTCTTGCCCGTGCTGCCGCCGACGCCCGCCCGGGCCAGCTCGCTGGTGCGCAGCAGCAGCACGTTGACCTCCTGCCGGTGGGCGGCCACGTCCAGCGCGGCCAGCTCCTCGGGGGTCTGCCGGGTGAGCTGCTCGGTCCGCTCCAGGGCCCGGCGCAGGTCGGCGTGGACGGGCCGGGCGGCGTCCAGGCCCAGCGCCTCGGTCAGGTACCAGAGCAGTTCGTGCAGCTGGCGCACGACCGGGAACACGTCGAACATCCGGCGGGCGTGCTCCTTCGGGCCCGTACGCCAGTCCTGCCCGCCGAAGGTGAGCTGCGAGACCTTCTGCCCCGCGCCGAAGCAGTCGTAGACCGTGCAGCCGGTGAAACCCTTCTTCCGCAGGTCCGCGTGGATGCCGCAGCGGTGGTCGCCCTGGAGGTTGACGCAGGGCGTGCCCGCGGGCTTGTCGAGGGCGAAGTCCGCGGACGCGGCGAAGGGCAGGGCGACGCAGCAGAGCCCGAAGCACTGGGCGCAGTCGCCGCGCAGGTCGGAGAGGTCGGCTATCTGATCCGGCATGGGATCAAGCCTACTGACCTGCGAGACCTCCCGGCCGACGGCGGAGAGTCCACCGCTGGCACGGGCTGTGCCCGAGCCCTCGCTCAGGCCTCTGCCGCAGGCAGCTCCAGCCGAGCGAGGCGCTCGGGGTCGGCAAGGATGTACAGGCCGGTGATGAGTCCGTCGACGATCGTGAACGCCGTGATGGACGCGGGCTTTCCCTCGGGCGCGGTGACCAGGCCCACCGCGCCGTTGACCAGCACTGGACGTGCGTACACGGCGAGATGGGAGAACATCGAGGCCTGTGCGGCGACCGTCCGTGCGCCGTGTACGGCCTTGGAGGCGGCCGCTCCGCGGACCAGGGCGCCCGCGTCGGCGCGCAGCTCCGCGTCCGGGTGGAGCAGGGCGAGCAGCGCCTCGAAGTCGCCGCCGCGCGATGCGGCCAGCCAGGCGTCCACCACCTGCCGCTGCCGGCCGAGGTCGGGGGCGGCCGCCGGGGTGGCGCCCTGCACCCGGCGGCGGGCCCGGCTGGCCAGCTGGCGGGTGGCGGCCGGGGTGCGCTCCACGATCGCGGCGATGTCGTCGAAGGGCACGGCGAACATGTCGTGCAGGACGAACGCCAGCCGCTCGGCGGGTTCCAGTGTCTCGAGGACGACCAGGAGCGCGAGACCGACCGAGTCGGCCTCCTCCACCTCCTTCTCGGGGTCGACCTCGGAGAGCGGGCGGACCACCGGGTCCGGGACGAACGTGTCGTCCATCGGCTCCTCGCGGCGTGCGCTGCGCGAGCGCAGCATGTCCAGGCAGACCCGTCCGACGACCGTGGTCAGCCAGCCGCCGAGGTTCCGGATCTCGTCCGCGTCGATGCGGCCGAGCCGCAGCCACGCCTCCTGGACCGCGTCCTCCGCCTCGGCGAGCGAGCCGAGCATCCGGTAGGCCACCGCGCGCAGATGACCGCGGTGCTCCTCGAAGCGGCGGGCGAGGAGGTCGGTGTCGTTCATGTGGTCCCCGTTCGGTGGTGGGTCGTGGGCCGGGCTATCGGCTGAACAGTTCGAAGGCCACGGCCGGCTTCCCGCCGAAGCGTTCCCTGGTGGCGGTGGCCGTCCCGGTCAGGAAGTCGCGGACGTGCGTCTCGGGGTCCTGGTCGGTCAACGCCTCGATATAGGTGCGATGTTCGAGCAGGGAGCGTACCGCGCGCTCCAGGCCGGCCGTGGCGTCCACCGCGTGGGTGGGGTTGCCGGACCCGGCCACGGCGACCCAGCGGACGCCGTTCCAGGGCTCCAGGCCCTGCGCGACGAGTTCCGGGAAGATCCAGCGGTTGCCGGCGTCGGCGGCGGCGTCCAACGTGGCGCGGCCCACGGCGACGTGGTCGGGAGTGTTCCACTGGACACCGCCCCAGGTGTCGCGGTGGTTGAGGGTGATGACGAGTTCGGGGCGATGGCGGCGGATCGCGGCGGCGATGTCGCGGCGCAGCGCGGGGCCGTACTCGACGACTCCGTCCCGGTGGTTCAGGAACTCCACGGTGGTGACGCCGACGACGGCGGCGCTCGCCCGCTGCTCGCGCTCGCGCAGCGGGCCGCAGACGGCGGGGTCGAGCGTGTCTATCCCCGCCTCGCCGCGGGTCGCCAGGACATAGGCGACGTCCCGGCCGGCGTCGGTCCAGGCGGCGACGGCCGCCGAGCACCCGTACTCGAGGTCGTCGGGGTGCGCGACCACGGCGAGGGCCCGCTGCCAGTCGTCGGGCAGGGGCTGGAGCTGGGTGATCTTCGGCTCGCTCATGGCCGCAGACTATGCCGCGTTGGACCGACGGCAACTCCTTTTGACGCACCACCCGTTGTGTCGCGCCGGGCCCCCGGTGAGGGCGTAGGCCTGACAGCGGCACCGGCCGCGGTGAGTGCGGCCGGGCCGGGCCTCGTCCAGGCCGGTGCCGCTCGCGACCAACTGGGGTCAGACGCCCGGTTCACCGGCCTGACGCAGGACGTCCGCCCACACCTCGGCGCTGCGTTCGCTCGAACGGCGCGCCCGTTCCACCCGTCCCGGGGATGCCCTTCCGGGTCGCTCGGGTCCGCCGGCTCACGCCTCGTGGCGGGCCAGGGCGAGGAGCCGGTCCAGGACCCGGGGTGCACCGGTGCGCAGGCCGTCGTGTTCGTACTCGTCGGTGACCCAGGTGCGCAGGCCGCGGACGGTTCGGGCGGTCTGCAGGGAGTGGGCGGTGTCGACGTACATGTCGTCGTGGTAGATCGCCGCGGCGACCGGGACCTCGTTGGCGGCGAGGCGGGCGGGGTCGTACAGGGGCTGCCAGTCGGTGCGGGCGGCGAGCAGTTCGGCGGTCTCGCGCAGGGGGCGCAGGGCCGGGTCGGCGTCGAACATCCAGGGGTGGACCGTCTCACCGGTGAACAGCACCGGGGCGTCACCGGCGAGCGCCTTGGCCGCGTCGAACTGCGGGAACTCGGCGCGGACGCGTTCGGCGGCCCAGGCGGTGGGGCGGGTGTCCTGGCCGTAGATCGACTCGTGGACGAGGGCGTACAGCGGGTGCCCCGCGTACGACAGCACGCTCTGGACCTGTTCCTGGAAGTCGTCGGACAGGTCGTGGCCGGCGGGAGTGCGGGCGAAGGCGTTCTCCAGGAGGTAGTGCAGGCGGTGGCTGCCGTCGCTCGCGCCGAGCATCAGGCCGAGGGACTGGAAGGCCTCCACGGAGAAGCGGTAGCCGTTCGGCAGGACGACGTCGTGGGTGAGGAGGTGGTCGGCGATGCGGCGGGCCCGCTCCGCGTCCTGGGGGTAGCGGGCGTAGTGCGCGGCGACCTTGCGTTCGATGCGCGGGTAGGCGGCTCGGTAGACGTCGTCGGCGTGGGCGTCGAGGGAGGGCAGGCCGCCGGTGATGACGGCGGTGTCCAGGCCCTCGGGGGCCAGGGAGAGGTACGACACCGTGCAGAAGCCGCCGAAGCTCTGCCCGAGCACGGTCCAGGGGGCGCCGCCCGTCACCTCGGGGCGGATGGCCTCGCAGTCGCGGACGATGGAGTCGGCGCGGAACCGGGTGAGGTAGCCGGCCTGCTCGGCGGGGCCGCCGCGCAGCGGGAGCGTCTGGCGGGTGGCGGGCGTGGAGCGGCCGGTGCCGCGCTGGTCGAGGAGGAGGACGCGGTAGTCCTTGAGCGCGCGGTCGAGCCAGGCCTGCCGTCCGACGAAACGATTCGCCCCGAAGCCGGGACCGCCCTGCAGGTACACCAGCCACGGCAGGTCCTGCCCCGCCTTGTCGCTCGCGACGGCCTCCCGGGCGTACAGCTCGATGCTCTCGCCGCCCGGGTCGCCGTGGTCGAGGGGCACGGTGAAGTGACGGTCGGTGAGGACGACGCCGGGCTGGCGGTAGGTGAGGCTCAACGGGTCTCCCGGGACGGATGGGATGGACGCGTCCCAGTTCAGCACATGCACGGCCGCGCGCCGAGCCCCTGGATCATCGATTGTTACTGAACCCTCGGTCAGCGGGCGGCGAGGCTGGAGCGGCGCACCACCAGCTCCGGCTGGAGCACCACGCGCCGGTGCTCGTGGGCGCCGGGTCCGCCCTCGGTCTCGGTCTCCTCCAGCAGCAGCTCCGCGGCGAGGGAGCCCATGGTGACCGCGGGCTGGCGGACCGAGGTCAGCGGTACGGCGGCCGCGGCCGCGAACTCGATGTCGTCGTAGCCGACGATCGCGAGGTCGTCCGGCACGGTGACGCCGGCCGCGTACATGGCCTGGAGCACGCCGAGCGCGAGCAGGTCGTTGGCGCAGAAGACGGCCGTGGGGCGGTCCGCGAGACCGAGCAGACGGGCGCCCGCGTCCCGGCCGGCGGCCACGTCGAGGCGTTCGGTGGGCAGCTCCCGCAGGGCGTCGGGCCCGAGCCCCGCCTCGGCGAGGGCGTTCAGGGCGCCGGTGCGGCGGTCGCGCACCTGGTTGAGCCCCGGCGGGCCGCTGACATAGGCGATGAAACGGTGCCCGGCGTCCACCAGATGCCGGACGGCGAGGGCGCCGCCGGCCACGTCGTCCACGGAGACCGAGCACTCGGTGGTGCCCTCGGCGACCCGGTCGACCAGTACGAACGGTATGCCGTGGCGGCGGAAGGTCTCGATGTTGCGGCCGGTGGCGTCGGCCGGGGTGAGCAGCACACCGCGCACCCGCTGCTCGGCGAAGAGCGACAGGTAGTCGGCCTCCTCGGCCGCGTCCTGCGCGCTGTTGCAGACCATCACGCCGAGCCCGGCCTCGCGCGCCGCACGCTCGGCGCCGCGCGCGACGTCCACGAAGAAGGGGTTGCCCATGTCGAGGACGAGCAGGCCCATGATCCGGCTGCGGCCCGCGCGCAGCTGGCGCGCCGACTCGCTGCGGACGTAGCCGAGCCGGTCGATCGCGGACAGCACGCGCGCACGGGTCTCACGGGCGACGGTGTCCGGACGGTTGATGACGTTGGACACCGTGCCCACGGAGACACCGGCGGCACGGGCGACGTCCTTGATACCCACCGACTGGGTCATCGGTCAGAGACCTCCAGGTGAACGAGCGGCGGCGGGACGGCCTTCACATTACCGCCATCCCGTCGCACAACCGACGGGGTCAGACGGGCAGGGCGAAGTCCACGACGTGGAGGGCCGAGGGGGTCGTACCACTCGACTTCTCCTGGTACATGAACGACAGCACGTTGTCCGCCTCGACCCGCAACTCGTCGGTCACGACCTCGCCGAAGGCGTCCAGGCCGCCGCCGTCGTACAGCAGCGCCCAGTCCGTGTACCCGGAGGACTTCGAGGCACCGGCGATCCGGCCGCGGGGGAGGATCGCGTAGGCGTTGTCGTACCGGTCCAGGACAAGCTTTGTGCGCTGGCTGGAGTTGGGTACGACGGGGATCTCGGTCTTCTGCCAAGTGCCCGAGGCGTTCTTGCGGATGTGGAAGGCCCGGCCGCGCGCGGTGCGGTCGCCGACGTGGTCCGTGGTGCACGGACCGAGCCGGCCGGGGACGTAACTGATGATGGCGTGCGGCAGGCCGGCCGAGTCGACGGCCTGGCTCTCCTGGTTCATCAGACAGTGGTCGGGGCCGAGGGGATCGACCACCAGGCCGGGGTCGGTGACGGCGACCTTGTCGCAGCCCCCGGTGGTGCCTACGACGACTCCCGCGTCGTTGCGCCAGGTGCGCCCCCGGTCCTCGGAGTGGACGTACCCGGTGTCGTGGTTGGCGAGGCCACGGCTGTTGCCGGTCACGGCGACGTTCTGCTCACGCCAGCTGAAGAAGGCGTGCAACCGGCCGCTCGCGTCGTAGTCGATGCCGTGCAGGTACATGTTGCGGGCGGTGCTGGAGCCGTGCGAGCCGGTGTAGGTGCCGGTGGAGCTGGTCCACTCCCCCAGTGCCGTCCAGGACGAACCGTCGTACTCGGCAAGGGCGTTGCGGCCGTCGCCGGAGATGCCGACGCGATAGCTCAGCTGGAGCTTCCCCTCGGGCGCGGAGACGAACTGGGGGTAGGTGAACTGCGAGGCGAGGGTGAGCCCGTCGAGGGTCGTCCGTACGGCGCCGAAGACGGACGGGATCCAGGGCGTGGACACGGCGTCGTCGACGAGTCCGGCGACCGACTTGACGTAGAAGAAGCCGTCGCTGTGCGCGTCCATGGCGATGTGGAGACGCCCGTCGGTCTTCGAGACGCCCATGCAGATGACGTTGTGCGAGTCGTCGGCCTTGAGCCGGTGGGGCAGGGCGAGGGTCGACCAGGTGGAGCCGCCGAGGACCCGGCGGGCGATCACGGCGTTGCGGGTGGCCGTGTACCAGGCGGCGTACTGATGGCCCTGGTGGGTCAACAGGCCGCTCTTCTGGAAGGAGTTGTTGTTGACCAGGCCGTCGTAGGAGACGAAGTAGACGGCCCGGGGGTCGAGTTGTGTCCTGCCCTTCGGGGTGACCGAGGGGTTCATGAGCAGCCTCCAGGCGTCAGGCCAGGTGGAAGACTTCGGTGAGCGGATTCATGGCCTCGTCGGGCCGGGCGCCGTCCGGTGACTCGCAGAACGGCGCCATCTCGGCCTGCCACCATCTCCGGCCATACGGCGGCGTGCCGCTCACGGTACTCGTCGAGGCGATCCGCCCGTACCGTCAGCAGGAAGCACACGCGTTCCATCAACGCCCCTTCGTTGACTAGAAGGTGAACCGGTCGATGTTCTTGGCGTCGAACACGGTGGGCGTGCCCAGGTTGATCACGCCGTCCTTGCCGATGGTGTACGTCGTGGAGCCGGTCTTGAAGGTCTCGCCCTCCTTGCCGGTGATCTGTCCGGAGGCGAGTGCGACGGCGGTGCGGGCGGCGAAGGTGCCGGCGACCGAAGGACTTCGAGACGTCCCTCAGGGCCAGCACCGGGGCCGGTCCCGGGTCAGGCGGACGACGGGGCCCTGCTCGGCAATCCGGTGCACTACCGCGACACCCGCACCACAGGCAGCGCGGAGAAGGTGTGGGCGACCGTGCCGGCCGCCGAGCTGTACGCGGCCACCGGGCTGCAGTACGCCCCCTTCAACACCCTCCACCAGCTGACGGCGGCCCGCTCGACCGCCCAGTTCGCCCACGTCAGGCGGCTGTTGCTCATCCCCGACCTGCTGACGTACTGGCTGACCGGCGAAAGGCACCGAGCTGACCAACGCCTCCTCCACGCAGCTGATCGACCCTCGGACGCGTGCGTGGTCGTACGACGTCGCCGAGCGGCTCGGCATCGACCTCGGGCTGTTCGCGCCGCTGCGGCAGCCGGGTGATCCGGCCGGTGTGCTCCGACCGGAGGTGCTGGAGGAGACGGGGCTCACCGGCCCGGTGCCGGTGACCGCGGTCGGCTCGCACGACACGGCGTCGGCGGTGGCCGCGGCCCCGGCCGTCGGCGAGCGCTTCGCCTATATCTGCACCGGCACCTGGTCGCTGGCCGGCCTGGAGCTGGCCGCGCCGGTGCTCACCGAGGAGAGCCGGGCCGCGAACTTCACCAACGAGCTGGGGGCTCGACGGCGCGGTCCGCTATCTGCGCAACATCATGGGGCTGTGGCTGCTCCAGGAGTGCGTACGGGCCTGGGGCGAGCCGGATCTGGGGCTGTTGCTGCGTCACGCCGCCGGGGTGCCGGCGCTGCGATCGGTGGTGGACGCCGGGGACGAGGCGTTCCTGGCGCCGGGGCGGATGCCGGAGCGGATCGCCGAGGCGTGCCGGGCCTCGGGGCAGCCTGTGCCCGGGACGCCCGCCGAGATCACGCGGTGCATCCTCGACTCCCTCGCCCTCGCCCACCGGCGGGCCGTCCGGGACGCGCAGCGGCTGGCCGACCGTCCGGTGGACGTCGTGTACGTCGTCGGCGGCGGCACGCGCAACGCGCTGCTGTGCCGGCTGACCGCCGACGCGTGCGGGCTGCCGGTGGTGGCGGGCGCGACGGAGGCGGCCGCCCTCGGCAACGTCCTCGTGCAGGCCCGCGCCCACGGGCTGGTCGGCGATCCCGCCGACATGCGCCGGCTGCTCACCCGTACCCAGCCGCTGACCCGGTACGCGCCCCGGGGCGACACCGCGCGCTGGCGTCGGGCGGCGGCCCGCCTCGCCACGCGGTGAGCCGCCCACTCCCCTCGGCAGGATCCGCCCATTACCCTGCACTCGTCCGATGACCGACTCCGAGGAGCCGCGATGCGTGTCGCCCTGTTCCTGACCTGTGTCAACGACACGCTCTATCCGGACACCGGCCGGGCGGTGGTGAAGCTGCTGACCAGACTGGGTGTCGAGGTCGACTTCCCGCTGGCGCAGACCTGCTGCGGGCAGGCGCACTACAACACCGGCTACCGGCATGAGGCAGAGCCGCTCGCCCGGCATTTCTCCGATGTCTTCGGGGAGTACGAGGCGATCGTGACCCCGTCCGGATCATGCGGGGCGATGGTGCGGGAGCTGTATCCGCGCATCGGCGAGCGGGCGCGGGCCGAGGGGCGCGGGGACACCCTCGCCCGGACGCTGGCACCCGTGGTCCCCAAGACGTACGAACTGACGGAGTTCCTGGTCGACGTGCTGGGCGTGACCGACGTGGGGGCCTACTACCCCCACAAGGTGACCTATCACCCGACCTGCCACGGCCTGCGCGGTCTAGGGCTGGGCGAGCGGCCCCGGCGGCTGTTGCAGGCGGTCAAGGGGCTGGAGCTGGTCGAGTTGCCGGGCGCCGAGGAGTGCTGCGGGTTCGGCGGCACCTTCGCGCTGAAGAACTCCGACGTCTCGGCGGCGATGGGCGCGGACAAGGTGCGCAACGCCGAGTCGACCGGAGCGGAGGTGCTGTGCGCGGCCGACAACTCCTGTCTGATGCACATCGGCGGCACCATGAGCCGGCTCGAGGTGGGCATGCGGCCGGTGCACATCGCGGAGATCCTGGCGAGCACGGAGGAGGAACCGGCGGTATGAGCGGGACGTTCGTCGGCATGCCTGTGTTTCCCCCGCCCACCCAGCCGGCCTTTCCGCAGGCGGCGCGTGAGGCGGTCAACAACCGGACCCTGCGCGGCAATCTGCGGCACGCCACGCACACCATCCGCACCAAGCGGGCCAAGGCGGTCGCCGAGTTGTCCGACTGGGCCGAGCTGCGGGAGGCGGGCCGGCGCATCAAGGACCACACCCTGCGCCATCTGGACCGCTATCTCGTGCAGTTGGAGGAGGCGGTCACCGCCGCCGGGGGTACGGTCCACTGGGCCGCCGACGCGGACGAGGCCAACCGGATCGTGGCCGAACTCGTCAAGGCCACGGGCGAGTCGGAGGTCGTCAAGGTCAAGTCCATGGCCACGCAGGAGATCGGACTCAACGAAGCCCTCGAAGCGGAAGGGATCCGCGCCTACGAGACCGATCTCGCCGAACTGATCGTCCAGTTGGGCAAGGACCGGCCCTCGCACATCCTGGTCCCCGCGATCCATCGCAACCGGGGCGAGATCCGGGACATCTTCCGCGCCGAGATGGGCGCATGGGGCCGCCCCGCCCCCGAGGGCCTGACCGACGCGCCCGCCGAACTCGCCGAGGCCGCCCGCCTGCATCTGCGCGAGAAGTTCCTGCGCGCCAAGGTCGGCGTCTCCGGCGCCAACTTCATGGTCGCCGAGACCGGGACGCTCGTCGTCGTCGAGTCCGAGGGCAACGGCCGGATGTGCCTGACCCTGCCCGAGACACTGATCTCGGTCGTCGGCATCGAGAAGATCGTGCCGACCTGGCGGGACCTGGAGGTCTTCCTGCAGACACTCCCCCGCTCCTCCACGGCCGAGCGCATGAACCCGTACACGAGCATGTGGACCGGCACGACGGACGGCGACGGCCCGAGCACCTTCCACCTGGTGCTCCTCGACAACGGCCGTACCGACACCCTCGCCGACGAGGTCGGCCGCCAGGCGCTGCGGTGCATCCGCTGCTCGGCGTGTCTGAACGTGTGCCCGGTGTACGAGCGGGCCGGCGGGCATGCGTACGGCTCGGTGTACCCGGGCCCGATCGGCGCGATTCTGAGCCCCCAACTCCGGGGCACGGCAAGCGAGATCGACGCCTCGCTGCCGTATGCGTCGAGTCTGTGCGGGGCCTGCTACGAGGTGTGCCCGGTCGCCATCGACATCCCCGAGGTGCTGGTGCATCTGCGGGAGCGGGTCGTGGAGGGCGGCCAGGTGATCCGGAACGGCAACAAGGTGGTGCTCAAGCCGGCCAAGGGGCACGCGGCCGAGCGGGCGGCGATGCGCGCGGCACGCTGGGCGTTCTCACACCCGGGTGTTCTGCGCACGGGCCAACGGCTCGCTTCCCGCAGCCGCCGCGTCCATCCCCGTACCCTGCCGGGACCCGGCAGGGCGTGGACCGGGACGCGGGACCTGCCCGCCGTACCGGCGGAACCGTTCCGCGACTGGTGGCAGCGCACGAACGGCGGAAAGAAGGACGTGAAGTGAGCAGCAGGGACCGGATCCTGGGCCGGGTGCGGCGCGCGCTCGCGGACGTACGACCGGACGACACGCCGTACGAGGAGGCCGTGCCCCGCGGCTATCTGCGCGTGCACGGGGACCGGACCGTCGAGGAGACGGTGGACCTGCTCGCCGAGAACCTGGCGGACTACCGGGCGATCGTGCACCGCACCACCGAGGACGAACTGTCCCACCTCATCATGCGGTTGCTCGCCCGACGCGGATCGCAGGACGTGCTCGTGCCCCCGGGACTCCCGCCCGCGTGGATGAAGGCCGCCGATCCCACCCGGATCCACGACCGCGCGGCGAGCACGCCCCACCAGCTGGACAAGGTGGAGAGCGTGGTCACCGGCTGCGCGGTCGCCATCGCCGAGACCGGCACCATCGTCCTCGACGGCGGCCCGGACCAGGGCCGGCGCCGGATCAGCCTCATCCCGGACCACCACATCTGCGTGGTGCGGGTGCCCGACCAGGTCGTCTCCTCCGTCCCGCAGGCCCTCGAACGGCTCGATCCGAGGCGCCCGTTGACCTGGATCTCCGGTCCCTCGGCCACCAGTGACATCGAGCTGGACCGGGTGGAGGGCGTGCACGGCCCGCGCACCCTGGAGGTGGTCCTGCTCGGCTGAACGGGTTCACCTGGCCGATGCCGCCGCCGGGCACCGCACGGGCGGGCCCGTTAGCGTGAGGGAATGATCCGGTTCGAGCAGGTCACCAAGCGGTATCCGGACGGTACGACGGCCGTGGACGGTCTCTCCTTCGAGGTGTCCGAGGGGGAACTCGTCACGCTCGTGGGTCCCTCGGGCTGCGGCAAGACGACGACCATGATGATGGTGAACCGGCTGATCGAGCCGACCTCCGGCCGGATCTTCGTGAACGGCGAGGACATCGCCCAGGTCGACCCGGTGCGGCTGCGCCGCCGGATCGGCTACGTCATCCAGCAGGTGGGCCTCTTCCCGCACCGCACGGTGCTGGACAACACCGCGACCGTGCCGGCGCTGCTCGGCTGGAAGCGGGCGAAGGCGCGGGCCCGGGCCGCCGAGCTGCTCGATCTGGTGGGCCTCGACCCGAAGACGTACGGACCGCGCTATCCGGAGCAGCTCTCGGGCGGCCAGCGGCAGCGGGTGGGCGTGGCGCGGGCGCTCGCGGCGGACCCGCCGGTGCTGCTGATGGACGAGCCGTTCGGGGCGGTCGACCCGGTGGTGCGCGAGCAGTTGCAGGACGAGTTCCTGCGGATGCAGGCCGCGGTGCGCAAGACGGTGCTGCTGGTCACGCACGACATCGAGGAGGCCGTCCGGCTCGGCGACCGGATCGCCGTGTACGGGCAGGGCCGGATCGAGCAGTTCGACACGCCGGGGGCGGTGCTCGGCGCGCCCGCCACGCCGTACGTCGCCGGGTTCGTGGGCGCCGACCGGGGCCTGAAGCGGCTGTCGGTCACGGAGATCGAGCCGGACGATCTCGAACAGCCGCAGGTGGCCCGGCTGGACGAGCCCGCCGGGCGCGCGGCGGAGCGGTTGCGGGCCGAGGGCGCCCGGTGGGCGGTGGTCCTCGACGCGCGCGGCGATCTGCACGGCTGGGTCGGGCGCCATGAGCTGGCCGCGGGCGGCACGGTCGGGGACCTCGCGCACCGGATGACCGCGTGGGTGCCGGTGGGCGCTCCGCTGAAGCAGGCGTTCGGGGTGATGCTCCAGTACGACGCCGGGTGGGTCGCGGTGCTGGACGGGGCGCGCTTCCTGGGCGTGCTGACCCCGGCGAAGCTGCACGAGGCGCTGCGCCGCTCGGTGGACGCGGACGCGCGGGGTGTCGCGCGGGGGCAGGTCAGCTTCGACTCGGTGTCGGACGCCTGACCTGGATCACTTCAGCAGGCCCTTGTCCTTCAGATAGGTCCGGGCCACGTCGGCGGGCAACCGGCGCCAGCTGTCCACCTGCTGGTTCAGCTGCGCCAGGTCCTTGGTCGTCAGGACGTCATTGAGCTTGCCCAGGGCCTGCGCCACGCGCTGACTGCCCGCGCGGGAGCGGTTGACGACCGGGACGACGTAGTCGGCGTTCTGCAGATGCCTGTCGTCGGCGAGCAGGACCAGACCGAACTGGTCGAGGGTGGCGTCCGTGGTGGTGGTGAGCACCAGCTGGTCCCGGCCGTCCTGGACCGCCCGCTTGGCCTGCGTGGTGCCCACGCCCTTCGGGTCCACCGCGGTGACGTCGATGCCGTACACCTTCTTCAGCCCCGGTTCGCAGTACGGCCGTTGCACGCACTCGTCTCCGGCGGCGAGCCGCACCTTCAGCTGCGCGGCGCCGAGGTCGCTGAGGGTCTTGAGGCCGTGTCTGCGGGCGTAGTCGGCGCTCACCGCGAAGGCGTTCTGGTCGACCGCGCGGCCGGGCGGGAGGACCGTGAGTCCGCGGGGTGCGGCGAGTTCCCGCAGGGCGTTCATGGTGGCGGCGAGGTCGGGTGAGCCGACGGGGATCGCGTCGGCGCCGTGGGTCTTGGCGTTCAGCCAGTCGGCGAGGGTGGCCGCGTACTCCGGTACGACGTCGATCCGGCCGGACTCCAGGGCCGGTTCGTACAGCTCCCGGTTGGCGACGGTGAGGATCGAGGTCTTGTAGCCGGCCTGGTTCAGCAGCTGCGCGTACATCTGGGCGAGCAGGTCGCTCTCGGTGAAGCCGGCCGTGCCGATGGTCAGGTGGTGGCTGTCGCCGGGCGACGAGGTGACCTCGCCGCGGTTCTCCAGGGAGGGGCCCGTGGAGCAGGCGGTGAGGGCGAGGAGCGCGGCCGCCGTCACCGCGGTGCGGCTCCTCACCGGCCGCCCCGGGCCCGTACCGGTGCCAGGCGTTCGGCGGCCTCGAAGACGCCCTCGACGATCAGGGCGAACACGGCGACGAGAAGGGCGCCGGCGACCACCTGGGGCGTGCTGGCCAGGTTGAAGCCGGCCGTGATGATCCGGCCGAGGCCGCCGCCGCCCGCGAGCGCGGCGATGGTGGCGGTGGCGACGAGCTGGACGGCGGCGATCCGCACCCCGTTGAGGACCATCGGGAGCGAAAGGGGCAGTTCCACGTGAAACAGCATCTGCCACCCGGTCATGCCCATCCCCCGCGCCGCCCGTACGACGCTCCGGTCGACCTCGCGCATGCCGACGTAGGCGTTGGTGAGCAGGGGCGGCACGGCGAACAGCACCAGGGCGACCACCGTGGGCCCCTCGCCCCACTTCCCCACCGGGGTCAGCAGGAGCAGGACCAGCACCGCGAAGGTGGGGACGGCCCGGCCGACGTTGGAGATGTTGACGGCGAGCGCGCCGCCCCTGCCCAGGTGACCGAGGACCAGCGCGACCGGCAGCGCGATCAGACAGCTGAGGAACAGGCAGACGACGGTGAGCACCAGGTGCTGGAGCAGCCGGTGCCGGACGCCGTCCTCGCCGGACCAGTGCGCGGGGTCGGTGAGCCAGTGCCAGGTGGCCCCGAGGGTGTTCATGCGCGGGCCGCCCGGGCCCAGGGGGTGATCAGCCACTGCACGCCCAGCAGGAGCAGGTCGGCGGCGACGGCGATCAGGACGCACAGCACGGACGCGGTGAGCACCTGGGCCTTGAAGTAGGTGTTCATGCCCGCGTAGATCAGGTTGCCGAGGCCGCCGTAGCCGACGATCGCGCCGACCGTGGCCAGGGAGACCGCCGACACGGTCGCGATGCGCAGCCCGGCCATCGCGGCGGGCAGGGCCAAGGGTAGTTCCACGGTGAGCAGCAGCCGGATCGGGCCGTAGCCGAGGCCGCGGGCGGCCTGCCGGGTCTCCTGGGGGACCGCGCGCAGCCCGGCGAGGATGTTGCGCACGAGCAGGGTGAGCGAGTAGAGCACCAGTCCGGCGACGACCAGGGTGGCCGAGAGGCCGTAGAGGGGCAGGAGCAGGGAGAACATCGCCAGGGACGGGATGGTGTAGAGGACCGTCGTCATGCCGAGGACCGGGCCGGCCGTCAGGGACCAGCGTCGGGCCAGCACCGCGAGCGGCAGGGCGATGGCCAGACCGATGGCGACCGACACCGCCGTCAGCTGGAGGTGCTGGACGACCGCGTCGAGGAGGATCTGGCGGCGGGTGCTCAGATAGGCGCCGCAGATCCACTCGTTGCGCGCGAGGCAGTCGTCCGGGGGCGCGGTCACGAGTCCATTCCAGCGGGCGGGCGAGCGGGTCGGCGCGTTGGGGTGGCCCGTTCGGGGCCGGACGCGGGCTACTCCACGCCGGAAGCGACCTGGCTCGCCGGGTGGTCCGGGTCCTTCAGCTCGACGAGCACGGCCAGGTAGGGGCAACCGAGATACGGCGAGGTCACCGCGTCCGGGATCAACGGAAACCGATCGGTATACACATACCCGGATGTCCGATGGATCCCGTGACAAGGAAGGTGAACAAGCGCTTAGATAGGTGATCGGACGTAGATCCCGACCCAGCCGGAGGCCCCGTTGTTCACATCCGTCGACGACGTCTCCGCCCGTCTCGCCGAGACCGGCTACCTCGCCTCGCCCGCAGTCGCCACGACCGTCTTCCTCGCCGCCCGGCTGGGCAAGCCGCTGCTGGTGGAGGGCCCCGCCGGAGTCGGCAAGACCGAGCTGGCCAAGGCCGTCGCCCAGGTCGCCGGGGCGCGACTGGTACGGCTGCAGTGCTACGAGGGCGTGGACGAGTCCCGGGCGCTGTACGAGTGGAACCACGCCAAGCAGCTGCTGCGCATCAGCGCGGGCCGCGACGAGAGCTGGGACGAGACGCGCACCGACATCTTCAGCGAGGAGTTCCTGCTGCCCCGCCCGCTGCTGACCGCGATCCGCGGCGACGAGCCGACGGTGCTGCTGATCGACGAGACCGACAAGGCCGACGTGGAGATGGAGGGGCTGCTGCTGGAGGTGCTCAGCGACTTCCAGGTCACGGTCCCCGAGCTGGGCACGATCACGGCGACCCGGCGCCCCTTCGTCGTGCTCACCTCCAACGCGGGCCGCGAGCTGTCGGAGGCGCTGCGCCGGCGCTGCCTGTTCCTCCACATCGGCTTCCCGGAGGAGGAGCTGGAGCGGCGGATCGTCCGGCTGAAGGTGCCGGGGTTGGAGTCGGCGCTGGCCGAGTCGGTGGTGCGGGTGGTCGGGGCGCTGCGCGCGATGGACCTGCGCAAGGTGCCGTCGGTCGCCGAGACCATCGACTGGGCGCGCACCCTGCTGGCCCTGGGCGCCGACGCGCTGGACGAGACGGTCGTACGGGACACCCTGGGCGTGATCCTCAAGCACCAGGACGACGTGCAGAAGGCCGCGGCCAAGCTCGACCTGGACGCGCTGTGAGCGGTGTCGACGGGCGGATCACCGGTCTGGTCGGCGCGCTGCGCGCGCACGGCGTGCGGATCGGCACCGGCGAAACCGTCGACGCGGCCCGCGCCGCCGAGGCCCTCGGGCTCGCCGACCGCGCGCTGCTGCGGGAGGGACTGGCCGCGACCCTGCTGCACGGGCCGGGGCAGCGGGCGGTGTTCGACCCGGTCTTCGACCTGTACTTCCCGCGTGGCGTCGGCGGTCCGGACACCGAAGCGACGGACCGGGAGGAGCTGCGCGACCGGCTCGCGGACGCGCTGGCCGCCGACGACCGCGCGCTGATGGCCCGGCTGGCGGCCGAGGCCGTGGACGGTCTCGGCGGGTACGGGAGTTCGGGATCGGACGGCTGGTCGGCGTACCAGACCCTCGACCGGCTCCGCCCGCAGACCCTGCTGGCCCGGGTGCGGGGTGAGATCAGGGGCCGGGACGGGGGCACGGGGTTCGCGGACCGGCTGCTGGACGACGAGATCCGGCGCCGTATCGAGGCGTTCCGGCAGCTGGTCGGTGCGGAGGCGCGACGCCGGGTCGCCGAGCGGCGCAGCCGGGACGAGATCGCCCGCCGGGCAGTGCGCCCGACTGCCGACCGGGTGGACTTCCTGTACGCAGGCCGGGACCAACTCGCCGAGCTGCGCAGGACGGTTCAGCCGCTCGCCCGGAAGCTGGCGACCCGGCTGGCCGCGCGCCGCCGCCGTGCCGCGCGCGGCACGATCGACCTGCGCCGCACCCTGCGCTCCTCGCTGTCCACGGGCGGGGTGCCGATGCGGCCGGTGCTGCGCAGACGCCGTCCGGCCCGGCCCGAACTGGTGCTGCTGTGCGATGTGTCGGGCTCGGTGTCCGGCTTCTCGGACTTCACGATGCTGCTGGTCCAGGCGCTGCACGACCAGTTCAGCAAGATCCGGGTGTTCGCTTTCGTCAACCGCCTCGACGAGGTGACGGGCCTGCTCGACCACGGCCGCGCCGACCCGGACGGCCTCAGCGCCCGGATCCGCGCGGAGGCCACGCTCACCGGCTGGCACGGAAGCAGCGACTACGGCGTCGCGCTCGGCGAGTTCGCCGAGCGGTACGGGGCCGCGGTCGGCCCGCGGACGACGGTGTTCGTGCTCGGGGACGCCCGCACCAACATGGGCGACCCGAACCTGCCCGCCGTCCGCGAGCTCGCCCGCCGGGCCCGCCGCGTCTACTGGCTGAACCCCGAACCGCACGCCCAGTGGGGCACCGGCGACTCGGCGGCGCCCGCCTACGCCGAGCTGGTGGAGATGCACGAGTGCCGCACGGCCCGGCAGCTCAGCGCACTGATCGCCCGGCTGCTTCCGGTGTGACGCGGGGAGTCCGGGCATGATCGACTGAGCCCTGCAGGCTGCCCGCCCTGTACCCGGCCATCCGCCCCCCAGGAGGACGTACGACATGACCCACCCGCCCGTGCAGCTCGGCACCTTCCCCACTCCCGTCGAACCGGCACCCCGGCTCGCCGCCGCGCTCGGGCTCGGTGCGCAGGACCTGTGGGTCAAGCGGGACGACCTGACCGGTCTGGGCGGCGGCGGGAACAAGATCCGCAAGCTGGAGTGGATCGTGGGCGCGGCGCTCGCCGAGGGCGCGGACACCCTGGTGACCACGGGCGCCCCGCAGAGCAACCACGCCCGGCTGACCGCCGCGGCGGCCGCCCGGCTGGGCCTGGACGCCGTCCTCGTGCTGCGCGGCTCGCCGGGCGTGTCGCGGTCCGGGAACCTCGCCCTGGACGGCCTGTTGGGGGCACGGCTGCACTGGGCGGGCGACGTGGACCGGGCGGGCCTCGACGCGGTGGCGGACGAGGTCTGCGCGCGGCTGCGGAAGCAGGGCGCCCGGCCGGCCCTGGTCCCGTTCGGCGGGTCCAGCACGCTGGGCGCGCGAGGCTATGTGCGGTGCGGCGAGGAGCTGCGCGCACAGGTGCCGGACCTGCGGACCGCGGTGGTCGCGCTCGGCTCGGGCGGCACCATGGCGGGGCTGGTCGCCGCCCTCGGCACGGAGTCGGTGCTCGGTGTCGACGTGGGCGCGCTGGCCGACCCGGCCGCCGCGGCAGCGGAGTTCGCGGCGCCGCTCACCGCGGAGAAGGTCGCGGCGGAACGCCTGCGGGTGCGCCGGGACCAGGTGGGCCGCGGGTACGCGACGCTGACCGGTCCGGTGGCCGAAGCCCTCCGGCTCGCCGCCCGCACCGAGGGGATCATCCTGGACCCCATTTACACCGGCCGCGCCCTGGCCGGGCTGGCCGCCGCCGTCCGGGACGGCGACGTACGGCCGGGCGATAAGACCGTGCTCGTCCACACCGGCGGGCTGCCCGGCCTGTTCGGCCACGCGGACGCCGTCGCGTCCGCCGAGGAGGGGGCCGTCACCCACGAGCTGTGACGACCGCGGCCCCTTACACATACCCGCACTCCTCCTCCCCCGGGACTAGGGCGCTTACCCGATGCCCGGGCGGGCGGCCTCGCCCTAACCTGCGAGTACGTGGCGAGGGGGGAGAGATCAGGACATGAGGGCGGTCGTCCAGGACCGGTACGGCTCACCGGACGTGCTGGAGCTGAGGGACGTGGACCAACCGGTGCCCGCCGACGACGAGGTGCTGGTGCGGGTGCGGGCGGCCGGGTTGAACGCGTACGACTGGCATCTCATGCGCGGTGACCCGTATGTGGCCCGGCTGGCGCTGGGGCTGCGCGCGCCCCGGGCCCGGATCCGGGGCCGGGACTTCGCGGGCGAGGTGGCGGCGGTCGGCCGGAACGTACTGGATCTCCGGCCGGGCGACGAGGTGTTCGGCGAGGTCGACGGCACGTTCGCGGAGTACGTGTGCGTCCCGGACGCCTGGGTGGAGCGCAAGCCCGCCGCCCTGACCTTCGAGCAGGCGGCGGCCCTGCCGCTGGCCGGGAACACCGCCCTGCGCGGCCTGCGTGACGTGGCAGAAGTGCGGCCCGGGCAGCAGGTGCTGGTCAACGGCGCCTCCGGCGGGGTCGGCACGTTCGCCGTGCAGATCGCCAAGGCCCTCGGCGCGGAGGTGACCGGCGTGTGCAGCACGCGCAACGCCGAGCTGGTCCGCTCGTCGGGCGCGGACCACGTGATCGACTACACGCAGGAGGACTTCACGCGCGGTGGGCGACGCTACGACGTCGTCCTCGACCTTGCGGCCGGCCACGGGATCTCCGGCCTGAGGCGTGCCCTCACGCCCACCGGGACGCTGGTCCTCGGCAGCGGGGGCAGGTCCGGGCAGTTCTTCGGGGCTCCCGTCCTCATCCTCAAGGGGCTCGCGCTCTCCCCGTTCGTCCGCCAGCGGCTGCGACCGCTCATCGGCCCGGCACCCAGCAAGGCGGTGCTGGCGGACCTGCGGGGGCTGGCCGAGTCAGGGAAGCTCACCCCGGTGATCGACCGGACGTACCCGCTGGGCGAGGCGCCCGAGGCCATCCGGTACCTGGAAGAGGAGCACGCCCGCGGGAAGGTGGTCGTCACGGTCTGACCAGGGGACCGCTGTCTCTGCGTGCTCTGCATACGGGTGCCCCGCGGTGACGGGCGCACCGCGGGGCACCTGCGGGACGGGTCAGGTCCCCGGAGCCTTCGCGTAGCTCTGTGCCGTGGGTCCCGCGAAGTCGTACACCACGACCTGTTCGTCACCCACGACCCAGGCGTCGTGCCCGGGCGGGCACATGAACACGTCTCCGGGGCCGACCTCACCCTCGCCGCCGTCGTCCATGCGGATGTGCAGCCGGCCCTGAACGACATAGCAGCTGTGCGGGAACTGGCAGCTCTCGGTGCCCGCGATCGGCGCCACGGACTCCGACCAGCGCCAGCCGGGTTCGAAGGTGCCCACGGCGAAGTCGAGCCCGGTGAGGTGGACAGCCTCGAGATGGCCGCGGGGGAAGTCACGCCGCTCGTCCGGCTTGTCCACCGTCTTCACTTCCAGCATCACGGTGTCCTCCCTTCCGGCCGCTCACCGCGGCCGGGGCCGGCCTCCGTCCCCCGGCGACCTCGGGCGGCACCGGCGCTGCGAACGGTGACCGTACCCCTCGCCTCCATCGTCGGTCCGCCCTTGCGGGGCCGCCATCCGGGGGAACCTGTCCCTGGACAACGTTGTCACAGGCGGCGCCTCGACCACCGACGGCGGCGCGGTGCTCACCTGGACCCCGCACACTGGGGCCAACCAGGCCAACAACGGCACCGCCACCCAGCAGTGGACGCTCCAGTCGACCGCCGACGACTACCGGCGGCTTGTCAACCGCAACAGCGGCAAGGCCCTGGATTCAGCGCTGGAGGGCGTTCTGAGCGGGCAACCCGGCGGAGCCGGCGGTCCGCTCGGCGCGCCGGACGGCGAACACCGCGTACGCGTAGGCGAGATCGAGGAGGAAGCAGCCGATGTAGAGGTAGTACATGAGCGCGCTGTCGTAGCGCGGCTCCCCGGCGGGGTCCGTGAGCATCGAGAGTGAGGCGCAGGCCGTGCCCAGTAGTTTGGTCACGGCGATGCCCGGCGACTGGCCGCGCGTGCCCCGACGGGCGGCCAGCATGGCCAGGAACATGCCGGACATGGCCAGGTTGCTGCCGAACGCGGTGATCGCACCGACGACCTCGTCGAACTGCTCGGAGGCGTAGTTCATGCCCGGGTAGGCGAGAGCGAGCAGGACGGCCAGGGCGGGCAGGAACAACCGGTCGGGGAGGTAGGGGAATTCGGCCCGTCCGAAGCGTACGACGGTGTAGCCGATGGCAAGGTCGAAGCAGAACCAGACGATGTTGATCACGTGCATGACCCCGGACGGGGGCCGTACGAACGCGAACATGAACTCCCAGCTGATGTTGGTGGCGAACGCGACGACGGGCATCCCGAACGTGTGCTCCCGCAACCCCGTGCGGATCAGCAGCACGTACGCGACCGTCCAGAACAGACCCGTACCGAGCAGAAACGCCGTGTGCACCGCCGTCATGAACACCCTCCGTAAGCCGTCCGCCACGATCACCAGGTGATTACTCTGGCACGGTGACAGCCACGAGCGCAGTGTCCATCGCAACGGACGCCATCGCCGATCCACCACTACGACCACTTCCCGAGCGGGCCGGCGTACTACTGGCCCGGGTTGACGCCCCGCCACGTCTCGTGGCCCACCTGAGGGCGGTGCACGATGTGGCGGCGGACCTTGTGACATGGGTGCAACGGCGCTGTCCCGGGCTGGAGTTCGACGCGCCGGCGGTGCTCTTCGGCGCCGCGACACACGACATCGGCAAGGCCGTGCACGTGGCCGAGCTGTCCGGCCCGGGCGCCCGGCACGAGGAGGCGGGGCGGGACCTGCTGTTGCACCACGGTGTGGAGTCCGGCCTGGCCCGGTTCGCCGGAACGCACGCTTCCTGGACCGCGCCCGGGATCGGAGTGGAGGACCTGCTGGTGAGCCTCGCCGACAAGGTCTGGAAGAACAAGCGCGTGCCGGAGCTGGAGGACCTGGTCGTGGCCCGGCTGGCCGCTGCCGACGGGCGGCCGGCCTGGGAGTGGTTCATGGAGCTGGACGAGGCCCTCATGGAGATCGGGGAGGGAGCCGACCGTAGGCTGGCGTACCAGATGTCCCACCCCCTCGCGCGGAGGTGACCTTGTACGCGATCTCCCTCGGTGACGACGGCGCCGAGCTGTGTCCCGTCGGCCCCTGGCAGGCCGGGGAGTTCCTCGACCACCTGGACCGGGGGCGGGAGTTCATCGGGCAGTTCAACGGCCTCCCGGACGTGGTCACGGACCTGGCGTCCAGCCGGGAATTCCTCCAGGCCTATGCCGACAAGGAGGCGGCCGACGCCGGTCGCCTGTGCGGGATCCGGTACGGGGGCACGCTGGTCGGGGCGGTGATCCTGCGCCGGATGGACGTGGCCCAGGGCATCGCCGAGGCGGGCTGCTGGCTGGAGCCGGCGGCGGTGGGCCGGGGCCTGGTCACGCGGGCGGCCCGGGTGCTCGTCGACTGGGCGATCCGGGAGCGGGGCATCCACCGCGTCGAGTGGTGGGTGTCGCCCGAGAACGCGCCCAGCATCGCGGTCGCCCGGCGGCTGGGCATGCGCAGGGACGGCGTCCTCAGGGAGAGTTACCTGTACCGGGGCAAGCGGCACGACGAGGAGATCTGGTCGGTGCTGGCACCGGAGTGGCGTTCCGGTCACCGCCCTTGAGCTACCAGGTCCGGGCCGACCGCAGCAGGAGGTCGCGGACGCGGGCCACGTCGGGGTTGCCCGAGGCGCCGGGCCGCTGGACGAGGAAGCCCGTGTTGATCGGCGGGTCCTCCGGTTCCAGCAGCGCAACGAGCGCGCCCGACCGCAGCGCTTCCGCGCACAGATAGCGGGGCAGCACGGCGAACCCCGCGCCCGCCACCACCGCCGCCAGCACCCCGCGCAGGTCGGGCACGGTCACGGCGGCGGTGCGGGACAGGCGCCGGCCGAAGACGTGCCGCCAGTAGCGGCGGGCGATCGGCAGGTCCTCGGCGTAGCTGATCATCGGTACGGAGTCGAGGGCCGCGGGCCCCTCGACGCGCAGCCGGTCCGCCGTCGGCCCAGCCCAGGCAGGGGCGGCGACCAGCACGAACTCCTCGTCGGTGAGCGGCACGGCGTCGAGGGCGCGGCCGCGCGGGCGAGCGGTGGAGAGCACCAGGTCGTGGCGGCCCGCGCGCAGTTCGTCCAGCAGCGGATCGGTCAGGCCGGTCGCCACCCGCAGGCGTACGCCCTCGGCGACGAGCGGCGCCAGGGCGGGGAGGGCGTGCGTGCACAGGATCTCGGCGGGGCCGGCGAGGTGGACGGGCTCCGGGCGCGCGCCCTCCAGCGGTTCGGGCCCGGCGACGGCGGCCAGCTCGTCCAGGGGCGCGGCGATCCGGGCGGCCAGTGCGTCGGCCACCGGCGTCGGCGCGACCCCGCGCGGCAGCCGCTCGAACAGCTCCCGGCCGCTCAGCCGTTCCAGCGTCCGCATCTGCGTCGTCACCGTCGGCTGCGACAGACCGAGCAGACGGGCCGCGCCGGTGAAGGAGCCGGAGCGGTAGACGGCGAGGAAGGTACGCAGAAGGTTGAGGTCGAGGGAAGGGATGTCCACGAGGCCGAGTATTCACCGCACCGCCCTCCGCGCGACCCATAGGAGATCCGATGTCTGCCATGCGTCGTTGCATTGGTTGCCTATGACCGGTGTCGCCTACGTTGTCCCCACCAGCGCAAGTTCCAGGAGAAGAAGACTCATGTCGAAGATCCTTTTCGTGCTGACCGGCGCCGACCACTGGACGCTCGCCGACGGCACGTTGCACCCGACCGGCTTCTGGGCCGAGGAGGCCGTGGTCCCGTACCGCGCCGTCAAGGCCGCCGGGCACGAGGTCGTCGTCGCCACGCCGGGCGGTGTGGTGCCCACGGTCGACCGGGCGAGCCTCGCTCCCGAGTTCAACGGCGGTCAGGAGGGCGCCGACGAGGTCGCGCGCGCCCTGGACGGGATGACCGAGCTGCGCGAGCCGGTGAAGCTCGCCGAGGTCGACCTCGACGACTACGCCGCCGTGTTCTACCCCGGCGGGCACGGCCCCATGGAGGACCTGGCCGTGAACGCCGACTCGGGCCGGCTGCTGACCGCGGCCCTCGACTCGGGCAAGCCGCTGGCGGTGGTCTGCCACGGTCCGGCCGCACTGCTCGCGGCGGTCCGGCCCGACGGCTCGAACGCCTTCGCCGGCTACCGGGCGACGGCCTTCACCAACGAGGAGGAGACACAGAGCGGGTTCGCCGAGCGGGCCGCGTGGCTGCTCCAGGACCGGCTCACCGAGGCGGGCGTCGACCTCCAGGTGGGCCGGCCGTGGGCCCCGCACGTGGTGGTCGACCGCAATCTGGTCACCGGGCAGAACCCGGGCTCCTCCGGACCGGTCGCCGAGGACCTGCTGAAGAAGCTGGGCTGACCCGGCGGTACCGCCGAGCGGCGGTCGGCCACACGTGCGGAAAATCGGTCGGCCGTCGCCTGCAACCTCGCCGGGGGTCGGACGTCTGTCGGGGTGGAGGCCTCCACTTCGACCGATGTCCGACCGACCCGAGCAACCGAAGGAACCCATGTCCGCACACCGTTCCCCGCGCCCTCCCCGCATCCGCAGGCTGCGCGCCGTCCTGGGGGTCTCCGCCGTGGGCGCGACCCTGGCCGTCGGCGGCACCATGACCGCCCAGGCGGCCCAGAGCGCCGCGCACTCCGCGTCCCGCTCCGACGCCACCGCCGCTCCGGCGCCCGCGGGCAGCCACGCGAAGCCGACCACGGTGCCCGCCCCGACCCGCCCGACGACACCGAAGCCGGTGCCGTCGACGCCGCATGCGGGGACGCCGTCTCCCGTTCCGTCCACGCCGCACACCGGCAACCCCTCTCCCGTGCCGTCCACACCGCACCCGGGCAGCCCCAGCCCCGTGCCGTCCCCCACGCACGCGGGGACGCCGCGGCCCGTGCCGGCCACCGCCGCTCCGGCCACCGCCGCTCCGGCCACCGCCGCTCCGGCCACCGCCGCTCCGGCCACCGCCGCTCCGGCCACCGCCGTTCCGGCCCCGGCCGCCCCTGCCCCGGTGCCCGCACCGCACCACGGGCACCACCGGACGGCGTCGCCGAGTCCCGTCCCCGCGACCGGGTACGCCACGCCCGCGCGGGTTCCGCAGCACCACTGAGGCATGCCGGTGTGCGGGGAGTCGCCCGGCGCGGCTCCCCGCACACCCGGCCGGGAGATCCATGACGACAGCCACACCACCGGCGGCGGCACTGCCCTGGGACCGGGCCGGCACCGAGCGGTCCGCCTCGCACTGGCGCAGCTTCACGCACGCGCTGCGGGCCCGCGTCCTCGCGCGTGCACGCGCCGACCCGGTGCCGACCCGCGCCGGCGACGGCACCCGGGCCCAGGGGCTGGTGGCATCCGAACCCCCGCCCGGCATCGAGGAGTTGTACCACCACCGCCGGCTGTCCCTGGTGCGCCTGGCGGTGCTGCTGGTGGACGACCTGCCCACGGCCGAGGACGTCGTACAGGACGCCTTCACGGCGCTGTTCCGCCGCCACGGCCACCGGCTCGGCTCGCTGGACGACCCCGAGGCGTACCTGCGGACCAGTGTCGTCAACGGGGCCCGCTCGGTGCTGCGGCGGCGCAGGACCGTACGGGCGCACATCCCCGAGCCCGAGCAGCACGCGCCCGCACCGGAGGAGGACGTCCTGCTCCACGAGGATCATCGGGAAGTGCTGACGGCCCTGCGGACGCTGACTTCGCGTCAGCGTGAGGTGCTGGTCCTGCGCTATTGGTCGCATCTGACCGAGGCCGAGATCGCGGCGACGCTCGGCCTGTCGCGGGGCACCGTCAAGTCCACGGCCAGCCGGGCCCTGGACGCCCTCGGCCGGCGTCTGGAGGGTCTGCGATGAACGAATCCGGTACCGGGACCGCGCCGACGCCTCTCGAGGAGCGGCTGCGGGTCGCCCTGGCCGCACGGGCGCAGTCCGTCGGCCCGGCCGACCTGCGTCCGCTGCGCCCGCCGACCGGGGCGGTCCGCCCCCGCCGGGTGGCGGTGCGCCGGGTCGCGGTGGGCCTGCTCACCCTGGCCGCGGTGGCGGCCCTGGTGTTCTTCGCCGTCCGCGGCGGCCAGGCCCGCCCGGCCGAGCCGGCCCGCTCCCCCCGGCCGACGATCGGCACCCCGACACAGGTCCCCAGCCCCGTTCGCCCTTCCACGGCCGAGCCGTCCCCCAGCTTCCCGGGCCGTGACCCACGTTCCCCGGGCCGTGACCCGCGTTCCCCGGGGCCGTGACCCGCCGTCGTCTCTCTGTGACCTGATCCGCCGGACAGGCCCTACGCACCCTGTCGCAGCAGCAGGCTCCCCAGCGCGGTGCGCCGATGCAGGACCGCCTTCCCGGCACGCTCGGTGGAGATCAGTCCGGCGCCTCGGAGCGCAGCCGTGTGGGCGGAGACCGTCGCGGCGCTGACGCGGAGCTGTCGGGCGAGCTCGGTCGTGGTGCGCTCCTCGGCCAGCAGCTGCAGCAGCTCGGTGCGCGTGTTCCCGATCACCTTGGCCAGGGCCTGCGGGCCGGTGAGGCCGCCGGGCTGGGGCGGGAAGCCGGGACCGGCCGGGTAGGTGACCGCGACCGGTCGGTCAGGGAGGTCGGACAACAGGGGTCCCCCGGACCAGTGGAAGCTGGGCAGCAGAAGCAGGCCGCGCCCGCCGAGGTGGACGTCCCGAGGCCTGCCGGGAAGTTCCCAGACACCGCCGTCCAGGCGGGCGCCGGGCAGCAGCCCGTCCAGCAGCGAGCCGATACCGCCCCCGGCGAGTTGCACGGCCCGGCGCACGAACTCGGAATGGTGCAGATCCTGCACATGTCCCCAGACCGGGCCGAGGAGCGCCTCGAACGCCGCCTCCTGCGCACGACGGATCACCTGCCAGCCCTCGGCGTCACCCCGGTGCAGGTCGCGGATCCACGGCGGCGCGGGCGTCCGCGCCGGTGCGTAGGCGCGTTCCAGTTCGGCGCTGACCAGCTCGGCCGGGGCGGAACGGGTTTGTTCGAGTGCTTCGGGGAGGGAGTCCGCCACCACGTCCAGGAAGGCCGGCGCCCGCCCGGCCGGGACGAGGTCCGCGAGCGGAACGACCGCCTTCGGCAGGGCCCGCAGTACCTTGCGACGCCACGCGCCGTAGAGAAGGTCGCCGTCCTGGCGGCACATCGTCATCAGCGCCACGTTGAGCTCCTGGAGCGGCGCCGGCCGCGGCGCGAGGCGGACGCGGGCGAAGTCGTCCGGCGTGAAGTGGATCCGGAGCACGGCCCTCCTGCGGGTTGACACGACGAGCGTCCAGGGCGCCATCCTTGAGCCCCCAAGCTAAACCATCGCCCACGCCGGGCCGGGTCGGACAGCATGCCCGGCATGACCCACGACTTCTCCCTCAGCCGACGCTCCGTCACCAGGTCCGCGGTACTGGGCTCCGCCGCACTGCTGCTCGGTACCCGCGACCGCGCCCACGCCTCCGTCGCGACCCCGGCCGCGGGCGCCGCCGTACTCGTCCTGCCCGCCCCCACCGGCCGTCACCCCGTGGGAGGCCAGTCGGTCTACCTGGTCGACACCTCCCGACGCGACCCCCTGACGCCCGAGTTCCCGGTGCGGGAGCTGATGCTGACGGTGTTCTACCCGGCCCGTGACGTCACCGGCCTTGCCCGGGCTGCGCAGTTGGCCCCGCAGGCCGCGTTCTGGTTCGGACAGATCGGTGCGCACGGCCCCCTCCGGCTGCCCGGCGCGGGCGTGGACTGGGGTGCCACCCTGTCCCACTCCTTCACGGGCGCTGCGGCACTGCCGGGCCGACGCCCTGTGCTGGTGTACAGCCCCGGCGGTGGCGATCCGCGCGGCCTGGGGACCTGCCTGGCCGAGGACCTGGCCAGCCACGGCGCCGTGGTCGTCTCGGTCGACCATCCCGGGGACGCGGCCGCGGTTGAATTCCCGGGCGTCACACCGTTTCGGCACGATGCGGTTCGCACGACGGTCCTGCGTGGCGATCCGCGGGACCAGCCGTCCTTCTGGCGCACCATGATCGACACGCGGATCGCCGACCTGCACTTCGTCCTCGACCGACTCGGCCATGCGGCCGATCTGCCGCTGCCGCACGGGCTCGCCGACACGCTCGACCTGCGCCGCCTCGCCGTGTACGGCCACTCGGCGGGCGGAAGCGCCACCGCCGAGGTGCTCCACGAGAACCACCGGGTCCGCGCCGGTATCAATCTGGAGGGCTATCTCGACTACCCGCCCACCATGCCCGGCGGCGCCCCCGACCCCTTCCCGGTCACGGCGGAAGGGGTGGACCGGCCACTGCTCCTGCTCGGCAGCGAGGGGTTCGACCGCCGGCAGGAACTGGACCGCTCCTGGTCGGCCCTGGCCGCTCGCTCGCGTCGGTGGGTCCGCAGCGCACGCATCGCCGACGCCAACCACTGGGTCTTCGCCGACTACGCCGCGATGCTCCCCCAGCTCCAGACGGCCGGTTTGATGACGGCAGCGGAGCGGAACAGACTGATCGGGCCCCTCGACCCGAACATTTCAGTGCCGAGGGTTCGCCACGCGGTCCGCGCCTTCTTCGCACGCCACCTGGCCGCCCGCTGATCCGGGGCCGTACCGGGCTGCGCGCACTCCGGGAGGTCTGATCCCTGAGCGCGACGCTGTACGAGGCGATGCAGGGCCGCCCGCCGCCTGGCCGGGACGTCGTGATGGCAACCGGTTCACCACGTCCGGCTGAACGCTCGCCCGTGCCGGGCCGATGGCCTGCCGATGAGGCCGGAGCAGGGCTAGGTTGTGCGGCATGAGCAATCTTGACCGTGCACCCGTTCCGAGCGTGTGCGGCGGCCGCGGATTCGTCGTCGCCGAGCCCGTCCGCGAGTTGCTGAGCCCCCGCATGGTGAAACTCGGTGAGTCGACCGAGGTGCGCCGACTGCTGCCGAACCTCGGCCGGCGCATGATCGGCGCCTGGGCCTTCGTCGACCACTACGGCCCCGACGACATCGCCGACGAGCCCGGCATGCAGGTCCCGCCGCATCCGCACATCGGGTTGCAGACGGTCAGCTGGCTGCACGAGGGCGAGGTGCTGCACCGCGACTCCACCGGCAGCCTGCAGATGATCCGGCCCAAGCAGCTGGGCCTGATGACCTCGGGTCGGGCCATCAGCCACTCCGAGGAGAGCCCCAAGTCGCACGCCCGCTTCCTGCACGGCGCGCAGCTGTGGGTCGCGCTCCCCGACGAGCACCGCCACACCGAACCGAAGTTCGAGCACCACCCCGAGCTGCCCACCGTCACCGCGCCCGGCCTGACCGCCACGGTCGTCCTAGGCGACCTGGACGGCGCCGCCTCCCCCGGTACGACGTTCACCCCGATCGTCGGCGCCGACCTCGCGCTCACCCGTGGCGCCGACGTCCGCCTGCCCCTCGAACCGGACTTCGAGTACGGCGTACTGGCCATGTCCGGCGAGGTGCACGTGGACGGCGTGCCGGTACTGCCTGGCTCGATGCTCTACCTCGGCTGCGGCCGCACCGAACTCCCACTGCGCGCCGAGTCGGACGCCGGGATCATGCTGCTGGGCGGCGAGCCGTTCGCCGAGGAGCTGATCATGTGGTGGAACTTCGTCGCCCGCTCCCAGGACGAGATCGTGCAGGCTCGCGAGGACTGGATGAAGGGGTCCCGGTTCGGGGAGGTAAAGGGCTACGACGGCGGGCCTCTGCCCGCACCCGAGCTGCCGGCCGTGCCGTTGAAGCCACGCGGCAGGGTGCGCTGACCTGGGAAAGCCCGATTCTCCCGTCCAGGGAGTTCGAAACCGTGCCTCCGCCTGTCCGGCCACGCGGACCCCGGGTGACGCGGGGGCACTTTGATGAGTACGCGGACAATACGACGGGGCGACGACGGGGCCGTTGCATTTCCAGCGAACATCGCGGCAGTACCCCGAACTGCGCAGGCGGCAACGGTCAGCTCGGCTCAGTGGTGAAGATTTCCGTCACGATGAAGCTCTGGAGCGCCTGTCGCAGCACGCTGGGGTGTTCGAGGTGGATGTCGTGCCCGGCCCCGGGGACGCTCATAGCCACGGTCTCGGGCCTCTGCCGGAGCATGCCCTCGATTTCCTGCGGGGGGATGATGCCCCGCTGGCCCCAGATGGCCAGGGTCGGGCAGGTGATGCCGGCCCATTCGTCCCAGAAGGAACGCCGGGCGTTCTCGGCAAGTGAGGCGATCATCACCTCACGGTCGAAGCGCGGCCACCATCCGTCGTCCTTGCGCTCCAGTCCGGCTGCCCAGCCTGCGCCGACCGGGCCGCCGCCGAAGAATTCGGTGGCGGCCGGGAGTGAGGGGAACGGTATCGGCCAGGCGTCGAGCAATGCGCCGATCTCGGTCTGGGCGTCGGGGTTCGGGCCGCCAGGGCCTGCCTCGACGAGGGCGAGGGCACCGATCAGTTCGCCGTGCGCGGCGGCAGTGAGCATGGCGGTGTGCCCGCCCAGGGACTGGCCAACCAGTACAGGCCGGTGCAGGTCGAGTTGCTCGACGACGGCCATGACGTCGGCGACGTAGGCGGTGCGGCTCACATCGTGCGGGTGCCGTTCGCTGGCGCCGTGACCGCGCTCGTCCACGGCGACGACGCGGTGCCGAGGGCTCAGGGCCTGGGCGAGGTCGTCCCATTCGCCTGCGTGTCCGGCCAGCCCGTGGAGCAGAACGACAGGTGTGCCATGTCCGGGCCAGTCGCGGCAGGAGAGGCCGACGCCGTCGCGTTCCACGGTGCGCTCGTATCAAGGCATGCGGTCCCCTTCGGGTCGAGACGGGTGCTTCGTCGTGATGATCAGCGGTAGGCGGAAAGGAAAGCACGGACGCCGGCGGCGGCGTAGTGGTCGAGGTCGGCCTCGGTGTGCTGGGGCGAGCCGGTGGACATCGCCTTGTTCACCGGGATCCACAGCAGCAGGCCAGCGAAGTGGTTGGCGGCCAGGAGCGGGTCGCCCATGCGGAGCAGCCCCTGGTCGGCCAAGCGCTTGAAGGTGGCCGCGAGGGTGTCCAGGACCCGCTCGAAACCCCGCGCGTACCAGGCGGCGCTCAGCTCAGGGAACGCTTCGGCGTTGGCGATGATCAGGCGCCGCAGACACCCACGAACCGGCGGGCGAGCCGGTTGAGGTTCTCGTCCAAAGAAGCGGCGTCGGCGGGGATGTCCGCCACCAGGTCAGACGGTCTGCTTGGGCACCGCGGCCAGCTTGGCGATGTCGTCCGCGACGAATTCCTCGCCACACACGACGACTGGGAGAAGTGGCAGACCATCCCTATTGAATCGGCGGATCCCCAAGCCAGCGTCGATCACCCCAGCGCGCGTACCTGTGCTCTCAGATTGGATGGACCTGGCGGAGCGCGAAGCGTCAACCGGGATCCGGCCGGGTGACCCGATTCTGCTGGCGCCGGACTACCGCATCGACGAGCTTCTCAGCCTGTACACGTGCAGTAGCCCGTTCCGCGGATACACGAAGGAGACGAAGCGGAACTACATCACGGACCTCTGTCTGTTCCTCAACTTCCTGTGGCAGCGGGGAAAGGTCTGGACGCAGGCGGCGGAGTCGGATGTCGACGACTTCCAGTTCTGGCGCCAGACGTCACCCGAGAACCCGGTGCGGGTGGGCGGGAACAAGTGGAACCGTGAACTGGCCGCGCTGATGAACCTGTACACGGACGGGAAGGCGAAGGACGCCCGGGGCAGCGACGTCCACTGGCTGACGCCGCGGACGTTCCGGCTGTGGGTGGACGTCGGGCTGCATGGCTACGGCACTGACAGCCTGCCCTCGCCCGGCTGGGTGGGCCGGCTGGAGGGCCGCAAGGCGCCTCGCTGTTGACGTTCGAGGTGCCGTCACTGCGCCTGGAAGGCGGCCGTTACTACACCGGGCGCCTCGCGGCGGCGGTCACGCGGTCCAAGAAGGCCCGTACCTACTACGTCGAGGCTCATGTGGTGGGCGATATCGAGAGCTACGTCGAGTCCTCGCGCGCCGAGACCATCCGCACGGCCCAGGCCCGGGGCCGGTACGACGGTGTGCGGGACATGCGGCTGGTCACCCGGGTGAGCCGGGGACCGAAGCCGACGGTGTACTGGCGCGACCGCCAGGGTGTTACAGGCCGCATTGCACTGTCGGAGGCGACCGCGGACGAACGGATGACGTGGTAGCCCGGCGGGAGCGGAGCCGTTGTGGCTGTGGCTGAACGAGATGGGGCTGCCGTTCCAACCACATTCGTGGAACAACGTGTTCACGGCGGCGAACCAGCGGTGCCGGGTGGTGCTGGATCCGGAGCCGGGGCGTCGGCTGGACCCGCACTGCAGCCTGGCGCCGTATGCGACGCCGCATTCGTGCCGGCACAGCTCGCCCTCGGATGGTGCAGGACCTGTTGGGTCATGCGTTCCTGGAAACGACCCGGGAGCGCTATCTGGCCCCGGTCGCCGACCTTGAGCTGCGGTCGCTGCTGGCCACCGCGCCCCTGTTCGGTGATGGGGAGCGGCCGGCGCGGGAGATGGATGAGGTGTTCGCGTGTGTGGCCCGGGAGGCCGAGGGCATCCAGGACATCGACGCCATGCTGCAGGTTCCCCCACGGGCGGCGGGGTGAGCCGACGCGGACGTCCGGCGCCGCGGTCGGCAACGCCGGTACGCAGGCCGCTGGTTGTGGTGGCGACGGCCTCGTCGTCGAGCACCGGTCGCGGTCTACGACTTCCGTACGCTGCCGGGCGCGGATGCCTTGCGCCGCTCGTTGGCCCGCCTGTTCGCCGCGCGGTGCGTGCCGAACCGGTGGTCCTCGCACCACAGCAGCAGGTACTTCTGGCTTCCCTTGCGGGCGTTCACCGCGTATCTGGCCACGCTGGACGCCCGGTTGCCGACGTCGGCGAGCTGACCGCGGGGGTGTGGAAGCAGTGGCGGCTCAGTCGGCCGAATACCCGGCTCGGCTACCGCCAGATCACGACCGTGCGGGGGCTGTTGCTGGACGACTCGCGGCTGTCCGCGGCGGCGCGGGAAGCGCTCGCCCGCCGCGTCCTGTCCCCCACGGCGAGGGAAGTGTCCTTCCAGGGCGGTGAGTTCGATGCGATCGTCACCACGGCGCGGCGGATGTTCCGCGCCGCGCACCTGCGGACCACGGACAATGCCCGTCACCTTACCCAGTGGCGGTCGGGGATGTTCGCGCGCGGCAGCGAGGCATTGCTGCTGGGTGAGGCTCTGGACTGTCCGGCCCGGACCGGGGAGGCGCCCCACGACGCCCGAGTCGGCCAGCGCGGCCGGGTGCTCGCCCGCTATGCGCGGGTGCTGGGCGAGGAGAGGCCCGAGCACACGTGGCAGCGGCTGTTTCTGACGCTGGCCGCGGTGCGTGAACTCACCAGCCTGGAACTGGTCCTGGAATCCGTCCGCGCAGCGTTGGAGGAGACCGCCCGCCCGCCCCGGGCATCCTGGACGATCTCGTGGACGAGGACTGGGCCCTGCGCTACGGACGCCAGGTCCGTCTCGTCAGCCAGCCCAGTCATCCCTCCACCCGCATGCGTCAGGCCGCCGCCGACGCCACCGAGCTGCTCTGGCGCCTCCTCCAGACGCGGTCCGGGCTGCCGTCGGCCGCGGAGATACTCCGGCAGGTCTTGGTGCAGCACTTCACCGCGGACCGCCAGGGAAAGCTGCGTCCGCGCACCGACAAGGACGGCCGACCTCCCACCGGGCAGCGCCTGGAGTCCCCCTACGACGCCGAGGCTCGCTACGTCCGCCGCGGCCACCGCAACCTGGATCGGCTATCTGGCCCACGCCACCGAGACCTGCGACGACAACAGCGTCAACATCATCACCGATGCCGCCACCACGGTCCCGACCGGCGACGTCGTCGCCCTGCCCGGCATCCATGCCCGCCTGCGCAAGCGGCGGATGCTGCCCGCCGAGCACCTCGTCGACGGCGGCTACCTGTCCGTCGTCCAGCTCGACGCGGCCGCCCGCGATCACCGCATCCGCCTGGTCGGCCCCCTGAAGTGGGGAAACTCCTGGAAGCGCAGGGAGAAGACCGGATACGCCCGGGAGCCCAGCGGTCGAGGCCGCCCGCGCCAGTCGACCATTTCCATAAACCATGAATATAAAAATGCTATGCTTCGAGCATGAGTCGTCAAGACACCGCTCCTGGCGCGTCCGCCGCCATCGGGGCAGCCCTCTACGGCCTGGCCACCAGGGCCGCGAGACGCCTGCCCCGGGACATGAGCCTGACGTCCGCCGCCACCCTGGCCACCCTGGACCGGACCGGCCCGCGGCGCATCACCGATCTGGCCGCGGTCGAGGGCGTCACCCAGCCCGCGATGACCGCCCTGGTCCGGGTGATGGAGGAGTCCGGCCTGGTCGAGCGGCGGGGCGACGCGTCCGACAAGCGGGTCACGCTGGTGTGCCTGACCGAGGCCGGCGCCTCCTATGTCCGGACGCGGCGCCAGGCGGGTGTCCACGCGTTCGAGCGGTTGATCGGCGAGCTCACCGGCGACGAGGTCGAGGCGCTGGTGGCGGCCCTTCCGGCGCTGAAGCATCTGGCAGAGCTCGAAAGCCAGGACCGCGAAGGGCCGAAGCAGTGACCGGGCAGCCGGTCGGCGGGGTCGCGGTGAAGGCGTTCCCGGTGGCGCGTTCGAAGGCGCGGCTGCTGGTCCCCGCCCTGATGTTCATCGCTCTGGCCGTGGCGGCGGTCGCCAGCCTCGGGACGCCGCTCATCACCAGCGTGGCGACCTCGTTCCACGTCTCGCTCGGCAGCGCGCAGTGGACGCTGACCGTCGCGCTGCTCAGCGGCGCCGTCGCCACGCCGGTCCTGGGCCGGCTCGGAGCCGGCCCGCACCGGCGGGCCACGATCCTCGCCACGCTGGCGGTCGTCGTCGCCGGCAGCGCGCTCACCGTGCTGCCGCTGCCGTTCGCGTGGCTGCTGGGCGGCCGGGCGGCTCAGGGCGTCGGGCTCGGGCTGACGGCGCTGATGATGGGCGTGGCCCGGGACCACCTCCCCGAGGAGCGCAGCGCGGCCGTGATCGCCCTGATCTCGGTGGTCTCGATCATCGGGGCCGGCGTCGGCTACCCGCTGGCCGCACTGCTCGCCGAGCTCGGCGGGGTACGGGCCGCCTACGGCCTCGGCCTGGTCGTCACCGCCGCCGCCCTCCTGACCGCGTGGCGCTCCATGCCCGAAGCCCCCGAAGGCCGCTCCGCCCACGTGGACGTGGCAGGCGCGGTCGTCCTGGCCGCTGCGCTGCTCCTGGTGCTGTTCCTCGCCGGCGAACGGAATCTGTGGAGCCGGCACCTCGCCGTGGCGGCGGGCCTCGCCGTCGTCGCGGTGGAGCTGCTCTGCGTCTGGGCCGTCATCGAGCTGCGCAGCACGACGCCCCTGGTCGATGTGCGGGCGGTGCGGCACCCGGCGGTCGCCGGGGCGAACCTCGCCATGTTCGTCGGCGGGATCGGCATGTACCTCCTGCTCACGCTCATCACCCGGTACGCGCAGACGCCGCACGGCGCCGGCTACGGCTTCGGGCTGACGACCTTCGTCGCCGGGCTGGTCCTCATCCCGTTCTCGGTGCTGGGGTTCGTCGCCGGCAAGCTCACGCCGCGGGTCCGGACGCGGATCACCGACCCCCTGCTCCTGGCTGTCAGCGCCGTCGTGGTCGGCGGCGGGTTCGCCCTGTTCGCGGCGGCCCGGTCGGACCTGGCCGAACTGTTCGTGGCGATGGGCGTGCTCGGCTTCGGCGTCGGCGGCTTCTCGGCCGCGATGCCCGGCGTCATCCTGGCCGTCACCCCCAAGAGCGAGACGTCGAGCGCCATGAGCTTCAACTACGTCGTCCGCAGCGTCGGGTACTCCCTGGGCAGCGCCATCGGCGGCCTGATCCTCGCCGCGGGCACCGGCCCCGGCCACCTCTTCCCCGACGACAGCGCCTACACCACCGCGGCGCTGGTCGGCATCGGCGCCATGGCGATCACGACGCTGACAAGCCTCGCTCTCGCCCGCCGACGCTCGTCCGAGACCAACCCGTAAGTCAGATGCACTCATCCCAACACTGGAGGTTCCATGCCCAAGGGCTACTGGGTCAGCGTCTACCGCACCATTTCAGACCCTGAGAAGCTGGCTGCTTACAACAAGCTGGCCGGTCCGGCCGTCGCGGCCGGGGGCGGTCGGGTCCTCGTCCGTGGCGGTCGGGTCGTGGCGCATGACGCCGGAATCGCCGAGCGCACCGTCCTGATCGAGTTCGACAGCTTCGAGCAGGCCGTCGCGGCGCGCGAGAGCCCGGCGTACCAGGAGGCGTTGGTCGCCCTCTCCGACGGCGTCGAGCGCGACTTCCGCATCGTCGAAGGCATCGACTGACCGAGGTTCAGTCGGATCTTCACTGAAGATCAGTGAGACGTGTGCATCCTTAAGTTGCAGGTGAAGTCTCTGGTGTGTCTGGTCTTGGGGATGCTTGTGCTGGTCGGGGCGGTGACTTCGGTGAAGATCGTCGGTCATCGGGAGACTTCGCGGTTGGTGAGGACTAGCAGGGCCCTGACCAGTGCGGTCGCCCATGTCGGGTCGGTGCGGATCTTTCCGGGTACGCGCCAGTTCTTCAGGTGGGCGAAGCCGTGCTCGACCGGGGCCCGGACGGCGGCGAGGGCGGTGTTCGAGAGTTTCTGCCCGCGGGTCAGGGGCTGGTTCTTCGCGGCCTTGTTGCTGGTGATCACCGCTGGGTCGGCGCCGGGGTCGCCGGAGTCGTCCAGGCCGACGAACCCCAGGTCGGCGATGGCGGCGAGGCTGGCCGCCCGCAGTTTGGCGGTGAGCTTGTCGTGCCGGCAGGCGGTGATCTCCGAGCTGCGTCCTGGCCGGGCCGCGCCTATGGCTTCAACACGTAGAACTTGACAGGGAACGGACCTGGTCCGACAACACCTCTCACGCGACCCACGAGTCCCAGACCCTGCGCATCGAACGCGCACACGAAGCCGACCCCCGCGAGAGGGCCTGGCCCGTGGCCGCGTACAAGACCCCGGTCTCGGACCGCATGTGGCACCTCACCATGACCGGTGCCACTCCCGCCCCCATCGTGAAAGCCCTGCACCGTCCTGGCCTCCGGCGACGCCTGGGACACCGACGGCAGTCCCATCACCGAAAAGACCGTCGCCGAGGTAACGCGCCCGCTCGCCGACGTCGGCTGGAAGTCCAAAACGCCGGGACGCTACCTGCGCTGGCACCCCGACAACGGGAACGCCGGCCTCACGCTCGACGTCTTCGCCGCCCAGGACCCCAACGCCACCCTCATCACCTGGACGATCTGGGCAGGTGAAGACATCGACCGACCCGCCTGGGCCATCACCGCATCCAACTACACCCTCACCAGCCTGCTTTCGCACCTTGCGGGAGAACTCACCCAGGAACCGGCACTCGCTACACCAACACCCCTACGCCAGTAGGGATCAAGCAAACCGTCGCTGCCCTCCCGCCCCGAGCACCCCAGCCACCTCCGGCAACGCCTCGGCGCTGCCCTGCCCCTGATGCCCCAACCACGCCTGCGGAGAGCCGTCGGCCGGGATCGGCCGGCACGGCGCAAAGGGCGAGGCCGGCACAGGACGTCCGGCCCGGCAGACGAAATCAGCAGGGCCGGAGTGGCGGGGAGGTCCCTGGCACCGTTGCCACGTGAGGGATCGGGGCCCAGGGATGCGCATGGTAGACATGCGATACGCCGCAGGTGTCGTCGATGAGGCCGTTCAACCCTGGCACAGCTCCGGCCACCTTCGAGTTCGGCCCGACCGAAGAGCGGACGAGTATGGAATCGCGCACGCCGGGACCTGGGGACGAAATTGCCGTCCCGTGGGACACCGAGGTGCAGTGCGGGTGGTACGACCTCACCCTGTCCGTCACCCGCGGAGGAGAGCAGGTACTGCTGCGGCGCGTGGCGGGCCACGTCGAAAACGGCAAGGAGAGCGTCAGCGGCTGATCGGGCCGCACAGCCATCGGCCCCTGCCACCTCGCAGCAGGGGCCGATGCACTGCACCAGGAGATCAATCCCCGTTCACGCCGTTGAACGGCGGCTTCATGCCGTCGAGCCCGGCGCGGATCTGCTGCGAGAGCACGCCGGTCGTCGGGTCGTCACCGTCGAGCGAGTAGGCCATGGCCCCGCCCAGCTTGAGCTTCTTGGCGTAGGCGGCCTTGCGGTAGACGAGGGTCGCGTCGTCGAAGGTCCAGAAGACGCGGTCCGTCTCGCTGTACCGCCAGGCGAAGCTGCAGTTGGCCTTGTCCGGGCTGTAGTGCACCTTGTAGCTGTCGCCGAGCTGGGCGATCACGCGATAATCGTTGACGCCGGGCTCGTATTTGCCGGCCGCCGGCCCGGTCGCCGAGTTGTGCAGCCCGTCGGGGTGTTCCGTTCCCACGCCCTTCCAGCCGCGGCCGTAGTACGGGATCCCGAACGTCAGCTTCGACCGGACACTCTCACCCGCTGCCTTGATCCAGGCGTTGACCGCGCTCTCCACGGTGAGCCCGGTGGCCGGCGGGAGGAGGGCGGACTGCTGGTCGGTGGTCTTCTCCCAGGCTCCGTGGAAGTCGTATCCCTGAATGTTGCCGAAGTCGAGGCACTTCATGACCTCGGGCGCGTCCCAGCCGGCTGCCATGATCCCCGGGTCGGCGGGGAGGAAAGCGGTCAGCAGGTACTTCCCGCCGCGCGGCGGATAGTTCTTGACCAGTTCCGGGTCGTCCAGCTGCTTGCGGAACTCCTTCAGGAGCGCCACGAAATTCGCCTTGTCGTGCGCCGGGTCGTACTTGTTCCCGGGCAGCCCTTTGTCGCATCCGGGCCATTCCCAGTCGATGTCGACGCCGTCGAAGATCCCCTTGGCCACGCCGGTGCCGCCGAACTGCGGCGTGAGGACCGGGGGCTTCTCCGGATGCTGCCAGTCGGTCTGCCAGATCTGCGTGGGCAGATTCCCCTTGATGAAGAGGTCGATACACGAGGAGACCAGGTCCTTCCGCCCCTGCTCGGTGGCCACGGCGAGCGAGAAGTTGCGGCTGTACGTCCAGCCGCCGAGCGAGACGAGGACCTTCAGCTGCTTGTGCTTCTCCTTGAGCTTCTTGAGCTGGTTGAAGTTCCCCATGAGGGTCTTCGCGCCCCAGCTCGGGTCATTCGACCCGATGGGTTCCTTGCCCGACCCCTTGATGAACGGGGTGAGGTAGTCCGCGCCGGCGTCACCGGTGTTGATCCCGGCGTCCGCATTATCCGGCGTGACCGTCTTACGAGCCCTGACCTCCTCGAAGCACCGGTACCCCTTGTACCCCTCGGGGTACTCCGTGGATGCCGGCACATCGCCCGAGGTGATGTTCTCGAAGGCGTAGTTGAGGATCGTCAGCCGCTCCGCCGTGCCATTGTCGTCGATGGTTTTGAGGAACACCTTGCGGTCGTAGATCGACCACTGCGGGAAGTAACCGATGAACTCCACTTCTGCCTCCTCGAATGCGCGCACTCATGGCACACTTGTGGTGATGGGTGCGCCGAACGAACCTGCGGCGAATTTCGCCCAGGACTTACCTACGACCCCGCTCCCTCACTCCGACAGGAGGGCCGTATTCCGTCTTCGACGCCTATCAGCGTGACGCGGCCATGCTGGACCCAACGACGGGCGTCTTCTTACCATCGACCAGCGACACCTTCGTCAGGGTATCTCTCGTGCAGACGTAGGCGATTTTCGATTCGATGTCGATGGCCAGCCCATAGGGTAAGTCGAGGCCGGTGGCCACAACTTGGGGCGGCGCCGAGACGGCTGTGGACATAGCGATCTCCATGAGACGTGCGCCGAATTGCGGGCGGACCGAATTGCAACCGCTTCTTGTTTGGGTTCAGGAAAGTTCGGCACCAGATCTGCCGGGTTCCATGGCGATGGGGTCTTCCCGGCGCGCCGACGATCATTCCCGGCCAGCAGACGTCCCACAGACCAAAGTAGGTCCCGCATATGCCCCCTGCAAATCGGGGAGCCTTAGGAGTTCTAACAGAATGATCGGGAGCATGGCGCGGAGTGACCCCCTCAACGGATCGGGCGCAGGACGGCTGTGTAGTCCTCTCCGCCATACAGGGACTCATAACGGATCTTGAGTATGAGCCGCCGATTGATCAGGTCCTCGACCTCGGCATGGTTCTGCGGGTCGTAGCTCGCGACACTCAACAAGTACTGTTCGTAATCGGTGGCGATGACCTCTCCGCGGTTGAAGGTCACAGCGGATGGGCGCACCGACAGGCGGTCACGGACGTGGTCGACACTGGGCGCGTTCCAGGCGCCGATCACTTCGTCATCGACGGTGAGCGTGCTGTCGACGATGACCGCCGGTCCAAGTCCGGAGTTGATGAGCCGGATCCCTGCTCTGCCTCCCGTCGGCCAGCCCCGGTGTAGCTGGAGTATCGGGCGCACCGAGTGGCGGTTGTGCTGCCGCATGGCGTGCGTCTGATAGACCGAGACGACCAACGACGCGACAGCAATCACGACCGCGCATATCGCAGTGACGGTCTCTGCGTTCATCCCATCCCCCTGGTGACGTCTCCTCACTCGGACGGTATCCGAACCGATCATCGTGACCCAGCCCGACCTTCACCAGTTGGCCAGGTCATGGGGGCGTCGCCTTGGGTCGTGTCGGATGAACTGTGGGAGCGGATCGAACCGCTGTCGCCGAGGAGGGAGCGGCGGTTCCGGTATCCAGGCCGCAAACCACTGCCGGACCGGGAGGTGCTGTGCGGAATCCTGTACGTGCTGCACACCGGGATCCAGTGGGAGTACCTGCCCAAGGAGCTGGGCTTCGGCTCGGGCATGACGTGCTGGCGGCGGCTGCGGGACTGGAACGAGGCCGGAGTCTGTCAGCGGCTACACGAGGTTCTGCTCGCCGAGCTGAACGCCGTAGCCCGGCTTGACTGGTCCCGCTGTGTGGTCGACTCCTCCCACGTCAGGGCCCCAAAAGGGGGACCCACACGGGCCCGGCGGCAGGCCCCGCCGCAAGCCGCAGTTCGTCTTCGCCGACCGCGGCGACCAGGACGTCTACCGCGACCAAGTCCGAGCCCGCCGGATTGTGCCCGTCATAACCCGCCGCGGCACACCCCACGGCAGCGGACTGGGTGTCTATCGCTGGGTGGTCGAGCGCACCTTCGCCTGGCTGCACGGCTTCGGGCGCCTACGGGTCCGCTGGGGACGCCGAGCCGACATCCACGAAGCGTTCCTCGAACGCCACCTCGGGGACCGCTAGCCTCTGCTCTGACCCTTCACTGGGTTCCATCTGTGGAATCTGCTCGATCTCGCCCCCTGTCAAGGGGACTTCGGAACACGGTGCGAGGCTCGACCATCCAAACTCGATTGAGGCGGTTCTCTCCCCTTTGTCCGCAGTCACTGTCACGTCGACCTGGGTGACCGGATCCCGCGACCGGTTCATCAGGTGTAGCCGCCATGCAGACAGGTGAGAGCAGTCCTCAACCCAGTAGGAGACATGCGCGACTTGATCACGAGCTGAACGCTCACCCTCTTCACGCGACTGATTCAGCTGATCCTTCGACACTTCCGCCCCGTAGTACGCGGCGATGGCAGTACCTACGAGACCTCCGATCGCCGCAGTGGCACCGACGACAGCCCCCAACTGAGCCCACGGAATGCGGTACCACCAGCGCCGCGCGCCCGGTCGATGCAGACCTCGTACGCGATCAGGCCTAGGTCGTTGCCGTGCCAACCTGGGCCCCCCGCCCGGCCTTCTGCACACCTACCCGCGTCTCGGGAGAACTCCGTGATACTGACCGTGATGAGCCAGAACGCCCAGATCGGCGCCTCCACGGACGGGCGGTGGGAGGGCCTGGTCAGCATCGTCCACGACGTGAGCCCGGACCTCCTGCTCCTGCAGGAGGCCGGCAGGTCGAACAGCCATTTCAGTGGTGCGGCGCCGATACGGCGGCGGGGGCCAGCGCGCTCGCCGACGGCGCGGCGAGGGACAGACCGGCCAGCGCGCCGGTGAGCTTGCGCCATACGCCGGCTATCCCACCTCCGGGAACAGGCACGCGGCCAGCATCAGGTAGACGACCACACAGGACGGCAGATCCCGCAGCCGCGACTGAACCCGGCCGGCGGCCTTCAGGGCCTGGTCGACCATCTCGAAGGGTATGAGCTGGGTGAGCTCACCGATGTGGCCAGGCGCGAAGCGGCCCCCGGCCACACGGACAGTACGGGTGATGACAGACTGGGTATCCAACGGAGTTCCTGCACGGTGATCTTGGCCGACACCGTTCTACCAGGGACTCCGTTGCTCATCTCAGCCCACTCGACGACCTCGCCCAGCCGCAAACTTCACGGCCGCGGTACTAGCTGCCCGAGTGCGTCGAGCGCAACGGCTCGCGTCGTTTCGGTCATGCTCTCCTCCTGGTTGGCTCGTCGCCGTGAGACATATGGCCGGCGGAGGTTCTCGTCACGGGGATCAGCCGGGCAGAAGATCGCGTGCCGGTTGTTTCAGCGCGGTTCGGACGAACTGGGCCGCGCGGTCGAGCGCCAGTGCGCCCTCGTCCAGGATCGGCGCGAAGCCCTGGAAGACGTGTGGCACTTCCGCGGTGATGTCGAGGATGACCGAGACGTCGGCGGCTGCCAGGCGGGAGGCGAGCCGGATGGAGTCGTCGAGCAGTGTTTCGTGCGTTCCGACCTGCACGAGAGTGGGCGGCACCCCGTGCAGGCCGTCGAACAGCGGGCTGTGCTCCCGCGCCGCGGCAGCACCTTCGCCGGCGTAGTCGAGCACGCGCCGGGCGAGTGCTTCCCGATTCACCGCGACGTCCACGGACGCCCGCGTTGTCATCGAGTCGCCGGCCAAGGTCAAGTCGATCCAGGGCGACAGGAACACCGCGCCCGCCGGTACGGGCCGGTTTCCCGCCACCAGTGACGTGAGCAGTCTCAGTGCCACCCCGCCTCCGGCGGACTCCCCGATCACGATCAGTTCGTCGGCGCCGACACCCGAGTCCAGCAGCGCTTCATAACACGTCGCGGCATCGGTCGCCGCGGCCGGTGCCGGGTGCTCCGGCGCAAGCCGGTAATCCACCGTGACGACCCGCAGTCCCGATCGCCGGGCGATCTGGGTCACCAAGCCCAAGGAGCTGTCCGCCGAACCCAGAGCGAACGCGCCGCCGTGGAAGTAGAGCGCGGTGCCGACCGGTTGCGGCGCACCGCTGATCGTGACCGACAGTGCGGCGACGCCCGCCAGGTCGAGCTTCTCGACGATGGCGTCGGCGGGCACCGGCTGCGAGCTGAGGATCTGTTCGAACAGCGGCCGTTGGACGTCGAGATCGCCACCCAGGTCGAGCGGCGAGTTCCGCCGGAGTTCGCGGACCTGCTCGCGTTGCTCACGAGTCATGCTGTCACCTGCCTGGTTCCGAAGCCGGTGCGGTGTGGAAGTTCGACCGGGCTGAGGACGACGGTGCGCTTGTTCGTCATGATCGCGCCTCCGCCGACTTGACGTGCTGCGCTACCAGTGCCGAAAACTCTTCGGGCTCGTCGATCGGAACGATGTGGCCGGCGTTGGGTAGCAGGCTCGCCGTCAACTTCTCGGTAAACGGAGCGAGTTGACGCGCGGTGCCCTCGCCGACCGCGCCTCCGCCGATCGTGAGCACCGGAAGTGTGAACACGTTGTGCGTCACCCACGAGGAGATCCAGCCCGCGTTCGCGGGCATCGCACGGTAATGCTCGAAAGCGGCCCGCAAGGACTCCCGCCCACGGTACGCCTCGACGATCCGGGCGGTCAGCGCCTCCGAGAGCCCGCGGCGGCTTCCGCCGTCGAGGAAGAACCGGATGTAGTGGTCTTCCCGTCCCTCCAGCAGGTCCTCGGCGAACCCGCCCGGAGCCGAGTGGAGCCCGAACCACCAGGGCGCGCCGTTCGCCGTGAAGGATTCGGCGCCGGGCAGTGTGCCGATCATCGCCTCACTCAGCGTCAGGCTGGACACCCGGTGCGCGTGGGTCGCGGCCAACGCGAACGCCGGTGCGGCGCCGAGGTCGATGCCGACGACGTGCGCCCGGTCGATGTCAAGCGCGTCGAGGACCCCGACCAGATCCCCGGCGAGCTCGGTCGCCAGGTAACCGCCGGCCGCTCGGTCGCTGTCGCCCAGACCGCGTAGATCCGGCGCGACGACACGAAGCCCGGCCGCCGTCAGCAGCGCCGCGACTTCGGACCAGATCGCCCGCGTGTGCGGAAAACCGTGCAGCAGCAGGACCGCGGGGCCCTCACCCGCCACCTCGACCGCGAGGCGGACGCCGTTCACCGAGATGTACCGCGCTCGGGCGTCCGCCAGGTAGGCAATCAACATCGTTCATCTCATCCAGCCGGTTACTATCAGATACCAGGCGAACATAGGAGACCGACCGTGGACGTTCAAGGAGGCACTTCCCGGAAACCTGGTCACCCCGGGGTAACCCCTCACCGCGGCGACCTCTTCGATGCGGCCTGCCCCACCAGGCAGCTGCTCGACCGGGTCGGCACGAAATGGACGACAATGCTCGTCCTGACCCTCGACCAGACCGATGGCGAACTTCGTTTCACCGAACTCAAGCGAGCCATGACCGGGATCTCCCAGAAGATGCTGACGCAGACCCTCAGGTCACTCGAACGGGATGGCCTCGTCACCCGCCGGGTCGAGCCTTCCGTTCCGCCACGGGTGTTCTACGGGCTCACCGTGCGTGGAAAGTCGTTGGCACAACCCCTGTCACAGTTGCGAGAGTGGGCAGAGACGCACATGCCACAGATTCAGCTCGATCAGAACGCATTCGACCGTTCACTCTGAGCGCAGGGCTGGTCCACGACCGGCCAGGCCGGCGATGAGCAAGGTCGTTGGGCATGTCCGATGGGTCCCATGACAGGTCTGGCGATGGATCCGTAAGTGAGAACGAGGTGGGAGAACAAGCTCAGCGCGTGAGCACGCACCCAGCCGCGACGCCGAGCCAGAGCATGGCTCCGAAGAACAGGCCGACGATCGGATACAGGCGGTACTTCCGGGTGAATACCCTTGCGCGTTTCGGCCTTTCGGGCAGGTAGGCGACCGGTACATGGGTTCCGAGGGCCAGCCCCGTCCCCGTCGTGGCGGGCCGGAACCTGACGGGTCGGCCCTGCCGGTCGGTGAACTCGATGACGGGCTTCGAATAGTCGTCCCCCGGCTCATGCTTCTGGTCCACCACCACCCCCTCGGCGCGCAGCCCGTAGCGGCTCAGCCGCATCTGCAGCCGTGCCTCCCGGGCGCCGGCCCACAGACTCGCCAGGCCCGCCAATACGGCCAGCCCGATACCGATCGTTTCACCCGTCATCCGTCCCCTGCTCACCCTCGCACAGCGCCCGCCCGGCACGGGTCGCGCATCAGGAGGACGCGGCACGCAGCCCGATGGTTCAAGGTGCGTGGGCACACCGGCTCCTCGGCCTTACCTGGTGGTGGCGGGGCCACGAGGGCCGGTAGCCGCCTTCGCCGTGTTTACGTCCGAAAATCCAGGACAACCGCGCTGACTGTCCGCTGCGGCCGACCGCGTACCTCGACGTGGCCGACCGACAGAGGTACGCGGGGATATCCGGCCCGCTCGCAGATGTCGTCGAACGTATCTTGCCCCGCGCCCTCCGCATCGCCGGAGCCCGACGGTGGGCATATCACGCGCGCAGAACACAATCGTGATCGACATCGCTTCGGCCGACAAGCGCACAACGGACGAGACGAAACCCACCTGGCGTACTAGGCAGGCCAGTTCGCCACCCAGTACGCCCGCGCCCGCACACCCTGCAGCAGCAGCCGGGCCGCCGCCGCGGCCACCTCGCCCGCCAGGCCGGAGCCGGAAGAGGGCCCGGTCCTGAAACAGCGGGAGCAAACTCACCGGCGCCCAAGCGCCAGTATGTCCCCGGGCCAGGCCCTTCACGAAGGCGACCGCACCACACCCGCGCCACGGCCTCGGGATGCGGCAGGCTCCAACGGCTGCGACCGTGGGTGATGAGGTCACCCATATGGGCGAGACGGACGGGAGGCGGCCATGATCACGGCGCACCCTTCGCTCCTGCGAGAGCTGGTCGAACGCTGTGAAACGCTCCGGCGCCGCCTGGCCGCTGACCACAGCGCCGAGACCGCCCGCCAGCTTGAGGACGCCGCCTACACACTGTGTGTGATCACTGGCACCCGCCAGCTGGGCACGGCGCTGTCCGTCGCCCGCCGGCAGATGACCGATGCCATGAAACGAGAACAGCCACTCCGCCACTGAAATGCGGGGGGCACCGCTCGGGGCACTCAGACGCCTTCCCAGGCAACGGGGGACTTCCAGACATCCTTGAGCGAAGGAGACTCAACCATGACTGAAGGCAGGGTTGAGGTCTGGTACTCGGAGGCGGGTCAGGGGTTCATCCGGGACGATGCAGGCGGCGGGCTGGACTTTTCCTTGGATGACCTCTTGAACCCCGACGAGTCCCTGACTTTGCGCCAAGGGGACAGGGTCAAATACAGAGTCGAGGAAGGCACGCACGCGACCGCAGTCGAGAAGGCTTGACCCCACCGCGCGACGGATCGCCGGGCACCGTCACCCGAGGGAATCATCACCGCACAGACCAACGGACGCTCGTCTGGGGCTCACGACACGTCCGTTACTGTAGGTAACGGCGCAAAGCGTGCGTGCCAGGAGAGGAGCCGGCCGTCGGATCCCGGCTCACCGTGCGCAGCCGACATCCAGTATTTCGACCACATTGCCGTGAGCCGTGTAGATGAGCAGCCGAGGGCGGCATCGACGTCAGCTGAGAAGGTTTTATGCCTGCGCTTGTGCCACGGCGTCGGCAGCGTTGCGTTGGCTCATGACAACGCAGAGTGTGTACGCAGCGTCGTCGAGGCGCGGTGGCCGAGAGGGCTCGCCGGATCGCGCAGCAGACTGGCTCGTGCGCACCGATAGGCGTGAAGTGCTGCGGCGATGGTTCTGGCGTGGGGTATCACCGTCTTCCTGTCCACACCTCCCTGTGCCGGGCGCATCGGCCGTCACACGACACGGCAGGAGGGGAGAGCGGCACCTCAGAGGGGGCTGCCGTGCGACGGCTCTGCGGCACACACCGAGTGTCAGGACTCGGTGATCTCGATGTGCCGCGGCTTGGCGGCCTGCGCCTTCGGCACGGTGACGGTCAGCACGCCCTCGTGCAGGCTCGCGTTGACCTCCTCCGCCTTCACATCGGCCGGCAGCAGGGCCTGGTACTGGAAACGGCCGGTGCGGCGGGTGCTGCGGCGCAGGACGCCTGCACGCTCCCGCTCCTTGTACTCCCCGGTGATACGCAGTTCCCGCTCGCTCATCTCGATGTCGATGTCGTCCCGCTTGATCCCGGGCAGTTCCGCCTCGATCACGTAGGCGTCGTCGGTCTCCCGCATGTCGGCAGCAGGCGACCATGCCAGCGCAGCGGGAGCGGTGGCGGCGGCACCCTCGAACAGTCGGTTCATGCGCTCGAACATATCCTCGAACTCGGCGGCGATGGGTCCGCTCCATCTGAAGCCGGAGAACGGCCTCTCCAACAGGCTTCCGGTCCGGTGTCGTACAGGCAGGGTCATCGCGGTTCACCTCCCGCGAGTGGGCCATTGGGGTCACTCTCCATGGTGCGCGTCCCTGCCAAGTGGGGCGACTCAACAGCACCAAGCGCCCCATCCGCTCCGCCTGCGACCGCCAGGAGCGGTCCGCCCACCGAAGCGGATGCCTGGGTGAGCCGCGGCATACTGGCTGTGTGGGAGCCCACGGGCGGGAACATCGGTGGCGCGTCCGCAGCCGCGTCGCGCAACGCCGACGGACCGGTGACCGGGGAACGTTCACCCAGCGATCTGTGTCTTTCGCACGGGACAGAGAACGATGCGTACGTACAGCACTCCGCAAGCTGCCGAAACAGCTGTTGCGGCCGTGGACGCGCAGGGCGTTGTGACTGCGTGGAGTCGCGGTGCCCGGCTGCTCCTCGGATACGCGCCGGGTGAGGTCGTAGGGAGCCGGGCCTCAGCGTTTCTGGTCGGCGATCTTCCCGAGGCCGCCAGGCAGAGCGTTATGCGGCGGCAGGCATGGATGGGGCGGGTCGTACTGCGCGACCAGGCAGGTCACCCGCTGGAGGCCGATCTGTGGGCTTGGCCGCTCATGGATGCCGAGCAGCACGTCGAATGGGTCCTCCTGGCCGAACTCCCGCAGGCAGGCGACGGCGCCGACCTGATTCTGCAGCGCAGCCTGCTCCAGCATCACCGGCCCACCCAGACGGCCGTAGAGACGAGGACGCGCTACCTGCCGGCCGATCCTCACGCCGGCGTCGGCGGCGACTGGTTCGACGTCATCCCGCTGTCCGGGGCCCGCGTCGCCCTGGTCGTCGGCGACGTCGTGGGACACGGCATCCACGCCTCCGCCACCATGGGGCGGCTGCGCACCGCGGTGCGCACCCTCGCCGATGTCGACCTGGCTCCCGACGAACTGCTCACGCAGCTCGACGATCTCATCCTCGAAGAGATCGAAGAGGGCATCGAGACGGTCGGTGAAGTCGGCGCCACCTGCCTGTACGCCGTCTACGACCCGGTCTCCGCACACTGCACCATGGCCAGCGCAGGCCACCTCGCCCCGGCTCTCGTCACTCCTGACGGATCGGTGTGCTTCGTCTCCGTGGCGCCCGGCCCACCGCTGGGAGTGGGCGGCCTGCCGTTCGAAGCCGCCGACATCCAGCTGCCCGAAGGCAGCCTGCTCGTCCTGTACACCAACGGACTGGTCGGAACCGCCCGCCGCGACATCGACGCCGCACAGCAGACGCTTCTGCACAGCCTGACGCCGCCAGCGCCCTCACTCGAGGCAACCTGCGACCGCGTCGTGGAGGCGCTCCTGCCTGACCGCCCGGATGACGACGCCGCCCTGCTCGTCGCACGCACCCACATCATGGGGTCCACCCACGTGGCCTCCTGGAACCTGCCCGCCGACCCGGCCATCGTCGCCACCGCCCGCCGGCGGGCCGAGCGCCAGCTCTCGGTCTGGGGACTCAAGGACGCCGCTCCCACCACCGAGCTGATCGTCAGCGAACTGGTCACCAACGCCATCCGCCACGCCCAGCCCCCGATCCAGCTGCGGCTCATCCACGACACCGCCCTGATCTGCGAGGTCTCCGACGCCAGCAGCACGACCCCGCACCTGCGCCGGGCCCGCGCCCTGGACGAGGGCGGCCGCGGCCTCTTCCTGGTGGGCCAGCTCGCCGAACGTTGGGGGACCCGCCACACACCCACCGGAAAGACCGTCTGGGCCGAACAGCCCCCGCCTCTACGACCCCGGCCCCAGCCGCAGCACCCCCTCGCGCCACAGGCTCTCCTCCCAGACACCCGCACGACGGTGAGGAACAACCGGCGAGCGGAACGCTTCACACCGACCGCCGGCTGCGCCGAGCACGGGGTTCCTGCATGAGGCGTCGGCAGGGCGCCTGTGATGGACGCAAGAGCAGATAAGTAAAGCGGAGGGGGGCGACAACAATCTCGTATCCGAAGCACTCCGATGACATGACCGCGCATCCCGAGATGGCGGAGATGCGGGAGCGGCTCGAACGGACCGCCTCCACCGGCAGGGCGATCGCCCTTGAAGGACTGATCGTTCTGGCCGGTGTGTATGCCGCGGTCTCACCGTGGGTCGTCCACTTCGCGGGTCAACCGAACGTCGCCGTCAACAACCTGATCGTCGGCATCACCGTCGGCCTGGTCGGGTTCGGTCTGACCCTTGTCCCAGAGCGGATGTTCCGACTCGCATAGACGCTCGTGCCCCTGGGTGTCTGGCTTCTGATCTCCCCCTGGGTGGTCACCGCCGCACACGGCGCACGGGCCGACATCATCTGGAACAACTGCTGGCTCGGTGCTGTCGTCATGGTGCTGGGTCTTGCAGCCATGGGCCTCACCATCGGCGTCACCCGTCGGGCCCACCGGTGAAGGCACGGGGCGTGCCGTGCTCCGCTCGCGGGTGCGGGAGCGTGCCCGCGGGCGTCAGTCCGTCTCGGGCCGGACCCGTTCCCACTCCTCGTCGCCGAGTTCCGCCCTCAGCGGGTCGCTGGCGGTGCGCTCCGGCTCCTCGTCGTGCGTGGCGCCAGGCTCCCGGCCGTCCCCGCACCGAGGGGCGAAACGGTCGCCTTCGCACCCATCAGGGCTGGACATGCGTACACCTCACAGGTTCAAGCCACAGGTCGCCAGGGAGGGAGTAACCACGCGCACCTGACTTCGTTAGCTCTCGATCGCCTTTTCAGTGCCTCGGACCGGGCGAGCCTCGTGGTGTGCGAGCCAGGCGGAGACCGCCTCGCGCTCCCGTCGTGCCGCGCTGGCCGCGGCGGCCGCCTTGAAGGCATTGTTCCGGGCACGGGTATGGCTGTGGCGGTCGATCTCACGCAGGCCGCTGGCGGCCTGCGTCCCTACGACACGCATCAGATCGCGAACAGCTCCGACTGACAGCATGCGCAACGCCAACTCCTCCGCGACCGTGTTGCGGCAGCGCCGCCCGTGAACCATCAGAACTTTCCGGCACGAACCTAGCGACACACGGACATAGCTGCCCGTCGGTGGACCCGTATGCGCCGGAAAACGCCCACCAGACGGCCCACCGCTACTCGAACTCGACCGGACCAGTGATGCCGCACTCGCCGGCGCCTTCCACGATGGTGGTGTCGTCCTTGGTGACTAGCTGTATTGACCCGCAGGGTTGTTCACGCGGGTGATGGGTGGCTGGCCGCCGAGTGCGGTGTGGCAGCGGTGGTGGTTGTAGGTGTGGAGGAAGTCTGCCAGGGCTTCCGTCCGTTCGGTGTTGCTGGTGTAGGGCCGCAGGTAGGCCCATTCGTCGAGCAGGGTGCGGTTGAAGCGTTCGACCTTGCCGTTGGTCTGCGGCCGGTAGGCGCGGCGTCACGTACGGCTACCCGGGACCAGGCGGCTGACGCCCAGCCGCCCAGCCGGTCGCGGAGCCACAGCCCGGCTGCGAGTTACGGACAGACACTGAGCAGGTCCGTCGTCGAGCAAGGCCGGCCCGATCAGATCGAGGGTCGGGGAGGACCGCGCCGGGACGACGGCGGCCGCTTGATCGGCACAACGGGCCGGACTGGGGGACTGAGCATTTCGTCCTCTTGTTCCGCGTCGTCGTGGGGCGCTTCGCCATGTCTCGCGAGCAGGTTTCTCGCAGGAGAGGGCGGCCCGGTGACCTCGACGTGGGCCGGACGCAGGAGTTGGTCACCGAGCCGGTAGCCGGGTCGCAGGATCTCTGTACAGATGAGCCGGTCGGTGTCTGGGGAGACGTGATGGACCACGGCCTCGTGCCGGGCGGGGTCGAAGGGGTCGCCCTCCTTGCCGAACGCCTCCAGGCCAAGGGATCCCAGCTGCGTCCGGAGGGTGTCGGTGATGTCCTGCAGTCCCGGGGTCATGGGCTCGTGCGCGCAGGTGCGGTCGACGGCGTCCAGGGCGGGCAGGATGGCTCGCAGGACGTTGGCCACGGCGATCTGACGTACGGCCATGCGATCCCGGTGCATCCGCTTGCGGTAGTTGTCGTACTCGGCCTTCACCCGCTGCAGGTCCTCCGTGCGTTCCTCCAGCAGACGCCGCAGCCGGTCGGGGTCGGTGTTCTGCAGCCGGCCGTTGTCCATCGTCAGCCCGCCTTCCCCTTCTCGTCGTCGACGATCTCGGCGTCCACCACCTCGTCGTCCGATCCCGAGGCGCCCGGAGCCTGCGCGCCCGTGGGCTGCTCGGCGCGCGACTGCTCGTACAGTGCCGTGCCGATCTTCTGAGCCGCCTCGGCCGCACGCTCCATGGCCTGGCGGATCGCCGCGGTGTCCTCGCCCTTGAGCTTCTCCTTCAGGTCGGCCAGCGCCGCCTCGGTCTCGCTCTTCGCGTCTGCCGGGATCTTGTCGGGGTTGTCCTGGATGAGCTTTTCCGTCGAGTAGACGAGCTGCTCGGCCTGGTTGCGGGTCTCCGCCGCCTCCCGGCGCCTGCGGTCCTCCTCCGCGTGCTGCTCCGCCTCCCGTACCATGCGGTCGATGTCGTCCTTGGGCAGGGCGGAACCGCCGGTGACGGTCATCTTCTGTTCCTTGCCGGTGCCCAGGTCCTTGGCGGAGACGTGCATGATGCCGTTGGCGTCGATGTCGAAGGCGACCTCGATCTGCGGCACGCCGCGCGGGGCCGGCGGCAGACCGGTCAGCTCGAACATGCCGAGCTTCTTGTTGTACGCGGCGATGTCGCGCTCGCCCTGGTAGACCTGCACGGTGACCGACGGCTGGTTGTCCTCGGCGGTGGTGAAGATCTCCGAACGGCGGGTCGGGATCGTGGTGTTGCGCTCGATCAGCTTGGTCATGATGCCGCCCTTGGTCTCGATGCCGAGGGACAGCGGGGTGACGTCGAGCAGCAGGACGTCCTTGACCTCGCCCTTGAGGACACCGGCCTGGAGCGAGGCGCCGACGGCGACGACCTCGTCGGGGTTGACGCCCTTGTGCGGGTCCTTGCCGGTCAGCTCCCTGACCAGGTCGGTGACCGCCGGCATCCGCGTCGAACCGCCCACCAGGATCACGTGGTTGATGTCGGACACCTTGATCCCGGCATCCTTGATCGCGTTGTGGAAGGGCCCCTTGCACCGCTCCAGCAGGTCGGACGTCAGCTGCTGGAACTGGGCGCGCGTGAGTTTCTCGTCCAGGTGCAGCGGCCCCTCGGCGGAGGCGGTGATGTAGGGCAGGTTGACGTTGGTCTCCGACGAGCTGGACAGCTCGATCTTGGCCTTCTCCGCCGCCTCGCGCAGTCGCTGAACGGCCATCTTGTCCTTGGACAGGTCGACGCCGTAGTGGTTCTTGAACTGCGTGGCCAGGTGGTCGACGATCCGCTGGTCCCAGTCGTCACCTCCCAGGTGCGTGTCGCCGTTGGTGGCCTTCACCTCGATGACGCCCTCGCCCATCTCCAGCAACGAAACGTCGAAGGTGCCGCCACCCAGGTCGAAGACGAGGACGGTCTGGTCGTTCTCCTTGTCCAGGCCGTAGGCCAGCGCAGCCGCCGTCGGCTCGTTGATGATCCGCAGGACGTTCAGGCCCGCGATCTCCCCGGCTTCCTTGGTCGCCTGACGCTGGGCGTCGTCGAAGTACGCGGGCACGGTGACGACGGCGTCGGTGACGTCCTCGCCCAGGTATCCCTCCGCGTCCCGCTTCAGCTTCTGCAGCACCCGGGCGGATACCTCCTGCGCGGTGTACCGCTTGCCATCGATGTCACCGTGATCCGGGAACCGCCACGCATGGTCCCCCATGTGCCGCTTGACCGAGCGGGCGGTGCGCTCCACGTTGGTCACCGCCTGCCGCTTGGCGACCTCGCCCACGAGAACTTCGCCGTTCTTGGCGAACGCCACGACCGACGGCGTGGTCCGCGCTCCCTCCGTGTTGGTGATGACGGTGGGCTCGCCGCCCTCCAGGACCGAGACCACCGAGTTCGTCGTACCGAGGTCAATACCGACCGGACGCGCCATCTGGAATCTCCCTCCTCGTCCAGGCCCTGCTGGCCAGGGCCTCGTTCACCTGTGGGGCTCCCATCGGACCGGTCCCGCGCGCAACGGCGGTTCGGGGGCTGTGGTGCCGAGTACGACGACGAATCTGCGGGGCGGCCGGGGCGGTGCCGGAGCCCGAGGGGACTCGGCCGGGCTGCGGTATGTCCGCTCGTACGTCTGGTCATAGGCCGCGCGCCGAAGGGGATCGCGCAGCGTCTCATACGCCGAGCGCAGCCGCCCGAACCGTTCCGCCGTGACCGAATCCACCCGGGTGTCGGGGCGCAGCTCCCGCACCTGACGCCGGAAGGCGGAGATGATCACCTCGACCGTGGCCGAGGGCTCCACCCCCAGCACCTCATACAGGTCCGGCACCTCCATCCAGGCCACCTCCTCGACCGCTGTGAGCTGCGACTTCGGACCAACTTGCCTATAAGTCTGGATAAAACTTGAGCGCCCTCTTGTCAAGTCTGACGGAACGAGGTATAGGGATTGTCGAAGGCACTCCGGGCTCCCGGAGCCCGGACCGGCGAAGTGCCAACGAACCGGTTCCCACCAGGCGAAAGGAGCTGAACGATGGTGCTCATCCGCACGGACCCCTTCCGGGACCTCGACCGGCTCACCCAGCAGATGTTCGGCACCCTCGCCCGGCCGGCCCCCATGCCGATGGATGCCTACCAGAGCGGGGACGCCTTCATCGTCCACTTCGACCTGCCCGGCGTCGACCCGGACACCGTCGATCTCAACGTCGAGCGCAACGTCCTGACCGTACGGGCGGAGCGACTCGGCCCGGACGCCAAGGAAGCCGACCTGCTCGTGGCCGAGCGGCCGCACGGCGTCTTCAGCCGCCAGCTCTTCCTGGGCGAGTCGCTCGATCTGGAGCAGATCAGCGCGAAGTACGACGCGGGCGTGCTCACCCTGCACATCCCGGTGACGGAGGAGGCCAAGCCGCGCCGCATCGAGATCAGCCGGGGAGACGCAGAAGCCAAGCAGATCACGAGCTGACCGCCGCGAAGAGATGAGCGACAGAAAGGAGGGACGAACCGTACAGGTACCCAGGACATGCAGTAAGGCCGCCGCACGTGCTGCAGCGCCGCCCGTGCGGCGGCCCGACGACGGGCATCGAGCGGCGGGAGGCGGAGAGGATCATGGCTCTGTTCCTGGCGTCGCACTGGGAGGACGGCTGGGCCGTGACGGAGATCAAGGGGGAACTCGACAGCACGACCGCCCACCAGCTGCGTGACTTCGTGGCAGACGTGACCGGGCGGCACAAGCATTCCCTCAACCTGATCGCCGACCTGTCCGAGTTGACCTACGCCGATGTCGACGGACTGAGCACCCTCATGTCCATCCGCACCCTGCTGCACGAGGACCAAGGGGAGCTGCGGCTGGTCTGTCCCGAAGGGCGGGTGGCGCGGATCCTCCGAGTCAGCAGGATCACCCGGGTCATTCCCCTCTACCCCACGCTCGCCGCAGCCCTCGCCGCACCACGAGCCGTATCCCCTGACCAGACAGGAGGTGCCGGGCAGTGATCACAGAACTTGCCGTCGAACGTGTCGAGTTCACCTGCGGCATGTGCTGGCACCGCTGGAGCGTCGACTACGACGTCCAACGCTACCGGGACGCCCTCGACGCCTAATGGGAGTACTTCTACCGGGACAACACACCCGTCCCCTCCCCCTACACCCCAGATGGCGCCCCACCCTGCGAACGCTGCGGCCGGCGCTGGGTCGGACGGCTGGTGGCACGTCGCCCCATCCCTGTGTCCGGCGACGTCGGCGCACTCCGCAGCCGCGTCCCGGCCGAGGGGACCCACCGTCCCGAGCGCCACGCAGCGCCTCTGCTGAGGGCGAGTGGTCATCCCCAGCCCGAGCCCGACCAACGAGCGGCTCTGCCGTCGCAGGAACGACTGTGATCCACGCGGCTGCGCACAGGCCGTGGATCTCCTCGCTCGCACCGGCGGTGCGCGTTGTGGGCGGAGCCATCGGCTGATGCGGCTCTGGTGCGGCCGAGGACACGGGGGATCGCCCGGCCCTTGTCCGGCCGTCCGCAGCCAGAGGGACAGCCGACGATCGACGCCGCGTGGAGGACCCCGACCATGCAGTGGTTCACCAACCCCGACTACTGGTTGAGCAGGCTGGTCTTCCAGCGGGGCCTCGCCGCGCTCTACGCTGTGGCCTTCGTCAGTTCCGCCCTGCAGTTCCGGGCGCTGATCGGCGAGCGGGGACTGCTGCCTGTTCCGCGGTTCGTGGCGTCCGTGCCCTTCCGGCGGGCACCGAGCATCTTCCAGTGGTATTACTCGGACCGCTTCTTCGCTCTCGTCGCCTGGACCGGCGCGCTGCTGTCCGCCGCTGTCGCGGCGGGTGCGGCGGACCTGGTGCCGCTGTGGGCCGCGATGCTGATGTGGGTCACCCTGTGGGCGCTGTATCTGTCCATCGTCAACGTGGGGCAGACCTGGTACGGCTTCATGTGGGAGATGCTCCTGCTGGAGGCCGGCTTCCTCGCGATCTTCCTCGGCAACGACGAGGTCGCCCCGCCGGTGCTCGTGCTCGGGCTGCTGATCTGGCTGCTGTTCCGGCTGGAGTTCGGCGCGGGGCTGATCAAGCTGCGCGGCGACCGCTGCTGGCGTGACCTGACCTGCCTGTACTACCACCACGAGACCCAGCCGATGCCTGGTCCCCTCAGCTGGTTCTTCCACCACCTGCCCCGCCCGGTGCACCGGGCAGAGGTCGCGGCCAACCACCTCGCGCAACTGGGCGCCCCGCTCGCCCTGTTCGCCCCGCAGCCCGTGGCCAGCTGGGCGGCAGCCTTCATCGTCGTCACCCAGTTGTGGCTGGTGGCGTCCGGCAACTTCGCCTGGCTGAACTGGCTGGCCATCCTGCTCGCCGTGTCCGCGATCGACGACGTGCGCGCCGCACACCTTCTGCCCCTGCCCAAGCAGCCACCGGCCTTCGAAACGACGCCGGCCTGGTACATGGGCCTGGTGCTCGCCATGACCGCCCTGGTCGCCGTCCTCAGCTACTGGCCGGTCCGCAACCTGTTCTCCCGCCACCAGCGGATGAACGCCTCCTTCAACCCGCTGCACCTGGTCAACACCTACGGGGCGTTCGGCAGCGTCAGCCGCGTCCGCTACGAGGTGGTGATCGAGGGAACCGACGAGGCGGACCTCACCGAAGAGACGCAGTGGAAGGAGTACGAGTTCAAGGGCAAGCCCGGCGACAGACGGCGGCTGCCGCCGCAGGTGGCGCCCTACCACCTGCGGCTCGACTGGCTGATGTGGTTCGCCGCGCTCTCGCCCGCGTACGCCACCGAATGGTTCGTGGCCCTCCTCGTCCGCCTCCTGGACAACGACGCCCCCACCGTACGGCTCCTGCGCCGCAATCCCTTCCCCGCTGCCCCGCCCACCTTCCTGCGCGCCCGCCTCTACGCCTACCGCTTCACCACATGGCCAGAACTCCTGCGGACCGGCGCATGGTGGCAGCGAACCCTGGTGCAGGACTACCTGCCACCCGTCACACGTGCAGAGGACACCGAGCCCCGCTCACCGGCCACCTCACGGCTCCCGCACTGAATTCCAGGAAGGGAGGAGGGTACAAAGCTGAATGCCAGGGATATAGAGCGCGGGAACTTGAATACGATGCAGCGTCCCGGGACGACATGCTGGTGGCCTGCGGCATCGACTTGCCTCCGTGAAGGGCAAGGACAGCGGTCCTCAGCAAACCGTCGACATCCCTGAGTTCGAGCGCCGGCAGCGCGGTGATCGGTGATGGATGTCCGCTGCTCGAGACCGCGTCCCTGGCCGCCGACCTGCAGCAGATCTGCCTCAACGCCTCCGACAGTGATCCGAGGAGAAGAGATCATGAAAGCAGAGCGCGACATCCCGCCTGTGGATGAAGGCGGCCGTTCCACGCCCGGACGGCGAGCCTGGTAGCCGCAGCCGGTGCGCGGGAGAGGCGCGAAGGGGTGCCGTTCGGGGGCGCGTGTTCGGGGACGTGCTGCGGTGGTCAGTGGCGGCGAGGCTGGCGCGCAGGGGCCGTGGGTAGGAAGAACCCCTTCCGTGATCCGCGAACGCTTCCCCCTATCCGTCCTCAGGAAGGACTGCCGCATGTCGCTGGTCGCCAGGGCCGAGGGCCCATGAGTCATTCGTGAGACAAGTGGCACGCGGGTGGCGCGTGCGCGGTCCGCGCGCTACTGGAAGCCGGTGCCGATTGCGGGACTCAGGGGTAGGCAGGGGGCAGTGGCGGTCCGAGTCTCCCCGGAGGATGCATGATGCGTGGGCGTGGTGCGGTGGTGGCGCTGAGTTCCCTGGTCCTGGTGGGGTGTTCGCTGGTGTGGGCTCCTGCCGGTCAGGCCCGCGCCGAGGGGGACGGGGGTGTCACGTGCTCGGGCAGCAGGACGACCGTGTACGACCCACCCCTGACCCTCCTCCCGCGGCCGGTCCACGTCCACTCGGACGACCAGTACACCTGCGCTGTCGCGCCCGGCCGGACCGTAGCGGCCACTGGGTCCGTCGACTCGGATTCGTCCGGACTGTCTTGCCTCGGAGGCGGCGGCGCGCGCACGGTGGAGACCGTCCGGTACGCCGATCACCACCGCTCGCAGATCGTCTACGACGACGCCACCGTCCTGCACCTCACGGGCGTCACCCTCACCAGACTGTCGGGACGGGTCGTCGATGGCCGCGGGGAAGGACGGGCCGCGCAGAGGACTGTGCTCGCAATGCCCAGTCAGCTGCCCACGGACTGCCTGACCTCCGGCCTGCGGAGCAGCAGCGGCGGGGTGCAGCTGGAGATCCAGCCGTGACGGCCGGAGCCCGCAGTGCTGATGTGGTGATGGTCGGCAACGGGGTGCTGGGACTGTCCGTGGCGGTGGAGGTCGCACGGCAGTCACCGGGGCTGCGTGTGGTGGTCGTGGGGCCGCCGGGCCGGCCGATGGCGGCCACGCCCGCGGCAGGGGCGATGCTGAACTGCTTCGGCGAAGTCACCCGCTACACCGCCCGCCATCCCGCCGCGCTGGCCCGTTTCGCCCTGGCCCGCCGGGCGCTGGACGCATGGCCGCAGTGGCTGGAGATGCTCGCCGACACCGCCGACGCCCCCGCCGGCCGTACCCTGCTGGCCTCGCATGCCCAGGGCACCTACGTCCTCCTCGGGGGCCGGTCGGGAGCGGTGGCGACCGACAATTTCCAGGCGATGCGACGAGCCCTGGCCGACCACGGTGAGCCCCACGAGATGGTCGACCCCCGGGACGTGGAGGGCCTGGCACCCCGCAGCCAGGCCCGTCCGCTGCTCGTCCTGCGTCTGGAGCGCGAGGGCTTCGTCGACGCCCGTGTCCTCCTGGCCGCCTTGGAATCGGCCGCCCTCAACCTGGGCGTGCGCATGGTGCCGGGCACCGCACGCGAGCTGCTGGCCGGCGCCGGGGCGGTGACCGGGGTGCGGCTGGCGGACGACAGTACGCTGTCCGCCGGGACCGTCGTCCTGGCCGCGGGCGCCACCAGCGGCTCCCTGGCCGACGGCGTCCTGCCCCCGGGCGCGGTGCCACCTATGCTCTACGGCACCGGCGTGTCCGTGCAGGTGTCCCGCACTGTCACCAGCGGGCCCGGACCGCGCCACGTCCTGCGCACCCCCAACCGCGCCGCCACCTGCGGCATCCACGTCATCCCCCTGGCCACGCCCGGCCACCACTACATCGGCGCCACCAACCTCATCACCACCACCCCCATCACCGGACCCGAACTCGGCTCCACCCACACCCTCATGCGCGAGGCATGCGAGCAGATCGACCACACCCTGGCCTTCGGCCGCATCCAGCACCTGATGTCAGGCTCCCGTCCCATCCCGCTGGACTGCTTCCCCCTCCTGGGTACGTGCTCCCTGTCCGGTCTCGTCTTCGCCACCGGCACCTATCGCGACGGCTTCCACTACTCACCCGTCGTCGCCCGCCACCTGGCCGCGACACTGCTCGGGTCCGACGGGGGCGATGCCGAGCAGGACACCGACACCGCTGCGGACATGGCCCACTTCGCCCCCGAACGGCTGCCGATCCAGATCATGACCCGCGCGGAGGCGATCGCCGACGCCGTCCAGCACACGGTGGACACCATCCAGGAACAAGGCATGCACATGCCGTTCTGGCTCGACTGCACCCCCATGGAGGACTGGGTGCGCGGACAGGTCGAGAACCTCTACGGCCGGCTCGGCGACGGCGCCATCCTGGCACCGGAGCTCGTCTATCCCCAGTTCCTCGCCCCGAAGTCCACCGACGACACCCACGCCCTCGACCGCGTGACGGCCTACCTGGGCAAGGCACGCGCCCACCACGGCACCGGCCTCGGCCTTCACCCCAACGCCGCTTCCTGACCGGGTCTTGCGGGCTCCTGGGGGGGGGGGGGGGGGGGGGGGGGGGGAAGAGGGGGGGGGGGGGGGGGGTCTTCGCCTGCCGGAGGGGAGAAGCCGTTCGCGCACACCCCCAAGGGAGATGGAGGAGTGACCGGCGGAGAG